>NZ_CP062948.1:0-741275 GCF_014898175.1 Bifidobacterium lemurum
GAACTCGGGGTTCTTGTAGTCGCCGTCGTTCGAGCCCAGACCGTCGGCCGCGGACGTGGTGTACAGCGGCTTGAGGTAGTTTTCGGCGGACGGGTAGTCGGGCTGCCAACCGGTGCGGAAGGCGGATTCCATGGTGCGGTTGGAGATGGACTCACGGAACTCGGAGAAGGTGGCGATCGGGTTGGTCTCGCACTGGATGCCCAGAGCGTTGGTGATGGAGTTCACGATCGCGTCGTAGATCGGCTTGGCACCACCATCGGCGTTGTAGGCGATGGTGAGCTTGTCGTTGTCGTTGTCCCACGCGTTGATGGCGTTGGCCTGCTCCCACAGCTCCTTGGCGGCGTCGGCGTCGTAGGTGAGCACCTCGCTGCCTTCGAGGGAATCGGAGTAGCCCGGCATCGCCGGAGCGGTGAAGTCGGTGGCGGGGGTGCCGACGCCGTTGAGCACCTTGTCGACGATGTTCTGACGGTCGATGGCGCGGGAGATGGCCTGGCGACGCAGGTGGCCTTCCTCGTCGTCGGCGAAGTGTTCCAGATCGGACGGGAAGGTGAAGGTCTGGATCACGGAGCCGGCCTCGTTGTAGGCCTGGACGGTCTCATCGGTTTCGAAGGTGGCGGTGGCGGAGGACGGCACGGTCTCCATCACGTCGAGGTTGCCGGCCTGCACGTCGGCGTAGCCGGCCTCGACGTCGGTGTAGACCTTGAAGGTCACGCCGTCGTTCTGAGCGGGCTGCGTACCCTTGTAGTCGTCGTTCTTGACGAGGGCGATTTCGGAGTCGTGCGTCCAGTGGTCCAGCTTGTACTGGCCGTTGCCCACCGGGTTCTCGCCGAAGGCCTCCGGGTCGTCGTAGAACTCGGGCAGCGGGGCGAAGGCGGTGTAGCCCACCTGAATCGGGAAGGTGGAGCTCGGCTCGGTGAGCTTGACGGTGAAGGTGGTGTCGTCCACCACGGTCAGGCCGGAGAGCTGCTCGTCGCCGGTGAGGTTCGCGGTGTCCTGCAGGGCCTCATAGCCTTCGATGATGTTGAAGAAGCCGGAGTTGACCAGGCCGTTGGCGGCGTTGGCCACGTAGCTCCAGGCCTTGGTGAAGGACTCGGCGGTGACGGGAGTGCCGTCGGTGAAGGTCCAGCCCGTCCTCGAGGGTGATGGTGTATTCGGTGTTGTCCTCGTTGGCCTCGATGGACTCGGCGACCTCGTTCTCGGCGTTGCCTTCGGCATCGAAGGCAACGAGCTTGGCGAACAGCAGATCGATCGGTTGGCCGCCGCAGTCTCGTTGGTGTTGCCCGGGATCAGCGGGTTCTGCGGCTCGCAGCCGTAGCGGATGATGCGTCGGAGGCGGCGTCGCCGGAGTTGCTGCGCCGCAGCGCTCAGCAGCAGCCGGTGGCGCAGACCGCGGCGGCGAAAGCGAGAGCTTTCTTCTTCCATATGGTTTCTCCTATTCATTGGGTTGCGGGGATTCGCACCCCGCTTCACGCAAAATGGGGCTCCGCCGGTTGTGCCAGCGCCACCCCTTTGCTTGATTGATTGTCATTGTGCCGCACAAGCGCGACAGGCACAATCGCCATCTCGAAATATGCCCGTTTCATTGCGTCACTTCGGTTTTTGCGCAAGGCTCATAACGAATTCACGCGGAAAACCCACGAATTCCACAGGTTGATATGGCACCTTTGCCGGAGACATCCCGGCGCTGCCGCCGAGACGAGCCTCCACCAATGTTACTGTTATGTTAATTCTCTTCCATAGAACGTCGCCTTTCGCGCTCCGCGTAGGCCAATCGCTCACGAAAGGTGCCGCACGATGAACGTCAACGCCTCGAACAATCCCTTACGCCCATACGCGATAACCGACATGCTGTTGCGCATGTTCGCCGACGCGCTGGCCCTTCGACCTGCGCGACGGGCGCGCGGCTCTGGAGGAGTGCGCGCGCCAGCGGCGATGCTGCGGCGTGAGATGGGCTGGACACGCGCGTTGCCCGATGACGTGTTCGGCATTATGGCATGGCCGCGGGTCAACAACGAGCGTTCGTCCCCTGCCGCGAACGGATCTGGACGGAGCTGTGCGGGCGCGTCCAAGGCTTGATATGGAGCATGCCGCCATCGAGGCGAACTATTGGTGCGCTGAGCATGTGACCTACGCTCCCACCGACGGGCGGACCATCTCGCCGGCCGGCGCATTGGAACCGCGGCGTCGGCCGGTGCGGCGAGGAGTCGACGCTGCTGGTCACGGCGCTGCGCTCGATCGGCATCCCCGCCCGGCAGATCTACACGCCGCGCTGGGCGCACTGCGACGACAACCACGCCTGGGTCGAGCGCGCATCGACGGCGTATGGCGGTTCATGGGCGCCTGCGAGCCGGAGGAGCGGCTCGACCGCGGCTGGTTCGACCGCGCCGCACCCGCGCGATGCTGGTGCATACGCGCGTGTCAGCGACTATTCGTGCGGCAACGTGAACGTCTCGCGTTCGGCCGGCGGCGACGGATACGAACTGTTGGAGAACGTGACCGACCATTACGCGCCCGTCACACGGCTTACGGTGCGCGTGACGAAACATGACGGAACGACGCCGGCGCGCGGGGCGACCGTGTCGTTCCAACTGCTCAATATGGCCGAATACTCGACGATCGCAGCCCTCGACACGGATGATTCGGGGACGGCGTCGCTGACGTTGGGCAAAGGCTCCGTGCGCGTGCACGCCGCGTATGGCGACAGCTTCGCCGAAACGACGCTGGACACGGCACAGGTCTCTTCGGTGATGCTCACATTGGACGACGAGTCCCCAGCCCGGACGGATGGCGGCTGACCGATCTGACCGCGCCTCCCTCGAACGCCTCGCGCGCCCAACGGTTGACCGCCGACGAACGCGCCTGCGGTGCGGCGCGCGCCGCGCGGGCGGAGGCCATGCGCGTGGCCCGATTGGAGGATTTCGCGCGGCTTTCGAGCACCGGCGACGCCCGTATGGACGGGCTTCTGTCCGAGCCGGCGGCAACTGGCCGACGGTAAGCGCTTCCTGATCGCCGACGATGACGCCGACCGTCTCGAACTGGTGCGGGCCTTGCGAGCCAAGGATCTGGCCGATGTGACCGGCATGCAGTTGCGTGACGCCTACGAATGCGCCAAGGTCGTGAGATCCGGCACGTTCTCGCGTTGGCTGGCCGACATGGATGACGACGAGGCGCGCGAAATCTGGCGCGAATACGTGCTCAACGCCCGGTGGACGACGAGGAGCTGACCGAACACCGACTCATGCTGCACAACCGCCTCACGGCCGACGAGCGGAAGCGCCTGCGGACCGACCCGCAATCGTTGTACCGGATGTTGGCCGATTTGGACGAGTCGATGGCCGGCCCGGCACGGCACCGCCCGATCCGGACGCGGCCGCGTCAGCGCATAACGCGCTTGAGCCCGCGCTGCCGTTGGATATCCGGGACACGCCTTTGCGTCGCGCCATCGCCTTCGTACGCGCGTGCCGCGCGCTGGGAGTGCCCGCCAGACTCGACCCCCAGAACCGACTGCCGCAATGCTTCGACGGGTCGGATTGGCGAACCGTTCCGCACACCCCGCCCAACCGCAAGGATGGAGCCATGTCGCAGGCAATCCCATCACCAACGGCCGCCCCGCCTGCGGTCCTGCGGCTGCGCGCCGGCGAGCGTACCTCGCCCCGCTACGCCGCGGATTGGACTCTGGGCAGGCTGTGCCAGACCGACCATGGATTGGATTACACATCGCTGGACCTCACCGACCATCCGTGGCATGACGGATGCATGACGGTGACGTTGGACGCCGGACGGTATCGCCTCATCACCACCACCCGTCTGCCCAACGGCAACCAGCTGGCCGCTGAGCGCGTGTTCGACGTCGTCGAAGGCGACGAGGCGGATATCGAACTGCTGTGGCGCGAGCCGCGCGAGGACGAGCTGGTGAACCGCATCGAACTGGAGGAGGTCGCGCTCACCGCGGACGATGGCGCGAAACGCACCCTGCGCGGTCTTATGGACGAGCATGGGCGGGCCGGATCGCCGGCGGTGCTGTGCGTGCTCGACGCGAACGGCTCCGAACCCAGCATCCATGTGCTCGACGAGCTGCGCGCGTATCAGGAGCGCGTCGGGCAGGCGGGCGAGGAGCACGGCCCCACGCTGATCGTCGCGACCTGTCCGGAAGACACTCCGCCGGCGAAGGCGATCGTCGACCAGCTGGACCGTCTCCTCTTGCCGGTCACGCGCTACGGCTGCGAGGCGGCGATCGCCGAACGGCTGGCGCGCATCACCTTCGTCGATCCGGAGAAGCTGCCGCTGCTGGTCGTGGCGCATGGCGAGCATGCGAAAACGGTCGCCACCTACGCGTGCAGCGGATACAGCGTGGGATCCGTGGAGCTGGCCGTCCGCTTGGCCTCTCGGTAAGCCGTGCGAACGACGCGCGGGGGCGTTTGATGCGCCCCGTCGCTTCGACTGGCCGAACGCGTCTTACGCGCGGGGGAAGGCCTGTCCGTAGCGGGCTTTGAGCTGTTCGATGGACACATGCGTATACCGTTGCGTGGTGCGCAGCGAGGAGTGGCCGAGCATCTCCTGCACCTCGCGCAGATCGGCGCCGCCGTCCAGCAGATGGGTGGCGGCGCTGTGCCGCAGGGCGTGCGGGCTGATGTCGGGCACGCCGGCCTCGCGCGCGGCCCGGTGCACAACCTCGCGCGCGACGCGTTGGTCGAGCCGTCCTCCACGCTGCCCCACGAACAGCGCGTCGCCGGCATCATCCGGTTTCCGCGCGCCATGCGAGGAAGCGAGCGCCGCACGGGTCATGGCGCACCGACCGTGCTCCACCCAATCCTGCAGGGCGTGCGAGGCGGGCACGCCGAAGGGCACCACCCGCTGTTTGTTGCCTTTGCCCATCACCTTCAACGTATGGTTGGCGAAATCCACGTCGGCGACGTTCAATCCACCAGCTCGGCCACGCGGATGCCGGTGGCGTACAGCAGTTCGAGAATCGCCGCGTCGCGTAGGGCGACCGGCGCGGTTCCGCGCACGGCTTGCTGCGGCGAAGCCGTGGCGCGCCGCTCGGATGTCGCCGCGGGAGCGCCCAGCAGTTGTTCGGCCTGCGATTCGGTGAGCACCGTGGGCAGCGTGTCGGGGATTTTCGGCGTCATCAGCGTGGCGGCCGGGTCGGCGGCGGTGACGCCGTGGTCATGCGCCCATGCGAAGAACCCTCGGACCGCCACCGTTTTGCGTGCCATGCTGCTGCGCGCGTGCGAGCGAGACTCGTGGGCCATCCAGCCGCGCAGATCCTCCAATGTGATCTCCGACAGGTTTTCGATGCCCCGCGATTCCAACAATTGCAGGCATTCCCCCACATCGGAACCGTACGCCTTGCGCGTGTTCTCGCTCAAGCCACGATTCGCTTTGAGATAGGAGAGATACTCGTGCAGCTGTTCATCGAAACGCATGGCATCGTCTCCCCTCCCCTGATGTTCACGGTATCCGCCAGCTTACCCGAGTATTCTGATGAATAGTCGGACATCGTCGTTTCACGAAAGGGGCTTATCATGGCGCTGCCACAGGAGATACCGGCTGGATCGCGCATTGTGGTGCGGGTGATCGACGGGGTCGACCCGACCGACCATCGCACCAAATTCCGTGATTTCGTGGGGCACGTGCGCGCATGGACGGCCGCACGCTCGAGCTGACGCGCGACGCGGCGGCCAACGGATCACGCCCGGCCCAGCGCGTGTCCATCGAAGCCGATGTCATCGCCACCATCAAACCCGTTCCCGAACGCCCCGACATCCGCCCGTGAGGTGATGGTCGGTCCCGCAAGTCTCACACGCGCGAGCGCACGGACACGCGCATCTCACGGTCGTCCACGACGGCGACGATATGCTCGCCGCGCAGGGCCGACTCCAACAGCGCTCGCTGCCATCCGTCATGGGGAATCGCCAGCGGTTGCGTCGCAGCGGATTCCGCCTGCCCTGCGGCGGCATCGGAGATATCCTTTCGCGTGTTCGCCGCCGCCTTGTAGTCCCTGAACGGCTGGCCCGCGGCGAAGAACTCCGTCAATGCGTCCGCGTCCCCATCATGCAGCTGGTCGGCCACGGCGTTGAGTCGCGTGGCCATATGACGCAGCAGGGTTTCGACGTTGGCCGCGTCCTCTTCGATCATCGCGCGCGTGCGATCGGGATCGGTGAGCGCCACGCGCGTCATATCGCGCCATGAGCCGGCGGCCAGCGCGGCGGCGATGTTGCGGATGGGGTCATCCACCAGTTCGTTGATCAGCGCGGTGGCGACCGCATGCGGCATGTGGGAGATCAGCGCGGCGGCGCGGTCATGGGTGTCGTCGTCGAGGACGATCGCCCTGTCTCCCACCGCGTCGACGACGAACCGGGCCACGGCGAGGAAACGATCATACGCCGTGTCCGCGTCGACGGTAATCGCCCACAGGGCATCGTCGTAGAGATGCGGGTCGGCCGCGCTCCAGCCGGAACGCTCGTTGCCGGCCATCGGATGAGCGCCCACATACCGACTCCCCAAGCCGGCGGCCTCGACCTGTTCGCGCACCATGCCCTTGACGCTGCCCACATCGGTGAGCGTGACGTTCGGGCATGCGTCCAACAACGGTTTGAGTTCGGCGAGGATGGCGGGCATGGCTTTGAGCGGATTGCACAGCACCAGCACGTCGGGGTTCGCGGCCACGAGCCCGGCGAGCGAATCCTCACAGATGATGCCGTCGCGGCGCGCCTGCTCGTACGGATGCGGGCGGTGGTTCCATGCCACCACCGTCCGTCCGCGGTCGACCAGTCTGCGGGCGAGCGATCCGCCGATCAGTCCGAGTCCGACCACGCCGATGACGGACGGATCGCCGCCTGATGGCGCTCGATGTTCGATGGCGTTCGTCTTCTCTACCACAGCAACTCCCTTCTCACCGCGTCGTCATGGTCGAATCCTTCGGGCAGACGCGCGTCGTCGAGATGCACGCCGCTTGGGGCAGCATCCAATCGTCGACCGGCGGGTTCGGCCGCTCCCGGCGCGGATACACGGCGAGGGTTTTCACCCAGTCGCCATGCTCGGCCACTTCGGTGAGCACGCTCTGGAAACGCTGCTGCCATGGCGCGGCGTCGATGGTGACGATGAAGCTGTAGGTGCCGTCATGGCCTTTGATCGGGCGGGAGATGAAGCTGGTCATGTTCAGGCCGGCGTCGCGCAGCACGTCGAGCAGGTCGGCCAGCACGCCGGGTCCGGTGCTTAGGGGAATGAAGGTGATGATGGTCTCATATTCGGCCACCTCGTCCTCGCGCGCGTGGGCGAGCAGCTCCATCACCGTCACGCGGGGGGCGAGCACCAGGAACTCGGTGTGGGCGCCCTGGTAGTCCTGCACGCCCTTGGCGACGGTGCGCAGACCGTACAGCGGGCCGCAGATGCTTGGGCCGAACGCCATCTGTCCGGGTTCGAGGTCGCGGCAGGCGGCGGCGTTGGAGCTGGCCGGCTCGGGGACCAGACCGTATTCGGCGATGAAGCGCTTGCATTGGGCGAGGCCGTGCGAGTGCGCGCTGACGGTGGCGCCGCGCAGGGCGCGGAGAGCGGCGGCGTCGAGTGGTTCGGAGGGTGGGATTCCTCGACTGCGCTCGGAATGACGGGAGGGGGACTCGTCGGAGGGACGGTCGGAACGGTCACGCACGAAGGCGTCGAAAGTGATGTCGACGCCGACGCGGGCGAAGCCGGCGATGTCGCGCGAGTCGATCAGAGCGTCGAGATTCGGCACCACATAGCCTTCGACGTTGTTCTCCCACGCGATCACACCCCAGGACTCCCCCGATTCCACGGCCCGCATAATCGACGGCACATCGGGCGCGGCAATCAGTTCGGGGCGCGTTCCCTCACAGAGCGGCGCGAGCATGTCGGCCGCCGTCATGGCGGCCTGATGCGTGAAGGTGCCTTCCGGACCCAAATAGGTCAGCGTTATTCCAGTCATAGGCCTCACTGTACCCGTTCACGTCCGCGCCCCGCATCCGGACACCCGCATCCGCGGACATCACCGTCGAGACGTGCGGGCCGGGCTATTGATCGTCGTTGGCCGGCTGAGCATCGTCACGGTGTTCCGCGTCCCGGTCGATGACGGTTCTGGGAGGGACCACGAACCACCGGTCGGGCATCAGCGCCATCGCCACCTGAATCGCGATCAGACCGTACAGCCAGATGTTTCCCGCGTGTTCGCTGAAGAACGGCAGTTCGGCACTGAATCTGATCACGATCAGCGCGTTGGAGCTGGTGGTGCTCAGCGCCACACCCCACGCGGTGGCCGACGAGGCAATCAGATGCAGCGCCAGCCCGCTGACGTCGAGCCGGGCCCGCGCGCACCATGCCGACAGTCCCATGACCGCGAACGCCAGCGCAAGACCGTAGGGAATATTGGACGACGCGCCCATGCGGTGGGCCAAGGTGCCGATCAGAGCCGAACCCGCGCCCGCAAGCAGGGTGACGGCGATGCGCACCGCGGCGTTCTGGCGGTGGCTCCATGGCAGCAGGGCGTTCTCGGAGGCGATGTCGGATTGAGTCATACCCGTCAGTGTAGCGCCCCATAACAAAACATCCTCTCTTTTCCAAGAGAGGATGCTGGAAACCTATTCACGTCATTCCGGATCACAGACCCGTCATTCTGAGCGGAGCAGCCGTGCCAACCCGCGTCATCCCGAGCGAAGTCGAGGGATCTCATACTGATATCCGAAGAGATTCCTCGACTCCGCTGCGCTCCGCTCGGAATGACGAAGAAGAACGACGGTCGTCAGAATGCTCAGCCCTGCTGAGCGTTCTGCCTGCGCTGCTTGGCGCGCCACTTGTACCAGTCCTCGCGGTTGAGGATGATCTTACGCACGCGGATCGCCTCGGGGGTCACCTCAACGCATTCGTCCTCGTTGGCGAAGTCCAACGACTCCTCGAGGCTCATGCGGATCGGCGGGGTGAGGGTTTCGAGCACGTCGGCGGTGGAGGAGCGCATGTTGGTCATATGCTTGGCCAGCGTGATGTTCACGTCGAGCTCGTCGGGCTTGTTGTTCACGCCCACGACCTGGCCTTCGTAGACCGGGGACTGCGGGTCGACGAAGAAGTTGCCTCGCGCCTGCAGACGCTGCATGGCGTACGGGGTGGCGATGCCCTTGCGGTCGCACACCATGGAGCCGTTCTGGCGGATGGTGATCTTGCCGGCCCACGGCGCGTATCCGGCGGAGATCGACGAGGCGATGCCGGTGCCGCGCGTGGATGAGAGCAGGGCGGTGCGGAAGCCGATCAGACCGCGGCTCGGCACGGTGAACTGCAGACGCACCCAGCCGGAGCCGTGGTTGGTCATGGAGTCCATGCGGCCCTTGCGGTCGGCCATGAGCTGGGTGACGGTGCCCATGTACTCCTCGGGCACGTCGATGGTGGTGTTCTCCATCGGCTCGTTGATCACGCCGTCGATGGTTTTAGTGACCACCTGCGGACGGCCGACGGTGAGCTCGTAGCCTTCGCGGCGCATCTGCTCGGCGAGCACGGCCAGGGCGAGTTCGCCGCGGCCCTGCACCTCCCAGGCGTCGGGACGGTCGGTGGGCAGCACCTTGATGGACACGTTGCCGATGAGCTCGCGGTCGAGGCGGTCCTTGATCATGCGGGCGGTGAGCTTGTGGTCCTTGCCTTCGGTGCCGGCCAGCGGGGAGTCGTTGATGCCGAAGGTCATGGAGATGGCCGGATCGTCCACATGGATGAGCGGCAGGGGCTTCGGATCGGACGGATCGACGATGGTCTCGCCGATCATGATGTCGTTCACGCCGGCGACGGCGACGATGTCGCCGGGGCCCGCGGAGGTGACGGGGATGCGCTCCAGGCCCTGCGTGCGCAGCAGCTCGGAGACGCGGAAGTTCGCGACGGATCCGTCCACACGGCTCAGACCGTAGGTTTTGCCCTTCTCCAGCGTGCCGTTGTAGATGCGCACGAGGCCGAGTCGTCCGAGGAAGTCGGAAGAGTCGATGTTGGCGACATGGGCCTGCAGCGGCTCGCCCTCCTCGTATTCGGGGGCGGGAATGTTGGAGATGATCGCCTCGAACAGCGGCTCGAGGTCCTCGTTGTCGGGCAGTCCGCCGTCGGCGGGCTGGTTCACGGAGGCGTAGCCGGCCTTGGCGGCGCAGTAGATCACCGGCAGTTCGAGCAGCGCGTCGAGGTCGAGGTCGACGCCTTCGTGCTGCACGTCGTCGGCCAGGCCGAGCAGCAGGTCGGAGGCCTCGCCCACGACCTCTTCGATGCGCGCGTCGGGACGGTCCACCTTGTTGACGCACAGAATCACCGGCAGCTTGGCCTCGAGGGCCTTGCGCAGCACGAAGCGGGTCTGCGGCAGCGGGCCTTCGGAAGCGTCGACGAGCAGCACCACGCCGTCGACCATGGAGATGCCGCGTTCCACCTCGCCGCCGAAGTCGGCGTGGCCGGGGGTGTCGATGATGTTGAGGGTGATGCCCTCGGGGTGGCCGTACTTCTCGGCCAGCGGGCCGGTGTACTGCACGGCCGTGTTCTTGGCGAGGATGGTGATGCCCTTCTCGCGTTCCAGATCGTTGGAGTCCATCACGCGGTCGGGGACCTCCTCACGCTCGGAGAAGACGTGGGACTGCTGGAGCATGGCATTGACCAGCGTGGTCTTGCCGTGGTCGACGTGAGCCACGATCGCCACATTACGGATATCACCGCGAACCGCCATGAAATACCTCTCTTAATTCCTGTTGATTCCTGGGTTCCAGATTGCGCCGGCGAATCGCCGGCCCCTTACACACAAACCGACACAATGCTACGCGCATTGCGCGACAGCCCTCGAAAACGAAAAAAACCGCGCACGCCGCGAGGGGCGGCCATCGAACGGCGGACCCCACGGCGTGCGCGGGAGACGACAGGAGAACGGGCTAATCCTCCAGATCGAGGCCCTTGCGTTCGGGCAGGCACAGGGCCGCGACGCAGGCCAACACGAACGCGGCGGCGAAGATGACGAAGGCGACCGTCTTGTCGCCGCCCGACATGGTCAGGAACCACGGCACCAGCAGCGGCGCGATGATGGCGGCCACACGGCCGCAGGCGGCGGCCGCTCCGGCTGCGGCGCCGCGCAGACGGGTCGGGTAGATCTCCGGCGTCACGGCGTAGAGCACGCCCCACGCGCCGAGGTTCGAGGCGGACAGCAGCATGCCGAACACCAGCACCAGAGCCACGGAACCGGCCTGCGAGAACAGGAAGGCTGCCACGGCGGAGACGGCGAGGAACACACTCAGGGTTTTGCGGCGGCCCCAGACCTCCACCAGCCACGCGGCGAGGAAATAGCCGGGAAGCTGGGCGATGGAGATCGCCAGGGTGTAGCCGAAGGATTTGGTCAGAGAACCGAACTGGTCGGCCAGCAGGCTCGGCATCCAGGTGAACGCGCCATAGTAGGAGAAGTTCACGAAGAACCAGGTGGCCCAGATGGCCGCGGTGCGGGCGATGTACTTGGATCCGAAGAGCTCGCGCGTCCTGATCTTCGGCAGCGGATGCCCCTTGGGGGAATCGACCGGAGCGACGCCCGAGGCCGCTTCGAAATACCGCACGGCCTTCTCGGCCTCGTCCTCGCGGCCCTGCGCCTCGAGGAATCGCACGGATTCGGGGATGTGCGCGCGGGTGACGATGGCGTACAGCAACGGCAGCGCGCCGATGAGCAGCGCCCAGCGCCAACCCCAGTCGCCGGTGTTCGGAATCACGAAGTAGCCGATCATCGCCGCGATGATCCAGCCGACGGCCCAGAAGGACTCCAACAGCACGGTCATGCGCCCGCGCTGCGCGGTCGGCGAGAACTCGGACACCAAGGTGGAGGCCACCGGCAGTTCCGCGCCCAATCCCAAGCCGATGACGAAGCGGGCGATGAGCAGCGCGGCCAGGGTCCAGCTGAAGGCCATGCCGGCGTTGGCCAGGCCGAAGATCACCAGCGTGGCGGCGAACACGGTTTTGCGGCCCACCCGGTCGGCCACGAAACCGCCCAGGGCGGCGCCGATGGCCATGCCGACGAATCCGATGGAGAGCACCCACGATTTCTCCGTGGCGCTGAGGTTGAAATGCGGGTCGGCGGCGATGGCGGCGACGACGAACGACACCAGGCCGACGTCCATGGCGTCGAACGCCCAGCCGATGCCGGAGGCGACCAGAAGTTTGCGATGCGCTTTGTTGAACGGCAGCCGGTCGAGACGCTCGTTGCGGGTGAGCATACCGTCCGCGCGCGCCGCCGCGGGCCGCGCCGATGGCGATGTCTGTGCTGTGGTCATCATTCCTTCTCTCATGGTGGTGTGATATCGATGGGCGGCGTGCCGATGGCGCGCCACGAATGCGGGGCGCCTATCCGCGGTGCGGGACCAGCGCCGAAAGCGGGTCGTCGAAGGCGCGCGCGTCCGATTCGCGCCTGAGCCGCAGTTCCTGATTGATGCGATGGAGCTCGTCGCCGAACAGTCCGCGCGTCCATGAGGCGGCGTCGCGCTCGGCGCGAGGCACATAGCGGTAGACGGCGGCGGGACGTTGCCGGCCTTCGCGGATCTTCTCCCCCGTGTCCTCCAGTTCGCCCGAGGCGAGGATCCTGCGGCGGAAGTTGGCCAGATCGACCGTCTGTCCGGCGATGGCCTCGACCACGCCGTGCAACTGGCGCAGGGTGAAGGTGGGGCCGATGAGACGAGCGACGACGTCGGGATATTCGATGGTCGTACGCAGGCGACGCAGCGCGTAGTCGACGATCTGCCGGTGGTCGAACGCCAGTTCGGGAAGCTCGTCTTCGGCGAACCACCGCATATCGTCGATGGAATCGGGTGTCCAGGTCTCCGTCCGCCCCACCATCGCCCAGTAGACGACGGTGACCATGGGCAGGCCGCCTTGCGAGCGGTCGGGCCCGCCGAAGGCGCGCAGCTGCTCGAGATAGCGCGGAGTCAACGCGGTGGTGGATTCCAACGCCTTGCACGCGGCGTGTTCCAAGGTCTCATCGGCGCTGACGTCTTCGCCGGGCAGCGCCCACATGCCGAGATACGGCTGTCGGGTGCGGCGCACCAACGGCATCCAGAGTCGGCGGTGCGGGACGGCCTGCCGCGGAACCGGCGATGTGGTTTTCGACGAGGCGCCGTCATCGGTATCGACGGACGCGGACGAGGCGTCATCGGAGCCCGGGCCCAGCGCCAGAATGACGACGGAGACGCCGACGTGCGGCGATTGCAGCCGTCTCTCCGAAACATTGCCGATGCCCATGCTCGCGCCTTTCTATACGGTCGCGCATGAGCATATCACTTATAGTCATAATGACCATAAGTAGTGGGCGTGTTGCGAACCCACCGTGAAATCGGCCCTATTCCTCGGATTGCGCCTCACGCAACGCGGATTCCGGACTCGGCATGAACGGTGCCAGCGACGGCAGCTGATCCAAGGATTCCAATCCCATCTTCTCCAAAAACAGACCCGAGGTGACCAGCAGCGCCGCACGCGAATCGGGATCCGTACCCTCCTCGCGCACCAGCCCGCGCACGGTGAGCGAACGGACCACGCCATCGGAATTCACGCCGCGGATGGCGGCGATCTGCGCGCGGGTCACCGGCTGCTTGTAGGCCACGATGGCCAGCGCCTCCAACGCGGCCTGGCTGAGGCGGGCGGTCTGCCCGTCGGTCACGAAGGCGGACACCACCGGCTCGAATTCCAAACGGTTGGCGAACTGCCAGCCACGCGCGGTATGACGCAGTTCGAATCCGCGATGTTCCGCCTCATAGGATTCGCGCAGCGTCTCCAACGCCCCTTCGACCGCATCCTCGTCCACGGCGAGCACGCGCGCGAGATCCTCCGCCTGCTGCGGCTGGTCAGCGACCATCAGAATCGCCTCCACACAGGCGTTCAGGCCTCCGGGAAAATCATCCACGGTGAAATCCACGTATTCGGGGCGGCTGGAAGAGGCGTTCTCGCTGTTCATCTTATGCAAAATCCCTTTCGCTGATATTCACATCGGACATCTCGTCGTCCACGCCGGGCATCCATCTCAGGTGCAGCGGAGCATACGGCCCGTCCTGCCTGAACTGGACGGCGCCTTGTTTGAAGAAGGCGAGAACGGCCAGGAACCGGGCCACGATTTCGATGCGATGCTCCGCATCCTCGGTGAGCTGGGCGAAGGTGATCGACTCCCCCGCCGGCAACGCGCGCAGCCGGTCGCGCACCAGAGCTGATTGGGCGCGCAGGTCGACCAGCGGCACATGCAGCTGGTGGACGCTGACCTGCGAGACGGGCGCGTTGGCGAACACCTGGGCCGCCAGCCTGGCCAGATCCTCCGCGCCCAAAGTCCAGGCGAGTTCGGGCAGCATGGCCGCCACGGTGTCGTCCACCACGCCGGGATGGGGGAACCGGCCGGAATTCGCGGCGAAGCGCGCGCGGAAATCATTGGACGCCTGTTTGAACGCGCGGTACTGCAACAGCCTCGCGAACAGCAGATCGCGTTCGCGCAGGGCTTCGAGACTCTGCTCGTCGCGGCGCTCGTCCTCGCCGCCCGGCAGCAAGGCGACGCTTTTCGCCTCCACCAGAATCGAGGCGACGTCGAGGAATGCGCTGGCCTCGTCCATATCGCGCGCGAAATCCAACGTGCGCGCGTAGGCGAGGAACTCCTCGGTGATGGTGGACAACGACACCTCGGTGAGCTCCAGCCGATTGTTGGCGATCATGCCGAGCAACGCGTCGAAGGGACCGGAATACACCTCCAGATCCACATGGAATCCGGAAGCCGACTCCGTCTCGGACGGGACGTCCGTCTGGTCGGCGATCAGCCGTTCGATCTCATCCATGGCGCGCCACGCTCCCATACGTCATACGCGCAACCCGCGCGGAAGGCGCGGACGCGACGCGACGGGCCCTCGGGGACGCCGAGCATGCCAGGCGACGCATCAGGCGATGATGCCCCGCGACACCAGCTCGCGCGCCACCTCGCGGTATTCCTTGCTGGTTTTGTGCCCGGGCGCGAAGATGGTGATCGGAGCGGCGGCCACGGTGGAATCCGGCAGTTTGATGGAACGTGAGATCACCGTGTGGAACACCTTGTCGTCGAACGCCTCGTAGATGCGCTGCAGCACCTCCTCGCAGTGCAGGGTCTTGGTGAACATCGTCACCAGCACGCCGTACACCTGCAGATCGGGATTGATGCGGCTGCGCACCTTGTCGATGGACTGCATGAGTAGGGCCACGCCGCGCAGGGCGAAGAACTCGGCGGCCACGGGGATGATCACTCCATCCGCCGCGGTGAGCGCGTTGACGGTGAGCAGGCCGAGCGAGGGCTGGCAGTCGATGATGATCACGTCGTATTCGGCCTTGAGCCTGCGCAGCACGCCGGCCAGCACCTGTTCGCGCCCGACCTCGGTGACCAGCTGCACCTCGGCCGCGGACAGGTCGATGTTCGCGGGGATGATGTCGATGTCCTCGAAGGCGGTGTGGTGCACCACCTCATGCGGGTCCATGGACGGGTTGAACAACGCCGTGTAGATGGTGTTCTCCACCGTGTTCGCGTTGATGCCCAATCCCACCGTGGCCGCGCCCTGCGGGTCGAAATCGACGATCAGCACACGGCGGCCGTACTGGCTGAGCGCGCCGGCGATATTGATGGAGCTGGTGGTTTTGCCCACGCCGCCCTTCTGGTTGCACATGGCGATGACCCGCGCCGGACCGTGCTGACGCAGCGGTTCGGGGGCGGGGAAGGTTTCGTAGACGCGTCCAAGCAAATCCGTAGGCATAGTGTTCACCTTAGCAATATCCTTCGCCGCCACATCGCCCAAATCGAGCGATCCCTGCGCAAACGTTCCGTCTTCCACCCCATCAGCCTATCGTGTCGTCCGGTCCGGCGGCAGACTGCCACGCCGAGAACCCCGACTTCGCCCGGCATCGCCGCGGCGATGTCGTGCCGCGCGCGGTCTCGAGCGAAGTCGAGGCATCTCCTGTCGGCGGCGTCACCTCGCGCGCGGATGGGCGGTCAGATACGCCTCGATGAGGTTCTCCGGCGCGACATGCGTGTAGATCTGCGTGGTGGTGACGCTGGCGTGTCCCAGCAGCTCCTGCACGGTGCGCACGTCAGCGCCTCCCTGGATCAGATGCGTGGCGAAGGAATGCCGCAGGGTGTGGGGGTGCAGCGGTTTGGCGATATGGGCGCGCTCCCCCGCGCCGCGCACGATCTCCCACACCGATTGGCGGGACAGCCGACGGCCCCGCTTGTTGAGGAACAACGCGCGCCGTTCGACGTTCGGTGCGTGCGCCCGGCGTTCGAGTTCGGGACGAGACCGTTCGAGATAGCGGCGCAGGGCCGCGCACGCGTAGCCTCCGACCGGCACCAGACGCTGTTTGGATCCTTTGCCCATCAGACGGGCGACCCGCTCGTCAAGGTCGACGTCCTCCAGATTCGCGCCGGTGGCCTCGGAGACACGGCATCCGGTGGCGTACATGAATTCGAGCAGCGCCTTGTCGCGCAGCTCCACCGGATCGAGGGCGCCGTCTTCGGCGTTCGGAACGACCGGGGCGACCGCGTCGAGCAAGCGCGACACCTCGTCCACCGTCAGCACGTCCGGCAGGGTGGACGCGCCTTTGGGCGCCTTCACCGAAGCCGATACGTCATCGGACACGACATGCTGGGTCAGGGCGAATTTGTGGAACTCATGCACGCTGGCAAGACGACGGGCCTTGCTGCGCGCGCTTTCGCCGGCGTCGTCGAGCGAGGCGACGTAGCGTTCCACGTCATGGCGGGTGATGCGGGAAAGGTCGTCGATGCCTTGGGTGTCCAGCCAGTCGAAGTATTTGCCGAGATCGGATTCGTACGCCTTCACCGTGGACGGGGCCAATCCGCGTTCCACATCGATATGGGCGAGGAACTGCTCGAGCAGCGGCGCGAATCCGTAAGTCATAGGCTCCAGTGTATTACGGCGGGTTCGACCCGCGATGCCGGGCGATACCACGATGCCGTCGGATACGATGATGCCCCGCTCGCCACGGACGAGCGGGGCATCATGCCAGAAGAATCGATCAGACCTCGACCGGGGCGTTCACATCCTCGGGCAGGGCGGCCTTGGCGGCGTCCACGATGGCCTTGAAGGTCTCGGGATCGGACACGGCCAGCTCGGCGAGGGCGCGGCGGTCCAGCTCGATGCCGGCCAGCTTCAGACCCTGGATGAAGCGGTTGTAGGTGATGCCCTCGGCGCGGACCGCGGCGTTGATGCGCTGGATCCACAGCTTGCGGAAGTCGCCCTTGCGGGCCTTGCGGTCGCGGAAGTTGTAGTTAAAGGAGTGAAGCAGCTGCTCCTTGGCCTTGCGGTACAGACGGGAGCGCTGGCCGCGGTAGCCGGAAGCCCTCTCGAGAACGACGCGACGCTTCTTGTGGGCGTTCACTGCGCGCTTGACACGTGCCATATTCTATTCCTCAGCTTTCTTAAAAGTCGTAAATTCCGGTGGGGCTCACTTGTTGAGCATGCGCTTGAGCTTCTTGGCCTGCGGGGCGGCGATCACGGTGTCGGTGGACAGCGCGCGACGCTTGCGGGACGACTTGTGCTCAAGGTTGTGGCGCATGGCGCTGCCGACCTGCATCAGCTTGCCCTTGCCGGTGACACGGACGCGCTTGGAAGCGGCGGAATTACTTTTCATCTTCGGCATTGCTGCCCTCCTTGGTGTTGTTCTTCTGTTCGGAAGTCTGGGGTGCGATCTTGGCGTTCGCCTCGGCCATGGCCTGGGCTTGGGCCTCCTGCTTGGCGGCAAGACGCGCGGCCTGCCGGGCCTGGCGTTCGGCGCGGGACTGGTCGCCGCGACGACGCTGCTCGGACTGGGTGTGCACCTTCTTGCCCTTGGGCGCCAACGTCATGATGATGTTGCGGCCCTCCTGCTTCGGCTGGGATTCCACCGTGCCGAATTCCTCGACGTCGGCGGCCAAGCGCTGCAGCAGCTCGACGCCACCGATCGGACGGGACTGTTCGCGGCCGCGCAGCATGATCGTGACCTTGACCTTGTCTCCGCCGTTGAGGAAGCGGGTCACATGGCCCTTCTTCACCTCGAAATCGTGGTCGTCGATCTTCAGGCGGAAACGGATCTCCTTGATCTCCGCCGTGCTCTGGTTACGGCGGGCCTCACGGGCCTTGATCTTCTCGTTGTACTTGAACTTGCCGTAGTCGATGAGCTTCGCAACCGGAGGCTTCGCGTTGGGCGCCACCTCGACGAGATCGAGGTTCGCTTCCTTCGCCAGGTTGAGGGCGACCGCGGTCGCGATGACTCCCACCTGCTCACCCTTCGGGCCGATCAGGCGTACCTGCGGGACGCGAATCTCGTCGTTAATGCGTGGTTCGTCGCTGATGATGACTCCAATCCTCATGTTCCTTCAGCGGTGTTCCGGACCGGATCGTCTTCTAAGCTCCGTGTTCATGGCAAGCCGCGACCATCGCGCGTCGCGCGCTCGATCGCATACGGACACCTTGCGTGCCGTCAGCCGTTCTTCTATCGCGCGCCAAACGCGCCGGAACGGCGAGGCCATTGCCTTGAACCCGAAGCCCTGAAAGGCTTCCAGGTGGGGAATTCCCGCTTTCTTGATTTCTCAAGCCTTGTCGATATTACCATATGGCCGGACAACCGCGACACACCGCCGGCCCGCGCGTCAACTCAGCGCGTCGATCAGACCGGCGATGCCCTCCTCGCGCAGGATCTCGCGATACGGTTCCGCCTCCCGTTCGATCAGCTGGTCGATGGCGCGCATGCCCAGCACCTCGACCGGCGCCTGGTCGTCGGTGAGAATGGTCGAATCCGCGTCCGGCTCGTCGACCTCCTCGAACCGCGCGGCCACCTCGTCCATCTCCCATTTGAGTTCGTCGCTGTGCGTGCGCATATAGGTGGTGGAGCGCAGCGGAATCGCCTTGGCGTCGCGTTTGATGTCGCTCGCGCCTTTGGTGGACTTGTCCTCGCCGATGGTTTTGGCGAACAACTCGCGGTTGGTGGTGTTCGGCACGTCGGCGGTGAGCATGTTGCGTTCCCCGAACACGCTGGCGATGGTGTCGGTGAGAGCCTCGTTGATCGAGCCTTCGCCGTCGGAGATCATGTTCATGTTCACCACCATCACGCCGCCGGGGTTCAGATGCTCCTTGACCATCTCGAAGAACTCGACCGAGCTCATCTGGAAAGGTATGGTGATGTCCTGATACGCGTCGACCATGATCACGTCGTAGGTCTCGTCGCTGGCGGCGAGCCATGCGCGCCCGTCGTAGGTGGAGACGGGCACGTCGGCCGGCTCGTCGAAGTACTCCCCGGCCAGTTCGGTGATCTTCTCGTCGATCTCCACGCCGGTGATCTCCATATCAGGGTAATACTGCCTGAGCTGGCGCGCGTAGGTGCCGGTGCCCATGCCGAGGATCAGGGCGGAGTCGGCGTTGTCGGCGAGCGCGGGGGCGGCGAGGGCCGTGTCGTAGTACATGCCGGTGAGGCCCTCGTCCTTCATGGTGACGGACTGCACGCCGAACAGCACGTTGGTGGACAGGATCGTGCGGTCGGAGAGGTTCTTGACCTGCAGATAGTTGTAGATCGACTCGCCCTCGTAGGCGAGGTTCGTCTCCCAGAACGCGAATCCGCTCAGGGGCGAGACGCAGGAGGTGGCCACGAAGACGACCGTGGAGACGACGCAGGCGACGCGGCGGGCCTTGATCGAGATGAAATAGACCAGGGGGATCAGCAGCAGCACGCCCGAGAAGATCAGGAAGGTCACGAAGGTGCCCACGGCGGGGATGGTCACGAAGGTGGGCAGGAAGGTGCCGAGGATCGAGCCGATGGTGTTGCATGCGGAAAGACGGCCGACCACGGAGGCGTTGTCCTCGAGCGAGTCGGTGGCGAATTTGTTCAGGCCCGCGGTCACGGTGCCGAGCAGGAACAGCGGCGGCACGAAGATGACCATGCAGCTGACGAAGGCCGCGACGATGAGGAAGTTGGTCGACACGCTTACGATCAGAAGTCCGGAGATGGCCAGGATCACGTATTTGCCGACCAGCGGGATCAGCGCGATCCATACGGCCGCGATCATGATGCGGAAATACAGCTTGTCGGGATTCGGGTCCTTGTCGGCCCATTTGCCGCCGAACACCGCGCCGAGCGCCAGCGCGATCATGATGGTGCCGATGATGATGGTCCATACGATCTGGGAGCTGGAGAAGTAGGGGGCGAGCAGACGCGAGGCGCCCAGCTCGGCCGCCATGACGGCCATGCCCGAGAAGAACTCCGTGATGTACAGGAAGATCTTCGATTTGAGGATCGGCCGTTCGCTGTCCTGCGTCTTCACCGCCATGCTGGTTCCCTCTCGTATCGTTCGCTATGTGGACTGCGCCCAGATTATCAGCCCCGCACGCCGGCGCATAGGCGTTGTCTGCACGGCGAACCGGGCGGGTCGGACGAAAAACCGCCTCGGGCATGATGCGTCCCGCTTGTCCGGGATCGTCTCGCGATCCGCCTCGGACGCGTACACTGGCCGGTATGAGCGATATGGGCAAGGTCTGCGTGGTGTTCGGGGCGGGAAGCTACTACGACGAGATTCCGGTCATTCCCCAAGGCGCGCTCGTCGTGGCCGCGGACGGCGGTTACGACCATGCGCTTTCGTTGGGCGTCACGCCCGATGTGGCGATCGGCGATTTCGATTCGATCAGCGGGATGCCGGATTCCCGTCCGGATGGCGGCATGTCGGGCGGCGGGCGCGTGCGCACCATCGCGTTGCCCGCGCAGAAGGACGAGACCGACATGCCGCAGGCGGTGAAGGTCGGCTGGAACCAGGGCATTCGCGTGTTCCATATCTTCGGCGGTCTCGGAGGCCGGCTCGACCATGCGTTGGCGAATCTGCAGATGCTGGCCGACATCGCGAGGCACGGCGGCATCGGATTCCTGCATGGCGACGGCAGCGTCGCCACGGCCGTCACGGATGGGGAGATCCGTTTTCCCGCGAACCAGGTGGCCGCGCGGCGCATGGTCTCCGTGTTCGCGCATTCCGACAAGGCGTTGGGCGTGACGATTCGGGGGCTGAAATACGAGACGGATCCGGTCGATTGGACGAACAGCCACGCGCTGGGAGTCAGCAACGAGTTCCTGCCCGGCATCCCCTCCTCCATCAGCGTGCGCGAAGGCACGCTGATCGTCACCTATCCCGTGGAGGCTCCGCAACCTCAATGGCGCAGCGGTGTGGAACAGGACGCGTCCTTCGGAGAGATCGACGACCGCCGGTCCGAACTGCTCTCCCCGCTCTTCCATGGCTGACGTCGCCGCCCGTGCGGCATTGCCGGCATGACATGGGAGATCCGGCCCGATCGATGCCGCACGACTGCGCAGAGGACGACCGCGCAGTCGTTGTGAACGCTCACGGAAGTTGCGCCTTGAGACTGAAAACACGCGCCAAAACGTTGCCGTAAGTACAGGCGACGCATTAGAGTAAGGAACGTTGGTAAACAATGGCCGCCGCGCCACCGTGCGCCAAGGCCTATCCCAAAGGGAGAAATACATGACAGTTAAGATTGGTATCAACGGCTTCGGTCGTATCGGTCGTCTCGCCTTCCGCCGCATCTTCGAGCTTCAGGCTCGCGGTGGCCAGGCTGGTGACATCGAAGTTGCCGCCATCAACGATCTGACCTCGCCGGCCGCCCTCGCCTACCTGCTGAAGTACGACAGCACCCACGGCACCTTCAAGCACGACGACGGCACCCTGGTCGACGTGAAGGCCACCGAGGACTCCATCATCGTCGACGGCAAGGAATACAAGGTCTACGCCGAGAAGGACGCCAACAACATCCCGTGGGTCAAGAACGACGGCGTCGAGTTCGTGCTCGAGTGCACCGGCTTCTACACCTCCGCCGAGAAGTCCCAGGCCCACCTCAACGCAGGCGCCAAGAAGGTCCTGATCTCCGCCCCGGCCAAGGACGCCGACACCCCGACCGTCGTGTTCGGTGTGAACCACGACATCCTCAAGGCCGACGACGTGATCGTCTCCGCCGGTTCCTGCACCACCAACTCCATGGCCGCCATGGTCAAGCTGCTCAACGACAAGTGGGGCATCAAGGCCGGCTTCATGACCACCATCCACGCCTACACCGGCACCCAGATGATCCTGGACGGCCCGCGTGGCACCAAGTCCGGCCGCGACCTGCGCGCCGCCGCGGTGAACACCATCGCCCACTCCACCGGTGCCGCCAAGGCCATCGGCAAGGTCGTCCCGGAGGTCAACGGCAAGCTGCAGGGCCACGCCCAGCGCGTGCAGGTTCCGGACGGATCCGTCACCGAGCTGACCACCGTGCTGAACGTCGAGACCACCGCCGACGAGATCAACGAGGCCTTCAAGGCCGCGTTCTCCGACACGGACTACTACGGCTACAACGATGAGGGCATCGTCTCCGGCGACATCATCGGCGACACCCACGGCGGCGTGTTCGACCCGACCCAGACCGACGTCAACACCGTCGACGGCGTGACCCTGGCCCGCACCGTGTCCTTCTACGACAACGAGTACGGCTTCACCTGCAACATGGTGCGCACCCTGCTGTACTTCGCCGAGATCTCCGAGTGACCCGACGCGGTCTGACGACCGCAACGGTTCCCATGGAACTCATCAGGAAGCCCTCGCCCCACGGCGAGGGCTTCCTCGTTATTACGGTGTTTCCCGGTAAAGAGATCCTTCGACTTCGGGCTTCGCCCTCCGCTCAGGATGACGAATAACCATTATCAACGTCATCCTGAGCGCAGGCCGTTAGGCCGGAGTCGAAGGATCTCAACACGGATAGCCACGCGAAGGCTACCGGCGGAGCTCAGATGGTAATACGAAGTGCATATTCTCCTTGATGGTCTCCACCGAGGAGATATCGTCATAGCCCATGTCCTGCAGGGCCGAGACCACGCCTTCGACGTATTCCTCGGGCACCGACGCGCCCGAGGAGACGCCCACGGCCTCGACGCCTTCGAACCAGGCCGGATCAAGCTCGCCCGCGTCGTCGACGCGATGCGCGTCGCCGCGTCCGGCCAAGGCCTCCTGCGCGACCTCCATCAGACGCACGGAATTCGAGGAGTTCGCCGATCCGACGATCACCACGGCATCGGACCGCTCGGCCACCAATTTCACCGCGGCCTGCCGGTTGCTGGTGGCATAGCAGATATCGGAGCTCGGCGGCTCCTCGATCCAGGGGAACCGGGCTTTCAAGGCGGCTATCGTCTCGGCCGTCTCGTCGATGCTCAATGTGGTCTGGCTGAGCAGCACCAATTTGGTCATCGGTTCGAACCGCAGATCAGCGACATCGCCGGCGCGTTCGATCAGATGCACGTGTTCGGGACTCTCCCCCACCACGCCGACCGCCTCGTCGTGGCCCTTATGCCCGATGTAGACGATTTCGTATCCCTCGCGCACGAAGCGCAGCACCTCGCGATGCACCTTGCCCACCAGCGGGCAGGTCGCGTCCACGATATGCAATCCCCGCTCCTCGGCCTCGCGCTTCACCGCGGGCGACACGCCGTGCGCGGAGAACACCACCGGAACGCCGGCCGGGCCGGCATCGTCCGGAATCTCATCCAATTCCTCGACGAACACCGCGCCCTGCGCGGCCAAGTCCTCGACCACATGGCGGTTATGAACGATCTGCCGGCGCACATACACGGGAGGCAAGCCGTCGCCAAGCCCTCCCCCACGGGCCGAACTGGCCTTGAGTATCGTCTGCACGGTCAGAATCGCACGATCCACTCCAGCGCAGAATCCGCGTGGATCCGCCAATACGATACGTTTGCCCATCTTGCGTTCGCCTCCTTATCGGTCAGTCCACCAGTGTATCCGCCAAACGCAACCTTCGTACGATATCGAACGCAGTCCTATGTTCCGCGCGCCACCGGTATCCGCACGAGCGAATGCCGGCACGCTCGCGCCGCATCCTCCATGGCGATCGGGGACGGAACGCCCAGCCGGTCCTTCCGTCCTCCACTCGTGGCGTGTCGCGACACCGCCATATGCACGAGCGACGAAACCACGCATAAGGTACTAGACTGTTGCGTTAGCGATAACAATCGTTATCGGACAACGACACCAGCACTATGGGAGTGATCATAATGGCATGCACGAACCTGCCTCCGCGCACCGGACAGCAGTACGCGATTTCCTACGGCGACTACCAGGCCGTCGTCACCCAGCTCGGCGCCACGCTGCGCAAGCTCACCTACCAGGGCAAGAACGTGATCGTGCCGCTCGGCGCCGACGATCCGGTGACCTGCTGCCACGGCCAGATCCTCATCCCCTTCCCCAACCGCATCGAAGCCGGCACCTACACCTTCGAGGGCACGACCTACACGCTGCCCATCGACGAGCACGACCGCAACACCGCCATCCACGGCTACGGATACCGCTCCTACTGGACTCTGGTGAGCCTCGAGGAGGCCAAGGTCACGCTGTCGTGGCGTTCGCCCCATATGAACGGCTACCCCTTCGACATCGTCGTCACCGCCACCTATGAGCTGAGCGACAAGGGCCTGTCCATCACCGTCGCCGCCACCAACCACGGCGACGCGAACGCCCCGTGGGCCCTGGCGATCCACCCGTGGCTCGACAACGGCTTCAACGGCTATGGCGACGAGATCGACGGACACAACGCCCAATGCTCCCTGACCGTGCCGGCCGACACGCACGTCACCGTCGACGAGAACCTCATCCCCACGGGCACCGAGCCGGTGGATGGCACCAAGTACGATCTGCGGACGGCCACCCTCCTCACCGAACAGCCCTTCGACGACGCGTGGACCGACCTGCATCACAACGCCGACGGCACCGTGACCGCCACGTTCACCCGCCCCGACGGCCTGACCATCAAGGTGGGCGGCGACGAGACCATCACCTCGTTCCAAGTGTGCACCGGCACCGGATTCCCCGCCTTCCAGCATCCGGCCGGCACCGCGGTCGAGCCGCAGACCGCCTACGCCAACGCCTTCAACACCGGCGAGGACCTGATCGTCATCGAGCCGGGCGCCACCAGCGCCACCACGCTGTTCCTCAGCGCGCAGCAGGCCTGACGAAGCGTCGCACAGGGCTTCGGGCAAACCGCCGAACGGACGTCCGGTTTGCCTGAAGTCGCGTCTGTGTGCGATAATCCCGTAGGCTTATTCATCATAAGTAAAGGAGTCCATCATGGGCATGCGCGGACGCAAGCGCAAGGATCGTCGTAAGAAGGCCGCCAACCACGGCAAGCGCCCAAACGCCTGATCTTCACGCGTCAAGAAACGTGGAAACCCGCCTGAGCGAAAGCCGGGCGGGTTTTTCGTATTTCATGTCTCCCGGAACAGCGGAACCAACGAGCCTTCGCGCCGCCTCTTCGACACACGGCCAGGCTATTTTGCACATGGCCAGGCTATTCCTTGCAGCAGTGGTCGAGCGCGTCGCGCAGACGCGCCATCAGGCACTCGGGTGCCTGTTCGGGGCGCAGATAGGACCGCAGCGCCGCGATCAGGGCCTGTTCGCGCTCGTCGCAGCATGTGGTCGGGTCGAAACAGTCGCCTGCCCCATCCACGCGGGTGGCTTTGATCACGGTCCGCGACGCGACGCCCGCACCATCCATACGGGCGGAGTCGTCCGTCTGGTCGTCGTGAATCGTGGTCACGGCGGTGATGCGCACGTCCGTATGGGTCACCGTGCCGTCCGCGTCGGTATGGGTGATGGAGATATGACGATGACGTTCGATGGGATCGTTCATGCCCGCTCCCTTCCGCCGATGGCCGCATTGCTGCTTTCATTATCGCGGCTGCGTTCCGATTGCGCGGATAGTGAACCGCGTGGGGTCCGCGTGTCGTATCCGCGCTCTTTGGCGTAGGCGGCGAGCTCGCGTTTGAGCTGCGTGCGGGCGCGGTTGAGGCGGCTCATCACCGTGCCGATCTTGACGCCCTGCTCGTCGGCCACCTGCTGATAGGACTTGCCGTCGATCGCCGCGTCGATGAACACCTGACGGCGTTCCGGACTGAGTTTGGAGAGCGCGGCCATGATCTCCTCGGGGGCGAAGGCGTCGAGATACTCCTGCTCGGCTGATTTCAATCCCTCCGAGGAGTGCTCGGATGCGGCGTAGATGTCCCAGTCGTCGTATTCGCCGCTGGAATCGTTGGCTCGCTGCGGACGCCGCTTCGCCTTGGCGTATTGGTTGAAATACGCGTTGCGTTCGATGGTGGTCATCCACGCCTCGAAGTTCGTGCCCGGCTCGAAGGAGTCGAAGGCCTTGAACCCCCTCTCGAAGGTGTCCTGCACCAAATCCTGCGCGTCCTCGGGGTTGTTGGTCAGCCGCATCGCCTGCCGGTAAAGCACGTCGACGGCGGGCATGGCAAGCTCCTCGAAACGCGCGCGGCGTTCGGCCATGGTCTCCGTCCGTTCTTCGGTCACAATGCACCATTGTAACCCGTCGAGCGGAGGCTTCTGCCCCTTCGTCGACTCCGAATCCCCACTACCACCAAAAACGCACATGCCGGCGGGTAGAATGGCTCTTCGATATAACCGGTAAGGGAGAAAAAGAACACCATGGCTTTGACACTGGCTACGGCCACCGAACTGCTCAAGCGTCACCACCTGCTCCGTGAGATCGTTCAGGGCGATATCTGGACGATGGACGCCAGCCGGATACCTCACTCCGATCGGTCTTTCGACTCCGTCACCTACGACACCCGGCAGGTCGCGCCCGGCTCGTTGCTGTTCTGCAAGGGACGGTTCAAAGCCGAATATCTCGAAGGCATCGATGATAGGGGTTTGGCCGCCTATGTGGCGCAAACCGACTATTCCGCCGTCACCGCAGTCCCCGGTCTGGTCGTCAACGACGTGCGCAAAGCCATGAGTCTGCTGTCCTCGGAGTTCTACGGCCGCCCGCAGGACGAGCTGACGGTGGTCGGCATCACCGGAACCAAAGGCAAAACCACCACCACGTACTTCACCCAGGCCGTGCTGAACGCCGCATCGCATGGCAAGGCGGCCCTGTTCTCGTCGGTCGACAACTGTTTGGACGGACGCACCTATGAGGAATCCGATCTGACCACCCCCGAGTCGATGGACGCGTTCCGCATGATGCGCACGGCCGTCGACAACGGCATGCGCTATCTGGTAATGGAGGTCTCTTCGCAGGCGTACAAGGTCGACCGCGTCTATGGACTCACTTTCGACGTCGGCGCGTTTCTCAACTTCTCCCCCGACCATATCAGCGAGATCGAGCATCCCACATTCGAGGACTACTTCTATTGCAAGCGGCAAATCGTCGCCAACTCGCGCGCGGTGGTGTTGGGCGAGGAGATCGATCATGCCGACATCGTGGTTGAGGACGCGGCCACGGCCGGCGTGCCCGTCAGCCGGTTCGTCTTGGGTGATGCGACCGATGCCGACCATGCCGCGGTCATCGCCTTGCCGGTCGACGAAAGCCACGGCACCTACCGCATGGCGTCACGCGACACGGAAGGTGCCGTCACTGATCTGGGCGAATACCATCTGGCTCTGGACGGCGACTTCAACTACCGCAATGCGGCCGCCGCCGTGGCGATCTCCCTCGCCGCGGGAGTCGGCGCGGACGATGCCGCCGCCCTGCACGCCATGGAACCGGTGCGCGTCGCCGGACGCATGGAGCAGTTCCACGACACCCAGTCGAATACGCTGGCCATCGTGGACTACGCGCACAACCACGCATCGGTGACCGCGCTGCTGGATTTCGTCGAGGACCGCTTCGCCGACCGTGATCCGCGCATCACGCTGGTGACGGGCTCGGCAGGCAACAAAGCCTACGATCGCCGCCAGGAGATCGTCGAAGCAGCCCAGCATCGCATCAGCAATTTCGTGTTCACCGCCGAAGACACCGACACCGAACCGTTCATCGACATCTGCATGGAGATGAAAGGCTATGTGACCGACCCCGAGGTGCGTTCCACGGTGATCGACGACCGCCCCTCGGCCATCGCCAACGCGGTGTACGACGCACGCGCGCACGCCGACAGGTTCAATGTGCTGCTGCTGATCGGCAAGGGCGACGAGCGCTGGATCAAAGACCACCACAAGCATGTGCCCTTCGAAGGCGACGACCGCGTCATCCAACGTCTGTTCGGCCTCGCGGACGGCGATGCCGATTCACGCGCTGCGGAACTGTAGAATAGCTATCCATCACCGAACAACCGAGGAGTGAAACGCATCCATGCTCGCTGTTGAAGAAATCCATGAGATCCGCCAATGGAATGACCTTGTCGAACGATGGCATGGGCATCCGCTCCAAAGCTGGCAGTGGGGCGAGCTGAAAGCGCAGACCGGCCCGTGGACGGCCCGCCGCATCGTCGTGTCGGAGGACGGCACACCCGTGGGCGGCATGCAGGTGTTGATCCGTGACATGCCGTGGCCGTTCAACGCCATCTGCTATGCGCCGCGCGGACCGGTATGCGACGATGCCCGTCTCGTCGAAATCGCGAACGCATGCGCCCAATGGTGCAAAACCAACGTCAAGGCGGCGAGTCTGAAGATCGATCCCGCGGTGGAGGGAATCGATCTTGGCGATGGCTGGAAGCCCAGCGAGCACGTGCTGCTCGACAAAACCGCGATCATCGACCTCACCGATGACGAGGAGACCATCTTCAAGAATCTGCATTCGAAAAAAGCCCGCCAGTACATCCGCAAGGCGGGCCGTGACGGAGTGGTCTGCCGTCCCGCGACACGGGAGGACCTCGAACCGCTGCTGAAGATCTACCATGAGACCGCCGCCAAGGACGGGTTCCCCCTGCATGCGGACGAGTTCTATCATGCCGCGTTCGATGCGCTCGATGGAATCAACCAGGTGTTCGTCGCGGAACATGACGGCGCCATGCTCTCGTTCCTGTGGAACGCCACCACCAGCGGAACCGCGTTCGAGCTCTGGGGCGGCGTGAACGACGAAGGCAAGCGGCTGCGCGCGAACTATCTGCTCAAATGGACCGCCATCCAAGCCGCCAAACAGCGGGGAGCCCGGATCTACGATCTCAACGGTCTGCTCAACGACGGCATCAGCGATTTCAAACTGATGTTCGTCAACGGCCCCACTGTGTGGATCGGTTCGTTCGATTATCCGCTCAACGTCAAATACGCCGCGATGAACGCCCTGATCGCGCTACGTCGCGCTCTGCGCGCGTTACGTGCCGGCAAAAGCGCTTCCGGCCGCCATTAGTCCGACGAAACACAAGCCGCCGATCCCCAAGAGACCCTCCGCTGCCGTCGGCGCGGAGGGTCTCTCGTTCCGTCATGCGTCGCGGTCGAGTTTCTGGCTGACCACGGCGGTGACGCCGTCCGCGCGCATGGTCACGCCGTACAGGGCGTCGGCGATGCTCATCGTACGCTGCTGGTGCGTGATGATGATGAGCTGGGCATGCTCGCGCAACTCGTTGAACGCGTTGATCAGTCGGGTGAGATTCACGTCGTCCAACGCGGCCTCCACCTCGTCCATCACATAGAACGGGCTGGGTCGCGCGGTGAAGATCGCGAACAGCAGCGCCAGCGCGGTCAGCGAACGTTCGCCGCCCGACAGCAGGCTCAGCTGCTTGACGCGCTTGCCCGCCGGACTGGCCTCGACCAGCACGCCGGTGGTGAGCATGTCGTCGGGATTCTCCAAACGCAGTCTGCCCTGGCCTCCCGGAAACAGCGTGGAGAACATCTGCTCGAAGGCCTTGGCCGTGTCCTCGAAGGCGCTGGCGAACACGTCGACCATCGTGGCGTCGAGGTCTTTGATCAGACGCATCAGGTCGTCGCGGCTGTTCGCCACGTCGGCGCGCTGGTCGTTGAGGTACTTGTTGCGCTCCTGCAGCGCGTCGTATTCCTCCGTGGCCAGCGGATTGATCTTGCCCAATGCGGCCAGGTCTCGTTTGGCCTTCTCAAGCCGTTTCTGTTGCTCGGCGCGGTTGTAGGGCACGGTCCGATACGCGGGAGATCCTTCGACTTCGGCTTCGCCTCCGCTCAGGATGACGGGGGAACCTGTCTCACCCATGACGGAGGAACCCGCCTCCGCCCCGCTCACCACGACGGAATCCGTCACTCCACCGTCATTCCGAGCGGAGCGAAGCGGAGTCGAGGAATCCCCGTCGTCGAGCGGGACTGGATTGCCGTTGTCGTCCAAGACCGGCACAGGCTGGTCGGGGCCGTATCCGGCGATCAGCTCCTCCAGGGTCATGCCCAGCTCATCGGAGACTTTCTGGGTGAGCTGTCCATGTTCGGCGGCCAGACGTTCACGATTGACATCAAGCACATGCTCGCGACCGGTCAGGTCAGTGACCTTCGGTTCGATCTCGTTGCGACGCGCGCGCAACGCCTTCAGCTCCTCGTCATGGCTGGAGGCGGCCGCCTGCAGCTCCTCGCGCCTGGCGACGACTCCTGCGACGGCTCCGGACACCAGCCGCGCCGCCTCGGCGGCCTGGTCGGCGATGGTCTCCATGCGTTCGGACTGCGCCGCGCGGCGTTCGTTCAACGCCTCGATACGCGCCCGCCGCTCGACCGCCTCTTTGGCGTTGTCGCGCAGCAGACCCGCCTGTCTCGCCAACGATTCGGCTTTTCGGCTGGCTTCGGCCCATGCGATTTTGGCGGCGACCTCATGCTCCCGGGCCGTGTTCAACGCCGATTCGAGTTGCCGCTCACGCTCGGACAGTTCATCCGAATCGGTATGCTCGTCCGCCGAGCTCTGGGCCGCGTGCAAGGCCCTGTTCAGATCGTCGAGCTTGAGCTGATGCGCCTCGCGGCTTTCGGTGTTGTCGGCGATTTTGACGTCCAGCGCGGCGAGTTGCCGTTCGACGTTGGCCACACGGTCATCGGCGGCCTTCAACGACTTGGCGGCCTGTTCGGCCTTCAGCCTCATCTCGGTGCGCTTGGCCGTCTCCGCGTCGACCACACGGCCGGCCTCATCACGTCGGGCCGTGGCCTCGGCCACCTGCTCGGCAAGCGATTCCCCCTGCCGTGTCAACTCTTCGACCTGGCGCAAAGCCTTGTCTCGACGAGCGGCCAACGACAGATCGCTTTGCGACAACGACGAACCGCCGATCGCGCCGACGGCGTTCACCAATTCGCCATCCTTGGTCACAGCCTGACGCCAGGGGCCGCCGTTCACCGCACTGTCGCGCACCAGCGTGACGGCGTCGTCGAGCGTCTCCACCGCGGCGATATCAGCCAGCAGCCGGCGCACGGCGGCCACAATGGCCGCGTTCCTCCCATCGGCGGTGCCATGCGTGTTCTCGGATACCAGCCGGGCCGCGCACAGCACGCTCGACGAGGCATCGGCTCCCACGGCGTCATCATCGAGGGGATGCAACAGTACAGCCTTGCCGAGGCGGTCCTCATGCGCGCGCCGCAGCGCGTGCAGCATATGCTCCTCCCCCGGCACGATGATGGCGCTGGCGAACTGGTCCAACGCGTGGGCGACGGCCTCCTCCCAGCCTTCGGTCACGACGATGGCGTCCGTCAATCGGCCCAACGCGCCGACCTTCTCGTCCTTCTCCAAGGCACCGGAGGCGTTGCGGCTTTCCAACGTGTCATGCAACGCATCGGCTTTGGCCTGCGACGAGATCGCTTTGGCGTTCACATCACGCTGTCGGTCCAACAGTTCGTTCAGGGCGTCGCGGCATTGGGCGAGCGCGGCGCGCGCCTCGTCCAAAGCCTTGCCGTCGTCGGCCACGGAGGCTTCGGATTCGCGTTCCAAGGTCTGCCGCTGCGCCGCGGCCTCGTCGCGCTGTTTGCTCAGCGAATCGCGCTGCGTGGAGAAGTCCTTCGCCCGCGTTTCGGCCAGCTGCACCGCCGACTCCTCTCGGGCGATCATCTCGCGCAGACGGGCGATCTGGGTGTCGCGTTCCTGCGCGGTTTTGCGCAGTTCGGTCAGGGTCTGCCGCACGGAGGCGAGCTTCTTCTCGCCGTCGGCGCGTTCCTCGGTGGTTTTGTCCAAGGCGAGCCGCGCGTCGTCGACCATGGCGGCGTGCGCCGCGGCCTGCTCCTCAAGTTCCTTGGCGCGATGCTCCAACAGTTCGGGATCCTCGCCCAGATTGGTCACCATCTGCCCTTGCAGGGAGCGCACGCGTTCCCTGGCCACGTCACAGAGCGACGTGAACCGTTCCTCAAGCCGCGACAGCTCGCGCCACTGCCGGTTCACCTCGTCGATGGCGGGATTGGACTGGGAGCTCAGCGCCTCCACCTGTTCGATGCGCACTTTGACTTCGGCCAGCTCACGCTGCGCCTCGGCGAGTTTTCCTCGCACCTCGGCCAGTTCGCCGCGCACCGACTCACGTCGGGCCAGCGAGCGTTGCGCGTCCTCGGCGTACAGACGTGCTTGCGCGTCGCGCAGACTCACCTGGATCGATTCGGCCCGACGGGAGATGCGCGCCTGCCGTCCAAGAGGACCCAGCTGGCGGTGGATTTCGCCCAGTAGGTCGTCCAGACGGGACAGGTTGGCTTCGGTGTTCGCCAGTTTGCGCAGCGCGCGTTCCTTGCGTTTACGGTGTTTGAGGATGCCGGCGGCCTCTTCGATGAACGCGCGGTGGCCGCTTGGGTCGGCGCGCAGAATCGCATCCAGGCGGCCCTGTCCGACGATCACATGCATCTGCTGGCCCAAACCGGTGTCGCTGAGCAGTTCCTGGATGTCGAGCAGACGGCATTGCGAGCCGTTGATCGCGTATTCCGAGCCGCCGTTGCGGAAGATGGTGCGCGAGATGGTGACTTCGGTGTAGTCGATGTCGAGCGTGTGGTCGGAGTTGTCGATGGTCAGGCTCACCTGCGCGCGGCCCAGAGGCGGGCGTGACGAGGTGCCGGCGAAGATCACGTCCTCCATGGAGGTGCCGCGCAGGTTCTTCGCCCCCTGCTCGCCCATCACCCAGGTCAACGCGTCGACGATATTCGATTTGCCGGAGCCGTTGGGTCCCACGACGGCGGTGATGCCGGGCTCAAAGCGCAGCGTGGTCGCCGAGGCGAAGGATTTGAATCCCCGAAGAGTGAGTTCCTTAAGGTACATGGTCTGTTCTGCGTCAGTCTCTAGGCGGCGTCGGTGTCCGGGGTCATATCCCAATCGTCGGAGTCGGGTTCATCCGATTGCGTGTTCTCGTCATAGGGGTCGACGGCCGGCTGGTGGATGCTCATCGCTTTTTGCAGCACCGGACTGGCGTGTTCCTTGAGCATCGCGCGCGCGTCGCCGGCGGTGACGAAGCTGCCGCAGATCAGCACGCCGTAACCGTAGCCCACACCCACCTCGTCTTCGGCGTCGACCATGTTCACCGCCTCCTGGATGGCGTCGGGCAGGTCGGCCTGTTTGAACACGCGGTCGCGGCCGAACACCTCCACGGCGACCTGTTCGAGCTCGTCGGCGGGCATGACGCGCTCGCGCCAGGAGTTCTCCGTGACCACCACGGCGGACAGCAGCGGTTCGAGCACGCCGAGATACTCCTCGACCTGCTTGTCGCGCATCATGGCGACCACGCCGACCAACTGCTTGAAGTCGTAGTTCTCCTCCAACGCCCCACGCAGGGCTTCGGCGGCGTTCACGTTGTGGCCGCCGTCGAGGATGATCGTCGGCGAATTGCGGATCTGTTCGATGCGTCCGGGCACCTTGACCTGGCTGAGCGCCTCGGCCACCACATCGCCGTCCAAAGGTCCGGCGACAGGAATCACGACCTCGGCGGCGGCCAGGGCCGCCAGCGCGTTATGCGCCTGATGTTCGCCGAATTTGGCGATCGGCACGCCCTCGTAGGTGCCGTTCGGAGTGCGCAGGGTGGCGACCTGTCCGCCGACCGCGGGCATGCGTTCGAGCACCTCCATCTCGTAGCCGTCGCGCACCAGCGTGGCTTGGTTGGCCTGCGCGGCCTGTTCGATGATCGGCATCACGATGTCCTCATGCGGCTGCGGGCCGATCACGGCGGTGCAGCCGGGTTTGATGATGCCGACCTTCTCGCCGGCGATCCGCTCGACCGTGCCGCCCAGCCACTGCATATGGTCCATATCGATCGGTCCGATGATCGCCGCGTCGGCGTCGAGCACATTGGTGGCGTCCCAGCGCCCGCCCATGCCGACCTCGACGACGGCCACATCCACCGGTGCGTCGGCGAACTTCCAGACGGCCATGGCGGTGAGCACCTCGAAGAAGCTCATGCGCGGCTTGCCCAGCTCCTCCATTTTGGCATCGACCAGCGCCACCAGATCCTTGGTCTGATCCCACACGTCGATGAAGTCGTCGTCGGAGAGGGACTGTCCGTCGACGGCGATGCGCTCGTTGACCTTCTCCAGATGCGGCGAGGTGTACAGGCCGGTGCGCATGCCGTAGGCGCGGCAAATCGCCTCGGCCATGCGGGCGGTGGAGCCTTTGCCGTTGGTGCCGGTCACATGGATCACGCGGAACGACTCCTGGGGGTTGCCCATGATGTCGAGGATCAGGCTCATGCGGTCGAGGTCGAGATTCGTGGTGTTGTGTTCCGTCGGACGGCTCATGATGTCCAGTTCGACGTCGCGGATGGTCTCGTTGTTCCGGTTCGGATGCTCGAATGACATGGGTTCCTCTCATAGTGTGCAAACTTCCCCCATTCTAGTCGCTGCCTTCAACCTCGAGTTGGCACTTCATGCCTCCAGTTGGCACCCGGTTGCCGGAGCCTCGTTCGCGCATCGGCGAGATACCGCGGATCGCCTCCGACGGGTTCGCGGCACGGCTGCCAACTCGACGCTCGAAGTGCCAACTCGTTATCAGGGTTCGGACTACGATGGGTGCGGTATTCATATCGCGAGCGAACACGCAAAGGAGTGTTGAGCATGGGTGAGGTCATCACCGACAAAGACAAGGAATACGAGGCCGCAGAACAGGCCGCCGCGGCCGAGGGCGAGCAGGCGGTCGCCGACCGTGTGAACAACCGTTCGCTGCGCCCGCAGTCGAGCGCCTTCGAGGAGTTCATGCGTTCCGGTTGGGCCGATGGCGACCCCGATATCGCGCCGCTCGAGGCCGCGAAGTACACGCCGGCCCGTCTTGAGGCGCTGGGCAAGGCGTTCCCGGGCGAGCGCATCGTGATTCCCGCGGGGCAGCCCAAGGTGCGCAGCAACGACTGCGACTACATGTTCCGCCCCGACACCTCGTTCGCCTATTACACAGGTCTTGGGGTGGACTATGAGGCCGGCGCGGTGCTGGTGCTCAATCCGCTCGACCCCGACTCGCCTCAGGCGCGGGCCGGCGCGACCCATACGCCGGAATTGTTCGTCGCCCCGCGCGCCGATAACAGCACCACCGACTTCTTCCGCAACGCCCACTACGGCGAGTATTGGGTTGGCCCGCGCGCGGGACTGAAGGAGATGGCCGCGATGACGGGCATCGAAACCCATGACATCGCGCAGCTGGCCGACGCCTTGGGCAAGGATGTGGGTGCCGAGGCCGGCGCGGTGCGCGTGCGCGTGGTGCGCGAGACGGACCCCGAGATCACCGCCATGGTGGAGGATATCCGCAAGGCCAACGGTTTCGACGACCCCGATCGGAACACAGCCGACGACGACAAGCTGCATGAGTTCGCCGCCGAGGCGCGCATGTCCAAGGACGCCTATGAGGTGGGCGAGATGCGCAAGGCCGTGGACGCCACCAAGGCGGGCTTCGACCGTCTGCTCACCGCCCTGCCCGCCGCGCTCGACCAGCCGCGTTCCGAGCGCGTGCTCGAAGGCGCGTTCAATTCCGTTTCCCGCGAGTTGGGCAACGCCGTGGGCTACGATTCGATCATCGCCTCCGGCCCGCACGCGCCGATCCTGCATTGGATGCGCAACACCGGCGTGGTGAGGAACGGCGACCTGCTGCTTGTGGACGCCGGCGTGGAGGTCGATTCGCTGTACACGGCCGACATCACCCGCACCTTCCCCACCAACGGCAAGTTCACCGACTTCCAGAAGACCTTGTATCAGGCGGTGTTGGACTCCCAGCAGGCCGGCTTCGAAGCGGCCAAGATCGGTGCCACGTATTCCGACATCCACCATGCCTGCATGCGCGTGATCGCGGAGCGTCTGCACGAGTGGGGTCTGCTGCCGGTGAGCGTGGAGGAGTCGCTCTCCCCCGAAGGCCAGCATCACCGCCGTTGGCTCGCCTGCGGCGTGGCGCACCATCTCGGTCTCGACGTGCACGATTGCGCGCAGGCCCGCTTCGAGGCGTATCAGGGAGCACCGCTGCGTGAGGGCATGATCTTCACCATCGAGCCGGGCCTGTACTTCCGCGAGGACGATCTGCTGATTCCGCCGGAATACCGCGGCATCGGCATCCGCATCGAGGACGACGTGCTGATGACGGCCGACGGCCCCGAATGGATCTCCGCCGGCATCCCGAAGGAGATCGACGAGGTCGAAGCCTGGATGCGCGACCAGGCCGCCAAGGCCTGACGACATTCACCACTCCCGACAAACGCCCTGTCATTCTGAGCGGAACGCAGTGGAGTCGAAGAATCTCCCGATTACCGTGATGAAATCCTTCGACTCCGGCTTCGCCTCCGCTCAGGATGACAGCATTGACATCGACAATGGAGTATCAGCAAGGAGACCACTATGGCAACGCCGCAATTCGTACTCGATCTACGTAAGAAAATTGGTCATGCTGAGCCGTCAAACGGAAAGCCCAGTGGGCTTTACGTAGGCGAAGTGAGCGGCCATGCCGCGAAGGATCATGACCGGTAAGGAGACCACTATGGCAACGCCGCAATTCGTACTCGATCTACGTAAGAAAATTGGTCATGATCTCTTGTGGATGATGGGCGTGACCGGTCTGGTGCGCGACGGGCAGGGCCGCATCCTGCTCGGCCGCCGCTCCGACACCGGCGAATGGGCTCTGGTCTACGGCATCAACGAGCCGGGCGAGCAGCCCGCCGACACGGTGGTGCGCGAGATCAAAGAGGAGACGGGTGTGGACGCGGTTGTGACCGACTTGGTGTCCGTCACTTCCGATCCGAATCCCATGACCTATGCGAACGGCGACATTGTGCAGTATATGGATCATTCGTTCCTGTGCGAGGTGGCGCCGGGCGGCAACGCCGAATCGTTCGTGGGCGACGACGAGAGTCTTTCCGTCGGCTGGTTCGCCATGGACGACTTGCCCGAGCCGTTGGCCGCGAGTACCGTGGAACGTCTGGCCCTGTTCCGCACGTTCATCGAGAACAAGGAGCGAGGCGACGCCCACGCCCTGTTCCGTTACGACGGCACGCAACACTGACGTCCGGCATCGAGACCTAGGCGCACCCAACGGAAAGAGTTCCAGTACGGCGGCGTGCAGCGCTGTCCTCCCCGTGTCCGCGACCGAGGCTTCGACACATGCGATTATGTCGAGGCCGCGGTCGCGGACACCGCGCGTCGTTCAGCGTCTATACCGACGTCGTGGATTTCGCACTTCAACGAAGGGTGTGCGAAAAGCACGACGTTTTCATTCGTCCAAACGTCGTCGTTTTCGCACATGGTTCGTTGAAGTGCGAAATCCACGACGTTCTCCGCCAGGTCAATCCGTGACGGACGCGCCACGCAGCAGGTCGGCGGTTCGCCAGACGACGTCCGCGACGCGGTGCAGCTCCGACTCCTCGCTGATCGAACGCCACACACGGCAATAGGCTTCGAACCATGTCTCCCAGCGCGCGGCAAGGAGATTCCCGCACCGAACCGATTCGGCATCATCCGCCTCGCCATCGCGCCAGACGCGGGCGAGATGCGCGCCGATGTCGTTGAGCAACAGCTGGCCCTCGCAGGCGAGCAGCAGCGGCTGGGCCAGCGCGGCGCGATCGCCGGAGGAGGCCGCGATCGCTTCGGCGATGGTCTGGCGGTCTTCGACCAGCGCGGCGTTCATCGCTTCGGCCGCGTCGAGACGGTCCTCCAGCGCCGCCATCGACGCCTCACACGCTTGGCGCACTGTGGAGGCGGCGGCGACGCGCTCGCGATACTCGCCTTCGCATCGGGAGGCCATGACGGCCTGCACATCCTCGTTGAGTCCGCCGCGTCCATCGTCCAATTCCACGATGCCGACCAGCTCATGCCAGCCGAAGGCGACCTGCCGGGCGGCGTCGCTCCACGCTTCGACCAGCCGGCCGCCGGCGTCGCCGTAGACCGCGAGCGCGATGCGCCGGTTGAGCTCGGCCTCCATACGGGAGGCGACCTCGGAGTCGTCCGCGTCGCCGAGCGTCTCGGGATCCCACGCGTATTGAGCGCCGACCATCATGGACGGGATCGACATGCGCGGATCGTTGATATGCCCGAAATCACCCCAGTCGGTGACCAGCATGCCGTCGGCGCCGTGACGCCAGCCATACCGTGCCATGCGGGAGATGTTGCGCCATGCGTCGTGAGGGCGGGCCAGCAGCGAATTCCATCCCCACACGGCGGGGCAGACGATCTGCCGGGCGCCGGATCGCGCGACCAGCCGCACCTTCTCGTCTTCGGCTTCCGGCTCGTAGATCCAGTTGAGCAGCGTGACGTCGTCGGGCAGGGAGTCGAGGATCTGCGGCATCTCCACGGCGATGTCTCCCCAGAACTGCGGCTCGTACCCCCGCTCGCTCAAGTGGCGGCACAGGCGGGTCACATAGTCGGCGTACATCGCGGCGACCCCGCGGCGTTCGGCCTCGCCGCGTCCGCGTCCTTTGCCGAGGTCGAAGGTCTCGTCGGCGCAGATGTTGAATTTCCTCGAGCGGAACAGTTCCACATAGGAGTCCACCAGCGAGCAGGAGAAGTCGAAGGCGCGCTCGTCGGTGATGTTGAGCGTGTGGTGTTCCATGCGTTCGATGAAACTGTAGGCGCGGTCGGCCTGTTCGGGGAACTCCCCCAAGTCGCGCAGCTCCCGTGTGCGCAGGGCCATGTAGTGGTGTCCGAAGGTCGAGACGGAGGGCACCAGTTCGATGCCGCGCTCGGCGCAGTAGGCGTCGAATTCGATGATCTGGGCCGGGGCCAGCGGGCAGACGCCGCGCCAGGTCTCGCTCATATGGTCGAAGGCGAAGCTGTGTTCGACGTAGAGCTGCAGCTGGTTGTATTTGGCCAGGCACAGCAGGTCGGCCCACTGTTTGAGCCAGTCGAGCGTGGGGACCCTGCCGCGCGTGGCGTCGAGATAGTATCCGCGCACCGCGAAGGCCGGCTCGTCCTCGATATGGACCGCCGGTAGGGCGGGCGCGGATTGGCGGATGATCTGGCGCAGCGTCTGCACGCCGTCGCGCAGGCCGGGCAATCCGCCGCCTAGTACGGTGACGCCGTCTTCGGCGATGTCCAGCCGGTAGGCGCGTTCGCCCATAACTTGCGCGTCATCGCCGCCGCCAGTGGATTCGCGGACGACATCCAGCCGGATGAATCCTTGCCAAGGATCGCCCTTCGCCGTATCCCACCGCATGCCGGTGGCCTGTTCGATGTCGTCGGCCAATTGCGCGGCCAGCACGCAGGTCGGGTCGAGCCGGCCCGCCTCCGTGGTTTCGACGATGCGTCCGATATAGGGCATCGTGAGACGACGGCCGGAGTCCCGCACCAGTCGGGGCGTCGGCACCAGAGCCAGACCTCGCTGCGGCATGGCTGATGTTGCGGTCATGATGTTCCTTTCCACGAATCGGGTCGGCGGCGTTCGTTCGAGCCGTCACAGAATGCGCAGCTGGTCGCGCATCACGAAGGCGACCGCCCCGAGTGCGGCGGCGTCGGCGCCGAGTTGGGACCGGCGCACGTTCACCGCGCCGATGAACCGGGAGCGGACCATATCGTTGATGGTGTCCCGGACCACGCGGGCCATTCCGTCGTCCACCACATCCTCGGGACCGGCCACGATCACCTCGCTGATATTGGACATCGCCACGGGCATCGCCAACGCGCGCCCCAGAATGGCGCCGGCATCGGCCACGACATCGTCGCGATGGCCGGGTTCCTGGGCTATGCGGCGTTCCAGCACCGGCGTGGAGACCAGGGTCTCCAGACATCCTCGTTTGCCGCAGACGCATTGCGGTCCGTCGTCGTCCACGACGACATGGCCGATCTCGCCCGCGGCGTGGTCGGCGCCCTGCACCACGTTGCCGCCGATCAGCATGGCGGCGCCGAGGCCTTTGGCCACCTGCACGAGCATCATGTTCTCCGAGCCTTGGGCGAAGCAGCGCTCCGCGAACAGCGCGCAATCGGCGTCGTTCGCCACCGTGGCCTCCAGGCCGAGCCTGTCGCGCAGAAGCGCCGCCAGCTCCACGTCGGTCCATCCGAGGTTGGGCGCGGCCAGCACGACGCCTTCCCGCTCGTCCACGGTACCCGGCGTGGCGACCGCGACTCCGAGCACCGGAGCGTGGGCGCGCGCGACCAGACGTTCGCAGAATTCCACCACCTGCGTGGTGCGCAGCGGCATATGCTCGACGATGGGCTCCTGGTCCCGTTCGAGCACGTCGCCCGCCAGATCCGTGACGATGCCCCGCATGCCGTCGGCCTCCGAGATGTCGACCGACGCCACGTTCATGGACCGGGCGTTGAATCCGACCAGCAGCGCGGGTTTGCCCGGCTTCGGGGAGTTCTGGTATCCGCCTTCGGTGACGAGGCCGTCCTGAATCAGTTCGGCCACCACGTCGGATGTGGAGACCTTGGACATGCCGGTGATTCGGGAGAGTTCGGCCCGTGAGCACCATACGTTCGGGTAGATGGCGCGCAGCACCGCGGTGCGGTTGCGCTGCCTGATGTCCGACGGCGCGGCGGCGGAGTAGTCGTCACGCGTATGGGACGTGCGGGTGAGGGCCATTACGCCAACCTCCTTGGTATGCTGACCGGCGCCGCCATGGCAATGCCTCGCGGCGGCGCCGATCGGATGTGGCCCTTGCCTATTTCACCGCGCCGGTGGTGATTCCCTTGGCGATGTTGCGCTGCACGATCATGAAGAACACCACGACCGGCAGGGAGAACAGCACGGATGCGGCCATCTGTCCGCCGAAATCGGTTCCGGCGGGGGTGGAGAAGCTGGACAGCCACACGGGCAGCGTGTACTTGGTCTGGTCCTTCATGAAGGTGTAGGCCATCAGGTAGTCGTTCCACGCGGTGATGAAGGCGAACACCGAAGTCGAGACCACGCCGGGCGCCACCAGCGGGAAGGTGATGCGGCGCAGGATCTGCCATTCGCTGGCGCCCTCCACGCGGGCCGATTCGAAGATGTCCTTCGGGATCGACAGGAAGAAGCCGCGCATGTTCCAGATCGAGAACGGCAGCACGGTGGCGATGTACGCCAGGATCAGGCCGATGTACTTGTTGAGCAGTCCGAACTGGTTGAACACGATGAACTGCGGGATCAGCATGGCCGTGCCGGGGATCATCTGCATGGCCAGGATCATGACCATGATCGTGCGGCGTCCGCGGAAGCGGTACAGGGTCAGCGAGGCGCAGGCGAGGAAGGCGAAGAACACCGAGACGATGATGGCCACGAAGGTGACGATGACCGAGTTCTTCAGATTGACGAAGAAGTTGGTCTCGAACATCGCGGTCCGGAAGTTCTCCAGCGACCAGTGGGTGGGGATGAACACCGGCTGGGTGGTCATCACCTCGCTGCGCGGCTTGAACGCGGTGATGGTCATCCAGTAGACCGGGAACAGCCACACGACGCTGAACAGGATCGCCAGCACGTTGGTGCCGATTCTGCGCCAATTGAGCCTGCGGTTGGTTTTCACTCCGGCGCGGGCGCCGGCTTGCTTGGTCGCGGTCGTCATCACAGGTCCTCCCCCGTCTTGAGCAGATTGCGCACGTACACGCCGGTGAGCGCGAGCAGGATGATCACGGTGATCACCGAGATGGCGGCGCCCTGCGCGATGTCGAAGTTGACGAACGCCTGCTTGTAGGTGAACACGCCGATGGTGGAGGTGGATCCGGAGGGACCGCCCTGGGAGACCAGCCAGATCTGGTTGAACACGTTGAAGTCCCAGATCACCGACAGCATGGCGATCACCATGATGCTGGGCTTGATCAGCGGCACGACGACCTGCCAGTAGGTGCGGATCGGGCCGGCGCCGTCGAGCTGCGCCGCCTCGATGCAGGAGTGGTCGATCTGCGTGGTCGCCGCGTACAGGGTGATGGCGATGTACGGCACGGCCTGCCAGACCACCAGCAGCCAGATGCACACGAACGCCAGCGTGGTGTCGTTCGACCAGGCGAGGTTGCTCACGTCGCCGAAGATGCGCAGTTTGGTGAGCAGATAGTTGATCACGCCATATCCGGGTTGGAACAGCCACTTCCACACCACGGAGGAGGCGACGTTCGGCATGGCCCATGCGAAGATCAGCGCGAAGGTGACGACGTAGCGCATCACCGTGCCGAGTTTGGTCATCATCTGCGCGACGGCCATGCCGATGAGCATGCTGCCGACCACCAGCGCGGCGGTGAACAGGAAGGTGCGCAACAGGGACTGCCAGAAGGCGGCGTCGGACAGCGCGGCGGCGTACTGCGCCAGGCCGACGAATTCGAATTCGCCGGTGAACAGCGAACGTTGGTTGAAGTCGGTGAATGAGGTGAACACCAGGAAGATGATCGGAACGATGACCAGCGCGGCGAGGATGATTCCGGTGGGAGTCAGCAGCAGCGCGGTGAATCCGGTCGTCGATTTCATCGTCTTGCGGGTGCGGGGGGTGGTGTGCGCTGACCGTGGAGTCTTGCCGTTGCGCCGCGCGGTCGGTGTCAGAGTTGAGGTTGTCATTTGCGAATTCCCTGGTGACGGCTGATGGTGGAAGGGGCCCGGGCGCCGCGTCGGGCGGCGCGGATCCCGGGCCTATGGGATGCGTCGGCTACTCGCCGAGCACTTCGTTCAGATGATCGTCGAAGGTCTTCGCGGCCTCCTCGACGGAGGTGCCGGTGGCGACGGACTGGGTGAACTCGTTGATGGACTTGTCGCCTTCGATGGTGGCCCAGTTCGGGGAGGCCGGGGTGGCCTTCGAATTCTTGGCCGCCTCGAAGAAGCCGCGCTGCACTTCGGGGAAGTCGCTGGAGTTCATGGCCTCCTCCAGGCCCTCCACGGAGTTCGGCATCCATCCGTCATGGGCGAAGATCCACTCCTGCTGGATTTCGGCGCTGGCGGCGATCTTGACCCATTCGATGGCCAGTTCCTGGTTCTGGCTCTTCGCGGCGATGGCCCAGTCGGAGCCGGCGACCATGGACGGCTGGTTCTCGCCGCTCTGGCCCGGCATCGCGAAGGTGCCCAGATCGTCGTCGGTCATGTCGGCGTTGAGCTCCTTGATGCCGGAGATCGCGTTGCTGTTGCCCAGGATGGCGGCGGTGTTGCCGTCGGCGAGGAACTGGTTCTGGTTCGGGTTCGCCGTGTCGACGGTGCGGGAGGCCTCGCTGGAGTACTTGTTCTGGAAGTCCTTCCAGTTGTTCATGCCTTCGATGGCTTCGGCGCTGGAGGCGGTGCCCTTCCAGGTGCCGTCCTCGTCGGAGGCCACGTCGCCGCCGGCGTCCCAGATGAACTGCAGGGCGGAGTACCAGTTCTGGCCGGGCAGGTAGAACGGGATGAAGTCGGGGTTGTCGGCGTTGGCGGCGGCGACCGTGTCCAGGTCGGCGATGAACTCGTCCCAGGTGGTCGGCGCTTCGGTGATGCCGGCCTCGGCCCACATCGTCTTGTTGTAGACGACGGCGCGGGCGGCGGCGAACGCCGGCACGGCGTACAGCTTGCCGTCGATGGTGGCGGGCTCCTCGAGGCCGCCGACCCATTCGTTGCCTTCGCTCAGCTCGTCCTTGTAGTCGGTCAGGTCCATCAGGGCGCCGCTGTCGGCGAAGCCCGACACCTGCGTGTTGTCCAGATCGACGATGTCGGGCGGAGTGGAGGTGGACAGCGCGGTGGTGAGCTTGGTGGTGATGCCGTCCCATTCCTGGATCTCGACGTTGGCCGTGGCGCCGGTCTTCTCCTCGAACGCCTTGTTGATGGCGTCGAGGGTCTCGTCGGTGAAGTCGTCCTTCATGGCCCAGACGGTGATCGTCTTGCCGGACGCGTCGTCGGACGACGAGTCCCCACCGGACGAGGGGCTGCCCATCGAGCAGCCGCTCAGGGCCATCGCGGCTACCAACGCCATCGCCGTGGAGGCGACAATACGCTTCTTTTGCATGTCCATTTCTCCTTGTGACCGTTTCTTGATCGGCGGCGTCTTCCCGCCTTGCAGTGAGGGTTGGTGTCGGTGTCGCGTCACTGCAACCACGCCGACGTGTCAGGTGTCTGCGACGTTCGCAGGCACCATATGCGTGAGGCCTCAAGCAAGTTCGTATTCTTTTGGAGTGGTTATTCCTTTGATGTGAAATTCCCCATCCCAATATTTTAGTTTAGTTTCCTTACTTACTTAGAGCATCAAAACATCTTTGTCGAAGTCAACAATAACCCCTCCTCAACGATGGCGCAAATCGCGACACGCCCCTTATCGCACGTATGGCGATAAGGGGCGTGTCAGGGGAAGAACGTGGGTCTGTCCTACTTCAGCCGACGTCCGGCGCACCAGACCTGTTCGACCGTCCAGGTGTCCGGATCGGTCAACAGCAGGTCGGCGGCGAATCCGGGCGCGACAAGGCCCAGCGGAGCTCCGGTGACCGGATTCGGCTTGTCGTAGCCGAAGGCCTTGGCGCCGGTGAGCGTCGCCGCCTCGACGGCCTCGACCGGCGAGATGCCCAGCTCGTTCACCGCACGCCGCACCGCCACCTCGAGCAGCAGCGTGGAGCCGGCGATCGCGCCGTTGGACACCAGACGCGCGTGGCCGTCGACCACGTTCACATCCAAGGCGCCGAGTTTGTACGGCCCGTCGGGGCAGTCGGTGGCGGCCATCGCGTCGGTGACGAACGCGGTGCGGTGGGGCGCGAACCTGAAGCTCAGCGACACCATCGGATCGTCCACATGGAATCCGTCGTTGATGAGCTCCACGGTGACGCGCGGATCCTCCACGGCGGCAGGAATCGGACCGGGTTCGCGGTGGTGCAGGCCGTTCATCGCGTTGAACATATGGGTCATGATGCCGGCACCGGCGTCGAAGCCGCGTCGGGCCATCTCATAGTCGGCGTCGCAATGGCCCACCGCGGGCACGGTGCCGGCCGCGGCGAACTGGCGGATCGCCGAGATGCCATGCGGCAGTTCGGGCGCGATGGTGATCTGGCGGATGCAGCCATCGGCTGCCTCAAGCATCGTGTCGACGACCTGGGGCACCGGATCGATCAGACATTGCGGGTCATGCGCGCCCTTGCGGGCCATCGCCAGGAACGGGCCTTCGAGATGGCAGCCCAGGATATCGGGGCGTTCGTCCATTTTGGCGCGCACGTTGCGGATGTTCTCGCAGATCACCTCCACCGGGTTGGTGATCAGCGACAGCACCTGGCGGGTGGTGCCGTGCACGGCGTGCCCGGCGCGGGCGATGTCGATTCCTTCGGGGCCGTCGTCGAAGCTGTGCTCCCACGAGCCGTGGGCGTGGATGTCCACATAGCCCGGGGTGAGCACTCGTCCGGCCGCGTCGATGACGGCGTTCCCGTCGTCGGGATCGATGCCGACGAACCGGCACGCCGACTCGAACTCCCCGTCATCGGTGCCGACCGCCTCGATGACGCCGGAGGCGTCCGAAACGACCCAGAAATGAGACCGTTCGCCGCGCGCGTCCACCTTGCGCGCGCCGCGGACGGCGACCGGCGACGGATCGCCGGTGAGCGCGTCGGTGACGCGGGCGACGATCTGTTCGCGTGATTGAGCCATGTCCTCTGCCCTCCTTATCCCGCGCGGCGGATCAGATGCCCTGCCAGGCGGGCTTGTGCGTGTAGGCGTACTGGTAGTACTCCTTGTGGCGCAGGCTCGAGGCGGCGGCCTCGTCCACGATGATCGTCGCGTGCGGATGCATCTGCAGGGCGGAGGCCGGGCAGAAGGCGCTCACGCCGCCCTCGCAGGTCTGCGCGACGGCCTCGGCCTTGCCCGCGCCGAAGGCGAGCAGCACCAGATGGCGGGCGCGCATGATCGTGCCGATGCCTTGGGTGATGCAGTGCGTGGGCACTTGGTCGATATCGTCGTCGAAGAAGCGGGCGTTGTCGACGCGGGTCTGCTCGACCAACGTCTTGATGCGCGTGCCGGAGGCCAGCGACGAGCCGGGTTCGTTGAATCCCACATGGCCGTCGGTGCCGATGCCCAGGATCTGCACGTCGATGCCGCCGGCGGCTTCGATCGCCGCGTCGTAGTCGGCGCCGGCGTGGGCGAGCTTGTCGCCGTCCTCAAGCGGCGCGCCGTCCAGCACGTCGCCCGGCACATGCACCAGATCGGGGTTCATTCCCAACGGTTCGACCACCGTGCGGTGGATGGTGCTGTGGTAGGACTCCGGGTGGCTCAGCGGCAGACCGATATACTCGTCGAGCGCGAAACCGCGCACGCGGCTCATATCGATGTCCTCGTCCTTCACCGTCTTGGCCAGCGCCTGATAGGCGGCCAGGGGGCTCGATCCGGTGGCCAGGCCCAGCACGGCGTCCGGCTTGGATTTGATGAGGTCGGCCACGGCCCGGGCGTAGATCTCGCCGGCTTCGGCCTCGTTCTTGACAATGATGACTTCTGGCATGTTCTACCCTTTCAAGAGGCACCCGAACAGGAGTCTCTTTTTCGTTAACTTCCTTGTCATATTCGAGTATACGCCCACCATGGACCACCGCGCGCCGCCCGCGCGACGGTCCGCGCGACGCCGTGGCGCTACGGCACGACGACGGCGCCGACGGCGTCGCCCCCGGCCGCCTCGTTGCCGAGGAAATCCTTGTCCGACGCGAAACCGTTGCGGTCGACGACCCGCTTCGCCACGCCCATGGCGGGCCCTTGCGCGACCGGTCGGTAGCCCTCGAACACGGTGGGGGCCTCGGAATCGTCGTGCGGGCGGACCAAGCCGCTCGGATCGGGGGACGTCGGCGCGCTGCCCGGGTCGCGCAGCACCGCCACGCCCTGCGGCACGGCGATGCCGTCCGGATCGTCCGGCATGTCGGCGAAATGGTAGTAGAGGTTGTTGGAATAGGTCACCAGCGAACCGCCCTGCGTCCAATTGCCCTCGACGGCATGGTCCTGCGCGTTGTAGAAGATGTTGTTCTCCACGACGGCGTGCCCGCCGACGTGGTTGTCGCGGATGACCGTGCCGCCTTCGGGGATGACGAAGGTGTTCTGGTACACATGCGCGTCGGGGTTGCCCGGTATGTCGATGGCGCCTTTGAGGTCGCCCTGCGCGATGTTGTACCGGAAGGTGTTGTTCACGGATTTGCCCAGGCAGAACATCACCGTGCCGCCGGTGTTGCCGTGCGAATAGTTGTACTGGTACAGCGTGCCGTCGCCGTAGTCGGCGTCCCACGCCTGGCCGTCGTCATTGCCGTGCGCGCCGTTGCGCATGCGGAACACCTCGTTGTATTGGAACAGGGCGTTCTTGCAGCGCCACGGCCAGATGCCGGCGGCCACCTTGCCGAAGTCGGTGGCGGCGTAGTCGACGTCGTTCACCTGCCTCGCCGCCCCTTGGGCCACGTTGCGCTGCACCAGCGGACGGTCGCAGTACATCACGGTGATGGCGTCGCCGCCGGCGTCCTTGACGTAGTTGTTCTCGACGAGCACGTTGGTATGGCCGTACCGCGCGATCGCCGCGTCGTCGATGGTGCCGTCGCCGTAGTCGCCGGCGTCCAGCTCGTTGAGGTAGGCGGTGTATCCCACGGCGATGCCCCAGCGGCCCACGGTGTCCAGCCGGTTGCCGACGATGCGCACGTCGTCGAAGCGGGCGATGGACTCCTCCCTTCGCGAGGGATCCTTGGGATAGTGCGCGATGAAGTACACGCCGCCGTTGGCCAGGTGTTTGTCGTAGACGTTGCCGGTCACGTCGTGGATGTTCAGCCCGGTGAGCACGATATGCCGCGATGTTCCCGCGTTTTCGGCGATCACGGCCACGCCGGTGCGGTTCATGGCGTCGCGGTCGTTGTAGGCCAGACCGTCCGGATTGCCCAGCTCGCGGCTGTTGGTGATCTCCAGCCCCTCCACTTCGACGTATCGCACGTCTTTGAGCAGCAACGCCGTGGAGACGACGGCACGGTAGCGGTGTCCGCCGATTTCGGTGGTGTTGTAGTCCTCAAGCCATTGCCCCTGCCCGTTGGCGTTGATGACGGGAGCCGCGCCCTCGCCGTAGGCGGCGATGCGGATCGGGGCGTCCTCGCTGCCCGAACTGCCCTCTTTGATGTGCAGCGCCTGGTCGTTGAATATCGATCCGCGTTTGAGCAACACCTGGTCTCCGGGACCGAGCTCGATGTCGCCGATGCGTTCGAGGCTGCCGAACGGGGCGTCTTCGCTCAGACCGTCGTTGGTCGTGTCGGGGGCGACATCGGACGAGACGTAATACAACATGTGCTCTCCTACTTGGCTGGTTGGGATCGGCCTCCCCTCGCGGAGGCCATGGCGGTCTGTTCGACGAGCGCTCGCAGCGCGCGCCACGGGACGCCTTCGACGACGATGGCGTCCGCATAATTGTTAACTATATTCACAAATTTATGTTTTCTCAATTCCGCCATGACATGCGCGCGCACTTCGACGAATTCCGCCCCACGCCCGTCGACCGTCCACGAGCCGCTCCGGAAGAAGCGCTCGGCCTCGTCATCGCCGACCGCCATGCCCGGCAGCGAAGGGTCGGAGCAATAGCGCTCCTCAAGAGCCGCCATCTCATGCATCAGGTATGTGCCGAAATCATATCGGGACAATCCGTACACCGGCTCCCCCTCCCGCACCGCGCGTTCCAGCCGCGCGTTGCACTCCCTCCAGCGCCGCTCGACGGATTCGAAATCGGCCCCGTCCACCAAACCCGAGCCGGCGGCCACCTCATAGAACGCGTGCAGACGGCGCAAACGGTCCACGGCGCGACGGGCCGCATGCAGCGCGACCGACTCCCCGCCGAAGGACGCCCGCCAGAACCCATATCCCAGATCGGCGTCATACCGACGCCGGAAATACGCCTGCGTCGCATGCCGCTCGAGATCCACCGCGAAAAGGAACTCCCTCTCCCCCACCAGGCCCGCCCCCAAAGCGAACAGCGCCGCACGGCCGTCGCACGAACCCGGCCACCCGGCCGATTCGGCCATCGCATCCTCATCAGCCACCGCATCCTCATCAGCCACCGCATCCTCCTTGACCATCGCGCGCCCCCATCTTCGACGAACATCACCATCCTAACCGGGCCGATATCCCGCACGTCACGCCGCCGTCGGTATGCCGCGACGGTTTTGCCGGTAGACTTGAGCCACCGTCACCGACACGAGGAACGCTCGGGGCGCATCGCGGCGTCCAACACAGCGGAGGGAGCGACGATTCCATGCAGCGACCGACCACGGAGGCCAGCGGCTACGCTTTCGGCAAGCCGTCCAAAGCCGGACCCGCCGACGCGCGGCGCAACAACCGCACGCTGATCTTCTCCCTGCTCTTCCCGAACAACAGGCTCTCCCGCGCCGAGCTCGGACGACGCACCGGGCTGAGCCGCGTGGCCGTTTCCGACGTGGTCAGCGAGATGCTCGACGAAGGACTGATTCGCGAGAGCGGCCAGGCACCGAGCCGCTCCAAAGGCAAACGCGGCACGCTGCTCAGCATCGACGCCGACCGGCTGCGCGCGATCAGCGTCGACCTCTCCCAGGCGCATCTCATCCGCGCCGCCGTCACCGATCTGCTGGGCCGGCCATTGACCCACGCGGAGGCCGCCGTGCTGGACGGACAGCAGATCACCGTCGACACCATCTGCGGAGTCATCGAGGCGTTGCCGAAGCCCGACGGACGCATCATCGGCATCGGCATCGCGACCCCGGGCATCGTGGACGACGACGGCGTGGTGCGCGCCTCGACCAATCTCGGATGGCGCGACCTCGACCTGAAAACCCCGATAGAACGTCGTTTCGACCTGCCGGTGACGGTCGACAACGACGCCATCGCCGCCATGATGGCGGAGCGGTTCTTCGGCCAGGGCGGCCCCAACCTTCTGTTCGTGCGCGTGCGCAGGGGCATCGGATCCGCCATCCTGGTCGACGACACCGTCGTGATCGGCGAGAACCACGCGGCCGGCGAGATCGCCCACATCTCGCTCGAACCGCAGGGACCGCCCTGCCCATGCGGCAAACGAGGCTGTCTGGAACGGCTCACCTCGGCGCCGGTCATCTACTCGCAGCTGCACGACAGCGCGCCGGACGAGCACGCCGACATCCTGACGGGGGCGGCGCGCCGGCTGGGGCAGGCGCTGGCGATGCCGATCGGCATGTTCGATCTGGGCGACGTATGCGTGTACGGCCCCGCCGACATCATCAACGATGAATTCATCGACGCGCTCCAAAGCCACCTCGACCAAACCACCGATTCGGCATGGCGGGAGCGAACCCTGGTGCGGCGCGGACAATGCGGCGACGACATCACCATACAAGGCGAGGCGGTCGCCGTGATCTACCGGCATATCAAACGCCTGTGAACCCAAACGGCGCAGACCATGGCCTTGGCGGTGCCACGCATCCTTGGCGACACGCCGATTTTAAATCTTAATTGCGTTTATTGATTAACTGCGTTAATATTCAAATCAAGTTCGGAGTCAAAGACGAACGGACAACACGAACGCACCCGCGATGGAGCAAGGAGGTTCACGGTGAACGCCACAACACCCGCCAACACCACAGCCTCGCAAGCCACCATCTCCGAGTCCAACCGCTCCCGCATCCTGCAGCACCTCTACCATCACGGCGTCAGCTCCCGTGCGCAGATCGCCAAAGCGCTGGAGCTCACCCCCGCGGCCATCACGAAAATCACCGCGCGCCTGATCGAAGCCGGCGTGATCAAAGAGACCGGCGACATCGAAGGCAGCAAAAACCGCCGATCCATCGGGCTCAAACTCGACACCTCGCACTTCCGCGTCATCGGCGTCAAATTCGCACGCAGCCTGGTGCAGATCGGCGTGTTCGACCTCGCCGGCAACCGGCTCTCCCTCGACAACCTGCCCACCGTGTCCAACGACACCGTCTGGGACACCATCGCCACCATCCACACCAAAGTCAACGACCTGCTCGCCAACGACAAGCGCATCATGGCCGTCGGCATGGCCGTGCCCGGCCCCTACCTGCGCGGAATCGGACGCATCGCCGTCGTCTCCTCCATGCAGGAATGGCGCAAAGTCAACTTCCTGCGCGAATTCGCCGACGCCTTCCGCGTCCCCGTGTTCCTCGAACAGGACGCACGCGCCGGCGCGCTCGCCGAATACCTGTTCGACCCCGACATCACCGCGGACAACCTCGCCTACTATCTGGTGGGCGAAGGCGTCGGCCTCGGCGCGATCGACAACGGACATCTCATCAACGGCGCGCTCGGCGCCGCCACGGAAATCGGCCATGTCAGCATCGACGTCAACGGCAGGCCCTGCGACTGCGGCAACGTCGGATGTCTGGAGCGCTACTGCTCCGCCGGCGCCATCCACGAGCTCGTCAACGCCACTGACGGTCTGGTCCCCGGCTCGGCCGGCATGTCGCACGCCGAGGCCTGTCGCGCGCTGTTCGCCCTATGCGAGGAAGGCGACGAGGAGGCCAACCATCTGCTCAGGCAGGTCGCGCGCTTCGTCGGATACGGCTGCGTGACCATCTTCAACGCGTTCAACCCCAGCCACATCGTCCTCGGCGACATCGTATCCGAGGCGGGCGCGCCCCTGCTGAACGAGGTGCGCCGTGTGGTGGACGAACGCGTGATCTCCGAACTCAACGACTCCACCACCATCACCCTGTCCGGACTGTCCACCGACGCCGCCGTGGCGGGCGCCGCGGCGGTGGCCATCACCCAGTTTTTGGAACACCCCTCGGTGTTCTTCGACGTCACCTAATCCCGGGTGCCCGTCGGCAGCAACCTCACAACCCAACATCCTCCCCTCCACAGAAAGGAAACCACCATGTCCACCCCCATCGTCCTGAGCCTCGGCGAACTCCTGTGGGACATGCTCCCCACCGGCAAGCGCGCGGGCGGTGCGCCGGTCAACTTCGCCTACCATGCCATGAAGAACGGCGCGGACGGCTACTCCATCAGCGCGGTCGGCGAGGATGAGCTCGGCGACGAGCTGCTCGAGGAGGCCAAGAAGGCCGGCATCCACACCATCATCCAGCGCAACGCCTGGCCGACCTCCACCGTCGAGGTGTCGCTCAAGAACGGCATCCCGGAGTACACCATCATCAAGGGAGTCGCCTGGGACCACATCCTCTACACCCGCGAGCTCATCGACGTGGTCGCCAAGGCCGACGCCGTGTGCTTCGGCACCCTGGCCCTGCGCTCCCCCGAATCGCACGACACCATCACCGAGCTGCTCAAGCACACCAAGCCGGGCGCCATGAAGTTCTTCGACATCAACCTGCGCGGCGACCACTATTCCAAGGAGCTCATCGAGGAACTGCTCAACGCCGCCACCGTGCTCAAGATCAACGACGAGGAGCTGCTGCTGCTGCGCGACATGTTCGACATCCGCGGCACCTCCGGCGAGGACGCCGCGCGCTGGTTCATCGAGGAGTTCGACCTCGACTACGTGATCCTGACCGCAGGCAGCGCCTACAGCACCATCCTGTCCAAGAAGGGCGAGTCCTCCACCGTGGACACCCCGCACGTCACGGTCACCGACACGGTCGGCGCCGGCGATTCCTTCTCCGGAACCTTCACCGCGCACATCCTCGCGGGCGAAACCCTCGCCGAGGCCCACCGCCGCGCGGTCAACACCGCCGCCTACGTGTGCACCCAGGCCGGCGCCTGGCCGGAATATCCCGACACCATGCCCGACTACCTCGCCGAGATCGGCAAGTAAGCCGGGCCCGTCCCTCCCCACCGTCCATCGTCAGGCGAATGCCGGCCGTGACCGCCACCCATACGGCGGTTCGCGCGCCGGCATTCGCTTTTGCCGTAGGCGCGGGCTTACGCCTTCGGAGGAACACGCCCGTCTGGATTGGGGGAAACCGACCATCGGTGTATATTGAAATGTCCGGCCATTCGCGTCGGAGGCTTGATAACTCAAGATTGGGGCTGATCGGTTTCGACGGTGACCTGTTCGTCGCAGGGAAGCGTGCCGAGAACGCAGGGTCCGCTCGTGGATGTCCCCTGCAAAAGAATAAGTGCTAAATCTAACCGCACTGAGTTCGCTCTCGCTGCCTGAGCTTCGCGCCAGGACTAACCAGTGAGCAGCCGCTCCGTTCACTCTCCTTCGTCTTCGGGGAGAAGCTGAGCGTCGTTAAGAAGACTTGCTTTGATGGCTGAGCTTCAGGGCCATCAAGGGACTTTCACTGCAGATATGCCCGCCGTCCGTCGTCTGCGACATAGACGGGGGCAGAAAAACCGCCGCACGGCCAGCAGACTACGCACGTAGAAGACTGAGGGTACGGTCATCGGACCGGGGTTCAATTCCCCGCAGCTCCACCAATATGAGAACGCCACTGCCGCAAGGCAGTGGCGTTCTTCGTTACGTTCACGGAAGGGAACCATCCGCGACCCGACCGCGCTATTTAAGGCTATTTAAGAAAGCGGTCGTAGTAGCCGTTGGTTTCGAAATAGTACGAATCGACCTTGCTCTTGAACGCCTGCTCCGGAATGAAGCAGAAGCAGACGATGGCCGCCAGAATCAACGCGCAGACGCCCCAATCCGACGCTCCGATCGACATGTCCCGCAAACTGTAGAACATCAGGACGCCCAACACGCCGAATCCGAGATAGGCGGTGATGGATCCGGGCCCGTATATGGTCGTCTTCCCTTTGCCCCGGAACATGAAATACGCCCGCACACCGCAATACGTGTGGAACACCACCTCAAGCGCGGAGAACGCCATCGCGCTCATCAGCACGCCGGCATGCACCGCTCCGCCGCCGACCGCATATGCGGCGGCCACGACCGCGTACATGATCGTGACGCCCAGCACCGTGATCATGTCGGACGCCCGGCACATGGGATATCGGTCCGGTCTCGCGGACCGATACAGGAAGGTGTTGTATTGGAAGTTGAACCCTCCCGGGAACACCCACTCCTCCGTGGCGTGGACGGGGATCAACGCCGCGATCGCCGCGACGAGTTTCAGCTCGGTCGACCACGTGCGCCAATTCAGCAGAATCAGCACGGTGATGACGGCGGTGACGCACCAGCCGAACCACAACCATGCGCGGTCGCTCCACCAGCTCAATCCGGTTTTATTCATTACAGTACCTCCTTTTTCGAGACAAACGTATCAAAACTTTGCGTTGTGACACACCTGTCTCAGAGATGTTGTACAAAACTCGTATGGATGTCTCAGAACAGGAGATGACGGCCATGTACCACGTGTCGAACGACAAACGAGCCAGACAATCCGCGGATCTGATATGGAAAGGCCTCGAACGATGTCTGAGGGAAAAGGAGTATCGGAAAATCCACGTCAACGACATCAACGAGAAATCCTATGTCAGCCGCGCAACCTTCTATAGGCTTTTCGATTCGATCGACGACGTGCTGTCCTACCGATGCGACCTCATCTTCAGGGAACTTGAGGAGAAACTGGTCCAGCGGCAGTTTGCGACGAACCACGATCTGTTTCTTGTCTTCGTCGAGGAGTGGCTCAGTCAGGAGACGCTGGTGAAAGCCCTTGTCGAGAATAATCTGACGGGCATCATCTACGACACGCATATGAAGAACAGCGACCTTATGAAAAGGGTTTTCACCGACGTGTCGGCGATGACCGACGCCGAATCCGATTATCTGGTCTCCATCCTGACGAATATCCTTCCGGCCGTGGTGAACACCTGGTATCGGCACGGGCAAACGGAAAGCCCCGAGGAGATATACGCACACGCCAAGGCAAGCATCACGACCATCGCGGACACGCTCAATCGATAGTCGAAGGACCGCGCGGCCCGTCGCGGCGCATGTCAGATGCAGGACGTCTCCCGCCATCCGACATGCGACTGATGGCGGGGGACGTTATTTGATGATGGGTTTGAGGGGGGCGGAGACGTCGACCTGCTGCTTGTCGCCGATCACGTTGGGATCGTTGATGATTTTGTCGACCACCGCTTTTTTGAGTTCGAGATCCGAGGAGTCGCCCCATACGATGATCCGCTCGCCGTCGTTCAACGTCGTGGTGATGGAGTCCCGGGTCTCGGCGGTCACCGACGTGACCGACTGGCGCATCGATTCGGACATGGAGGCCAGGATCTTCAACGCCTCCTTGATCGCCTGCGTGTCCAGACTCGACTCCACATCATCCACTTCGATCACGGGAATGCCGTCGACGCTCACGTCCTCGACCGAATTGAGCACACGCCCCTGGCTGTCCACCGCGGTCATCGACTCGTCCGACGTCTTGAGCATGGCGGCGGGTTTCTGAGCCTCGATTTCGACGAGCAGCCCATGGGGGAAGCGTTTCGTCGCCGTGGCGGATGTGACGCCGGGAATCTCCTTGATTTGGGAGACGACCTCATCGGACGACACCAACAGCAGCGATTTGCCGGATTGCCCACCGGCGATGTCCAGCACCTGGGATTCGCTGACCCATTCGTTGGCGCCTTCGACCGTGATGTCGGAGGTCCGCAACTGCAGCAGCGACGAGAAGAACAGCAGCCAGATCAATCCGGCCGCCGCGCACGCCACCGCCACCGCGATCAGCGCCCGCACCACGACCACACGGCGGGACGCCTTGCGGCGCTCCTTGGAACGCTGGACGAAATCCACGACTTTGGGACGTGAGGACACGCCAAGCGGTCCGGCGCTCTCCCCAAGCGTCGAGGCGACATAATCCTTGCTGGACAACGCGCGCGCGTCGACGAACGCGCCCGACGCGCTGCGACTCGGCTTCCCCTCGTCCGCGGAGTCGTTCCGTCTCGGCTCGGACGACGCGGAACGGGCCGAGCGGAGACGGGACGGCGCGGCACGCTTCCCGACGATATGCGAACGCTTGCCGTCGGATTGGGATCGGGTGGAACGCGAGCGACGAGGGCCGTCGGTTCCGCTGGTTCCGGTGGTTCCGCCGGAACCAGCGGAACCGACCATGCGCCGCGATGCGCGCTCCTCCCGCGCGTCCTTCTCCGCGCCATTCTGGGATCGCGAGTCGCCGCGGGACGCCCCGGACGCGGACGCATCCGACGAGCTGATCCTCCGTCCCGCCATCACACGCAGCTTTCGCGGTGCGCCTCAAGCGCGTGCATCAGCACCGGCCCCATATCGGTGATGTCGCCGGCGCCCACGGTGAAGATCACATCGCCGTGATGCGCGCGCATCACCATCATCGTCGCCGCGGTATGCATATCCTCGACCGCCTGGATCCAATGCTCCTGAGGATCGTGCGCGAGCCCCGCGGCCGCGTCGACGATGGTCCTGGCACCCACGTCGGGGAAATCCTCCTGCCGTTCGCGGGCGGGGAACACGCCGGAGACGATCACATCGTCGGCCTTCGCCAACGCCTCGGCGAACTGCGTGGCGAAGAACTTCGTGCGGGAGAACAGATGCGGCTGGAAGATCACACGAATCGCGGAGTTCGGATAACGCCGGCGCGCGGCGTCCAGCAACGCCTCGATTTCGGTGGGATGGTGCGCGTAGTCGTCGACGACGGTGACCTGTTTGACGGTGCCGCGAATCTGGAAGCGGCGCGCGGCGCCGAGGAACGAGCCCACGGCCTCGGCGGCGGCCTGCGGCTCCATGCCCAACAGCACCGCGGCGATGATGGCGGCGGTGGCGTTGCGCGCGTTGTGCACGCCCGGCACGAGCAGCGACACCGGCAGCTCGACGGGCGCATCCCCCGCCATGCCGGCCGGCAAGGTTATGGTGAACCGTTCCATGCCGCTGTCGGAGTCCTCCCGCTCCGCCGTGATGCCCACATAACGCGCGCCGTGCAGGTCGGGCAGATCTCCGGCGTCGGCGGTCGCATAGACCACGGCCTGGGCGGCGGCCTGCGGACTGAGGTCGGCGAGCAGGGACAAGGCGTCCGCATCGTCGGCGCATAGCACCACATGCCCCCTCGCCGCCGAGGCGTGGTGAGCGAAGGCGGCGTGGTAGCGTTCGGCGTCGCCGTAATGGTCGAGATGGTCCGGTTCGGCGTTCGTGATGACGGCGATATAGGGGCGGTATTTGGCGAAGCTGCCGTCGGATTCGTCGGCTTCGGCCACCAAGGCCTCCCCCGTTCCCGCATGTCCGCCGTCGAGCGGACGCCCGTCCGCGCTTTGGATGGAGCCGCCGATCGCATAGCTGGGATCGGACAACGCGCCGACGCCAGCGTGCAGCAGGATATGGGCGAGCATCGAGCTGGTGGTGGTTTTGCCGTGCGCGCCGGCGACGGTCACCGCCTTGCGCCCGTTCATCAGCAGAGCAAGGATGTCGCTGCGGTGCACCACGCGCGCGCCGGCCTCGAAGGCGGCGACGATCTCCGGATTGTCGGGTTTGATCGCGCTGGAATACACCACCGTGCTCGCCCCTTCGACGTTCTCGGCGCGCTGGCCGATGCGCACGGTGATGCCCAACGCCTCCAGACGTTCGGTTTTGGCGTTGGCCTCGCGGTCGGAGCCGGACACCGCGACGCCCTGCTCATGCAGCATTTCGGCGAGCACGCTCATGCCCGCGCCGCCGATGCCGATGAAATGGGTCCGCCCCAAATCGGCGATCCTCTGATCGGCGGTGAACGCGGCTTGTGTGGGGTCGAGGATGATGGGTTGCGTCTGCGACACGAATGGCTCCTTCAGATGTCTGGGCATTGTTCATTATGGCCGATGCCGCCCCCAAACCGGGCGGCGTCTCCTTGGGATTCCCGCGACGGTTATTCGACGAGGTCGAGCACACGCCGCGCCATGGTCCCGGCGGCGTCGCGGATGCCGTATTCCCACGCCTTACGGCCGAACTCCCGCAGGCGTTCGGGTTGAGCGAGCAGCCCGGGCACCGTGTTTCGCACCCACTCCTCGGTGAAGTCGCGGTCGTCCACCAGCAGTCCGCCACCGGCCTTCACGACGGGTTCGGCGTTGAACCGCTGCTCGCCGTTGCCGATCGGCAGCGGCACGTATACGGCGGGCAGTCCCAACGCGGCCAATTCCGACACCGATCCCGCGCCGGAGCGGCAGACCACCAGATCGGCGCAGGCGAAGGCGAGATCGATGCGTTCCAGGTATTCGGTCACGTGATAGTCCGCGCCGGACGCGTCCCGGACCGTCAGATCGTCGACGTGCAGTTGGCCGATCGCATCCCGACCGGCGGAGCGTTCGGCCAGCGCGCGCACCTCGTCGATTTTGCCGCGGCCCGTCAGGTGGATGACCTGGGCATGCTCCAACAGATCGCCGGCGCAGGCCGCCACGGAACGATTCAAGCTGACCGCTCCCAGAGATCCTCCCGTCACCAGCACCAGCGGACGGTCTGGATCCACACCCAGACGTTCGGCGGCGGCGACGCGAGCCGCGTACGGATCGGTTTCCAACCGCGTGGCCAGGGTGGCGATGGCGGGGCGCAAAGGCAGCCCCACGCGTTCCATGCGCGCGTCACGACGAGGTTTGAGGCCCGTATCGTCGTAGACGGTGCCGATGAAGTCGGCCCAACGCGCGCCCAGCTTGTTGGCCATGCCGGCGCGGGCGTTCTGCTCGTGCACGACGACCGGAATGCCCATGCGGTGGGCCACGGCGTAGACGGGCGCCGAGGCGTAGCCTCCGAATCCGACGACGACCTGCGCCTCACGCCTTTCGAGGATCGCACGCACCTTGGCGCTTTCCCTGCGCCACGCGGCGGGGAACCGCAGCGCCGCCATATTGGGACGCCTGGGAAACGGCACCTTGGCGATGGCGTCCAGCTCGTAACCGGCCTGCGGCACGAGGTCGTGTTCCAATCCGACCGATGTGCCGATCACGCTCACTTGGGCTTCGGGACGAATCTCGCGGATGGCGTCGGCCACGGCGAGCAACGGGTTGACGTGGCCGGCTGTACCGCCGCCGGCGAGCACGATATGGGGTTTGCCTTGGGTCATGTCTATCGAGTGTAGTTCAGCGCCGCGCCGACATCGGAAGCGACGCGATATCCGCAAAGCAACTTCACGCGCGCTGGGACGCGCTTTTGATCTGCGGCTGCGACCGCATCAGCCCGCATACCAGCCCGGCCGCGCCCAAACACATCACCATGGACGAGCCTCCCGAGGAGATGAACGGCATGGGCACGCCCAATACGGGGAACACGCCGACGACCACGCCGATGTTCACCAAAGCCTGGCCGACCAGCCACATGGTCACGCACATGAGCACAATCGACACATACCGGTTGCGGATCTGCAACGCCACCACGATCATGCACCAGCCGATGATCACGAACAGCAGGATGACGATGGCGCATCCCACGAAACCGGTTTCCTCGCCGATGATGGCGAAGATGAAGTCGTTGTGCGCGGCGGGCAGATAATTCCATTTCTCACGCGAATTGCCGATGCCCACACCCAGCAGTCCGCCGGAGGCGATGGCGTACCGCGCGTGCGTGGACTGGTAGCAGACGGTCTGCGCGTCCGCGGCGCTGCAGTCACCGTACGCGGCGAAGATGCGACGCATGCGATTGGGACTGGAGATGACCAGCGCCAACACCAGCGCCGACACCGCGGCGCCGAAGACGGCCATCCATTTGAGGGGAAAGCCGGACACCAGAAACGCCGCCACACCGATGAACACGATGATCATGGCGGTGCCGAGGTCCTTGCCGCCCAGGACCAGCGCCAATCCCAGACCGTAGAGCGCTATCGGCATCACATATGCCTTCAGGCCCTCCTTCGCATAGCGTTTGCCGCAGGTCAGCAACGCCGAGGGCAGCCAGACGCAGATCGCGAATTTCATGAACTCGGCGGGCTGTATATTCACCGGCCCCAGTTTGATCCAACCGACGTTGCCGTACGCGTCGACGCCCAACGGGGTGAAGGTGAGGGCCTGCAGCACCAGCGCCGCCAGCATCACCAACACATTGAAGCGACGCCATATCCTCAGCGGAATCATCATCGTCACGAAGCCGAACGCCAGTCCGATGACGCAGTACAGCCCCTGGCTGACCAGCTCGGCGAACGGGGACTCGCCGGCCGAGGTCGAAGTGACCGTCGAGCTGGAGAACACCATGATCAGACCAAAGCAGGTCAACGCCGCCACGGCGACGCGGAAGCCGTTATAGCACCACAGCGGGTTGAGCAGGGCGCGCCAACCCGTATAGGCCGCATCGGCGGACGAGCCGCGTTTCGACGTGTTCGCCGCAGTGCCGGCGCTGGACGCGCGGCGCGGCGCCGACGGCTTACCCGACGCCATTGGCCCGAACCCACCGCCGCGCCGCTTCGGCGAAGCGGTCGCCGCGGTCCGCGTAGGAGACGAACTGGTCCATGGAGGCGCAGGCCGGCGCCATCAGCACCACATCGCCCGCCTGGGCATAGGCGCCGCAGGCCTCGATGGCGCGGTCCATCACCGTGTCGTTGTCGGACGGGTCGACCACCGTCAGGGGAATGTCCGGCGCCTGGGTGCGGAAGGCCTCCAGCATCGCCTGCTGGTCCACGCCGATGACCACCGCGGCTTTGATGGTATGGGCCTGGTCGCGCACCAAATCCTCGAACCGCCCGCCTTTGGCCAATCCTCCGGCGATCCACACCACCGACTTGTCCGCGAAGCTCGACAGCGAGGCTTTGGCCGCGTGGGCGTTGGTGGCTTTGGAATCGTCGACGAAGCGAATGTCGCCGCCCTCCACATGCGCGGTGGCGACCGTGGCGATGCGGTGGCCGCCCGGGGAGAAGGATTCCAGCGCCTCCAGGCAGCGCTCCGCGTCGGCGCCCAGACCGAGGGCCAAAGCCAACGCGGCCAACGCGTCCGCCAGCAGATGCGGGTAGATGGTACCGTCCGGCTCGCACAGATGGGTGAATCGGCTCACCTCCGACAGCCGAACCGGCTCGCCGTTCCCCGACACCAGACCGCTGCGATCCTCGATCCAACCGTCGCGCACGCCCAACTCCCCCTCAAGCGGCGCATCCAACGTGAAACCGACCCTGCGGCACCCCTCGGCCACGGGGGCCTGCGCGGCCAACGCGCTCACCACCGCGTCCTGCGCGTTGTAGACGATCGCGCGCCGTGCGCCACGGAACACCTTGGCCTTGTCGGCGGCGTACCGTTCGCGCCCGCCATGCCAGTCGAGGTGGTCGTCGGCGATATTGGTGATGGCCGCGCATTCCAACGCGACGCTTTCGGTGAAATGCATCTGGAACGAGCTGAGCTCCACGCACAGCACGTCGTTGTCGGGGTTGAGCGCCGCATGCGAAAGCGTGCGCGAGATGTCGCCCGCCGCGATATTGCCCGCCACGGGAGCGTTCAGCCCACAGGCGGTCAGCATGGCCGAGACCATCTCGGTGGTGGAGGTTTTGCCGTTGGTGCCGGTGATGCCGATCCATGGGGCGGGCCTGCCGGTGCGCGCGTTGTCCGCCCGCAGCATCCACGCGAACTCGACCTCGCTGTAGACGGGGATGCCGCGGCGTTCGGCCTCACGCACGAACGGCGTGGCCGGGCTGAACGCCGGCGAGCTCATCACCATGTCGACACGGTCCCACTCCACCGCGTCGAAGGAACGCAGATCGGCGTCCTCGCAACGCTCGTCGACGGTGATGACACCGCCGGCGCGGGAGGCGAGCACGGAGGCGAGATTGCGCCCCGATACACCCAGACCCGCGATCAGCACGGTCGCGTTCGCCAATTCCATACGTTCCTCCTTGCGCCGCCCGGGCGGCTGTCCTCAACGGCCGACTTGCGTGTTTCCGTCAGCCGAGCAGATTGGAGCGGGCCACCCAGTCGCCGTAGAAGATCACCACGCCGACGAGCACGAACATCAGCTCGATCATCCAAAAACGGACCACGACCTTGGTTTCGGTCCATCCTTTGAGTTCGAAATGATGGTGCACCGGCGCCATCTTGAACACACGGCGGTGCGTCATCTTGAAATAGCCCACTTGGATGACGTCGCTCATCGCCTCGATCACGTACAGGCCGCCCACGATCACCGCGAGGAACTCGGTGTGGGTGGCGATGGACAGGGCCGCGAACAGTCCGCCCAAGGCCAGCGATCCGGTGTCTCCCATGAAGATGGACGCGGGATTGGAGTTGTACCACAGGAATCCGAAGCAGGCCACGGCGGCGCATACCGCGATGATGGTCAGATCGAGCGGATCGGAGACGGCATAGGAGTACCCTTCGTGCCCGCTGCCCTTGAGATGGTAGCTTTCCCAGAACGCGATGACCGCGTATCCGGCGAAGGCGATCATCGACGAGCCCGCGGCCAGACCGTCGAGGCCGTCGGTGAGGTTCACCGCGTTCGTCCACGCGGTCATCAGGAAGTTCACCCAGATGACGAACAGAACCGTGGCCACCAACTCGCCGGCGAATTCAAAGCTGAAGAACGGCTGCTCGATGAAGCTCATGCCGGCCTGAGCGCTGGGGAAACCCGATTTGGTGGGCACGACCAGAGCCAGCACCGCGTAGATGGTGCCGAGGATGAACTGGCCCGCGAACTTGCCCGCCACGGACAATCCCTCGTTCTGCTTCTTGCGCACCTTGGCGAAATCGTCGATGAAACCGAGCACGCCCATCGACAGCATGGCGAACAGCACCAGCACGGCGGACCATGACAGCTGCTCGCCGCGCGCCAGGCACCGGTAGAGCGCCGAGGAGCCCCATCCCGCGACGATGGCGATGTTGATGACCACGCCGCCGAGCGTCGGCGTGCCACGCTTGACCTGGTGGGATTGCGGTCCGTCCTGGCGAATGTACTGGCCGTAATGCAGACGGTTCACCAGACGAATCAGCAGCGGCGTGCCGACGATGGTGACGACCAGCGACACCAGCATTCCAATGATCAGCGCAATCACGTGAGGCTCTCCATCTCTTCTATCGGTTGTTCGTCCCGGCGGCCCACCGCTCGGCGAGGGCGCTCAATCCCGACGCGTGCGATCCCTTGAGCAGCACCACGGCATCCGGATGAGAGGCGGCCATATCCATCACCAGACGGTCCGCCTGATCGATATCCGAAACCAAGTCTATCGACACCTTGTCATCGCCCGCGTCGACGCGCTCTTTTTTTGCCCCTTCGGCCAACGCTTCGGCCAGAGCGTCGAGGCTCGCGTCGCCCGATCCGCCGACCGCGACGATGGCGTCCACCCCCAACGAGGCGGCGTACGCACCCACCTGGGCGTGCAGCTCCGCGCCGTCGCCGCCGAGCTCGAGCATGGCGCCGAGCACGGCCACGCGATACAGCGGTTTGTCCGCTCCCCAGGCCGCCAACCCGTCCAATCCGGCCTTCATCGAATCGGGATTGGCGTTGAAGGAATCATCGATCAGCGTGAACCCGGCCGCGCCGCGCGTCACCTGGCTGACGGCCATGCGATGCGGGCTGATGCGCTGCTGCGCGCCCAACGTTTCGGCGATGTCGGTCGGGCTCATGCCGAAATGCAGGGCGACGCCCGCGGCCGCCAACGCGTTCATCACGTTGTGCCGGCCGGAGATGCCCAGACGCACCGGCGCCTCGCCCTCCGGCGTGCGCATGACGAAGCCGGCGCGGTCGCGCTCGTCCATCACGATATCGGCGGCGCTCACCGTATGGTCCGCGTCGGTGTGGTCGACGCCGAACCAAAGGACCCCTCCCTCGGCGAGATCCGCCATGGCGGCGGCGTGGTCGTCGTCGGCGTTGAGCACGGCGAGGCCTCCCGGCACCAGACCGCGCACGATTTCGCTTTTCGCCTGTGCGACATGTTCCCGCGAGCCGAATTCACCCAGATGCGCGACGCCGACTTTGAGCACGATGGCCACGTCGGGCGGGGCGATGCGGGTCAGGCTGGCGATTTCGCCGAGATGGCTGGCTCCCATCTCCGCCACGAAGAAACGTGTGTCGCGATCGACCTTCAGCGCCGTCAACGGCAGGCCGATCTCGTTGTTGAAGGAGCCGACCGGCGCGACGGTGTCGCCCAAACGGCCCAGCAGCGCGGACAACAGGTCCTTGGTGGTGGTTTTGCCCACCGATCCGGTCAGGCCGATGATGTCGAACGGTTCGTCCATGGCCTTGCGCAACGCGATATTGCGCGCGGCGAGCGCCCCCAACGCGGCGACCGTGTCGTCGACGACGATCTGCGCCACCTGTGCCCCGTCGACGGGATGGTCGACGATGGCCGCCACCGCGCCGGCCTGGGCGAGCGTTGGAACGAAATCGTGCCCATCGACCCGTTCGCCTTTGATCGCGACGAACACCGAACCTTCGCCGACCTGACGGGAGTCGCTGACCACCGAGACGCCGAGCGCCGATCCCACATCACGCCGCGCCGGCGGAACCAGTCGTCCCGACACCGCCTGCGCGATCACTTCCACGCTCATCGGCACCATAGTCGTCTCTCCTTTATCTCTGGGGCTTGATTCATTTCGAATCCGTCTACCGCAATTCTCTGGACACCCTCAGGGCGCTTCTGACGTTGTTGCGACGCACGCCGGCATCCAAGACCATGGAGATGGCCAACGCCAGAGGCTCGCCGACGCCGCGCCCGTTGGACATGGCGGCCTCCAGGGACAGCTGCCTCGCCTCCGATGTCGGCGTGGCCAGCCGCATGTCCTCGTCGACGACGAATCCGTACTGCGACCGCAGGCCTTCTATGGATGTCTGCCCGGAGGCCCGTTCCACGCCGAGCACATCCATCGTGACCGATTCCAATCCCGACTCGGCGACGGTGCGCGGGTCGAGCGCGATGATCACCGCGGCGACTCCGTCCTCCGCGCATACCGACAGCACGCGCTGCATATCGAGCACTCCCAGCGGATACGACAGGTCAAGAGCGCGTTCCATGGAGCGCGACCCGTCGGCGCTGATCACGGCCACGGGATTGCCCAGCAGATGCAGCAGATCGGACAACGCGGCGACGTCCGCCGCGATGGCGTGCCTGTCCTCGCCGGCGATGGCGAACACCGCCATGGAATTCGATGGGTTCCCCGCGATCGCCGAAGCGAGGTCTCCCAAACGTCGTTCGTCCAGCGTTCCGAAGAGCAGAGGCAGGTCGCCGCCTTCGGTTTCGGAGCGTCCCCGGGCCGAGCGCGGCAGCAGCGCCGCGTAGGCGCCGGCTTGGGCGGCGTGGGGCAGCGAGGCGATGGCCGACGGGGTCCGCGCGATGTACAACGCGCCCGGAGAGAGCGAGTCGACGTCGTCGGCGATCGAGGTGACCGTCACGTTCGCGATGAACCCGGGCTCCATATCCAGCCCGTACCGTTGCGCCAAACCGCCCAACGTCAAGCGCTGGCTGCCGGCTTCGCTCACTGCGCTCATCGAATAACGCCTTTCCCTTCGAAACGGATCACCAATTGACTGGAATAGCATCCTCGCGGGCGGAGGATACCGGCACCTCGTATTTCTGCATAAGGAACGCACAAATATCGGCGGCGACCGGACCGGCCGTCAGACCGCCGTAGGAGCCTTGCGGATCCTTCAGCACGACGGTCACCACATACTGCGGATTGTCCGCGGGGATGATCACCGAATAGTCGCTGATGACGCTGGATATCGTTCCGTCGCTGCCCACGACCTCGGCGGTACCGCTTTTTGCGGCCATACGGTAGCCGTCGACCTTCACGAAGCTGCTGTAGTGCTCGGACACCGATTCCATGGCGTTCAGCACGTCGGCGGCGACCTGTTCGTCGACGACGCGGGTGGCGTCCGACGTCGTGGTTTCGGTGGTTTTGCCATCCGCGTCGGTCACCGATTTGATGATGGACTGCTGCTGCTTGACGCCCTTGTTGGCGATGGTCGCGATGGCGTTGGTCAGCTGCAGCGCGTTGGTAGCGTAGCCTTGGCCGAACAGCACGGTGTTGCGGGTACGCGTGTCCCATGACGAGGCCGAGGCCAGCAGGCCCGAGGATTCTCCGGGCAGGCCCAGTCCGCTGTCCTGTCCGATGCCGAATTTGGTCAGATACTCGTAACGCTGCTCGTCCGTGTAGTTCTCGGCGGCGAGGATCATGCCCACATTCGACGACTGCTCGAGGATGCCGGCCAGCGTCCAGTGCTCGGTGCCGTGGGTGAAGGAGTCCTTGTAGGTCTGCCCGTCCAGGGTGTAGCTGTCGGGCACTTCGAATTGGTCGCTGATCTTGTGCTGCCCGGTCTGCAGGTAGCCGGCCAGCGAGATCACCTTGCCGATGGATCCCGGTTCGAACACCTCGCTCACGGCACGCGACGTGCCCAGCTTGGCGTCGTCGGAGCCGGCGGAGATCTCGTCGCTGTCCGCCAACGCCACGATCTGGGCGTCGCTGACGCGTTGCACCACGGCGATGCCCCAGTCGGAGCCGTACTTCTCCTGCGCCTCGCGCAGCACCTTCTTGACATACCACTGCACGTCGCTGTCGATGGTGAGCGTCACGTCGCTGCCGTCCACGGCTTCGGTCGATTCAGTCACCGTGCCGGGGATCTCCTCGCCGCCGTTGCCCTGCTGGTACACCTTTTTGCCGTCGGTGCCGGTGAGCAGCTCGTTCTCCATCAGTTCGATGCCGGACACGCCCACGCCTTCGGCGTCGACGCCGCCCAGCAGCGCGCCGTACAGGTTGTCGTCGGCGTAGACGCGCTCGTCGCTCAGCTCTCCCCAGACGATGCCGCCGAGATTGAGATCCTCGATGGAGCGCTTGACCTGCGGGGTCACGTCCTTCTTCAGCACCACGTATTGTCCGTCGACGCTTAAGGAGGCGCCCAGCTCCATCGCGTTCATATCCAGCACGGAGGCGAGCAGGCGCGCCACGGCGGCGGCGCCTTTCACGCCCACGGGTTCGCCGTCGATCTCATGGCATTCGTCGTCGTTCTCGCCGGTGCAGGTGATGGGAACGAAATCCTGCGCCGCCTCGGGGTTGGCCACGATGGTGTAGCGGTCCACGCTTTGCGCCAGCACGGTGCCGTTCGCGTCGAGCACACGGCCCCGCTTGGCGCTCAACGGCACGGAGAGCGTGCGGCTCTGGGTGGCGGCCAACGCGGTCTGTTGGCCGTTGATCAGCTGGGTGGCGGCCAGCTGCGCCAGACAGACGGCCGCGACCAAGGCCAAGACCACACCGATGGCGATGCATCTGAAGGCGAAGTTCTTCGCCCGGGCGAAGTTGAGGATGCGTGTGATCATTGGGCTGCGCTTTCGCTTTCACTTGACTGGTATCCGTTGAGGTCGATGGAGATGGAGCCCGACTGCGGCACCATGCCCATCTCTTCGGCTTTGCTCGGCAGGGATGCCACCAACTGGTCGAGCTTGGCCTGATCGTCTTCGACGTCTTGGGTGAGCTGGCTGATGTGCTGCTCGATCTCGGAGGCCTCGAACGAGTTCTCGACCATCTGGGTGCGCAGCATCAGCGAACCGATCAGCGTGCACAGCAGAAAGGTCACGGCGATGGCGACGTGCAGCAGCGGCGCGCTGCGGGTGCGCGTCCATTCGATCACACGGGCGATCGCGTCGGCCGCATGGACCGATTCCGCACGTTGGCCGGTGATTACGCGCAGCTCGGGACGGGAGGCCCTCGGCTTGGCCTCCGGACGGCTGGCGGCGGACGAGGCATGGGAACGCACGGTGCGTGGTGAGGACATCGGCATGGTTCAGCCCCTCCTGGTTCGACGGCGGTTCGTCGCATGGTCGCGCCGCGGGCCTTCGTCGAAACGATGCCGCCAGCGGTCGGGGATCCGCCGCGTCAGTTCGACGGCGCGCAGCCGCACCGACGAGGCGCGTGGATTGGAGGCGATCTCATCGGCGTCCGCCTTGATGGCCCCACGGGTCAGATCCGCGAAGAACGGCTGCGCGTCGGGCGGCACCACCGGCATGTCGACGGGCGCGTCGATGCGCAGCCCCTGCGCCATGAACGCCTTGACGGTTTTGTCCTCAAGCGAATGGTAGGACTCCACCACCAAGCGGCCTCCCACGGACAGACGGTTCGCCGCCTGGGGCAGGGTCGACGACAGCTTGTCCAGCTCCCCGTTGACTTCGATGCGCAACGCCTGGAACACCCGTTTGGCGGGATTGCCCGCCGGGCGATGCGCCTGCGGCACGACCTCGTCGACCAGGCGGTTGAGCTGCGCGGTGGAGACGAACGGCTCCTTGTCCCGGCGCGCGACGATCTGGCCGGCGATCTGGCGGGCGAACCGCTCCTCGCCGTATTCCTTGAAGATGCGCGTCAGCCGGGGCGCGTCATAGGTGGCGAGGATGATCGCGGCGGTGAGTTCCTGGCTCACATCCATGCGCATGTCCAGCGGCGCGTCATGGGAATAGGAGAAGCCGCGGTCGGCCTCATCGATCTGCAGGCTGGACAGTCCCAGATCCATGAACACGGCGTCCACCTCGTCGATGCCGCGTTCCTCCAGCACGGCGTCCAACTCGTCGAAGGCGGCGTGCACGGGGGTGAAGCGGTCGGACAGGCCCTCTCGACGCATACGTTCGGTGGCCATCGCCAGCGCCTCGGCGTCGCGGTCGATGCCGATCAGCCGCGCGGCGGGGGCGGCTTTGAGGAAGGCCGTGGAATGTCCGGCCAAACCCAGCGTGCAGTCCACCGCAATGGCACCCGAACGCTTCAAGGCGGGCGTCATCAGGTTCACGCAATCGTCAAGCAGCACAGGCTGATGGATGGATGTCAGGTCGGTCATCAGAATTCCACCTCCGGCAGCACATCGTCGGCGATATCGGCGTAGCCCTCTTCCTTCTCCGCCAGATACCGCTCCCAGGCGTCCTTGTTCCACAGTTCGGCGCGCGTTCCCACGCCGATCACCACCACGTCGCTTCCCAGATCCGCGTAATCGCGCAGCATCTGCGGCACCAGCACACGGCCCTGCTTGTCGGGCTGCTGGTCCACGGCGCCGGAGAGAAACACGCGCAGATATTCACGGGCGGCCTTGTTGCCCACGGAGGTGCGCTGGATCTGCCCGGCGATGCGGCGGAACTCGTCGAAAGGCAGCAGATACACGCATCGTTCCTGGCCGCGCGCCATCACCAGTCCCTGCCCCAGTTGCGAGCGGAACTTCGCAGGCAGCGCCATGCGTCCCTTGGCGTCGATTTTGGGCGTGTAGGTGCCCAGCAGCAACGGCGGAAGCCCCTCCAGCAGAGCGGACACGCCCGCCGAAGGCGCGGCGGAGTCCTGCGCGGCCGGCGATTGCTCATCAACCATGACTCCACCTCCTTCCGCAGGCGCACCGGATACACTTCAGCCACAACTGGTTCACCACTTTACCCCACCACTCCCCATTTCTCACCACCAAGCCACAAATCTTCGCACCTTTTAGGAGAAAGACATCCATACCGGGCGCGTCATCGGCGGAAAAAGCCAAGTCGAAACCATTCGGAACCCACACATTCCGCGCCGTCCCGCAACACTCCCGCCGATCCCGCCGCGATTCCCTCATATGTCCCGAAAAGTCCCCTGCCGTGTCACGCGTCCCACGCACCCTCCCGAACGGGCCGGGGCCCGCCGGCATCCGCATCGCCCATCGCGCGCGTCCCGACCTCGACGCAAGCGATTCGTATGGGGCACGCGCTACATTTGATTGCCCGAAGTTGTCATCATGAGAAACGGACGACCATGTCGACTTACTCCTCCCAGCTGCATGAGGAACAGCAGGCCGTCGACCGCGCGTACGGCCGGTTGGACGCGTTGCGCGCGCAGACGAGATCCCGACTCGACGCCGTAAGGGCCGCGGGATCGCACGGCTCCCCCACCCAACGCACCGAGCGCGACTCCTTCGCCACGATGTACGAGGACCGCCTCACCCAATTGCGCGCCGTCGAGGACCGTTTGGTGTTCGGCCGCCTCGACGACGAGCAGGGAGCGCGCCGATATATCGGACGCGTCGGCCTGTCCAGCGAATCCCACGAGCCGATCCTCACCGACTGGCGCGCCGAAGCCGCCAGACCCTTCTACGAGGCGACCCCGTCCAATCACGGCGACATCGTGATGCGACGCCATATCACCCTGAGCTTCCGGGAGGTCGTCGGCATCGAAGACGAGGTGCTCGACGTGCATTCCGACCAGGTGGACAAGGCCTCGTCCGCCGGCACGCTCACCGGCGAAGGCGCGCTGCTGGCGTCGCTCAGCTCGCGCCGCACCGGCAAAATGACCGACATCGTGGCCACCATCCAGGCCGAACAGGACCGCATCATCCGTTCCGACATGGGCCATGCGGTGGTCGTGCAGGGCGGCCCCGGAACCGGCAAAACCGCCGTGGCGCTGCATCGCGCCGCCTATCTGCTCTACACGCACCGCCGCAAGCTGGAACGCTCCGGCGTGCTGGTCGTCGGCCCCAGCTCCACGTTCCTGCACTATATCGACCAGGTGCTCCCCTCTTTGGGCGAAACCGGCGTGGTCAGCCGCACCATCGCCGATCTGGTGCCGGGTTTCGCCACCGACATCGCCGACGACCCTTACGCGGCCAAGCTCAAGGGAGACCGGCGCATGGCCCAATTGGTCGCCAACGCGGTGGCCGCGCGCGTGCGCGTCCCCGCCGACCTGCCGACCGTGAACATCAGCGGCGTCAACGTGCCGATGCTGGCGACGGATATCCGGCAGGCGCAAAGCGACGCGCGCCGCACCCGCGCGCCGCACAACAAGGCCCGCGAGACCTTCATCCAGCAGATGCTGCGCAGCATGCGCGACCGCTACGTCGAACAGCTCGACTACACGCCCGACGCGGCCGAGCGCAGCCGCGTCTCCTCGCTGCTGCGCATGAACGACAAGGTGCGCAAAACCCTGAACCTGTGCTGGTTGCCGATGACCGCGCCATGGCTTATCGACCAACTGTTCTCCCGCCCCGACAAGCTTCGCGCGATGGCGCCTTGGTTGAGTGACGACGACGTGCGCACGCTCACCCGCCGCAAAGGCGCGCCGCTGACCCGTTCGGACATCCCCCTGCTCGACGAGGCCATGGAACTGCTGGGCCCCGATCCGAAGGCCACGGCGCGCCAAGCCGCGCGAGACGCGCAACGCGCGCAGGAGGAGCAGTTCGCCCGCGACACCCTCGCGCAGTCGGGGATCGGCACCGGTCTGGTGACCAGCCAGATGCTGCTCGACCATATCAACGGCATGGACGCGGAGCTCACCGCCCAACGCGCCGCCTCCGACCGCGAATGGGTGTACGGCCATGTGGTGGTCGACGAGGCGCAGGAGCTGACCGACATGGACTGGCGCATGCTGATGCGGCGCTGTCCGTCGCGCTCGTTCACCATCGTAGGCGATGTGGCGCAGACTTCCGCGTTGGGAGGCACACGGTCCTGGCCCAAGACGATGAACAGACTGTTCGGCGCCGAGCATTGGGATCTCAACGAGCTGACGATCAACTACCGCAACCCCAAAGAGGTTTCGGACCTGGCGTCGCGCTTCGCCTCCGCAGAGGGTCTGTACATCTCCACGGTGAACGCCGTGCGCAGCATGCCCGAATCCGTGGCCACCCAGGTGGTGCCCGACGAGGCCGCGTTGGCCGACGCCGTGGCCCGGCACGCGGCCGAACTGACGAGGCGTTTCGTATCCTCCGACGGCAGCGGCCGCGTGGCCGTCATCGCCCCCGACGAACTGATCGAATCCCTGCGCCAAGCGGTGGCGCTGCAACTGGAGGCTTCGCTCGACCCGGACGAGGCCGCGCGCCTGGCCGACCAGCCCGACTGGGACCGCCAGGTCGCCGTCTGCGGCGCCGAAGAGGTCAAGGGACTGGAATACGACGCCGTCATCGTGGCGCAGCCCGGCCAGATCGAGGACGACGCCCCCGCGCGTCTGGTGGCCGCGGCCGACCTGTACGTGGCCATGACCCGACCGACGCAGCGGTTGGTTATAGTTCGGACACAAGCTGACGAATCCTCATTGACCCTCTAAGGTGGAGACATGCCTAAAGCGTTACTTCTGGAAAACATCCATCCCTGCGCCGTCCAATCGCTGCGCGACCATGGCTTTGAGGTCGAGATCCTCAAAGGAGCGTTAAACGAGGACGAACTCATCGACGCGTTGGACGGCGTCGACCTGCTCGGCGTGCGTTCCAAAACCAACGTCACCGCCGCGGTCATGGCCGCCCGCCCCCATTTAAGCGCCATCGGCTGCTTCTGCATCGGCACCAACCAGGTCGATCTGGAAGAAGCCGGCCGTCGCGGCATCGCCGTGTTCAACGCACCGTATTCGAACACGCGTTCCGTGGTTGAACTGGTGATCTGCGACATCATCTGCCTGATGCGCCGCATCCCCGCCCACACGCATCATCTCAAGCATGGCCTGTGGGACAAAACCGCCAGCGGCTCCCATGAGGTGCGCGGCAAAACCCTGGGCATCATCGGCTACGGCAACATCGGCTCGCAGCTGTCCGTGCTGGCGGAGGCCCTGGGCATGCGCGTCGTGTTCTACGATCTGGAGGAGAAGCTCGCCCTGGGCAACGCGCAGCGGTGCGCCACGCTGAATGAGCTGCTCGAACAGGCCGACGCGGTGACCCTGCATGTCGACGGCCGCAAGTCGAACACCGGATTCTTCGGCGAGGAGCAGTTCTCCCACATGAAGCCCGGCGCGATTTTCATCAACCTGTCGCGCGGTTTCGTGGTCGATTTGGGCGCGCTGAAGCAACATCTGGCCTCGGGCCACGTCTCCGGCGCCGCGGTCGACGTGTTCCCCATCGAACCGAAGAAATCGGGCGATCCGTTCGAAACCACGCTGGCCAATGAGGACAATATGATCCTCACCCCGCATATCGGCGGCTCCACGCTGGAGGCGCAGGAGGCCATCGGCCATTTCGTCGCCCAGCGCCTCGAGGACTACTGGTTCAAGGGTTCGACCTCGCTGTCGGTGAATCTGCCGCAGATCAACCTCGGCGACGGCAACGGCATCACGCGCATCACCCATCTGCACGCGAACCTGCCCGGTGTGCTCGCACACGTCAACCGCGCGCTCGGCGAGGAGGACATCAACATCTCCTCCCAGTCGCTGGGCACCCAGGGCGAGCTGGGCTATGTGGTCACCGATGTCTCGAAGACGCCGAGCAACGCGACCTTGCAGGCACTGCGCGACATCGAGGGAACGATTCGCATGCGCGTGATCAGCTGAAACACGACGGACAACGCGAAACCTCACCAACGAAAAGCGCCGGCCCTCGCATCCTTCACGGGATGCGGGACCGGCGCTTTGGTTTTCTTATGTTCCTGACGATCTTCGCGCGATTATCGACTATTGACCGTCACGCAAATCGTCGATGGCCTGCTGGAAGTCCGCAAGGCCGGCGAAATTCTGGTAGACGCTGGCGAAGCGCAGATAAGCGACCTCGTCCAATTCGCGCAACGGTTTCAAAATCGCTTTGCCGACCTCGTCCGAGGTGATTTCGGCGAGCCCTCGTGAGCGAAGATCCTCTTCGACCTTCTGCCCGAGCATTTTCAGATCCTCTTCTTTGACAGGACGACCTTGGCATGCCTTACGCACGCCGGAGACGACCTTATCGCGATTGAAGGGCTCGCTGTTACCTCCGCGCTTGGTGACCAACAGCATGCTGATTTCCACGGTGGTGAACCGCTTGTCGCATTTGGGGCACTGCCGCCGGCGACGAATGGAATAGCCATCCTCGCTGATGCGCGTATCAATCACCTTGGTATCGGAATTCTGGCAGAAAGGACAATGCATTCCGCCAAGGATACCGTGCGGTGGCGTATGTTCGCCAGACATCGGAGTTTCGCGACGTCAACGTTGCGGCACGACGATGCGTTGGCCGGCCTGCAACGCACCGGATTCCAAATCGTTCAGCTCGATCAGTTCGTCGACCGTATTCGACACATCCTGCCCCGCGGGAGTGATGCTCGACGCATACGACCACAACGTGTCCCCCGGACGCACGATGTAGCTGGACACGGCGGTCGCGCCCGACTCCGAATGCGCCGGAACCGGCGAAATCACACTGATTCCCGCCCAAGTCAAAGCCGCCGCCAGCAACGCCACAACCAGCTTGCCCCGTGCGGTCAGACGCATCGTCCCATGGGATCGCGCGGCGCTGCCCCTCATCACACCCTTGTCCATCATCACAGCGGTTCCAGCCATCGCAACCACATCCTTTCGAACACCTGTTCTATCGAACACTTGTTCTGATTGTGGCACATCTGTTCGACAACGTCAACACGACAAGTCGAACAGATGTTTGATTTCACATGATTTGCACGATACACTGGTCACAGCCGCCCGAAAGGAGCCCCGACGTGAGCATCATCACCATGACCCCACAGCCATCATCAGCAGACAACGCGCTGACCGACCGCCAGCGCAAGGTGCTGGAGGCCATCCGCACGCATATCGACGCCCATGGCTTCGCCCCGTCATTCCGCGAGATCGGTGAATACGCCGGACTGAAAAGCCCATCGTCGGTGAAACACCAGTTGCAGACCTTGGAAGACAAAGGCTTCATCCGCATGAACGCCAACAAAGGGCGCGCCATCGAAGTGGTGGCATCCCCGCAAGGCGACGAGGCGACGCCCGCGGCCCGGCCCGCACAGTCCGAAGCTCCCACCGCGACGGCGACCATCATCCCCTTCCCCGAAAGCGAGTCGGTGATGCAGTCGCACGATGTGCCGCTGGTGGGCCGCATCGCGGCCGGCGTGCCCATCACCGCCGACCAGCACGTGGACGATGTGATGCGCCTGCCGGAGAGACTGACCGGAAACGGCACGCTGTTCATGCTGGAGGTGCACGGCGACTCCATGGTGGACGCGGCCATCTGCGACGGCGATTTCGTGGTGGTACGCGAGCAGAGCACCGCGGTGAACGGCGATATCGTGGCGGCGCTGCTCGACGACGAGGCCACCGTGAAAACCTTCCGCAAGCAGGACGGCCATGTGTGGCTGATGCCGCACAATCCCGCCTACTCCCCCATCGACGGCACCCACGCGCAGATCATGGGCAAAGTCGTCACCGTGCTGCGCAAGCTCTAAAACTCACGCATGCAGCTGCTCGGCGGACGGGGTGGTGTATCCCTCCGGTTCGAGCTGGAACGTGGTATGCGGCACCGACACCGGGAAGTGCTCGCGTAGGCAGTCCTGAAGCTGCTGCAGAATCCCCTCCGCCTGTTCCATGCTCAGGCCCCGCTCCACCACCACATGGGCCATGAGTATCGGCATGCCGGTGGATACGGTGCTGGCGTGCAGGTCGTGAACGGCGACCACATGCGGAACGCCTTCGAGATGTTCGCGCACCGCGTTGAGGTCAAGCCCCTCCGGCGTCTCCTCCAACAGCACACGCACCGCGTTGCGCAGCAGGGTGACGGCGCGGGGGATCATCATCAGGGCGATCAGGCCGCCGGCGACCGCGTCGAATCCCGCCCATCCGGTCGCCATCATCACCACGGCGGACAGCACCACGGCCACCGATCCGAGCGCGTCGTTCAGCACTTCGAGGAACGCGGCCTTCATATTCATGTTGTCGCCGCGCTGCGAGGCGAGAATCACTATGGACCCGATGTTGGCGGCGAGTCCGAGGATGCCGAATGCGAGCAGCAGACGGGCGTCATGCACGTCATCCGCCGACTCTCCGAATAGACGCAATCCGGCTTCGATCAGCGCGTACGCGCCGACGCCGAACAGCACAAGGGCGCCGCCCGCGGCGGTGATGACCTCCAGTCTGGCCCAACCCCAGGTGCGGGTGCTGTCGGGCTTGCGGCGCATCAGCATGGCGGTGACCGTGGAGGCGATGAGCACGGACATGTCGGTGAGCATATGCCCGGCGTCGACAAGCAGGGCCAACGATTCGGTGAGGGCCGCGCCGACGACCTCCGCGAGAAACACCGTTCCGGTCAGCGTCAAAGTCAGTATCAGCCGCCGCTGATGCTCCGCCGAATCGCCTCCCGCGCTTGCGTGCGTATGATCATGCGCCATCGTCGTCCGCTCCCCTCGTCCCGTTCCTAGTGAAACCGCTTCTCAATACCATTTGCAGTTACGTTCCAATACGACGAAACCCCGGCCGAAGCCGGGGTCTCATCACCGTTTTCACCATAGCACACGCCGCGTAGAGCCCATCGCGCTACGCGAAATCCCGCACCGATGCGCACGGCCCCAAAACGCACGGAACGAAGGCGCACAGAGGTACGTCGAGTTCCGAGCAACACCGACGGCGCTCCATCGGTACCAGGACACAAAATCCCGCACCGATGCGTGCGCCCCCCAAGGCGCACGGAACGAAGGCGTACAGAGGTACGTCGAGTTCCGAGCAACGCCGGGGGCGCTCCATCGGTGCGGGATTTTGCTAGAAGCCGAATTGGGCGGCGGTCTCCCTTAACGTCTCCGCCGAGCGCTTCAAGGCCGCGAGCTCCTTGTCGGACACCGGGGTGTTGATGGCGGTGTTGACGCCGGAGCGGTTGATGAGGGTGGGGACGGACATGCAGACGTCGGAGATGCCGTGGAAGTCCTTGAGCATGGAGCTGACGGGGAGGATGCGGTTGGAGTCTTTGAGGACGGCTTCGATGATGTCGACACCGGACATGCCGATGGCATAGTTGGTCGCACCCTTGCCGTTGATGATCTTGTAGGCGGCGTTCTTGACGTCCTGGTGGATCTGCTCGCGAACGTCGGCGTCGAGGGGCTCGTGGCCGGGCAGCGGGGTCCAGTCGCACATGGGGACGCCGCCGATGGTGGCGGAGGCCCACAGCGGGACTTCGGAATCGCCGTGTTCGCCGGCGATGTAGGCGTGGACGTTCTTGACGTTGACGCCGGTCTGCTCGGCGATGAGGAAGCGCAGACGGGCGGAGTCGAGGTTGGTGCCGGAGCCGAAGACCTGGTTCTCGGGCAGGCCGGAGATCTTCTGGGCCACATGGGTGGCGATGTCCACCGGGTTGGTAATGAGCATGAAGATGGCGTTGGGGGCGACCTCGACGAGTCCGGGGATGATGGATTTGAGGATGTTGATGGTGGCGCCGACGAGTTCGAGGCGGGACTGACCGGGCTTCTGGCGGGGGCCGGCGGTGATGACGATCATGTCGGCGTCGCGGCAGACCTCGCGGTCGTCGGAACCGTCGATGGAGACGGTGGGATAGAAGCTGGAGCCGTGCTGCATGTCGAGCACTTCGGCTTCGACGCGTTCCTTGGCGATGTCCTGGAGCACGATTTCGCGGGCGATGCCGCGCTGGGCGGCGGCGAAGGCCAGTGTGGAGCCGACAGCGCCGGCACCGATCACAGCAAGCTTGGTGGGCTTAATAAGCGATTCAGCCATGGGTATCTCTTCCTATCACTTCCCGTTTTTTGGCGGGATTCCATCCAAACAACGTCTTCACTCTACTCGTCCGCTATGACGTTCCACCATGGAAGCGCTTTTCGCAAACAGCTGGAACCACTGGATTGTTATCGCTAACATTCTTGTCGTAACACACGTGAGCAAGCTCACACGCCCGTCATCTGCCGCGGACCCGATCAGTCGATGGCCTGTTCGACGATCTGCGCGGCCAGATGGCTGTCGACGTCCGCCTCAAGCATCACGCCGTCGTCGCGGTAGTCCAAAGCGATCACATTGCCGTATTCGCGCACGCGCGAGAGCAGCGCGCCGGCCGTATAGGGCAGCAGCGCGTTCACATGCACATGCGGCACCGGCAGCAACGCTTCGACGGCGGCGCGCAGCTCATCCAATCCCTCGCCCGAGTAAGCGGAGACGAGATGGGAGTCGGATTCCAGATTGCGCAGACGCTCGCGCACGCTTTCGTCGACCAGATCGATTTTGTTGAACACCAGCAGACGCGGGATCGAAGCGGTTCCCTCGATGTCGGCGAGCACGTCGTTCACCGCGTCGATCTGCGAGAACGGGTCGGGATGGGAGCCATCGACCACATGCAGGATCACGTCGGCCTCGGCCACCTCCTCCAACGTCGATTTGAACGCCTCAACCAATTGGGTGGGCAAGCGCCGCACGAACCCGACCGTGTCCACATAGGCGTACAGGCGGCCGTCCTTGGCTTTGGCGCGGCGCACGGCGGTGTCCAGCGTGGCGAACAGCGCGTTCTCCACGAGTTCCGTCGAACCGGTCAGCCGGTTGGTCAGCGAGGATTTGCCCGCGTTCGTATACCCCACCACGGCGATGGTCGGCAGTCCGAAGCGGCGTCGCGAGCCTCGTTTGACCTCGCGGGCCGGCGCCATCTGGCGGATCTGCTGACGCAGGCGCGCGATGCGCGTGCGGATCACACGGCGGTCCATTTCGATTTTCGTCTCGCCGGGGCCTCGCGAGCCGATGCCGCCGTCCGCGCCCGCGGCACGACCGCCGGCCTGACGCGACAGGGAGGCGCCCCAACCGCGCAGTCGCGGCAGCATGTACTGCAATTGGGCGAGCTCCACCTGCGCCTTGCCTTCGCGGCTGGTGGCGTGCTGGGCGAAGATGTCGAGAATCACGGCGGTGCGGTCCACCACCTTCACTTTGGTGGCGTCCTCAAGCGCGCGACGCTGAGAAGGCGGCAAGTCGTCGTCGACGATGATGGTGTCGGCCTCCTCGCGCGCCACGATGTCGGCGATCTCCTTGGCCTTGCCCGAGCCCACGTAGGTGGCGGCGTCGGGCCGGGAGCGATGCTGCAAAAGGCCATCGCACACCACCGCGCCCGCGGTTTCGGCGAGCGCCGCCAGCTCGCGCAGGGATTCCTCGGCTTTGGCGGCGGTGCTGTTCTGCGACGACCACACGCCGACCAGCACCACGCGTTCGAGTCGCACCTTACGGTATTCGACTTCGGTGACGTCCTGCAGTTCGCCCATGCCCACGACATGTTTGAGCGCGTTGCGGGACTCTCGCTCCTCCCATTCCTGGTCGCCCGCCTCATCGAACGCGGACACACCTGAATGGTCGTCCAGCAGAACTTCGGAACGCCCGGAGAGCACGCCGGCGTCGACACCGGCAAAACGGTCGGCTTCGGTGGTTGCGGTGCCGTCAACGGCGCTTGTCTCGAACGATTCCGTCCGCTCGGATTGGGTCTCCAGGCTCAATGCCACCTTCTTCTGCTCTCGCATCACACGGTTGAACTATCGTCTTTATTATCATCGTGTGAGCAGACATGACGTAAGCCGACCGAGGAAGTCGGATTGGAAGTCGGATTCGAGGAAGTGAGGATGACGATGGCCGAACAGTATTTCGCGGCGGAGCCCGCGTCGAAGGATGTGCGCCGCACGCTGAAGGTGTCGCTGCGCGGCAACGACGCCACGGTGCAGGTGTCGAACGGCGTGTTCTCCGGTTCCCGCTTGGATCTCGGCACGTCGGTGCTGCTGCGTCAGGCGCCCGAACCGCCGAGTCAAGGCGCGTTGCTGGATTTGGGTTGCGGCTGGGGGCCGGTCGCCCTGTCGCTGGCCTTCGAGTCGCCGCAGGCCGACGTGTGGGCCGTGGATGTGAACGAGCGCGCGTTGGAGCTGACCGCCGCGAACGCGAAGGCCAACGGCCTCGCCAACGTGCATGTGTCGCAGACTGGTGCCGATGGCGTGCCGTTGGCCGATCAGCCCGTATCCGATGCGCTGGCGTGTGAGATTCTGCCTGACGACCTGCGTTTCGATGTAATCTGGTCGAACCCGCCGATTCGCATCGGCAAGGAAGCCTTGCACACGCTGCTGCTGGCATGGCTGCCGCGGCTGAAGCAGGGCGGCGCGGCCTATCTGGTGGTGCAGAGGAACCTCGGCGCGGATTCGCTGATCCCCTGGTTGGACGAAGCGCTCGGCGACGGGTACGCGGTGGGCAAATACGCCAGTTCCAAGGGATTCCGTATCATAGAGGTTTTGCGTAACAACTAGCCGCACCGCCTCAAGACACCGCCGCGTAGAGCGCTGTCCATCGACGGCAAGGGCAAGGACGGAGCATATGAAATACGAGTATCCATCTGAACTGCCGGTGTCGGCCGCACGCGGCGAGATCGCCGAGGCCGTGCGTTCCAGCCAGGTGGTGATCGTCTCCGGACAGACGGGCTCCGGCAAAACCACGCAGCTGCCGAAGATTCTGCTCGAGCTTGGCCGCGGCGCGCATGGACGGCAGATCGTGCATACGCAGCCGCGCCGTATCGCCGCACGCACGGTGGCGGAGCGCATCGCCAGCGAGATGGGCGTGCGTCTGGGCGACGAGATCGGCTATCAGGTGCGGTTCACCGACGAAAGCTCGCCGAACACGCGGCTTCGCGTGGTCACCGACGGTATTCTGCTCGCGCAGATCCAACGCGACCCCAAGCTGATGAAATACGACACGATCGTGATCGACGAGGCGCACGAACGCAGTCTCAACATCGACTTTCTGCTCGGCTATCTGACCGCTCTGCTCCCCCAGCGCCGCGACCTGAAACTGGTGATCACCTCCGCCACCATCGATTCGGTGAAGTTCCAGGAGCATTTCGAACGCGCTTTGGGCACGGCGGTGCCGGTGATCGAAGTGTCGGGGCGCACCTATCCGGTGCGGATCGCCTACGAGCCGCTCGGCGCCGCGCCCGCGCTGATGCATGAGGTGCCGGGTTTCGCCACCGGCGCGCGTCCCGGCGACGACGACCTCGACGCGGGCATCACCGATATGCCCACCGCCGTGGCCCGCGCATGCGCCGAGCTCATCATCCATTCGAGCCATGAGCGCGGCGCACGCGATATTCTCGTGTTCGCGTCCGGCGAGCGCGACATCCACGAGTTCGAGGCCGCGCTGCGGCACCATTACGGTCCGCGCGCGGCGGATATGCGCCGCCCCGACGCGATCGAGATCATGCCGCTGTTCGCGAGGCTGTCCGCCAAGGAGCAGCATCGCGTGTTCGAGCCGCATACGCATCAGCGCATCGTCATCGCCACGAATGTGGCGGAGACGTCGCTGACCGTGCCGGGCATCCGCTATGTGGTCGATCCGGGCATGGCGCGCATCTCACGCTATTCGAAGACGGCGAAGGTGCAGCGTCTGCCGATCGAGCCGATCAGCCAGGCGAGCGCCGACCAGCGTTCCGGCCGATGCGGCCGTATCGCCGACGGCATCGCCATCCGCCTGTACGCGCGTGAGGATTACGAGACGCGCCCGCGCTTCACCGAGCCGGAGATCCTGCGCACCTCACTGGGCGCGGTGGTGCTGCATATGCTGTCGGTGGGCGTGGCGCGCACGGCCGAGGATGTGACGAATTTCGGCTTCATCGACCCACCGGATATGAAGGCCGTCTCCGACGGTTTCAACGAGCTGACCGAGTTGAAGGCCATCGGCCGCAAGCGCGGCGAGGTGACGCTCACGCATATCGGACGCCAGCTGGCGCGCATTCCGATCGACGTGCGTTTGGGCCGTATGGTGATCGAGGCGGCGAAGTCCACGTCGCCGAACACGCTGGCCGCCATGCTGGTGGTCGTGGCGTTCCTGAGCCTGCAGGATCCGCGCGAACGCCCGGACGAGGCGCGCGACGAGGCGGACCGCATCCACAACCGCTACGCCGATCCGACCAGTGATTTCCTCACCGCGTTGAATATCTGGGACCGCGTGTTCCAGGCGGATGGCGAGCCGAGCAACAACGCGCTACGCCGGATCTGCAAAGCCGAGTATCTCAACTGGCTGCGTATGCGCCAGTGGAAGGATCTGGTCTCGCAGCTGCGTGAGATGTGCCGCGAGATGAAGTTCAAGGTGGGTGAGCCGCTTCCCTCCTCGCGCGCCGGACTGGAGATCCGCCAACTGCCGATCAACCAGCAGGCCGCACATTCCCTGTGCTGCGCGTGGGACGCCGAAGGCATCCACAGGTCGATGCTGGCGGGGCTTCTTTCCATGATGGGCATGCAGGTGGTGCGAGAGCCCAAGGCCTCCGATTTCGCGGGGCTTTCCGGCGCGGCTCGGGCGCGTGCCATGAAGCGCGCGCAGAAGCAGTCGAAGAACGATTATCAGGGCGCGCGCGGCACGCATTTCGCCCTCTTCCCCGCCTCCGCGGTGGCCAAGGCCACGCCGGCTTGGGTGATGAGCACGGAGCTGGTGGAGACGAGCCGCCTGTGGGCGCGCTATTCCGCCGCGATCGACCCGGCGTGGGCCGAACCGTTGGCGGGCTCGCTCACCCGCACCACCTACGCCGAACCGCATTGGTCGGGTTCGCGCGGTTCGGCGGTGGCCACGTCAAAAGTGCTGCTGTATGGCCTGCCGATCGTGCAGGACCGCACCGTGCAGTGGGGCCGCATCAACCCGTTGGAGGCGCGAGACTTCCTGATCCGCCAAGGTCTGGTCGAAGGCGACATCCAGCAGCGCTTCAGCTATGACGAGTTCGTGGCGAAGAACCGCGACGTGCTTGAGGAGGCGGCCGAGGACGCGAGCCGCACGCGCCAGATCGCCGACACGGTCTCCGACGAGGATCTGTACGATTTCTACAACGCGGTGATCCCCCACGAGGTGACCTGCGTGGCCGATTTGGCGAAATGGTGGAAGGTCGAACACGATGAGCATCCCACCTTGTTGGATTTCGATCCGGCGAAGGTGGAACGTCTGGCCGACAGCGAGTCGGTGAGTCTCGACGACTATCCCGACCATTGGCATACCTTGGGTTCCGACGGCCGCCCCATCGATTTGCGGCTCAGCTACGTGTATGACCCGCACGATCCGCACGACGGCGTGACCGTGCATGTGCCAATCAAGGCGCTTTCGCGCGTCTCCCCCGAACAGTTCACATGGAACGTGCCGGGCCTGTTGGACGAGCTACTGCTCGCCATGATCAAATCCCTGCCCAAGCAGCTGCGCGTGCAGTTCGTGCCCGCTCCGGACACGGCCGCCAAACTGCGCGACTGGATCGACGAACACTACCCCGACCTGCCCGGCTCCGGCTCGCAGGGCAAGCCGAATCTGCCACCCCTGCCGGCCGACGGAGAGGCCGCGCGTTGGCCTGATTTCGCGCATGTGTTCACACAGGCCGCCATCCAGGTGGTCGGCGCGCAGATCCATCCGGAGGTGCTGACCGGCGAATTATGGGACAAGCTCGCCCCGTATCTGCGTATGACGTTCTCGGTGGAGCAGACGTTGCCGCCCAGCCGCAACCAGCGCGGCCGCCGTCGCGCGCGCGGGCCGGTGAAGGTGATGGGTGTATCCAAGGATCTGGTCGCCCTGCAACGCGAGTTCGCCGCGCAGGCCGAAGCGTCGGCCCGTCAGATGGTCCAGCGTCAGGCCGAGCAGGCGGCCACTCAAGGCAAGCTGGTCGAGCAGGCGAATCTGCTGCACAAGGCGGGCGCGACCACCGAGTCGCGCGCCGCGATGCTTTGGAAGGGCGCGCTTGACGCGCTGCGGCTGCCGGCCGACCGCGTCTCCTCGCGCTGGCTGGGCGGCGAGGCGCTGATGCTCGCCTCCGCGCCGTACCAGTCCACCAAGGCGCTGGTGGAGGATTTGCAGTTGGCCGCGGTCAAGCGTCTTCTGCCCGAGGTGGACAAACTGCCCGACGATGAGGCGTTGGCGAACGCCGTGCTCGACGTGCAGCAGGTGTATGAGGACACCGTGTACGCGGTGGCGCATGACGTGATCGCGATTCTGACCCGCTACGCCGAGGTCGACAAGGCGGTGTCCGGCAAGGCTGACCTGCCGATGCTCTCGGTGTTGCAGTCGATTCGCGAGCATATCGCCACGCTGGTGTTCCCCGGCTTCATCGGTGCCGCTCCCCCGTATTCGCTGCGCCATATCGAGCGGTATTTGAGGGCCGACCTCGCGCGCCTGACCAAGGCGAAAACCGATAAGAACCGCGACGTGCGCTGGGCATGGGAGGCCGACGAAGCCAAACAACTCGTGGACAAGGCCTTGGACCGCGCCAAGCGCGAACCGGCCGGGCCTCGCCACGAGGCGCTGACCAAGCAGGCCGACGAAGCCCGCTGGATGCTCGAGGAGTTCTATGTCTCCCTCTGGGCGCAGGAGCTCGGCACCCCCAAACCCATCAGCATCCAACGCCTGCGCAAAGCCTTGGCCTGATTGATTGCGGCTGAGGCAGCAACGGGTACTTTCGTTACCCGTAGCAGAGATGACTCGACTTCGCTCGGCATGACGCTATAGACATCATCAACGTCATGCTGAGCGAAGCGTAGCACAGTCGAACCATCCCAGCTCGCCCCAATAAGGACTTGATTTACCGCTACGCCTAGTCTTTGACGACTTTGAGATAGCGCGCATATCCTGCGTCGATGTCGACGAGCACCTCCATCGTCGAGGCGGCGTTGGCGAATACCTCAGTGTCTCAGGCAGCGTCGTTGAAAACATTCACGATGATATCGAATAATCTTCCTCTACTGCTTTCACTGGTGGCGGTATCATGCTGTCATAAACATTCAGGCGTGTTATAGGGGGTTGGGCGATGTTGCAGCCAGTGGATGATGGGATGCTCCAATCCCAGATCGGTAACGAGGAGAACACGAAGAAGAACCTCATCACCCCCCTGTTGCAGACTCGTTGGCCCGGTGAGAATAGCATCATAATGGAGTATCCGGCCAGTGACGGGCGTATCACGGTGGACGAGTACGGCATGGCGCACCGTGGTAGGGCAAGGAAAATCGACTATCTGCTCCTGCATAACACGAATCTGCCGTTGGCATTGGTGGAGGCCAAGGGTCGTGATCATGCTGCCTCGGAGGGCTATCAACAGGCCATCGATTACGCGAAACGATTGGATGTCCCGTTCGCATACGCCACGAATGGTGACGACCTGATCGAGCATGATATGCTTTCCGGTTTGAATCGTGAGATGAAGCTCGCTGACTTTCCCACACGTGACGAATTATGGAACCGTTATGTCAGGCAGAAAGGAATGAGCAAGAAACAGGCGAATGATTACTCCTACCCGTATTATCAGACCGCCACGGGCAAGACACCGCGCTATTACCAGCGCATCATTGTCAACAAGGCCATGGAGGCCATTCAACGAGGGCAGAGGAAGTTGCTGATTGTGTCGGCGACCGGCACAGGCAAAACGTTCGAGGCGTTCCAGATCATCTGGCGGTTCTGGAAGACAGGTATCGCCAAGCGCACGTTGTTCCTAGCTGATCGCTCGATTCTGGTGGATCAAACCATGCGTGAGGATTTCGCCCCATTCGGCGAGCACATGGTCAAGTTCGACAATTCACGGATTGATACGGCCCATGAGATATATCTGGGCATCTACCAACAGTTCGTAACTACCAAGGATGGTGAAGTCCGGAAGCATTATAAGCAGTTTCCCCGTGACTTCTTCGATCTAGTGGTGGTGGATGAGTGTCATCGCAGTTCCGCCGATCAAGATTCCTCATGGCATGAAATTCTCGACTATTTCGACTCAGCCATCAAGATTGGTATGACCGCCACGCCTAAGGAAGACTCAGATCCAACGAAAAGCAACATTGCATATTTCGGAGATCCAATCTACACGTATTCACTCAAACAGGGCATCGAGGATGGCTATCTCGCGCCTTACAAAGTCGTGGTTCCCGAGCTGGACATCGACCGCGATGGTTACACGCCTTCCAAGGAGACCACGGACGTAGACGGCAATCCGATAGAAATCAAGCTATACGAGCAGAAGGATTTCGATCGGCAGATTATCGTGCAGGACAGGCGTGAACTAGTCGCCAAACGCATCGCCGAATACATGCGAGTCAACGACATGCGGTTTGGTAAGACCATCGTGTTCTGTGAGAGCATCGAGCACGCACACGCCATGCAACGCCTGTTGGAGAACGAGAACGCGGACCTGGTGGCCGAAGACTACCGTTACTGCATGTCAATCACCGCCGATGACGACGAGGGCAAGGCCCAGTTGGATAACTTCATCACGAACAAAATGAAGTATCCGGTGATTGCGGTGACCAGCAAGCTCATGTCCACCGGCGTGAACGCGAAAACCTGCGAACTGATTGTGTTGGACCGTTCCATCGGTTCAATGACCGAGTTCAAGCAGATCATCGGACGCGGCACCCGTGTGGTCGAGCATTACAAGGTGGGCGGTGAGGAAAAGTCGAAGATGTATTTCACTATCCTCGACTTCCGCGCCAACTACCGCAAATTCAACGATCCCTCGTTTGACGGCGATCCTGTGGATGTGATGAACGTGCCGGAAGGCAAGCCCATGCCCAAGCCGCCCATTAAACCATCCAACCCACCGGAAACCGGTCACATCCCAGAACCGAACCGGCGTATGGCCAAGGTCGCAGGCGTGGAGGTGTCCATCGTGGGCGAGGCCGTCAAATACATGGACACCGACGGGCACCTTGTAGAGCAAAACCTCACTTCGTGCATCCGCAACAACATCGTAAGTCAGTATGAAACTTATGATGCTTTCCAAGCCGCGTGGGAACTGAACAAGCACAAAAGCCAGATGGCTTCCGACCTGCTGCTCGGCGACGACTGGGGAACCAATTTCAAGACACGCTACGGCTATGACGTGGACCCATTCGACATCATCTGCTGCTTCGCCTACCAGATGGACCCGCCTATGAGCCGCGAACACCGCGCACGTCGTGCCAGTATGCAACGATTCATCGACCACGAGTGGCATACGGACGATCAACGTACCCTGCTGCACCTTCTCTTGGACGCTTATGTGGTCTCCGGTTTCGAGTCCCTGCGCAACCTCGACACGTTGGATTTGCCACAGTTCCGCGCGGCAGGCTTCAAGAAACTCAAGGCCGTTAAAGCGTTTGGTGGCAAACGGGGCTATTACGATATGCTCGATGCAGTAGAAAATGCACTCTATCTGAAGGATTAACAAACACGTATGAGTCTTGCAGCCCTTGTCAAACGCTTGGAAAACATCATGCGCCCGGACGCCGGCATCGATGGTACAGCGCAACGATTAAGCCAGATCGTATGGATCCTGTTTCTCAAAGTGTTCGACTACAAGGAAGAGGAAGCCGAACTCGACGACGATTACACGCCCGTCATCCCCGAGGGGTACCGGTGGCGCGACTGGGCCACTGGCGAATCCGTCAAAGACCAGCGCACCGGCGACGAGCTCATCAATTTCGTGAACAACGAACTTATCCCCGTGCTCAGCGGCAACCCCATTCAGGATGAACACAGCAACACCATCATCCCCTTCCCCAGCACGTCTCCCCGAGCACTGTTGGTGAAAGACTTCATGAGTCGCACCCATAATTACGCGTCTAACGGCATCCAACTGCGCATGGTGCTCAACGTGTTCGACGAAGTGGACTTCTCTGATGCCGAGGAAACCCATGAATTCAACGACGTATACGAATCCCTGTTGAAGTCTCTCCAGTCCGCTGGCAAGGCGGGCGAATTCTATACGCCGCGAGCAGTCACCTCGTTTGCCGTGCGCCACGTTGACCCCAGAATCGGCGATACAGTGGCCGACTTCGCATGCGGTACCTGCGGATTCCTCGTGGATGCCCTGCGTCACTTGGAGGCGCAGGTGACCGAAGGTGACGTGGATGCTCTGCACACCGTACACAAATCGTTGATTGGCGGCGAGCTCAAGCCCCTGCCCTACATGTTGGGCATCACCAACCTCATGCTGCACGACATCTCCCTACCCAACATCACCTACGGCGACTCATTAAGCGCCAAACGACTCCTCGACTACGACGAGGACGAAGACGGCGCGGACTGCATAGTCATGAACCCACCCTACGGAGGCGTCGCCACTAGCGAAGACAAAATGGCCTTCCCTGCAGACCTGCGTTCCAGCGAGACCGCCGATCTGTTCGTCGCCCTGATTATCACCAGACTACGCCGCAATGGTCGCGCGGCTGTCGTATTGCCCGACGGGTTCCTGTTCGGCACCGATAACGTGAAAACCACCATCAAGCAGAAGTTGTTTAAGGAATGCAACCTGCACACCGTCATCCGCCTGCCTGAATCCGTGTTCGCCCCATACACGTCCATCACCACCAACATCCTCTTCTTCGACAAGACCGGCTCCACCCAGGAGACATGGTTCTACCGGTTCGACAAGCCAGAAGGCTACAAGCACTTCTCCAAAACCAAGCCACTCCTGTCCCGTCACATGGAGTCAATCGACCATTGGTGGGACAACCGCGTGGATATTCCCGATCCAAACAATGAGGATCTGTGGAAGGCACGTAAATACACGATCGAGGAGTTGCAAGCCAACGGATACAACCTCGACCTGTGCGGATATCCGCACGAGGAAGAGGAAATCCTGCCACCCGACCAACTCATCGCCGAATACCGCAGCAAACGCGCCGAACTCGACCAGCAGATCGACACCAAACTTGCCGCTATCTGCCACATCCTCGGCATTGAGGCAGGTGAATGATGGACGCCAAAACACTCCGTAACGCCATCCTCCAAGCTGCTGTCCGGGGCAAGCTCGTTGAGCAGGACGAGAGCGAAGGCACCGCCGACGAACTCCTAGAACGCATCCGTACCGAACGGGCCGAACTCATCAAACAGAAGAAGATCAAAGCCCCCAGAGGCGGCGAATCCCACATCTACCACGATCAGGACGGCCACTGGTACGAGCAAAAGGGCAAAACCGACCCTATCTGCATCGACAAAGACATCCCTTTCGACATCCCAGACAACTGGACATGGGCACGACTCAAGTCAATTACCACTTATATCCAGCGTGGTAAATCGCCGAAGTACTCTCTGATCGAAAAGTATCCAGTGGTTGCTCAGAAATGTAATCAATGGAGTGGTTTCTCCCTGGAGAAAGCCAAATTTGTCGATCCTGAAACCATAGAAAAATATGATGAAGAGCGAATACTCCTCACTGGAGATCTGCTGTGGAATTCTACAGGATTGGGCACATTGGGCCGCATGGCGGTTTACGATTCTAACCTCAATCCTTACGGATGGGCCGTTGCAGACAGTCATGTCACTGTCATTCGCACTCGATCTCACTGGTCAAACTATTGGTACCTCTTTAGCTACTTTGCCGGACCATCAGTTCAAAATGTGATCGAAGAGCAATCCAGCGGTACCACAAAGCAAAAGGAACTCGCTCTCTCAACCGTACAGGATTATTTGATTCCATTACCTCCGTTTGCCGAACAGCAACGCATCGTCAACAAGATCAACGAGTTGACTCCCCTGATTGACGACTATGGTAAGGTCCAGGAACTCCGCAATAAACTGGATGCTGAACTGCCAGACACACTACGAAAATCCGTGTTGCAGGCTGCTGTCCAGGGCAAGCTCGTCGAGCAGGACGAGAGCGAAGGCACCGCCGACGAACTCCTAGAACGTATCCGCGCCGAACGGGCCGAACTCATCAAACAGAAGAAGATCAAAGCCCCCAGAGGCGGCGAATCCCACATCTACCACGATCAGGACGGCCACTGGTACGAGCAAAAGGGCAAAACCGACCCTATCTGCATCGACAAAGACATCCCTTTCGACATCCCAGACAACTGGACATGGGCACGACTGGGGGCTATCGCTGTGATTGAGCGTGGCTCTGGCATAAAACGTGATCAAGTGATGGAATCTGGCTATCCTTGCATACGTTATGGCGAGCTCTATACAACATATACAGGGATGATTCGCGAATGCAGCTCTCATACTAATAAAGAGGTTTTCGACAAGAGTCATCATCTTTTGCCAAATGAACTATTGGCCACTTTAACTGGTGAAAATGATATCGACATCGGCCGAGCAGCCATTAACAAAACAGACAAAATACTCGCTTATGGCAGTGATCTTGCTGGAATCAAGTTCCATCACCAAAATGGCGACTATCTCTGCAATCTACTAAATTCTCCTTTTGTCAACTCGCAAAGGACCAGTGCCGCAAATGGGAAAATAATAGTTCATATATCAGCATCTGCTATCTCAGCATTTCTCATCCCTATTCCTCCACTTGCCGAACAGCAGCGTATCGTCAACAAGATAGCCGAAGTCAATGAGCAAATCGGTACAATACGACAATAGAGAAGGATGCCAGGGAATTCGAATAGATCGCAGGTCAAACACATGGAAGCAGCGGAGACTCTTATGAGTGACTCACAATCAGACTATCGCCAACGACTTTACGCGCAATTGGTATCTGCCCGTGGCAGATTACAGTACACAGCTACAGCTCATGAGAAAGACGCCGAGCGCCTGACAAAGCTGAACAATATACTTCACTGGCTCCAAATCGCACTGTCTGCAACTACTGCCGGCAGTTTCCTCATCGTCGCCTTTCCAATACAGGCAAAAGTCATTGGCGCAGCATGTTCGACCATATTGTGCGTACTGAGTGCCGTTACTAAAAACTACAGCCCAAAAGCTAAAGCTCAGTCCCATCGTCAAGCTGCCGATCAATTGTGGAGTCTGCGCGAACGCTACGAATCTCTGCTATGTGATTTCACAGAACTAGATGATGAAGCCATCCGACGCAAACGTGACGACTTATCAAATGAGGTAGGAGAGATATACAAGCATACGCCGAGAACAACCGCAAGGGCTTATCATCAAACGAAAAAAGCTCTTCAGCGTGACAAAGAACAAACCTTTGATGAAGACGAAGCCGAACAATTCCTTCCGCCGAAACTGCGATATTTGTCCGAGAAAAGTAAGTGAGGGATAATCCGTCTACTCACTGATGGGCACTATGATACGGTCTCTGCCTATGCAGATCCCATCACGAACGACATAGCATTCTACAAAATGGTTACCGTTGAAATTGCTATGTTCTATTCGTTCATGCTTTCCTTCATCCTTAATGATTTGCCCCCGCAGCATATTGCGACGGTACGCTTCCTCGCCACGATTACGTATCTTCCAGTACACAACACACGACTGATCCATTTCCGTCGGTTTCTGAATGAAGAATCGAAGTTGCTTATCCCGGCGCAGAGGCATGCGTTCTCGCAGCAAACCACTGAGAAAGAACGGACGAAACCCATTTTGAGTAATCTTGCAATCGATATACACATCCATCGATATGCGAATAGGGAATCTATCTTCGATAAACTCTTCCTGGTCACTGCATCGGTAATCTCTGAGCCAATTGGACTGATGCCGTTTGGATTCTCCATCAACAATACTGCTTGTAAAGAGTTTGCCGAACAGATCGCTTAACGCATCCTCACGCTCTTCTTCCGATTCAGCTTGTTCCAGCTTGTCAGCAGCTTTACTTGCTTTTCGAATGAATTTCCCTTTCCCTTTATCGCGGATCTGCTGGTTACTGCCGAGAGCATGCCAGAACGATTGCTGCTGGTTTTGACGCCCAAAATAGGAGAATAGTTCTTGCAGCATAGTGTACGTCTCATCGAAAGCCGCTGACTTCGGCATGTGGCCATTAAGGTAATTGTTGACGAGTGTGTCGATAAGTAACCCACTGAATGAAATTCCTTGAGCGTCAGCCCATGCTCTTGTCGAATTGCACAAGCGCACGAACCATCCGAAAGATTCTTCCTCCATACGAGCGCATGCCTTCTGTTCAGGAAACGGATCTGTGCGCTTCCAAGAACCCCCATCATGTGTATCGGGATAATCAAAACTGCCATCCGTATTGGCGAACGCCGGAACCAAATCGATAGTAAATCTTTTCGAAGAGAAATCAATAACAACCGCTTGGCCATCACCTTTTATAGTGGTTTGAGGGAAACGTTCAAGTAGCGTATTCCGGATATCTTGTAAGAGGTCGGTTTGACCATGCTGATGGTCACTGTATTGTTTCTTGATATCCGAGGGAAGGTCATATAGCACATCAATATCGCTAGTTTGTGCAACTGCAGTTCCACGACCAACCGACCCGACAACAATCATGTTATCCGTGTCGGAGTCAGAATCATAGAAATACCGGTTCAGCTTTTTAGTCACCGTTTTCAACGAATCGGTGAAATACTCCCTCTTGAATTTTCAGAGCAAGTGCAACGGGTGTGAATGATATGGGCCCATGGGTTCCCGATAGCATGGTGTTTGCTTACGACAACCAGACATCGGGAGGGCCCATGGGCCGGTACACTCATCTTACCTTGGCCGAACGCGAGGAGATCATGCTGCTCAGGCACGAGGGCAGGAGCTATGGCGAGATCGCCCTGGCCACGGGCAGGGACAAATCGACCATCAGCCGCGAGATAGACCGCAACTCGTTCAAGGTCGGCACGGGCCGCTGCTACCGCGCCTCGACGGCCCAACGCCGTTACGAGGAACGCCGGCTCGCCTGCGCGCGTCCGCGTCGCCTCGACGACGGGGAACTGGCCGGGCTGGTCGTGCGGCTGATCGCGCGGGAGCGTTGGTCCCCCGAGCAGATCGCGGGCAGGATTGGTCTGGAACGGCCCGATCTGGCCGTCTCCGCGTCGACGATCTACCGGGCGATCAACGGCCGCGAGCTCGACCCGCCCGATCTGGCCCGCACCCGCCGCGGGATCAAGGGCCGGCTGCGCCGCAAGGGCAAACGCCGGCACCGCAAGGACGGGCCCGAGGAACGCCGGGGCAAGATCCCCGACGCAAGGCCCATATCGGAGCGGCCCGCCGAGGTCGAGGAGCGTTCCAGGCTGGGCGACTGGGAAGGCGACACCGTCGTGGGTAAAGGCGCGGGAGCGTGCCTGGTCACGCTCGTGGACCGCAAAAGCGGTCTGCTTGCCGGCGGACGCGCCGCCACGCACACCAAACGCGACGTCGCCCGCGTGGAGAGCCGGATGCTCCGCGAGCATCCCGAGACGCGCACCATCACCCTGGACCGGGGCATGGAGTTCGCCGATTTCAAGAAGGTCGAGCAATCCACCGGCGCGGTCTGCTACTTCGCGCTGCCGCACCACCCCTGGCAGCGCGGCAGCAACGAGAACACCAACGGCCTAGTCCGCGAGTACTTCCCCAAAGGCACCGACTTCGCCACCATCGACGACGACCAGGTCCAGGCCGTGTACGACGCTATCAACCACAGACCACGCAAACGCCACGGCTACAGGACACCCTGGGAAATCCACCACTCAACAACGTTGCACTTGCTCTGAAAATTCAAGCCTAGAATCCAAATGAATTTCTGTGAAAAACCGTTCGTATGTCGCGTTTCCATCCACTGAAATCTTCTCCCTATTCTCTCTGTTTGCCTGATTCTCTTCATCCTTCAGGAAAAATAATCTGACTTTCTGTATGTATGCTTATCGCGAATGCGATTACCGTATTGGCTGTGGGTGAGTATCTCACACCATCATCACCGCATTGCACCAAGCGTTTGGCCATCTACGCGGCTTCCTACTAAGCTGAGCACTCCTTGAAGCTCCTTACCAGTTTGCCGACCAAGAGCCCAATTCCTTGTTATGCTGAGCATCGTATTCACATCCATCCCATTCTTTCATACTGATCTAAGACAAGGATACTACTAGATATAGTATATATCTACCACTTTTACCACTACATATAGCGATTTGCAGCAGACACCACCAATCACAAGACATCCCACACACACCATGCAACAATCAAGAGCATTATAGCACATATTCGAACATATGTTCGCATATGTTTGTATGTCCGAAAGCATGGAGCATGACTCTTTCGACTGCGGACAGGCGGCGCATCGACAAGGTTGCGCATGGGCACGCTAACCTGTTGACCATAGAAGGCAGAGACCGTTCCTCTACGGCGAACAGTACGCACGCGGCCGCCACCTGAAGCACACCATCGAACGCGAAAAAGTTCAGCCTCTGCGACGCATCCGCAACCTCATGGGCAGGATTGCCTAGGCGGACTGGCCGTCACAGTCGGCATCGTCGACATCAACAGTACGTACTGAAAAGCAAGACAAACCCGCATATCAGCATGTTCCAGCATGAACATCCATCGGCTTCGAATTCCACACTCCAATCTTGCCTACAGCCACACAGCCGCAACATTGCCCAAGCCTCACAAGCAATCCAGCGGCCTCTCACACCCTCTACCGGACGATGTTCCTTCTCTTGTGGGCTCGATCTCTCTACGCAGATGGATGATGCACAGGAAGGCGATTACGGCGGCGGGCAGGCACAGCGCCAGACTGCCACGTACGCCGCCGCATAGGTCGATAAGCATGCCGCCGAGACTGGAACCGATGATCGAACTCACTCCCGAGACCATCGACGTCCACCCATACGCGCGGGTCAGACCATTGCCTTCGCTTCTCACCTCACCGGTCAACGCGTCCAGGGTCGGACTCGTCAGCAGTTCTCCCATGCTGAACATCACGCCGAATCCTATCGGCACCAGCATTGACGGCGGCAACGCCAGCATCAGGAAAGCGGGAACGAAACTCGCAAAGCCCATAGCGAGAATCGCCGTATTGCGAACATCGTGCAGCGCATGCACCAACAGGGGTATTGCACGGCGAGGATGAACACGGCGTTGCCGATATAGATCGCATTCGCTCCGGTTTGCACCCCGAAACCAGCGTATGCCGACAACGGCACGACCAACGACCATTGGGAATAGATCAGCCAGTACATCACAGTCAGCATGATGACCATGACGAAAGCGGGTTCCATACGGTCATGTCCGGTCCCACTCCGTTGCACGGACGGGGATACTCCTCCGAGGTCCTCCGGTGGTTTGAACCGCAATGGAAGCAGACCGAAGGCGAGCAGTACGTATGCGCTGATGCAGATCAGCAGTATGTCATCGAACGGCAATACCAGATACAGTATCGCGCCGACCGCAGGTCCGACCAAGGCTCCGGCGTTGACCGCTATCGATCTCATGACGACGAGTCTACGATCCGTCGACTGGCGCATGAGTTCGGTTTTGACGCCGAGATTCGCGGCAGCACTGCCGAGCGAGGCGATTATGGCGAAGCACACATACATCACCGTGTTCGTTTCGAACAGGAACACCAGCAGTCCGGCGGCTCTCATCAGCATTCCCAGAACGGACAGCGGTTTGGAGCCGAACCTCGCGTTGATGCGTCCGATTATGGACGAGCGTGCCAGTCCGAATCCCGACAGCACTCCCAGAATCAGTCCGACCTGTCCCGCGCTTTGCCCTTTCTGCATCAGCTCCAACGCAAGAAAGGGATTGATCATAAAGGTCGCGATGCCGGACAACACGATGGACGCCATGATCGGCATCGTCGAATTCGTCATACGCTCAGCCAACCCGCACCTCCACGCAATGACGGACGGCAAGTAACGTCTTCATAATTCCATCCTCCCAAAGGGTTGTCTTCCACGCCCTACACCATCCGACGTCAACAAGGCAATCCCAACAATTCCCGACCATGCATGGTGATATCGCGATGGAGCGATACCTCTCTCGACGCCGCAGTATAGGAAACGCAGGGTATTGACCTCTTGAGATGACACCTTCATGCAAGAACACCGCCACAGCCAACGAACGATCCCGCTCGACCTGCATGACTCTCAGGTCCTCAAACGAAGGCGGGCACGACGCCCGGTTCCAGCCGTAGAATGGACGTAGCGCACTGAGAACGAAGAGGTTTGGTATGGGACTGTTCAATAGGGATGACGATTATGTATCGCCGTTCGACACCGATGACGCTCCGGACTATGTCAACCCGGATGTCGAGGCGGCGCGCATCAGCCAGCAGGTTGATGCCGAGCAGGACCAACGCGAACATATCGCCAGGATGCGCAAGCTTCAGGACGCGGCATCATCTCGCCCCAGCCCGGCGGGTACGGCACGCGACGTCCAGATGTCCATCCGTCAAGCGACGAAGCCCGTCAACCGGGCGAATCATTGGTCCATGCGACAGCCCAAACGACAATCGCAACCGCATGCGTCGGCGAAATCCATGCAACGCAATCAAGCATACGGTCCCGATGCCAAGACTTCCCAAGGCAAACGTTCCGGATACGCCATCGCCGCGTTGGTGCTCGCCGCCGTTGCGGTAATCGGCTTCGGTGAGACCTCCTCCATGGTCCTCACCATCGTGGCCTTGGCGTTGGCCATCGTCGCCATCTTCCGGACCGACGCGAACTCCCGGAAGTCGGGGCGAGTGATGGCGGTTGCCGCGTTGGTGCTCGCCGTCGTCATGCTCGCCATACAGACGGCGATACTGATTGTGGAGAACACGTCCCATAGCGACATATCCTGGACGTCTTCCGGACTCGTCACCGACTACGACGGATACGAGACGTCCGACGAGCCGTTCACCGTCGCGGACCATTCCGGCACGGTAAGCGACTATAACGGGCAAACCTACGACATCACCATCGATCAGGCGGCCTACGGATTGACCGACGATTACGACGGCAATCCCCAGCTGATCGTCTCCTTCACCGTGACCAACAACGCCGATGAGGCATGGTCGCTGAATTCCATGGCGTATGTCGACGTGATGCAGAACGGCGTCGGCCTGGATCAGGCGTACGGTTTCGAGAACAACGCCGCAACCCGCCAGCTTGGATTCGCTGACGCCGACGGCGGCGACGACATCGAATCCGGCCAGACGCAGACGGTGACGATGGCGTTCACTCCCACCGACGTTTCTTCGCCGATTCTGGTGTATGTGTCCGGAGTCAACGAGGCCGTCCAGTCCGCGTTCGTATTCGCTGACGGCCAATCAACCGGACCGCTCACGCAGATCGACGCCGCCGATATGGAAGCTCCCCCACAGGCCGGCGAGACCGAACGGGAAGGCATGACCACGATGGCCGACTATGACGGGCTGTCGCGCATCTCCTTGCGGTTCGATTCGGTACGGCAGGGTCCACAGGATTACGACGGCAACGACACGGTGATGCTCACCCTCACGTGGATCAACGAAACCGACAGGCCGTATTCGCTTGCGGATCTCGGCGCGGTCGACCTTGCGCAAGACGGCCACGAGCTGAGCCGAGCCTATATCAGCGATGCCCTCTCACAGGGGTATGACGAGGCTGCGATGTATCGCTTGGTCATGCCCGGCGTGCCGATGAGCGTCGACATCTGCTATACGCCCACCGGTGATGACGATTCCTTCGAAGCGTCGTTCAACGCCTATTCGTCCTTTGACGACATGGAAAGCACGCTCTCCCTCGAATAGCGTGTTCACCGCACGCTCAGCCGCCGCCGTTACAATGGCTTGCGATGAGCACGAAACAACAAACGAAACGCACGAAACGCAGCCGCGGCCGTTCCCTCGCGAAGGCGTCGACGCTCAAGGCGCGCGTACTGAAATTCAAGCGGATGTGGAAGCGGGCCGGTCTGATGCAACGGACCGGCATGCTGTTCACCATGCTGGTGGCGATTATCTGCGTGGTGGCGTTGGTGATGGGCCTGGTGCGTTTCGTCCAATGGCGCGGCGAGGTTCGCGACGCGGAGCGGGCGCAGCTGGCCTTGGCGCAGGAGTATGGATTCGACCCGGGCGACATCATCTCGGACGGCCAGTTCTTCAACGGCAACGCCATGAGCCAGGCCGAAGTGCAGTCGTTCCTCGACGAGCGGGGCGGGGCGATCGCCTCCATGACCTTCGACACCACCGACCAGTCGGGCGAAGGCCTATGCGAAGACTATACGGGCGCGGCGGGCGAGACGGCGGCGGCGATCATCACCAAGTCAGCGCAGGCATGCGGAGTCAGCCAGAAGGTGCTGCTCACCATGCTGCAGAAGGAGCAGCATCTGGTCACCGCCACCGACCCCACGGATTTCCAGCTCAAAGCGGCGATGGGATTGAGCTGTCCAGACGACGCGAGCTGCGATCCGGCATACGCGGGATTCTTCCTGCAGGTGTACGGAGCGGCGAAACGCTACCAGTATTATCTGGCCCACGCCGACCGGTACAACTATCAGGCGTATGCGCTCAACTACGTGCAGTATCATCCCGACGCCTCATGCGGCGGATCCACCATCTACATCGAGAACCGTGCGACCGCGCTGCTGTACATCTATACGCCCTACCAGCCGAACGAGGCCGCATTGGCGGCGGGCGACGGCGTGGGCGACTCCTGCTCCAGCTACGGCAACCGCAACTTCTCCCTCATCTACGAGAACTGGTTCGGCAATCCGCGAGAATAGAAGTCTGGTGTAGAGATCCTTCGACTCCGGCCTGACGGCCTCCGCTCAGGATGACAGTATGGAACCGGACAATCTGATAGAGATGTCTCGACTTCGCTCGACATGACGACATAACCACTAACGTCATCCTCTGAGCGAAGCGAAGTCCTTTTCCGTCATCCTGAGCGGAGCGCAGCGGAGTCGAAGGATCTCAGCGAAGCTACTTGCGTTCGATGAACGGGCGCAGCATGGTGGCGGTGCCGGCGGCGAGCAGGGCGAACACCGCGCCGACCGGGCCCAACCACGCCAGTCCCAATGCGTCATTGACCACGCCGCCCACGGCCGAACCAACCGCGATGCCGATATTGAAGCTCATGGAGTTGAGCGACGCGGCCAAGTTCAGCGAGCCGGGATGCGATTGCGCGGCCACATCCATGTACAGCACCTGCGAGGAGGCGTTCTGCAAGTACATAAGCATGCCGAGCGCCACCAGCAGCAGCGCGCCGGCACCGGGCATCCATGAGGCGAACGCCAGCAGGCACAGGCATACGGCCTGCACGCAGTAGATTGGCCGGACGCGCGCCAGCGGCTCCACTCCCCTGCCGCGGTTGGCAAGTTTGCCGCCATACAGGTTGCTCCATAGGCAAGCCACACCGAACACCACCAGTCCAAGGCTGAGATATTGGGTCGGCACGCCGATCTCGTCGCGCATGATCGGCGTGAGATACGTGTAGAACACATAACTGGCGGCCGCGCCGAACACCACGTCAATCACACCCAGCTGGATGCGGCGGTCGAAGAACAAGCGGAACTGGCTGAGGAATCCCACTTTCACCGGATGCGAGTTGCGCGGCAGCACGATCACCATCACCACCAGCAGCACGGCGGTGAGCAGGGAGATCAGATGGAAGGTCCAGCGCCATCCGAACGAGTCGGCGATCCAGGTTCCCGCCGGCACGCCCACCACGGAGGCGATGGAGAAGCCGGAGAACACCCAGGCGATGAACTGCGTACGGAACTTCTCCTGCGTCACGTCGTTCGCGTAGGTCATGGCGATTGCGACCAGCGTGCCGGAGACGGCGGCGATCAGTAGTCGGGCGACCAGAAGCACCGGATAGTTCGGCGCGAACGCGCATAGCACATTGCCCACAAGGAACACCGTCATCAGCGTCATATGCGTGGCGAATCGCGGGAATCGCGCGGTGATGGCGGAGCCGAGCGGCGTGCAGGGCGCGTAGAAGAACGCGAACACCGACACCAAGTTACCGACCGTCACCTCGGTGACATTCAGGCCGCGCGCGATGTCGGGCAGAATGCCCACGACGACGAATTCGCTCATGCCGAGCATGAAGCTCGCGGCGATCAGCACCATGACGGGAAGCGTGAAAAAACGATCGGGCGAGGATGTCGCCCGATCGGATACGGTTGCGTTGTTCACTGCGTGATTGCTCGCTTACAGCTTGGGCAGGTACTTCTTAAGTTCGAAGGGGGTGACCTGACGGTTGTATTCCTCCCATTCGTGGCGCTTGTTGCGCAGGAAGTACTCGAACACATGCTCGCCGAGCACGTCGGCCACGAAGTCGGACTTCTCCATCACGCGCAGCGCGGCGCCCAGCGAGGTGGGCAGCGGTTCGATGCCCATCGCCTGACGTTCGGCGTCGGTAAGCTCCCACACGTCGTCGCTGGTCGGCTCGCCGAGCGTCATCTGCTTCTCGATGCCGTCGAGGCCGGCGGCCAGCAGCACGGAGTAGGCGAGGTACGGGTTGGCGACCGGGTCGAGGCCTCGGAACTCCATACGCGCGGAGTTGCCCTTGCCGGGCTTGTACTGCGGGATGCGCAGCAGCGCGGAACGGTTGTTGTGCCCCCAGCAGATGTAGCTCGGCGCCTCGTTGCCGCCCCACAGACGCTTGTACGAGTTGACGTATTGGTCGGTGACGGCGCAGATCTCCGCCGCATGGGCCAGAATGCCGGCGGCGAACTGGCGCGCGGTGAGTGACATGTTGAACTCCTGGCCGGCCTCGTAGAAGGCGTTGGAGTCCCCCTCGAACAGGCTTAGGTGCGTGTGCATGCCGGAGCCGGGCGCGTCGGCGATCGGCTTGGGCATGAAGCTCGCGTGGATGCCGCGCTCCAAGGAGATCTCCTTGACCACGGTGCGGAAGGTCATGATGTTGTCGGCCGTGGTGAGCGCGTCCGCGTAGCGCAGGTCGATCTCGTTCTGGCCGGGGCCGCCCTCGTGATGCGAGTATTCCACCGAAATGCCCATCTGTTCGAGCATGTTCACGGTGGCGCGGCGGAAGTCCATGCCGGGACTGCGCGGCACATGATCGAAGTAGCCACCCTCGTCGATCGGCACCGGAGGCTTGGACCAGTCGTCCTGGCTTTCGAACAGGTAGAACTCGATCTCCGGATGCACGTAGAAGGTGAAACCCTTCTCCTTGGCCTTGGCCAGCGCGCGCTTGAGCACGTAACGCGGGTCGCCCAGACTGGGCTCGCCATCCGGGGTGAGCACGTCGCAGAACATGCGCGCCGTGCCCTGCGGTCCGCCTCGCCACGGCAGAATCTGGAAGGTGGAGGGATCCGGCTGGACGATCATATCGTCCTCGGACACGCGCGTCATGCCTTCGATCGCGGAGCCGTCGAATCCGAGCCCCTCCTCGAACGCAGCCTCCAACTCCGCCGGCGCGATGGCCACGGATTTCAAGGTTCCCAGCACATCCGTGAACCATAAGCGAATAAAGCGCACGTCTCGTTCCTCGACCGTGCGCAGTGCGAACTCCTGCTGCTTATCCATAACCGCCTATCGTTCCACACCCGTGTTACGACCCGCGTTAACACGCGCGTTCCCCACATCTACGATGGTGTCCAGGGTGCGGTGATTCCATGGTGCGGTGGGTTGATATTGCAACGTTTCCGAGGCATTGCACCATGGAAAGTACCGCACCATGGGGCTTCGCCGTCACATTCCACGCGTTACAGTGGTGCGTATGAGCGAAGAAGACCATCTGACACCGGCCGCCAATCCTCCCATCGATATGACGAGTTGGCGGCAGGCCGACACTCCGCGTGAACGCGCGTGCGCGGGCTTTACGGCCCGCGACAAAGCGCCGTTGAGCAGTCATGCGGTCTGGCGGGTGCGTGAGGGGCGTCGCGAGGCGATCGCGCTGCTTGAGGAGCAGTCAGCCACCCGCGTGCCCGATCTGGTGCCGCTGCGGTACAAGCGCATGAGCGCCAGCGCGTTCACGTTCTACCGCGGCACCGCGCTGATCATGACCAACGATCTGGTGAGCACGCCGGTGACGGGCATTCCGGTGCAATGCGTGGGCGACGCGCATATCGGCAATTTCGGCATGTTTCGTTCCCCCTCGGCGCGTCTGGTGTTCGACATCAACGATTTCGACGAGACGGCGATCGGCCCGTGGGAGTGGGACCTCAAACGCCTGGCCGTGTCGGTGGAGATCTGCGGACGCGCGAACGGCATCAAGGAGAAGGCGAGGCGGGCCGCGGTGATGCGCTGCGTGCACACGTACCGCGAGCGCATCAAACAGTTCTCCGAGATGGATTATCTCGACGCATGGTACGACCATATCGATGTGACCGAGACGCTGGATCGTTTCGAGAAGACGCAGAGCGGCAAACGCAACCGCACGCTGCGCGACGCGGCGGCGAAGGCCGCGGTTCGGGACTCCGACGCGGCGGCCGCCAAACTGACGTATCTCGAGGGCGGCAAGCTGCGGTTCCGTTCCGATCCGCCGGAGTTGGCGCCCATCAACGAATTGCAGGATTATGCGGATATTGAGGCGTTGCAGGCGCGCATCGACACGCTGCTCGGGCACTACCGACATTCGTTGTATGAGGATCGCCGTCATGTGTTCGACCATTACCGCTACCATGATTCGGCCCGCAAGGTGGTGGGCGTCGGCTCCGTGGGCCAGCGCGCATGGGTGGCCGTCTTCACCGGGCGGGACATCGACGATCCGTTGATGTTGCAGATGAAGGAGGCCACCTATTCGGTGTTGGAGCATTATTGCGGCGCTTCGCCGTACGCCACGCATGGCGAGCGCGTGGTGCAGGGGCAGAAGCTGATCCAATCCACGGCCGACGTGCTGCTGGGATGGTCGAGCTTCATCGCCGAGGATGGCCGCAAACGCGACTATTACGTGCGTCAGCTGTGGAACGGCAAAGGTTCGATCGACATCGACGATCTCAACGAGATGGAATTAAGCGATCTGGGCCGCATGTGCGCCCGATGCCTGGCGCATGCGCACGCGCGCACCGGCGATTCGATCGCCATCGCGAACTATCTGGGCGGTTCGGACGAGTTCGACCAGGCCATCGCCACATTCGCGGTCTCCTATGCGGAGCAGAACGACGAGGATTACGCCGTGTTCAGGAAGCTCATCGAATCCGGCGAGCTACCCTGCGCCTGACCTGTCGCTTTACGACGAATCCCGCCTGACCGGCCGGCCCGCTTCCTTTTGAAGGCCATGCCGGTCAGGCGGGATTATGCTTTCCGCACGTTTCCCTTGAGCGGGGAGCGTTTCAGCGGGCGACTTCGAGCGCCTCTTCGAGGGTGAAGGCGCGTGCGTAGAGGGATTTGCCGAGGATGGCGGAGTCCACGCCGATTTCGGCCAGTTCCTTGATGGCTTTGAGATCGTCGAGTTTGGCGATGCCGCCAGAGGCCGTCACCTTGGCGTTGGTGCGTTCGGCGACCTCTTTGAGCAGGGTGAGGTTCGGGCCGCTCATCATGCCGTCCTTGGCCACGTCGGTGACCACGTAGCGGGTGCAGCCTGCGTCGTCGAGCATCGCCATCGTCTCGAACAGATCGCCGCCCTCGCGGGTCCAGCCGCGGGCGGCCAGCGTATGGCCGCGCACGTCGAGGCCGACGGCGACCTTGTCGCCGTACTTGGCGATGATCCGCTTGGTCCATTCGGGGTTCTCCAGCGCGGCGGTGCCGATGTTCACGCGGGCAGCGCCGGCTTCAAGTGCGGATTCCAGCGAGGCGTCGTCACGCACGCCGCCGCTCATCTCGATGTTGACCTGGTCGCCGAGTTCGCGCACGATCTCGCGCAGCTGGGCGCGGTTGTCGCCGGTGCCGAAGGCGGCATCGAGGTCGACCAGATGGATCCATTCCGCTCCGGCCTGAACCCAGGTGCGGGCGGCCTCAAGCGGGGAGCCGTAATCGGTTTCCGAGCCGGACTCGCCTTGGCGCAGACGCACGGCCTTGCCGTCGCGAACGTCGACCGCGGGAAGCAGCGTGAGGGACATAACAGGTTCCTTTCCTAGGGATGTCGCGCCATCCGTGCGGGCGGAAAACACGCCCTTCGCACGGCGGCACCATCTGATTGTGGTTCAGAAGGTTTCGATCCAGTTCTTCAGCAGTTGCGCGCCGGCGTCGCCGGACTTTTCGGGGTGGAACTGCGTGACGGACAGGGCGCCGCGTTCGTAGGCGGCGACGAAACGGCTGCGCCCGTATTCGCACCATGTCACGCGCGCCGGAGCTTCGCCGAAGTCGATGTCGTAGCGCGAGGTGTCGGCTTGGCTCACGGCGGTGGCCGCGTAGGAGTGCACGAAGTAGAAACGTTCCTGTTCCACGCCGCGCAGCAGTTGCGAACCTTCGGCCGCTTCGACGGTGTCCCAGCCCATATGCGGCACCACATCCGCGTCCAGCAGTTCGACCGTGCCGCCGATCAGGCCGATGCCGTCGGTGCGCACGCCGTGTTCGAGTCCCTGCTCGAACATGATCTGCTCGCCGACGCATACGCCGAGCGTCGGGCGGCCCGCGCGGATGCGGTCGGTGATCACGCGATCGCCGCCGACGCGTTTCAATCCGTCCATGCAGGCGGCGAACGCGCCGACTCCGGGCACCACCAGACCGTCGGCCTCAAGCGCCTGACGGTAGTCGGAGGTGAGCGTGGTGTCGACGCCCAGATTGGCGAGCGCGCGAACCATGGAGCGGACGTTGCCGAAACCATAGTCGAACACGACTGCAGTGCTCATCGTTGCTGTTCCCCTTGTGCTGTTCTGTTCGATGGATGCTTAAGTGTGCTAGCTGGCGCTAGTTGATGCTGGAGCCTTTGGTGGAGCCTCCGCGCCCGAATTTGGTGTGCTTGGCGATGGTGGCCATGGCGCGCTTGTGGTCGAAGTCGGCGGAATCCTCGATTTCGAAGCCCTGCTCGCGAAGCGCGTTCACCGTGGTGATGCCGAGCAGCAGGTCCTCCACGAATCGTGCGGTGGAGGTGAACAGCATCGGCGGCGCGAAGGTCCGCGCGGCCTCGCCCTGCACGTACAGGGTGACTTCGAGCTTGTCGGCGCGGTTGACGGCGAGGATCACGGTCATGCCGGCCACCACGGTGGTCAGGTCGCGGGCCGCTGCCTCGGGCGAGTCGCCGTCGAGGTTGCGCAGCACGGCGACGGCGCCTTGGTTGGAGCCGATGCAGTCGGCGGAAATGTCCGCCAGCTGGCAGAACGCGGCCAAAAGGTCGGCGTCGGCGATGCGTGTGACCACCACCGCGATTTTCGCGCGGTTGCCGAGCAGTCCGGCCAGTTCCGCGTCGAATCCCACGGAGGGGTCCAGTTCGGCGGCATCGTCGGGAATCTCGATGGAGGCGGGGTCCAGACCCGCATCCGTCTCGTTCTTCTTATCCGCGTCGGCCGCGCCGTCCGCACCCGCCGTGGGTTGATCGGCCGGGGACGCTGCTTCCTGATCCTGTGCGAATTCCTTTTCGAATCCGGCCAGCGCGGACTCAAGCTCCTCGTCGGAGAAATGTGGTTCCTGATCGTCCGCCATCACAGCGCGCCTTTCGTGCTGGGGATGCCGTCCACGCGCGGATCGGGTTCGATGGCGAAGCGCAGGGCGCGTGCGAAGGCTTTGAATTCGGCTTCGGCGATATGGTGCGGGTCGCGGCCGGCGAGCACTTCGAGGTGCAGGCAGATGCCGGCGTGCAGGGCGATGGATTCCATCACGTGCCGCACGAGGGAGCCGGTGAAATGCCCGCCCATCATGCAGTATTCGTAGCCTTCCGGCTCTCCGGAGCACACCACATACGGTCGGCCGGACACGTCGACCACTGCCTTGGCCAGCGCCTCGTCCAGCGGCACGGTGGCGTCGGCGAAACGGCGGATGCCGCGCTTGTCGCCCAACGCCTGGCGCAACGCCTCGCCGAACACGATGGCCGTGTCTTCGACGGTGTGGTGCACGTCGATGTCGGTGTCGCCGCTGGCCTTGATGGTCAGGTCGATCAGCGAATGCTTGCCGAGGGCCGTCATCATATGGTTGTAGAACGGCACAGACGTGTCGATGTCGGTTTTGCCGGTGCCGTCGAGGTCCAACGTCAGCTCGATGCGCGATTCGCTGGTTTCGCGGACGATATGCGCGGTGCGTGCCATTGCCTACTCCTTGTCCAGTTCGTTGAGGACTTCCGTCAATGCGGTGCGGAAGGCCTCCATCTCCTCGTCGGTGCCCATGCACACGCGCAGCCAGCCGGCGGGGCCGACCACGCGGATGAGCACGCCGCGCTCGAGCAGTCCTTCGAAAATCGCCTCGCGGTTGTCGAGATGCCCGCCGAAGAGCAGGAAGTTCGACTGGGAGTCGGCCACGTCGAGCGCCTGACCCTTGTAGGTCAGCTGTTTGAGCCATGCGGCGGTGGCGTTGCGCGTCTCACGCAGGTGGTTCACACGGCTGAGCTGTTCGTCGGTGTGTTCGAACGCGGCGAGGGCCGCGGCTTGGGTGACGGCGCTCAGATGGTAGGGCATGCGCACGATGCGCACGCAGTCGATGATGCCCTTGCTTGCGGCGAGGTAGCCGACGCGCGCGCCAGCGAAGGCGAAGGCCTTGCTCATGGTGCGGCTGACGGCGAGGTTCGCGTGCGTCTTGATAAGTTCGACGGCGCTGGGTACGCCCGGGTCGCGGAATTCGATATAGGCCTCGTCGATGACGACGATTGGGTGCACGCCTTCGCGCGCGCCCGCGACCTCGGCCGTCTCGCATACGGCGAGCACGCGTTCGATGTCCTCATGCGCCAGCGGGGTGCCGGTGGGGTTGTTCGGGCTGGTGAGCAGCACCATGGAGGGTTTGACGGCCTCGATCCGTTCGATGAGACGGTCGACGTTCAGCGTGAAGTCGTCGTTGCGGTGGGCGAGCTCCCAGCCGGTGAAGGTGTCGCGCGCGTATTCGGGATACATGGAATATGTGGGGTCGGCGCCGAGCACGGTGCGTCCCGGTCCTCCGAAGGCCTGGAACAGTTGGAGCATGATCTCGTTGGAGCCGTTCGCGCCCCACAGTTCGTCCACGTCGAGACGAACGCCGGATTCGCGGGCGAGGTAGTCGGAGAACGCCTGACGCAGTTCGACATGTTCGCGGTCGGGGTACCGGTTGAGCGTGGGGGCGATGGCCTTGACGCGTTCGGCGATGGTCTCGCACACGGCCGGATCGGGCGCGTACGGGTTCTCGTTGACGTTCAGGCACACCGGCACGTCGAGCTGGGGCGCGCCGTACGGCTCCTCCCCGATCAGATCGTTGCGCAGCGGCAGATTCGCCGGGATGGCGTTGCTGGTGGTATCGCTCACTTGAGGCCCGCCTTGGTTTCCTGGTCGTTCAACGTGGCCTTGTCGTACGGGTCGTCGACGAAGCGGGTGAGCACGCATTCACCATGCCCCGGAAGATCCTCGGAGACGGCGAAGGCGTTGACGCGGGCGGCGAGCTCCTTCAGGCCCTGCTCGTCGTATTCGATGACCTCGACGGGCTTCATGAAGGTGTGCACGCCGAGGCCGGCGGCGAAGCGGGCGGTGCCGCCGGTGGGCAGCACGTGGTTGGATCCGGACATGTAGTCGCCCAACGGCACCGGCGAATAGGGGCCGCGGAAGATGGCACCAGCGTTCCTGACGCGCCCCACCACGGCGTCCGCGTCGACGGTCTGGATCTCCAGGTGTTCGGCCGCGTAGGCGTTGGCCGCGTCGATGGACTGGTCGAGTCCGTCGGTGAGCACGATGGCGGACTGGCGGCCGGACAACGACGTGCGCACGCGCTCGGCGTGCTTGGTGCGCGGCACGCGCTCAAGCAGTTCGGCCTGCACGGCGTCGGCGATGTCGGTGGAGTCGGTGAACAGCACGGAGCCGGCGAGTTCGTCATGCTCGGCCTGGCCGATCAGATCGGCGGCGAGGAACTTGGGGTTGGCCTGGGCGTCAGCGATGATGCCGATCTCGGTGGGGCCTGCGACCGCGTCGATGCCCACGAAAGCGGAGACGAGCGACTTGGCGGTGGCCACGAAGATGTTGCCGGGGCCGGTGATCTTGTCGACCGGATCGCACAGCACGTCGCCGTCTTGCGGCTCGGAGCCCTTGGCGCCGTAGGCGAACATGGCGATGGCCTGGGCGCCGCCGACCGCGTACACCTCGTCCACACCGAGGATGGCGCAGGTGGCGAGGATGGTCTTGTTGGGCAGGCCCTGCGGATCGTCCTTGGACGGCGGGGTGGCGATGGCGAGGGATTCGACGCCGGCGGCCTGGGCGGGCACGGCGTTCATGATCACGGACGAGGGATACACGGCCTTGCCGCCGGGCACGTACAGGCCGACGCGCTGCACCGGGATCCAACGTTCGGCGACGCGCGCACCGGGGGCCAGATCGGTGTGGAAGTCATGCGGCACCTGGCTGGCGGCCACGGCGCGGGAGCGCTTCACCGACTCCTCGATGGCGGAGCGCACTTCGGGGTCGAGCTCTTCGAGGGCCTGACGCATCGCCTCGACCGGCACGCGCAGGTTCTCGACGCGCACGCCGTCGAACTTCTCGCCGAAGTCGCGCAGCGCGGCGGCACCGCGGGCCTTGACGTCGTCGAGGATGGGGCGCACCAGATCGGTGGCCTCGGAGGTGCCCATCTCGGCGCGGGGCATCGCGTCCAGCAGTTCGGCACGGGTCAGGTTCTTACCACGAAGGTCGATGATTCGCATGATGTTCTCGCTCATAGCTCCCCATGGTAGCGCCACGATGTAACCGCACACCCCGAAACGTCCATCTCCGTCCGATTGGTGGGATGGGGCCTGCGATTGGCGTTCAGTTATTGATCCAACCATCGTTGTGTTGGATGTGGGACTTCGATGGCTTATCGGGATCGTAGATCACGATGACGGTGTCGCCCTCGCGGACGCGCCCCATCACCGGGGTCTTACGTTGCCCGATGGGGATGGGACCGGCCTTGATCACAGACGATTTCAAAGCGAGCGATTCGACGACCTCGTATGCGACGCCGTCCACCTCGTAGCGCACGCGGATACGCCACGGAGTGTCGATTCCATGGGATTTGACGCTGAGCACCAAGCCGGGGCATTGCGCGGTCATCGAACGGATCCTGCCTTTTCTGCCCGGATTGCCGAACAGCACCACAATGGTGATGATGACGATCGGTATCATCACCGCCACGCACAGTGCTATCACACCAGCCAGTTCCCGCATCCGATCTCCTTCGCATAACAGATGTGGATAGATGCCACTCTACTGGAGGCGAGAGAGGCGGCGGTAAATATCGGAGGGGACATGCCGGCCTCCGAAGCCCCATACTTGAATGCCTGCATCGACTCTGCGATACACGATGCGGGCGTCGGCTTTGGCTTTATGGAATCTGCGGTGCTGGTAGTGGAAGGATCTCCAGCCTTCGAACTGGTATTTCAGTTCGGATCCCTCCACACGTCCCTCCGCTAAGGCACGAAGAGCCTCGCACGTGCCGCCCACCGCAGCGGCGAATTCCTCCGCGTCCGGCCATGCGTATGCCAGCAAGACAACGTCTCGAGCCAAAGATGCGCCATCCATCTCCACAGCCGGAATCGCGCTGATGGCACGGACGGCCTTGTCGAGCATGTCATTGGTGACGTTCATCGCGAGCCTCGCTCAGAATGTCTTGTATCGCTTCGGCATTGCGATGCAGATAATCCAACGCTCCCTGTTCAAGTTCGGCGCCGGATTCCCAGTTCCGCTCCCGTTCACCGTCTGCGACGAACATCATCTGCAGCGTGGCACGCTCCAGCTCGGATTCCAATGCATTGATGGTGTCAAGCAGCTCGTTCATCGCGTCCACCGACAGCAGATACGCGGTGGGATCCACCCGGTCCACAATCTCCAACGCCCCTTGCTCGGCAAGCTTCGCACGCCATGCATTAGATCTCGCCAGCTCCGTCAAACCGATACGGGCCCCCGCCGCCGAAGCATCACGCAAGGCTTCAACACGTTCCTTGACTTCCACAACCCCTCCAATCACACAATTAATTACACAATATTATACACATGTTCATACACATTTAAAACAGAATTCACCGTCAAACGAACACTCTATTGGAATGCCATCATTCATCGGAAATCAGGGATAGAGACCGTCAGCGGGGCGAATGAGCATCAACCGACGGGATGGTTGATGAGGTCACGTTCGATCCAGGCCATGACGAGGTCGGACAGGCGGTTGATCTCGTCATCGGTCAATTCTCGGCCTTTGGGAATATGGTGCCATTTCTCGACGCAGCCACGGCAACAGGTGGCAGTGGCATGCTGCGCGGTGAACACCGGATGACCTCGCCACGGCGTCTGCTTGCCGTCGTTCTTCGGTAGCGCATCTCCCACCCGCAAGCGCAGCATCTCACGCGCATGCCGGTCGATGGCATCCTTGCCTTTGGCGCGAGCATACGCACGATCCTTGTCCGACAGCACGAATTTCGCTCGGAACGCCGAACAAGACAGCCTCCCCAACGCCTCGTTCACCCAATATCGCTCCGTCTCATCCATGCACTCCACCATAGTCCCTTCTTTGTGCAATCACCCGGATTTTACTTTGGTGCCCTAATTAATTATAATTAGGGCACCAAAGTAAAAGGAGGTGTCCGTGACCAGAAACCAGGACCTAAGCCAGCTGGAAATCCACACCGGATACTTTGTAGCGTCCGAGATGGAAAAACGAGGATTCTCTCGCACGGCAATCTCGCAGTTCGCAAAAGAGAACAATCTACAGCGCGTAGCGCGTGGCCTTTACCATTCCGACGACTCTGGGGAAGACCCGCTATTCGAATTGCAGCACCGTTATCCGAAAGCCATCTTCTCTCACGAAACCGCTCTCTTTCTTTTGGACGAGGCAGAACGAGTGCCTTCGACTCCCACCATCACCATTCCACAATCCGCAAGCGCAACTCGGCTCTCGGAGAGCGACGTCATCGTGCGCAAAGTCAAGGATGACAGATTCGAAATCGGTCTCTCACACGCCACAACCATGTTCGGACATTCCGTACGCACTTATGATTGGGAACGAACCATATGCGATTTATTCCGCTCACGCAGCACCGTCGAATCCCAAGATCTACTCTCAGCGTTCCGCAACTACATGCGTTCAAGTAAACGCGACCTAACGAAACTCACCGAATATGCGGCACAATTCCGACTCACCAACGTCATGCGCCCCTACCTTGAAGCGGTGATGACATCGTGATCATGTCAACTGGGAAAATCAGAGCTCTTATCAAAGAGAAATCGCATCATGACCCCAATCGCGCGCAGTCACTGTATTGTCTTTTTGCCATGGAGCGATTCTTATCTCGACTGTCATTGAGTGACAGTCGAGACCTTTTCGTCATAAAAGGCGGATTATTGGTACAAGCGACATTAGGTATTGATTCCCGCACCACCCTAGATATCGACTCCACTATGAGGCGATTCGAATTATCCGAACCCAACATCCGACTTTTCTTGAAGCAAGTAATTTCCACACCTTTGAATGATGGAATCACATTCGAGGTCAAAGAGATTTCGGAAATACGGGACGAGGCAGAATATCCTGGATATCGGGCAAAACTCAGAGCGGCCTTTGAGAACATGTCCATCCCCTTCAAAATCGATTTCTCCACAGGTGAGGCTTTGACGCCTAATGCCGTTAGGCTCAATTACCCGTTGACATTTGACAAGGGGACGATTCCGCTCGCCTCATACAATCTGGAAACTCTGCTTGCAGAGAAGTTGGAAACGGTTTTATCAAGAGGCACGGCAAATACTCGCATGCGCGATTTCTACGATATTGCAGCCCTCATCAAAGGAGAGACACCTCTAGATGCTCAACTGTTGAAAGCCGCATTCTTCGCGACCAACCACAATCGTGGCAACCAAGCCAGCCTTGAGAATTCCTCGCACATCTTGTCAAAGATACGTTCTGATGAACACATGGCAGCCCTATGGTCGGCGTACCAAAGAAAGTATGATTACGCGATGCCTTATTCCTTCGATTCAGTTATCGACGCTACGCTTTCTCTCTGCAAGGCCATCACCGCAAATCCACGCATAGACTAGACGGCATCTCTTCCAGCAAGCGTTCAGGAAGTTTGGTGGGGATGTCCACCGTTTCGACTTCCCGTTGCCAGCCGGCATGGAGCGCCTGCCAACCGCCGCGTTCCAATCTGGAGAGGTAAACCCTGACTTCCCGCAAAGGAACACCCATGTTTATCCTCAAGAACGCATGGCGATCGGTGACCCGCAACAAGGGGCGCAATATTCTTATCGTCATCATCGTCGCGATCATCGCCGCCGCGGCGACCATCGGACTCGCCATCCGCAACGCGGCCGAAACGGCCCGCGAGGAGGGCCTGAGCTCCACCACCGTCACCGCCACGATCGGCATGGACCGCGAGCAGGTGATCAGCCAGGCCACCGAGGACTTCGATTCCAGTGAGATGGAGGAGGGCGGCCAGCCGGACTTCGATTCGCTGCGTTCGGCGCTCGACCAGGACGCGCTCACGCTCGACGAGTACGACGCCTATGCCGAGGCGTCCAGCGTGCCGGTGAGCACGTACTACACCGAATCCACGTCGGTGAACGGCACCGACGCGTTCCAGCCGGTCGAATCCTCCAGTTCCGCCAACGCCGACTCGTCGGATTCCTCCGATGACTCCTCAACCAAGGATTCCTCCGATGACGTATCCTCCGACTCGTCCGACGGTACCATGCCCAGCATGCCCGGCGGCGATATGGGCGGAATGATGGGCAGCATGTCCAGCGGCGACTTCTCCCTGACCGGCTTCTCCTCGGACACGGCGGTGGCGAACGCCTCCAACGGCAGCTTCACCATGTCCGACGGCGAGGTGTTCGGCTATGACGAAAGCAGCGACGGCGATGTGATCATTCCGAAGGCACTGGCCGACTTCAACGGCCTCGAGGTGGGCGACACGATCAGCGTGGCCGACACTTCGGACGACGGCACCACCTACGAGCTGACCATCGTGGGCATCTACAAGAACGCGACGACCTCCAACACCGGAGCGAACGGCCCGATGGGCGGCACCAGCCAGGATCCGGACAACGCGATCTACACCTCGGTCTCCACCTTGGAATCGCTGGGACTGTCCACCGAATCGGCCGCCTCGTCCACCGATGAGGACTCATCCGACACGGATTCGACCGACGCCAGCTCGACCAGCTCCGCAAGCGCCACCCAGTTGAGCTATACCTACGTGCTGTCCAGCAAAGACGACTACGAGACCTTCGCCGCGGATGCGAAGGCGGCCGGCCTGTCCGACGAATACACCGTCTCCTCGGCCGATGTGGAGGAATACGAGTCCAGCCTCGTGCCGTTGGACAATCTGGCCAGCTTCGCGCTCACCCTGCTGCTGATCGTGCTCGCCGTGGGCGCGGTGGTGCTGATCGTGCTCAACCTGTTCAACGTGCGCGAACGCAAATACGAGGTGGGCGTGCTCACGGCCATCGGCATCAGAAAGTCCAAGGTGGCGGCCCAGTTCGTGCTTGAACTGCTGATCGTCACCATGATCGGCATCGCGCTCGGCGTGGCCGGCGGCGCGGTGGCTTCGGTGCCGGTGGCGAACCAACTGCTCGCCCAGCAGGTCTCCGCGCAGGAGTCCGAGGCGACCAGCCAGCAGGCGCAGTTCGGACGCGACGCCGACATGCCCGGCGCGCCCGGCGGCCAAGGCGGACCGGATTCATCCGATTCCACGTCGGATGACGCGGCCGACTCCGGCACCGATTCCTCCGAATCCGGTTCCGACGCGACGGCCGGCGGCGAGGGTCAACCGTCCGATGCGCCCGACGGCGGCGGATTCGGCGGATTCTCGCAGGCCATCGACTATGTGAGCGACATCGACGCCACGGTGAACCTTAAGGTCATCGGCCAGCTGGTGCTGATCGGTCTGGCATTGACCGTCATCTCCGCATTGGCCGCGGTGGTGTCCATCATCCGTTACGAGCCCTTGCAGATCCTGGCCGATCGATCCTGAGCGGCGACACCCGCGCAATCAGCAGACGCCCCGACAAGAGGAAAGACAACATCATGACACAGAACCCCACTCCGGACATCCCGGTCATCGACACGACCGTCGCCACCGACGCTCCCGCGACGAACGGCGCCCTCACCGATTCGAACACTCCGAACGCGGACGCGACGGCCGAAAGCCCCGCACAAGGCGATGCCGTCAACGCAACCATCCAACCGCCGATTCTCGCCATGGAGAAGGTCTCCTACTCCTATACCAGAGGCGGCAAGAAAGTGGTGAGCGACCTCACCCATGCGTTCCGGGCCGGCGAGGTGACCGCCATCACCGGCCCCTCGGGCGCGGGCAAAACCACCGTGCTCTCCCTGCTTTCCGGACTGACCTCCCCCACATCCGGACGCATCCTGTACGACGGCGCCGATCTGGCGAAATCCGACCGGTATCGCTTCCGCAGCCATGACATCGGCGTGATCTTCCAAAGCTTCAACCTGCTGCCCGCGCTCACGGTGGAGGAGAACATCGTGCTGTCGATGGAGGCGAGCGGCAAACGCTTCGACCGTTCCAAGCACGAGCTGGTGGTCGAACTGCTCGATAAGGTTCGTCTGCCCGAAGAGTACGCGAACGAGCGCATCCTGCACCTGTCGGGTGGCGAACAGCAGCGTGTGGCCATCGCCAGGGCCTTGAGCTACGAGCCGCAGATCATCCTCGCCGACGAGCCGACCGGCAATCTCGATATGGCCACACAGGACGACATCATGGCGATTTTCCGCGATCTGGCGCATGGTGAGGGCAAATGCGTGATCATCGTCACGCATAGCCCCGCCGTCGCCGACCAGTCCGACACGGTGTTCGAACTCAAGCCGCTGCGCAGGGCCGCACGCCCCAAGCCCCAGGGTTGGTCGCAGGCGAAGCCGGCCGGCGCGCAACGGACGAACCGCGCCGGTTCCGCGCCGGCGAGATAACGGAACGAAAAACAGTCCCAACCATACGAATAACGGCTCGCCCGCCTGTCCTGCGTGTTGATGAAACGCGACAAGACAGGCGGGCGAGCCGCCGTTTGCGAGACGATCAGATGTTGCCGCGAGCACGCTGGTCGGCCCACGACTGCGACTGCACGTACACGGCCGGGTCGGCGCTGACCCGACCGGAGGGATCATGCAACGCGTCGATGGCGGCAAGTTCCGCCTCGGTGAGCGAGAAACCCGAGACATCGAGATTGGCGCGCATACGCTCCGCATGCTTCGACTTGGGGATGACGATGCGCCCCTCCTGCGTATGCCAACGCAACACCACCTGCGCGGGCGTCACGCCGTGCGCGGCCGCGGCGGCGACCACAGGTTCGGAGTCCATGTCGGATCCGTGCCCGAGGGGGCTGTACGCTTCGACCGTTATGCCGTGCGCCGCGCAATAGGCGAGGCTATCGGGCTGGTGGTAGCGCGGATGGGCCTCGATCTGGTTGACGGTCGGCGTCTGCCCGCTGTCGGCGATGACCGCCTCCAGATGTTCGGGCAGGAAGTTGCTCACGCCGGCCACGCGGATCGCGCCTTCGTCGCGTAGTTTGAGCAGGGCGCGCCATGTCTCGCGGTACAGATCCACGGCGGGGACCGGCCAGTGGATCAGGTACATGCCCATCACGTCCACGCCGAGTTTGCGCCGCGACTCCTCGAACGCCACCTGGGTGGCCGCATAGCCCTGGTCGCAGTTGCGCACCTTGCCGGTGACGAACACCTGGTCCGCCATGCCGGTCGCCTTCAGCGCCGCGCCGACCTGTTCCTCGTTGTAGTAGGCGGCCGCGGTGTCGATATGGCGGTATCCGATCTCCAGCGCCTCCTCGACCGCACGCTGCGTGTCCTCCGGCGGAATCTGGAACACGCCGAATCCGATCTGCGGGATGACGGTGCGGGCATCGTCGCCCAATGTCAGTTCCGGCGAACGCACCGTCCGTTCCTGATTGTTCATTGTTGATCTCCTTTACGATGCTGATGGGGTGTGATGAATGGCGTAGGTGGCGCGCCGTCTATGGCGTGAGGCTAGACGGTACGGCGCACCTGGTTGCGTAGGGGCTCGCCCGCCACGTACCGGCGTACGTTCTCCAATGCGATGGCGATGATGCGCTCCTCGGTGGCGGCCAGATGGTTGCCGCCCGCCACATGCGGCGTGATCAGGCACTGCGGCTCGTTCCATAGCGGACTGTCGGCCGGCAACGGCTCGGGCTCGGTGACGTCCAATCCCGCTCCGCGCACCCGCGAGGCGCGCAACGCGTCGAGCAGCGCGTCCGGATCGATGGCGTCGCCTCGGCCCGCGTTGAGCACGATGGCGGTGGGTTTGAGCATCGCCAGCCGACGCGCGTCCAGCAGATGATGGGTCTGCGGCGTGGACGGCACGCTCATGGCCACCACATCGGCTTGCGGCAGCACCGCGTCGAGGTCATCGAATCCGACCATGCGGTCGATATGTTCGGCGGTGCGGGAGGGGTCGCGCCGCACACCGATGGTGCGCATACCCACGGCTTTGGCGAGGGCTGCGAACCGCGAGCCGATGTCGCCGGTGCCGACCACCACGGCGGTCGCCCCGTCGGGGGACAACGCGCGCCCCTCGTCATGCCATCGACATGCGGATTGGTTGCGCGTATAGGCGGGCAGGTTCTTCATCAGCGACCACATCATGGCGAACATATGCTCGGATACCGTCTGGCCATAGGCACCCGTCGCGTTCGAGACGCGGACGTTCGCCCCCAGCACGCCTTCGGCCAGGTATTGGTCGACGCCCGCGCTCCATGTCTGAAGCCATTCCAGATGCGGATAGTGGGAGCACTCCCCCGGATCGATATTGCCGACCACCGCCGTGGCCTGCGCCTTCAGCGATTCCGGAACGCACGCCCGCCATCCCATGCCGCCGCGCTGCGCGACATCCCCGACGAATTCCTGACGCACGCCATCCGCGGCTTCGACGAACCGCGCGCGTTCCGCCTCGCCCAACGGCAGGCAGTTGACGATAACCCGTTCAGATTGCGTTTCCACAATCCCTCCTTCGGTGAAGTGACATCATCATTATGCACCATTTGGGAAATCGATACACCTGTTTTGTGCGCGATATGAACACCATATGAATGGAGTTCACACCGCAAGCATTGCTTACCAACGACTACGCGGCCGGCAGACAGCTTGGTCCGAATAGGATTTTGATTTCGGCGAACAGCGAGGTGTCGCGTTTGACGCGGAACCGGTCGCCGAAGGTGAGCACCTTGGCGTTGCCTTTGTCGTCCAATACCGCCAGTTTGACCTCGCAGTAGCCAGGATGGCTGGTGAGCACCTGCCCCAACTGCATCATATGGTTGCGGTCGAGCGCGCCCACCGGCAGGGTGAGCACCAGCGGACGCTCGTCCTCGGCTTCCAGAGTGGGCACCTGCATTTCGGTGGCGCGCATGCTCACCGTCTCGTCGCGCAATTCCACCTGCCCGCGGATCTGCACCACCTTGTCGAGCACCAGATCCGCGGCGTTCGACTCGTACACCTTGCCGAAGAACATGCATTGGATGGAGCTTTCCAAATCCTCGATGGTGACGATGGCCCACGCATTGCCTTTTTTGGAGACGCGCCGGTCCACGCCGGTGACCAGTCCGGCGAGGGTCACCTGCTGCCCCGCCCCCATGGTTTTCGCACGGTCGATCAGCTGCGCGATGGACACCTCGCGCAGGCTGGCCAGCACGGACTGCATGCCGGAAAGCGGATGGTCGGAGACGTACAGGCCAAGCATCTCGCGTTCGAAGTTGAGCTTGGTGCTCTTATCCCACTCCTCCAAGTCGGGCACGCTCACCGACGCGTCGCCCATATCCTCTCCGCCGCCGTCGTCCATGTCGGCGAACAGGTCGAACTGTCCTTCGGCCTCTTTGCGCTTCAATCCCATCACCGATTCGATGGCGGTCTCATGCACGGTGAACAGCGCGCGGCGGTTGGGGTCGATCGAATCGAAGGCGCCCGCCTTGATCAGCGATTCCACCAACCGTCGGTTGATCGCGGTGAGCGGCACGCGGCGGATATAGTCCATGAAATTCACGAACTTGCCCCGTTCGCCGCTGCGTTCGGCGATGATGTCGGCCACGGCTTTGTCTCCCACGTTGCGGATGGCGCCTAAGCCGAAGCGCACCACGTCGCCGACTGCGGAATACTCGTACACGGATTCGTTCACGTCCGGAGAGAGCACCTGGATGCCCATGCGACGCGCCTCGCCCAGATAGAGGGCGGTTTTGTCCTTGTTGTCTTTGGTGCCTTGCAGCAGGGCCGCCATGAACTCCACCGGATAATGGGTTTTAAGGTAGGCGGTCCAATAGGAGATCAGTCCGTAGGCGGCGGAATGCGCCTTGTTGAACGCGTATCCGGAGAACGGCACGAGCACGTCCCACACGGCCTGCGCGGATTCCTCCGAATAGCCATGCTCCTTCATGCCCTCGAAGAACGGGATCTTCTCCTTGGCCAGAACCTCGGGCTTCTTCTTGCCCATGGCTCGTCGCAGCACGTCGGCCTTGCCCAGCGAATAGCCGGCGAGTTTTCGCGCGGCGGCCTGCACCTGCTCCTGATAGACGATCAGACCGTAGGTCTCGTCGAGGATCTCCTTCAACGGTTCCTCGAGTTCGGGATGGATCGGTTCGATCTTCTGCAGGCCGTTCTTGCGCTTCGCATAGTTGTTGTGCGAATCCATATCCATCGGGCCCGGCCGGTAGAGCGCGATCAGAGCGGAGATGTCGTTGAAGTTGTCGGGGCGCAAGGTGCGCAGCAGCGCGCGCATGCCGTCGGAATCGAGCTGGAACACGCCAAGGGTGTCGCCGCGCGACAGCAGCTGGTAGGTCTCCTTGTCGTCCAGCGGGATCTTCGTGTAGTCGATCGCCGGCTTGCCGTTCGCCTCGATGTTCTTCAGCGTGTCGTGGATCACCGTCAAGTTGGAAAGCCCGAGGAAGTCCATCTTCACCAGACCCAGCGTTTCGCAGGTGTGGTATTCGAAGGTGGTGGTGACGGTGCCGTCGACGCGTTCCAACAGCGGCGAGGTGTCGGTGATGGGCGCCGAACCCATGATGGTGGCGCAGGCGTGCACACCGGTCTGGCGGATCAGTCCTTCGATGCCCTTCGCCTTCTCGGTGATCTGCTTGGCGTCCGGATTCGAATCGTAGAACTCGCGGAACTCGCGCGCCTCCGCGTAGCGCTTGGAGGTCGGGTCGAAGATCTCGCTCAGACTCGCGTCCTTGCCGTTTTTGCTGGGCGGCAGCGCCTTGGTGATCTGCTCGCCCATGGAATACTCGTATCCCATGATGCGGGCGGAGTCCTTGAGCGCCTGCTTGGTTTTGATGGTGCCGTAGATCACGCATTGGGCCACCTTGTCGTGGCCGTACTTCTCGCCGCAGTATTCGATGACGCGCATGCGTCCCTCGGGGTCGAAGTCCACGTCGATATCGGGCAGGGAGACTCGCTCGGGGTTGAGGAACCTCTCGAAGATCAGACCATGCTGCAACGGGTCGAGCTCGGTGATGCCCATCGCGTAGGCGACCATCGATCCTGCGGCCGAGCCACGACCGGGCCCCACCATGATGCCGTGGTCCTTGGCCCACTGGATGTAATCGGCCACCACGAGGAAGTATCCGCAGAACTGCATCTGGCAGATCACGCCGCATTCGTAATCCGCCTGCTGCAGCACGTCGATCGGCACGTTGCCGTCGTAGCGGCGCTCAAGCCCCTCCTCCACCTGCTTCAGGAACAGGCTGGTCTCGTCCCAGCCTTCGGGGCAGGGGAACTGCGGCATGAACGCGCCGTCCTCGTTGTCGCCGAAGATCACGTTGCAGCGTTCGGCGATGGCCAGCGTGTTGTCGCAAGCGCCGGGGAATTCCTTGAACAGCTCGCGCATCTCCTGGGCCGACTTGATGTAGTAGCCGGAGCCGTCGAATTTGAAGCGTCCCGGCTCGTCGAGTCTGGAGCCGGAGTTGATGCACAGCATGGCGTCCTGCGCCTCGGCGCCGGATTCCAGCACATAGTGCGCGTCGTTCGTGGCGAGCAGCGGCGCGTTGAGCTTCTTCGCGATCTCCAGCAGGCCGGGCACGTTGCGCTTCTCGATCGTCAGGTTGTGGTCCATGATTTCGATGAAGAAGTTGTCGCGACCGAAGATGTCCTGCATCTCGCCGGCCGCGCGCAGCGCCTCGTCGAACTGGCCGAGGGCCAGACGGGTCTGGATGATGCCCGAGGGACAGCCGGATCCGCAGATCACACCTTTGGAGTAGGTGGAGAGCACTTCCTTGTCCATACGGGGATAGCGCTGCACGCGGCCTTCGAGGTTGGCCACCGAGGACGCCTTGAGCAGATTGACCAGGCCTTCGTCGTTCTCCGCCCACAGGGTGAGGTGGGTGATCAGGCCGCCGCCGGAGACGTCGTCGGGATTGCGTTTGCCGCCGTGCAGGCTTTTGTCCCATGTGGTGTCCCAGCTCACGCGGGTGGGATCCTGGCGCGCGGTCTCAGGCGTCACATACGCTTCGATGCCGATGATCGGTTTGACGTTGGCCTTCACGCATTCGGTGAACATCTCGTACGCGCCGTGCATGTTGCCGTGGTCGGAGATGCCGACCGCGGGCATGCCCAGTTCCGCCGCGCGTTTCGCCAATTCCGGGATTTTCGAAGCCCCGTCCAGCAGCGAGTAATGCGTGTGGTTGTGCAGATGTACGAAGTTTCCCGATTCAGCCATGCCCTCCACGATACCTGCCCGAGGCGACGCGTCCGGAACCGTCAGTGTTCGAGGTGGCGTTCGCGCATGCGCTCCAGAGCCTGCGCCAGATCGGTGGGATATCCGCTGGTGACCGTCGTCCACACATGGGTGCGCGGATGGCGGAATTCCAACTGTTTGGCGTGCAGCCACTGGCGGATCAATCCCAAGTCCTCGGACAATACCGGGTTGGCGCCGTACATGGGATCGCCCACCAGAGGATGGCCGATCGAGGAGAAATGCACGCGGATCTGATGGGTGCGTCCGGTCTCCAGATTCACCGAAACCAGCGTCGCCTCGCCGAAGCGCTCCATCACATCCCAATGGGTGATGGCGGGCTTGCCGGCCGGCGTGACGCAGAAGCGGAAGTCGGAGACCTTCGCGCGTCCGATGGGCGCGTCGATGGTGGCGCGGTCCTGTTTCAGATCCCCCTGCACCAGCGCGTGATAGGTTTTCACCACCTCATGTTCGGCGAACTGCCGGCGCATCTCCACATACGCCTGTTCCGACTTGCAGACGAGCATCAGCCCCGACGTACCCACGTCGAGCCTGGAGACGATGCCTTCGCGTCCGGCCGCGCCATAGGAGGTGATATGCACGCCGCGGTCGCGCAGGCTGCCCAGCACGGTGGGGCCCGTCCAGCCGATGGAGGCGTGCGCGGCGACACCCACCGGCTTGTCGACCACCACCACGTCGTCGTCCTCGTAGACGACGGCCATATCGTTGGCGATGGGCTCGGGCTCGCGCTGTTCCTCAATCAGGTCGATATCGATGGTCTCCCCCGCCTGCAACGTGCCGGAACGCGCGATGTCGCGTCCCAGCACGCGGACCTGTCCGGAGTCGATCAGTTCCGCGGCCTTTGACCGCGAGATCCCCAGCATTTTGGCGATGGCGACGTCGAAACGCTTGCCGACCAGCGCGTCGGGAGCGGGAACCAGACGGCTCATCGGCCCTCGCTTCCCGGCTCGCCCTCGCCTCCGTCCCCAGTTCGCGCAACGGAGGCTTCGCCCTGCTCGTCGGCCGCCACGGCATCGGCGGAGGAAGCGTTCGCCTGTTGCGCGCGTTCGTTCAGATCCTTCTGGCTGAAGGGCACGCCCAGTAGAATCATCCCCACGATCAGCACGCCGGCGACCACGAGGAACACATCCGCGACGTTGCCCACGGACCAACCGTAGTTGAGGAAATCCACGACCTTGCCGTCGAGGAAATGCTCGGCATAGACCACACGGTCGATCAGATTGCCGAACGCGCCGGCGAACGCCAGGGCCAGGACCACGGTCCAGCGCATGGAAATCGTGCGCACGGCAAGCACCACCAGCGCCACGCAGGCCACGATCGCCAGCAGGGAGATCAGCCATGTGACGTTGGATCCCATTCCCAATGAGGCGCCGGGGTTATACACCAGAGTCAGCGACAGCAGACCGGGGATGACCTGCACGTCACGTCCGTCGACCAGGGCGGTCTGCGCCCATGCCTTGGTGAACTGATCGGCGATCAAGGCGGCCGCCGCCACACACGCAAAGACGGCCACGCGGATGCGCAGCCGTCCCTGTTGACTATTCATAGATCGTCAGTCCCTTATCGTCACGCGTTGGTGGACGAAGTCTGGTTGTCGTAGTTGTTCGTGTCCGACACCTGCGCGGCGAGCTGGCCGAGGAATTCGGTGAGACGGGCGCGGTATTCGGTTTCGAACTGCTTGAGGCTCTGGATGTTGCCTTCGACGACCTTCGACTGCGCGGTGAGATTGTCGCGCACCTGCTGGGCGTAGGTATCGGCGGCCGAACGGATGTTCTGGTCGTACTCGGCGGCATGCTGGCGGACCTGGTTCTCATGGACCTCGGCGCGCTGATGCACCTCGTTCTCGTAGTTGTCCGCTTCGGAGCGGGTGTTCGCCGAATACTCGTCGGCCTCGGTGTGCACGCGGGTGCTGTACTCGTCGGCGTCGGAACGCACGCGAGCGGAGTATTCGTCGGACTCGGAATGGATGCGGGCGCTGTACTCGTCGGCCTCGGTGTGCACGCGGCTGTTGTACTCGTCGGCCTCGCCACGGGTGCGGTTGGAGTAGTCGTTGGCCTTCTCGATCAGCTCGTTGTACTTGGCCTGGCTGGCATCGGTGATCTCACGGGCCTTGGCCTTGCCCTTGTCGACGTACTGGTCGTGCAGCTGCATCGCCAGAGTCAGCATGGCGGTGGCGCGCTCGGGCTCGGTGTTCGCCATCTGCGCGGCGCCGGCGATCTTCTGCAAGGAACCGGTTTCGGTGTTCGGCTCGACCTTGGCGACCTGGGCGCGCAGTTGGTTCTCGCGCTGCTTCGCCTCCTGCAGCTGGCGGGACAGGTCGGCGACCTGCTCGTTGAGCTGCTGGGTGGCGGCGGCGCGCTGTTGGGCTTCGGCAAGCTGACGGGACAGATCCTCGCTGGAGGCGCGGAACTTGTCGCGCTCCTGTTGCACGGCGACCAGCTGGTCGGCGACCTCCTGATTGCCCGCGGCTTGCGCGGCCTGGGCGGTGAGCTGGTCGATCTGCGCGTTGAGCTGGTCGACCTGACCCTTGAGCTGGTCGTTCTGAGCGGTCAGGGCGCGGTTGCTTTCCTCGGCCTCGCTCAGCTTGGCCGCGGTGATCTGGACCTCCTGATCGTCGACGACCGGCTCGGCGTTCTTCAGCGCGGCATTCTCGTTCTGCAGCTGCTGCACCTGCGCGGTCAGATCGGAGATCTTCGCGTTCAGACCGGCGACATCCGGACCGAGCGACTGCGTGGACGGACCGTTGGCAACGGCCTGGCGTCCCAGCGCCTCAACCGTTTCCGTGACCTGATCAAGGAAGTCGTCGACCTCGTCGACGTCATAGCCTTCCTTGAATCGAACGGTCTGGAAGGTATGCTCCCTAATATCCTTCGGCGTCAACAGAGCCATAAATCTTGCACCTCGCTTTGGGGCAGTGCCCTCGCTAAGAGTTGGTATCAACTCACGATGCTAGCACGGCCCCCGCGCAATAGCGCATTTTGATGCAAAAGCGCGTCGAATTTCATGGGGGCAGGCCGTTCAGATGATGATCTGCAGCACCACCAGCGCGAAATACAGCACGATGAAGCTCACGTCGAAGTACACCGCCCCCATGGGGATCGGACGGATGTAGCGACGCAGCCACCGCAACGGCGGCTCGGTGATCGAATACACCACATTGATCAGCTGCGCGACGATGCCGCGCGGATACCAGCGCGGGGCGAGGATGGCGACCCAATCGAGGATCATACGGACGAACAGCACGGTGATGTACGCGCCAATCAACCAGTCGAGGATATGCGCGATGAAATACAGAATCATGATGTCCTAACGTACCAGCGGAACACGAAAGCCACCTGAACGCTCGCTGGGAGCGCAATCAGGCGGCTTCATGGACAATGGGCGTGCGGGCCCGGTCAGTCGACGAACAGATCGCGCGCCGACGACACGTTGGCGGGCTCTTCGACCTTGATGTTCACCTGGGCGGGGCTGAGCAGGAACACGCGCGGGGTGACCCGCTCCAGCGAGCCCCGCACGCCGAACACCACGCCGGCCGAGAAGTCGACGATACGGTAGGCCACGGCTTCGGAGACGCCGGTCAGATTCAGCACCACCGGCACGCCGTCGCGCAACGCGCGACCGACCAGCTGCGCGTCCTCATACGACTTGGGATGGATGGTGGTGATGCGGTTGACCTTGCTCTGGAACGGGCTCGCGTCGCGCTTGCCCGCCGAGGCGGCGGCGGAAGGCTGGGCCATCGGCGTGACGAGATGATCGGAGTCGAAGGTCGACGCGGCGGCGGGCTCGTCCTCCGGAGCGAAATCCTCGTCGTCATCCACCACGTCGGCCATGCCCAGATAGGACATCGCGTTCTTCATGAAGCCTGCCATGGTTGTTTCCTTTCGTTACGCCGTTTCAGCGCAGGAAGTCGGGGATATCGAGGTCGCCGGGATCGTTCACCGCGACGGTCGGATGCTCCACGGTCATATCGTCGAACGGCAGCGATGCCGCGTCTCCGGCGGAGGGGCTGAACTCGCGGCGAGTGATGGGCTCGTCGATGACTGGCGTGGTCGGCTGCGCGATCGGAGTCTGCACCACCGGTTCCTTGACGGCGGGCTGCGCGGCGTGGGCGCCGGCGGCTTTGGTGACGGGATCGAAACCGGCGGCGATGACGGTGACGCGCACCTCGTCGCCATAGGCGTCGTCCAGGGCCAGACCCCAGATGATCTGCGCCTCCGGATGGATGGCCTTGCGCACCAGATTGGTGGCGGCGGAGGCCTCCTGCAGCTTGAGGTCGGTCGGTCCGGCGATGTTGATCAACGCGCCGTGCGCGCCCTCGATGCTTTCCTCAAGCAGCGGGGAGCTGATGGCGATTTCGGCGGCCTGAGTGGCGCGGTCCTCGCCGCGGGCGGAGCCGATGCCGAACAGCGCGGTGCCTGCGCCGCGAAGAATGGAGTTCACATCGGAGAAATCCACATGGATATAGGAGTTCATCGAGATGAGGTCCGTGATGCCCCGCACGCCCGCGAGCAGCGCGGTGTCGGCGGTTTTGAACGCGTCAATGATGCCGATGGAACGGTCGGACAATTCCAGCAGACGATCGTTGGGGATGACGATCAGCGCGTCGACCTCCTTGCGCAGGTTGTCGATGCCGTAGTCGGCGGAGGCGGCGCGCTGCGGGCCCTCGAAGCTGAACGGACGGGTCACGACGGCGATGGTCAACGCCCCCTGCTGGTGGGCGGCGCGCGCGACGATCGGGCCGGCGCCGGTTCCGGTGCCGCCGCCTTCGCCGCAGGTGACGAACACCATGTCGGCGCCCTTCAGGGCCTCCTCGATGTCGGACTGGTGGTCCTGCGCGGCCTTCGCGCCCTTCTCCGGATCGGCGCCGGCGCCCAGCCCTCGACTGGAGGCGTCGGACAGGGAGATCTTCACATCCGCGTCGGAGCGCAGCAGATCCTTCGCATCGGTGTTCACCGCCACGAATTCAACGTTTTGCAGCCCTTCGGCGATCATACGGTTGACGGCGTTGCCGCCGGCTCCACCTACGCCGACGACCTTGATATTGGTCTTGTCGTTGAACTCAGTCTGGGCGATCTCGCTCACATTGGACTCCTGTCACTCACGGTTATGCCTAACTCTAGCGCAGAGGTTGGTCTCTGTACGGCATATTACCGCACGAGAACACCTGTGTTTCGTGATTTTTTCTGGCAGATTATCGGCCCGCCGACCGGTGCCCGACACCGACTCAGTAGCTGGCGTCCATCGGGTCGTCGCCGAACAGCGCCTCGCGCTCCTCATGCGTGGTGGTCCGCGAATCAAGCCATCCGTAGGGCAGATGCACTTTCTTGGCGAATCGCACGCGCCCACGGGGTTTGTCCACCACCCGTTCGGGGAATCGCATCTCGGGGTCGAGCCTTCCCGTCTCGCGCTCAACATCGGCCAGACTTTCGCATTCCATGAACGCCTTGCGCGTGGCCCCGCCCACGGGGAATCCCTTGAGATACCACGCGACATGCTTGCGCAGGTCGTGCACGGCCATGCGCTCGTCGCCGTCGTAGAACTCGGTGAGCAGGCGCGCATGCCGTTCAATCACGCGGCACACCTCGCCCAGAGTCGGATTGAACCGTTCGCCGCTGCCTTCGAACGCGTGCCTGATGTCGGCGAACAGCCACGGCCGGCCCTGGCATCCGCGGCCGATGGCCACGCCGTCGCATCCCGTCTGGTCCACCATGGCGAGCGCGTCGTCCGCGCCCCAGATGTCGCCGTTGCCGAACACGGGAATGTCCAACGCCCGCTTGAGCTCGCCGATGCGGCTCCAATCGGAGTGGCCTCCGTAATATTCCGCCGTGGTGCGCGCGTGCAGGGTGACGGCCTTGCAGCCCTCCTCCTGCGCGATGCGGCCGGCCTCAAGGAAGGTCTCGTGCTCATGGTCGATTCCGACGCGGATTTTGGCGGTGACGGGAATGTTCGCCGCATCGCACACCTTGACCACACGTTGGATGAGCTCGGCGAAGATGTCGGTTTTCCACGGCAGGGCGGATCCGCCGCCGCGACGGGTGACTTTGGGCACCGGGCAGCCGAAGTTCAAATCCACATGGTCGGCCATGCCTTCGTCCACCACGATTTTCGCGGCCTGTTCGGTGATGGAGGGGTTCACGCCGTACAGCTGCAGCGAACGAATCCTCTCACTCGGCGCGAAACGGCACAGGCGCAGCGCCTTGGGATTGCGGGCCACCAGCGCGCGGGCGGTGACCATCTCGGCCACGTACAGACCGTCCGGACCGTATTCCTCGCACAGCACGCGGAACGGCCAATTGGTCACGCCGGCCATCGGAGAAAGCACCACCGGCGTGTTCACCGTCACCGGCCCCAGCCGCACCGGGGCCATCGTCACATCCTTCAACGCGCCAGAGGCGACCGAACGCGGGTCCTCACCCACATTCGAGTCGCCTCTGACGTCGACAACCAGATCAGTCATGGTTTAGTACAGACCACCGGCTTGGTTGATGCGCACGGAATCGGGCCACGCCCCACCGCCCATCGAAACCGGCTTCATCGGCACGGGCACGCGCTTCTCGCCGATGCGCTCGGCCACATAGTCGGCGACCTTGTCGAGAGCGACGCGCTCCTGGGCCATGGTGTCGCGCTCGCGGATGGTCACGGCCTGATCCTCGAGGGTGTCGAAGTCGACGGTCACGCACAGCGGCGTGCCGATTTCGTCCTCACGACGGTAGCGGCGGCCGATGGCGCCGGCCTCGTCGTAGTCGACCATCCAATCATGCTGGCGCAGTTCGGCGGCCAGATCCTGGGCCACGGACTGCAGTTCTGGCTTCTTGCTCAGCGGCAGCACGGCGGCCTTGACCGGGGCCAGACGCGGGTCGAGACGCAGCACGGTGCGCTTGTCGACGCCGCCCTTGGTGTTCGGGGCCTCGTCCACATCGTAGGCGTCCACCAGGAAGCACATCAGGGAGCGGGTCAGGCCGGCGGCCGGCTCGATCACATACGGCACGTACTTCTCGCCGGTGGCCTGGTTGAAGTAGCTCAGGTCCTCGCCGGAGTGCTTCGCGTGCGCGGACAGGTCGAAGTCGGTGCGGTTCGCGATGCCCTCGAGCTCGCCCCAGTCGGAGCCCTGGAAGCCGAACTTGTATTCGATGTCGACTGTGCGCTTCGAATAATGGCTGAGCTTCTCCTTGGGATGCTCGTAGTGGCGCAGGTTCTCAGGTTTCACGCCGAGGTCGAGGTACCACTGGGTGCGCGCGTCGATCCAGTACTGATGCCAATCCTCGTCGGTGCCGGGCTCCACGAAGAATTCCATCTCCATCTGCTCGAACTCGCGGGTGCGGAAGATGAAGTTGCCGGGCGTGATCTCGTTGCGGAAGCTCTTGCCCATGTTGGCGATGCCGAACGGCGGCTTGGAGCGCGAGGAGGTCATTACGTTCTTGAAGTCCACGAAAATGCCCTGGGCGGTTTCGGGGCGCAGGTAGTGCAGGCTGTTCTCGTCCTCGACCGGGCCCAGATGCGTGCGCAGCATCATGTTGAAGTCGCGCGGTTCGGTCCACTGGCCGCGGGTGCCGCAGTCGGGGCAGACGATGTCGGCCATGCCGTTCTCGGGCAGTTTGTCTCCGTGCTTCTCCGCGTAGGACTCCTCGAGCTTGTCGGCGCGGTTGCGCTTGTGGCAGTTGAGGCACTCGACGAGCGGGTCGTTGAACACGCTCACATGGCCGGAGGCCACCCACACGGCCGGAGGCAGGATGATGGAGGTGTCGACGCCGACGACGTCGGGGCGGGTGGTGACCATGAAGCGCCACCATTCGCGCTTGATATTGTCCTTCAGAGCCACGCCGAGGGGGCCGTAGTCCCAGGCGGAACGGGTGCCGCCGTAGATTTCGCCGGCGGGGAACACGAATCCGCGACGCTTGGCGAGGGAAACGACTTCATCGAGTTTGGATTGAGCCACAATGCACCTTCTGGTTTGAACGGTTTGGGTCTTGGGTTAACCATTGAAGAGTACCCGCACACAGTGACACCCAAACGCATGGTGCGGTGTTCGGTCCATGGTATGGCGCCTTTCCATGGTGCGGTGGCGAGGAATGGCGGAATATCAGGCCACCGCACCATGGAACCACCGCACCATGAGCGTCCTCTAACGGCAGGGGCGGGTCAGCGGCTGCCAGGGGTCGAGTTCCACGGGCTCGGCGTGCAGCAGTTCGCGTGTGGCGGCGTCGAGATGATCCTTGTGGATCACCAATTCGATGACGAACTGGTCGAACCACGAGTCGGAGGCCACATAATAGCCGTCCTTGCCGTTGTCCTTGCCCCAGCTGTTCTCGATCTTCCAACGGTTCGGCTTGCCGTCGGTATCAAGATTGACGCCGGTCAACGTCATGGCGTGGTTGCTCGGGAAATCGCCGTATTCAAGTCCCGCGCCCTTGTCGAAGGTGAATTCGGTGCCGAACAGCTGGTCGACGCGCACGCTGTCGCGGTCGAACACGCCTTCCTTGCGCAGGGCGAACTGCATGCAGTCGCAGGCGAACCAGATCGGATGCCCGGCGACGAGCTGGTCGACCGCGGCCTTCTTGAACACGTCGAGCGGCAGGTTGATGAATTCCATATCGCCGGCCTCCGCCACATTCGCGGAGAAACGGACGCGGTAACGCGTGGAGAACGGGGTGCGTTCCATCGGCGCGTTGCAGAGGGCCACGAAGTCGTTCACATCCACCGGCACGTATTTGCGGGCGAATTCCAGCGGGGTGATGCCCGTTTCGCGAATCTGCCGACGAGTGTCCTTGCCGGTTTTCGGCTGATTGTCGGCGTTCTTCGCTTCGCATGTGGTTTCGCCGGACTTACCCGCATCGTCGCCGTCATCCTTGACCCGGGCAAGGAAGTCGAACGTCGCGGGCGGCTCGCCAAGCGCGATCGCGCAGATACGATATACGGTCGCCATGTCCTCATGCTTGGACTCACGCAGCGACGCCACCGTCTCCCCCGCCGCGTGACGGGCGCGCAGGTCGGCGGCGAACTCGCGCAGCTTGGTGTTGAGATACTGTTTGAACGCTTCGGAGTCGCGGGAGTTGCTTGATTCGGGATACGCCGACTTCGGCACCAGACCGTATTTGTTCACCAACGCGGCGAACATCTGCCACCAGCCGCCGTCGTCGGAGGGGCCTTCGTTGACCGCCTCGAACACGCGGGAGTCGACCGGCTCGTCAAGCGTGGCGAGCACGTTCTCCAGATAGGTGTTGGACTTCTCAATCGCGTCCCAGAAGAACAGGTAGGTTTCGGAGAATTCGAAATCCTCGAGATTCCAACGGTGCATCAGCTCGTAGCGCAGCGTGTTCAGCGAGGCGAACATCCAGCAGCGGCCGGAACGCTCCTGGTTGGTGATGCTCCCCTGCTTGAGTTCCACCGAGAAATCCCTCGGAAGATCGCGCAGTCCATGGTAGTCGGTCGCGGCCTTGAGCACGCCGGACGACACGGCGGCGTTCGCGGCCACCAGATTCGCGCGGTCGGCGTTGAACGCGCGGGAATATTCACGCAACCGCTCGGCGTCCACGGCTTTCACGGCCATGTCGTTGCGTTCGTTCGTCTCGCCCATCGGTATGCGCTCCTTATCGTCGTCGTAATGCAAAACACCACCACCCTACGCCACCGGACGGCGGTGTTCAAAACAACGTCATCATCAACACGCATACCGAATCGGTGCCGTTCCCCGCTGACCTGCCGACCGGTTATGGCGTCGCCGTCGGCGCCGTCGTCCCTGTCCACACGCGCGCCTACCGTGAAGGCAAACATAAACGCAGGGGAACTCCGGGAGGTTCGGAGTTGAGAGTGGCCCAAGGCCTGACCCTTAGAACCTGTTGGTTAAGACCATCGTAGGGAGCAGTGATGAGCGACGACTCGACTCGTTGCGGCAACGCCGCATACTCAGCAATCCAAATCTCGCCCGACGACCCGTTGCGCGCGCGCATCGCCGAAGCCGTGCAGTCCGTGAGGACCACCACACCGCTGGCCCAATCCTTCACGAATTTCGTGACGATCAATCTGGTGGCCAACGCGCAGCTGGCATCGGGTGGCACCGCGGCGATGAGTTTCCTGCCGGACGACATCGTCGATACGGCCCAGATCGCAGGCGCCACCTATATCAACGTGGGCACGCTGCTGCCGTTCTACAAGGACGCGCTGGCGGATATCGCCGAGCGGCTCGGCCGGCTCGGCAAACCGTGGGTGCTCGACCCGGTGGCGGCGGGCATCGGCACGACACGCACCGCGATTCTCCAATCGTTCCGCGACCATCCGCCGACCGTCGTGCGCGGCAACGCGTCGGAGATCATCGCCCTGGCCGACATGTGGGGATTGAACGACAACGTGGGGGGAGCTTACCCAAGCAGCAGGCCGGCCGGCGTGGAATCCGTCGATGACGTGGATTCCGCGACCGGCGCGGCCATGCGTTTGGCACGGCATCTCAGCAGCCATGCCGGCAAGGCCGCCGTGGCGGTGTCCGGCGAGGTCGATCTGGTGACCGACGGCGAACACGTCTACCGTCTGCCGGGAAGCAGCGCGATGATGACGAAGATCACCGGTGCGGGATGTTCGCTGGGCGGCGTGACCGCCACCTATCTCGCGGTCGCCGATCCGCTCACCGCCGCGATCGCGGCTTCGCTGCTGTACAACCGCGCCGGCGAATCCGCCGAAGCGGCGTCACGAGGCCCGGGCTCCTTCCAAGTCGAATTCCTTGACGCTCTTTGGAACACCACAGCCGAACAGATTGCCGCATCCCCCATGTCGATGGCGTGACCGCAAACCTGCGCCAAACCATATATCGATTTCACGACTCGTATCACCTCTTGTGAAGGAATCCCATGACCAACGAATACCCTTACACATCCATGCGCGACCGTTTTGACCTGTCCGCCTATCTGGTGCTCGGCCCCGACGATTGCAAGGGACGTCCGCTGACCGACGTCGTCGACCGGGCGCTTGCCGGCGGCGCGACGTTCGTCCAATTGCGGGCCAAGAACGCGGATGCCGGCGAACTGACCCAGATGGCGCGTGACATCGCGCAGATCATCGAAAACAACGACAAATCCGATTCGGTGGCGTTCGTGATCGACGACCGCGTGGATGTGGTGTGGCAGGCGCGACGCAAGGGCATCAAAGTGGACGGCGTGCATATCGGCCAGACCGATATGGAACCGGCCCAGGCCCGCGCGCTGCTCGGAGACGAGGCCATCGTCGGCCTGTCCGCGCAGACCGAGCGTCTGGTCCGTCTGATCAACGAACTGCCGGACGGCTGCATCGACTACATCGGCGCGGGCCCGCTGCACTACACCAATACCAAACCGGAGGCCGCGGTCGTCGAGGACGACGGCGCGAAGCACACGCTCGACGAGACGCAGATCAACACGATCTGCTCCGCCTGCGATTTCCCCGTGGTGGTGGGCGGCGGCGTGAAGGCCGACGACATCCCCATGCTGGCCGGCACCAAGGCCGCCGGCTGGTTCGTCGTCTCCGCCATCGCGGGCGCTCCCGACCCCGAAGCCGCCACCCGCGAACTGGTCGCACGGTGGAAAGCCGTTCGCGGCGACGCCAAGCACGGCTACGCCAAACGCGACACGGCCCGATCTCACGCAACCCGATAGACATCGAAGAGTCAAGGAGCATACGATGACCACGCTTCCCGCGGTATTGACCATCGCCGGTTCGGACTCGTCCGGCGGCGCCGGCATCCAAGCCGATCTGAAAACCATGCTCGCCAACGGCGTGTTCGGCATGTCCGCGATCACGGCGCTCACCGCACAGAACACCACCGGCGTGCGTTCCGTACAGGACACAGACCCCAACATCCTCGCCGACCAGATCGACGCCGTGTTCGATGACATCCGCCCTGTGGCCGTCAAAATCGGCATGGTGTCCAGCACCGTGCTGATCGAGACCATCGCGGACCGACTCGCCGAGCATCGCGCCGCCAATGTGGTGCTCGACCCGGTGATGGTGGCCACGTCGGGCGCGAAACTCATCGGCGACGATGCGGTCGACGCGCTGACCGCCATGCTGTTCCCGCTCGCCACGGTGATCACACCGAACATTCCCGAAGCCGAGGCACTGACCGACGCATCGATCACAACCCGCGAGGATATGGAGGCCGCGGGCCTGCGTCTCGCCACGCAGTATGGATGCGCCGCGCTGATCAAAGGCGGCCATGGCACGAACGACGCCAGCGACGTGCTGGTCGAGCCGGATGGCACTTTGACTTGGTTCGAAGGCGTCCGCGTCGATAATCCGAACACGCACGGCACCGGTTGCACGCTCAGTTCGGCCATCGCGTCGAATCTCGCCAAGGGACTGCCGCTTCCTTTGGCCGTAAAATCCGCGAAGGACTATCTGACCGGGGCTCTGCGGGCCATGCTCGACCTCGGCCATGGCTCCGGTCCCATGGACCACGCGTGGGCCTGGAGGTAACATCACGACTAGGACCATGCCGACCGGCCCATCACCGGCACATTGTGGAATCACCTGTATATACGCACATGCATAAGGAGCACCCATGACCATCGATCGTCACGCCGAAAAGCAGGAGGTCCCGGTCGATCCGGAGACCGGCAAACCGTATCTCAATACGGTGGCGGCCGTCGCCATCGCCCCCAGCGGAGTGGGTGCCGAACTGAGCGAGTACGTCTCGCAGGCGATCGCCGTAATCCGCGATTCCGGACTGCCGAACGAGACGAACGCCATGTTCACCAACATCGAAGGCGACCTCGATGATGTGGTTCGCGTGGTCGTCGAAGCCACGAAGAGACTCGCCGAGCAGGGATACCGCACCGGAGTGAGCCTCAAGCTTGACATCCGACCCGGATTCTCCGGCCAGATCACCGCCAAGCAGGCGCTGGTCGACGAAATCCTCTCCAAGGAGGACTGACGTCGGCATCCATCCGTTGCTCCCCGCCCGTATACTGGACACAGGAGACGGGGAGCAACGCCGACGGCCGAGGCAATGACGCCGCGCCGCAGAAGGATGGGGGCCATCATGAAACACACCAACGTATCCGCCACCATCGTCGCCATCATCGTCGCCATCGCCCTGATCGCCGGTGCGGGCGTCGGCATATGGTGGTTCACCGCGCGCGACGTGCGCCCCGACGCCATACCCGCAAGCGAAGCCGCGAAGGCCGCGTTGACCCGACCGGCCACGGCGAAGGATCCCGACGACGAGTCCGTCTCGTTCACCTACCGTTCCGCGCCGGAATTCATGAACCTACGCGACCGCAACGGCAACACGAACTACTCCCCCGCCTCGCTGTGGCTGGCGTTGGCCATCGCGGCCCAAGGCGCGGACGGGCGGACGCGCGAGCAGATGGAAGAGACGTTGGGATTGGAGGGGATGGACGATGAGGACTACCGTTCGCTGAGGTTGTCCATCAACGGCGATTACGGCGAGGACGTCCGCTCCGACATGCGGACCGCCAATTCATTGTGGGTGGACGACGATCAGGTGACGCCGGACGAATCCTTCCTCGACACCGTCAAAGGCCCGTTCGACGCGCAGGTGCGCACCGTCGACTTCTCCGACGCCGACACCGCCCGGACGATAAGCGATTGGATCGCCGAACAGACCGGCGACACGCTGCGGCCACGGATCACGATCGTCCCGAACGAAGTGATGGCGATCATCAACACGGTGTACGCGGACGGGCGATGGTCCAGCCCGTTCGACGAGTCGGCCACCGATGACGCGACGTTCCATGGCGCCGACGACGACTCCACCGTGCCGTTCATGCATCAGACCTTCGACTCCCTCGACCTCATCCAGGATGACGCGGCCGGTTGGCGGCGGGCGGATATCCCGTTCGACAACGGCGGCATGCTGAAGGTGCTTCTGCCCGACGAGGGCCGGTTCGAGACCTTGGCGGCCGATCCGGCGATGCTGCAGCATGCGTTCGAGACTGACGCGCGGGACGCGGACGGCGCGACGGCTTCGGTGGACATGACGCTTCCCCGCTTCACGATCGAGAACACGTTCGACAGCGAGGATTCCATACGGATTCTGGAATCGTTGGGCATGACCGACGCTTTCGACGCCGGTTCGGCCGATTTCGGCAGGTTGGGAACCGCGGCCGACGGCGGAGCGTTGTATCTCGGCACCGTGGTCCAAGGCACCCGCATCGAGGTGAGCGAGGTCGGCGCCAAGGCGGCCGCCTACACGGAAGCGGGCATGACGACGGCGGGCGCTCCCGCCGACGTCGTGGAGTTCACCGTGGACCGACCGTTCCTCTATGCGCTGACCACACCCGACGGCGTGCCGCTGTTCATCGGCGCGGTCCGCAACATCGCCGCCTGATTTCCGATCATCACCGGCGGTTGGCGCCGGGACCGAAAGAAGAACGCCGACGGCCGGGGTGATGGCGGTATCCGATTTGATGGTATATCGTTTGACGTATGACGACGATGAAAGAGATTGCAGAGAAGACTGGGGTGTCGGTCTCCACGGTCTCTCTGGTGCTCAACGACCGAGACGAAGGCCGAGTGAAATCAGGTATCGCCGACCAAGTGCGCGCAATGGCGGAGAAACTCGGCTATAAGCCCAACCCTCTCGCGCGGTCCCTGCGCACCAGCAAAACCCGCATCCTCGGCTTCATCAGCGAGGAGGTGGCCACCACCCCGTATGCCGGCGGCATCATCCTCGGCGCGCAGGCCGCCGCCAGCCAACTCGGATACATGCTCATCACGGTCAACACCGACGGCGAGGACAGCGAGGACGAGGAGATCACCGCGCTGAAACGGTATGGCGCGGATGGATTCCTGTACGCGAAGATGTCGAACCGATACACGGACGTGCCCGAAAGCCTGACCTCCACGCCGCTTGTTCTGGTCGACGCCACGGACAGCCGGGGGCGCTTCCCCAGCGTCGAGCCGGACGAGGTCCACATCGCCTACGACGCGACCACAAGACTCATCGAGGCCGGCTGCCAGCGCATCGCCTATATCGGTTGTTCCGAGCCGATGCTCGCCCAGGACAGGAGACTCGAAGGATACCGCACCGCGCTGGAGGACGCCGGGCGGGGCTATGACGAACGTCTGGTGCGCAACGTGCTCAACAACGGACCGGCGTTGCAGGCCGTCAGCGACCTTTTCGACGAGCAGCGTCCCGACGGATTCTTTTGCTTCAACGACGCGCGGGCTTGGTACGTCTATGAATGCGCCGCGCGACGCGGACTCACCATCGGCAAGGACATCTCCGTGATCGGCGTGGACAACCACCGCGTGCTCGCCGAGACGCTGGAACCCCAGCTGACCACGGTGGAGCTCCCGCACTTCGAGATGGGCTACTGGTCCGTGCGCAAACTGGTGTCCATGATCGAGAAGCGCGATCTGGACGACATCGCCACGCCGGAGACGACGGCACCGCTGCCGCCGCTGGATTCGCCGATTCCGGCGATGATCCGCTGCACGCTTATCGAGAAGGGCTCCGTGGCCCAACGGGCGTGATAGGCCATCCGTCAGTCAAACGCGACACGCCGATGATGCGAACATCGGGAACCTCAGAAACCGCATAACGTCAATCGTTTGACGATATACTTGCGGACGACACGCGTCAATCGTTTGCCGTCAAACGATTGACGCGTTATACTGAGTAGCGTCACCACACAGCGCGGCAGCTGTGGCGACAGCAACAACAATCCGCAAGGCAGCGGGAAACCAACACAAAAAGGAAAACATCATGGCAAGCGCAAGCAAGTCTGCATGGAAGAATCCTTCCTACCTGCAGAGCTCCTTTGGCATTTTCATGTTCTTCTGTTCCTGGGGCATTTGGTGGTCCTTCTTCTCCAGGTGGTTGCTTGACCCGGACAAGGGTCTGGGTATGACCTCCGCCGAGCAGGGATCGATCTATTCGATCAACTCCCTGGCCACGCTCGTCATCATGTTCATCTACGGCGTGATCCAGGATCAGCTCGGCATCAAGCGCAAGCTCGTCATCGTCATCTCCGCGATCGCCGCCTGCGTCGGCCCGTTCGTCCAGTTCGTCTACGCGCCGCTGCTCTCGGCCGGCGGTGCCACCCGTTACGTCGGCGTCCTCATCGGCTCCGTCGTCCTGTCCGCGGGCTTCATGGCAGGCTGCTCCCTGATCGAGGCCGTCACCGAACGCTACTCCCGTAAGTTCAACTTCGAGTACGGCCAGTCCCGCGCCTGGGGCTCCTTCGGCTACGCCATCGTGGCTCTGTGCGCCGGCTTCCTGTTCAACATCAACCCGATGCTCAACTTCTGGGTCGGCTCCGCCTGCGGCATCGGCATGCTGCTGGTCTACCTGCTGTGGGTCCCGGCCGAGCAGAAGGAGGAGCTCAAGAAGGAAGCCGATCCGAACGCCGCTCCGACCAATCCTTCCTTCAAGGAAATGATCGCCGTCCTCAAGATGCCGACCCTGTGGGTCCTCATCGTCTTCATGCTGCTGACCAACACCTTCTACACCGTGTTCGACCAGCAGATGTTCCCCACCTACTACTCCAGCCTCTTCTCGAGCACCGACGTCGGCGACGCCACCTACGGCACCCTGAACTCCATCCAGGTCTTCGTCGAATCCGCCATGATGGGCGTCGTTCCGATCATCATGCAGAAGATCGGCGTGCGCAACGCCCTGCTGCTCGGCGCCTTCGTGATGTTCGCCCGCATCGGCCTGTGCGGCGTGTTCCACGACCCGATCTCCGTGTCCATCGTCAAGATGTTCCACTCCATCGAGGTCCCGCTGTTCTGCCTGCCGGCGTTCCGCTACTTCACCCTGCACTTCGACACGAAGCTCTCCGCCACGCTGTACATGGTGGGCTTCCAGATCGCCTCGCAGGTCGGCCAGGTCATCTTCTCCACCCCGCTCGGCATGCTGCATGACGCGATGGGCGACCGCCCGACCTTCTTCACCATCTCCGGCATCGTGCTCGTCGCTCTGATCTACGGCTTCTTCGTGATCAAGAAGGACGACCAGGAAGTCGGCGGCGACCCGTTCTACACCGACAAGCAGCTGCGCGCGATGGAAGCCGCCAAGGCCTGATCCCGTCAGCAAACACACCTCGCGGTATCCGGAACATCTGGCTTTCCGGATACCGCCCCTTATAACCGAACCCTATAACTGAACCCATAACGAACACAACGCATCGCAAGGCCTGCAACGGCGTGACAACCGACATCGCCTTTCAGAAAGGAAGTATTCGACGATGAGTGACTTCTCCCCCACCCTTACCCCGATCAAGGACCATGCCGAGGAGCTCGCCAAGGCCGAAGCCGGCGTGGCCGAGCTCGCCGCCAAGCGCAACAACCGCTGGTATCCCAAATTCCACATCGCCTCCAACGGCGGCTGGATCAACGACCCGAACGGCCTGTGCTTCTACAAGGGCCGCTGGCACGTCTTCTACCAGCTGCACCCCTACGGCACCCAGTGGGGCCGATGCACTGGGGCCACGTCTCCTCCACCGACATGGTCGATTGGAAGCGCGAACCCGTGATGTTCGCCCCAAGCCTCGAGCAGGAGAAGAACGGCGTGTTCTCCGGATCCGCCGTGATCGGCGACGACGGCGCGCTGCGCTTCTACTACACCGGCCACCGTTGGGCCAACGGCGTGGACGGCTCCGGCGGCGAATGGCAGGTGCAGATGTACGCCACGCCGGACAACGACGAGCTCACCAGCGCCACCAAGCACGGCATGGTCGTCGACTGCCCGCGCGATGAGGTCGATTCCCACTTCCGCGATCCGAAGGTGTGGAAGACCGGCGACACCTGGTACATGACCTTCGGCGTGTGCTCCGCCGAGCGCCGCGGCCAGATGTGGCTGTACACCTCCGAGGACATGGTCGAGTGGACCTTCAAGCGCGTGCTCTTCCAGCATCCGGATCCGGATGTGTGGATGCTCGAATGCCCCGACTTCTTCCCCATCAAGGACAAGGACGGCAACGAGAAGTGGGTTATCGGCTTCTCCGCCATGGGCGCCAAGAAGAACGCCTTCATGAACCGCAACGTGAACAACGCCGGCTACATGATCGGCACTTGGGAGCCGGGCGGCGAATTCAAGCCGGAAACCGAGTTCCGCCTGTGGGATTGCGGCCATAACTTCTACGCCCCGCAGTCCTTCACCGCCGAGGACGGCCGCCAGATCATGTACGGCTGGATGAGCCCGTTCGCACAGCCCATCCCGATGGAGAACGACGGCTGGTGCGGCAACCTCACCCTGCCGCGCGAGATCACCCTGGGCGAGGACGGCGACGTGCACACCGCCCCGTGCGCCGAGGTCGAAGGCTACCGCGAGAGCACCGTCGAGCATGGCGAAATCGCCCTGAGCTTCAATGAGGAGAAGGTCATCTGCGACGACGCCGAAGCCGTGGAGATCGAGATGGTCATCGATCTGGACAACTCCACCGCCGAACGCGCCGGCCTCAAGGTGCACGCCACCGAAGACGGCGCCTACACCTACGTGGCCTACGACGACCAGATCGGCCGCGTGGTCATCGACCGTCAGGCCGCGGTGAACGGCGACAAGGGCTATCGCGCCGCTCCGCTGGACGAGGCCGAACTGGGCGGCAAGCTCAAGCTGCGCGTGTTCGTGGACCGCGGCTGCGTCGAGGTCTACGTCAACGACGGACACCAGGCGATGAGCTCCTACAGCTATCCGACCGACGGACCGCGCGCCATCAAGCTCACCAGCGAATCCGGCGAGCTGAAGGTCGACTCCCTGACCGTGCACACGCTTAAGAGCATCGGCCTGGAGTAAACGCTTCCCATCCCAAGAGCCCCTTGTGAGGATCGCGCCAAGAGATCCTCACAGGGGCTCTGTCTGTTTGTATGACATCCTTCCGTGTTCGCCGGTGTCAGACGTGGAAGGATGTCCGAGATTCCTCGACTACGCTCGGAATGACGGGGTGGCCTACGCCCGCAATGACGAAGTCACTTTTTGATGCCGCCGAAGCGACGGTCGCGGTGGATGTAGTGGTCGATGGAGCGCCACAGCACATCGCGGCCGCAATCGGGGAACAGTTCGGGCACGAAGTCGAGTTCGGCGTAGGCGGCCTCCCATGGCAGGAAGTTGCTGGTGCGCTGCTCGCCTGAGGTGCGGATCACCAGATCGCAGTCGGGGATGTCGGGGTTGTACAGGTGGTCGGCGATCATCTTCTCCGTCACGCGGTCGCCGCTGATCTTCCCGTCACGCACCTCGCGCGCGATCGCGGCGCAGGCGTCGGCGATTTCGGCGCGGCCGCCATAGTTGATGCAGAACACCACATCGATCACGTTATTGTGCTTGGTGCGTTCCATCGCCACCTCAAGCTCGTCGATCACCGACTTCCACAGTTTGGGTCGGCGGCCCGACCAGCGCACACGCACGCCCCACTCATCCATCTGCGCCACACGGCGGTGGATGATCTCACGGGAGAATCCCATCAGGAAACGCACCTCCTGCGGACTGCGCTTCCAGTTCTCCGTGGAGAAGGTGTACAGGCTCAGATACCGCACGCCGGCCTCGATGGCGCCGGCGATGGTGTCGAACACCACCGGTTCGGCGGCCTGATGCCCGTTGGTGCGAATCAATCCGCGTTCCTGGGCCCAACGGCCGTTGCCGTCCATGATCACGCCGATATGTTTCGGCACTTGGTTCTTCGGGAAATCGGGAATGCGCGACGGGTCTGAGAAGGGCGCCGCGGGAACGCTCAGCGAGGTGTAGTCCACGTGTTCAAAAGCCATACTCACGAATCTAGCAAGCGCAGTGAACGAATCGGCCGTTCCAGATAGTATTCTCCCCATTCCTCGACCAGTCGCTCGGTGGCGGGTTCGAGCGTGCCGCCTTCCAGCACGTTCCAATCACCACGAACCAGCGCGTTCAGCTGGGTCAGGGCCGTCACACCGACGCGTTGCGATTCGGGTGTGTGGTCGGTGGCGCACATCACGCCACCCGCCGGAATCGACAGATATTCGGTGGATGTTCTGCCGCACACCACACACGCGCCCAGCCGCGGACTCCATCCGGCGATCGACAGCGCACGCATCACATACGAGCCGCCGATCGCCTTGGGATCATGCGCATGCCGCGCGAGCGCGGCCAGAGCCGCGATAAGCAGACGGTACTGCTCCCCCACCTGTTCCATCTGCACGTCGACGAGTTTGTCGACCGTCTCCACAACGATGCTCGCCGCACTGTACGTATCGAAATCCGCGGCGATCGCCCCGCCGTACGAGGCGACCGATTCCGCTTGGGAGATCACGTCCAACGACCGGCCTTCGGCGATCAGCACATCGACGCGCATAAAGGGTTCCAGACGCCCTCCGAAGCGGGATTTGGTGCGGCGCACGCCTTTGGCGACCGCCCGCACCTTGCCGTGCTCCCGAGTGAGCAGGGTGACGATGCGGTCGGCCTCCCCCAGTTTGGCGGTGCGCAGCACCACTCCCTCATCTCGATACAACGGCATGCTCACCATTATGCCGCATGGCGGCCGGCACATGAGGATACGCCTTCGGGGAAGTCTCCCGTTTCCGTGGATTCCCGGATGGGGGAAGCCCACTCACAACGAATCAGTCACCGCATACCGACTGCACGCGGCCCGACATCCACGAAAGGTCGAGCTGCCGCGGAAGACTCAGTGACCCGGATGCTGGATCGGCACGACGACGGGACCCGTGGCGTTGACGGGAACCTGTCCGTCCGCCTCCATCTGCGCGGCGATCTCCTGGGCTTTGGAGAGCAGGGTTTCGACGATCTGGTCCTCGGGCACGGTCTGGATGACCTTGCCTTTGATGAAGATCTGCCCCTTGCCGTTGCCGGAAGCCACGCCGAGGTCGGCCTCACGCGCCTCGCCGGGTCCGTTGACGATGCATCCCATCACGGCCACGCGGATGGGGGCGGTGACGTCCTTCAATCCGGCGGTCACGGCCTCGGCGAGCTGGATCACATCCACCTGCGCGCGTCCGCAGCTCGGGCAGGAGATGATGTCGAATTTGCGCTGGCGCAATCCCATGTATTCGAGCAGCTTGCAGCCCACCTTCACCTCTTCGACCGGAGGCGCGGACAGGGAGACTCGGATCGTATCGCCGATGCCCTCGGCCAGCAGCGCGCCGAACGCGAGGCATGATTTGATGGTGCCCTGCCAGGCGGGACCGGCTTCGGTGACGCCCAGATGCAGAGGCCAGTCGCCTTTGGAGGCGAGTAGCCGATAGGTTTCGACCATGGTGATCACGTCGTGGTGTTTGACGGAGATTTTGAAGTCATGGAAGCCCACATCCTCGAACATGCGCGCCTCCTTGAGCGCGGAGGCGACCAGCGCCTCGGGAGTGGGGCCACCATACTTGGCGTACAGGTCCTTGTCCAGCGAGCCGGCGTTCACGCCGATGCGCAGCGAGATGCCGGCATCGGTGGCGGCCTGGCAGATCGAGGGACCCACCTCGTCGAATTTGCGGATGTTGCCCGGATTCACGCGCACGGCCGCGCATCCGGCATCGATGGCTTGGAAGACGTATTTGCTTTGGAAATGAATATCCGCAATCACCGGAATCGGAGACTTGCGCACGATTTCGGGCAATGCGTCGGCGTCGTCCTGGCTGGGCACGGCGACGCGCACGATGTCGCATCCGGCCGCGGTGAGTTCGGCGATCTGCTGCAGCGTGGCGGGCACGTTCGCGGTCAACGTGTTGGTCATCGACTGCACGGAGACGGGCGCGCCCCCTCCGACCGGAACCGGGCCGACCATGATGCGGCGCGATTCGCGGCGCGGATGCAATGGCGACTCGCTGATCGCGGCCTCGCCGGTTTTACGGAACGGCTTGTCGACCGGCTGCTCGGCTGGGGCAAAGGGCTCGTTGGGCATGCGTTCGCCTCCCTGGAGGGCTTGGTTCGAATCCTGATACGTGTGCGGATGGCTCACACTTGCTTGTTTATCAAATCATCGGCACGTCGGCGCGCCTCGAGCTCAATCTGGCCCATTTCCTCCACGTCGGCGAACAGCGGCGCGCCGCGCATGGCGGCATCCATATCGTCGAGCACGGCCTTCACCGTGTCGACGATGCCGAGATATGGCAGCCGGTGGTCGAGGAAGGCCTGCACGGCCTGTTCGTTGGCGGCGTTGAGCACGGCCGTGTGCTTCTCCGATGCTGCGAGGCATTCGCGGGCGAGCGAGACGGCGGGGAACGCCACGTCATCCAACGGTTCGAAGGTCCACGTCGCGGCTTTGGTCCAATCACAGGCCGCCGCCACGTCGGTCATGCGATCCGGCGCGGACAGTCCCAAGGCGATCGGCAGCCGCATATCGGGCGGCGAGGCTTGGGCGATGACCGCACCATCGACGAACTCCACCATCGAATGCACGATGGACTGCGGATGCACGGTCACCTCGATACGCTCCGGGGGAACATCGAACAGCCGCGAGGCCTCGATGACCTCCAGGCCTTTATTCATCAGCGTGGACGAATTGATGGTGACCACCGGACCCATATTCCATGTGGGATGGTTCAGGGCCTGTTCCGGCGTGATATCGGACATCCGCTCACGGGTCCAGCCTCGGAACGGACCTCCGGAGGCCGTGACGACGAGTTTGGACACCTCCGCTTGGGTGCCGGAACGCAGCGACTGCCAGATGGCGGAATGCTCGGAATCCACGGGATTGATCTGGCCGCTGCGGGTCTGCGCGCCGAAGAGCAGATGGCCGCCCGCCACCACGGATTCCTTGTTGGCCAACGCCAGCTGGGATCCGGCGTGCAACGCGGCGATCGAGGGTTCCAATCCGATGGAACCGGTGATGCCGTTCAACACCACGTTCGCGCCGGAGCCCGCCAACGCGGTCACCGCCCGCGCGCCGCCCTGCACCTGGGTGTTCGACGCGCCGGCCTGGTCAAGGGCCTCACGCAACGCGGCCACCTTCGTCTCGTCGAATACGGCGACCTGCGGCACGCGGAAACGCGCCGCCTGCTGGGCGAGCAGATCGATATGGGCGCCGCCCGCCGCCAAACCGGTGACGGTGAAACGCTCCGGATGCCGAGCGATGATATCCAGCCCCTGCGTGCCGATGGAACCGGTGGAGCCCAGAACGACGACCGTGGAGTTGGCGATCACTGTTGCCTCTTCGTGCCGGCGGGATTGACGTCGTCCAACGAGGGGAAGGACAGGTCGGGAATCTGATCGTCCACAGCGAGGCGGACGTTGGGGAACATCTCGGGGAACAGATTCCCATCGGAATCGTCCTGCGGCTTGACCGGCGTGGTCGCGACGAACGACGATTCCTCGGCGGAGGCCGGCTGGAAGGAAGGAGGCATGTCCTCATCCGCCTTCGCCGCGACGGGCGCGTCCAAATCGGGGATATGCGGTTCGAAGGACGGCGTGTCTGCGACGGGATGCTCCTGCACCGTCTCGGCCATCTGTGCCAGGGCGGCCAATGACGAGTCGGGTTGCGGCGCCTGCTCGGCGACGGGTTCCTGGGGGGATTGCTCGACCGCGACCGGTGCCGGAGCGGGGACCGCTGCCGGTGCCGGCTCAGGCGTCGCTGCCGGCGCCGGAGCGGGCGCGAACGACGGGGCATCCTGCACGGAGGACTCGGGCGCGGCGGAAGACTCAGGCATGGCGGAGACCTCGGGCGTGGCCTGTGCCTCGGGCGCGGCGGATGCCTCGGACGTCACAGGCGCCGCCGGAGCCGCGGGCGCGGCAACCGGCGCGAAGGACGGGGCGTCGACCACGGGCGCGCCGCTGAACAGGCTGCGTTCCGCCTGATGCAGCGCGTCGAAGGACTCGTCGTGCTGCGTCGCGGCCGGAGCGAAGGACGGGAGGCTTTCCGTCGACGAGGCGGCGTCGCGGCGGTACTGCGCGTCGGACGAGAACAAGGGAGCGACCGCTTCGCCCGTCGTCGCGGCGACGGGCGCGGGCATGGGCGCGACGGAGGTCGCGGCACCCGAATCCGCGGAGATGTAGTCGGCCACGCGGGCATACGACTCGATACGGCTCAACAGCTGCACACAGGAATTGAGGAAATGGTCGACCTGACGTTCGTCATAACCCCGCTTGCCTGTGCGCTGGGTGAAGATCACGTTGGAGACGCTCGTCGCGTTGAGATCGGCCAAAGAACGCACGTCGTCCTCGCTCACGCCGTCGATGCCCAGCGCCGCGGCGGCCTTGTCCACGATCTGGTCCGCGAGTCGGTCCACCTGCTTCTTGTCGTAGGAGGGGCTCTTGGGCTCGCCGGGCTTGAACCGTTCGCCCGCGGCCCGGTCGACATGGTTGATGATCTGACGATACAGATTCTCCGTATCGGCCTTCCAGGCGATGCGACCGTGCTGGGAAATCTCCCAAGTGGTCTGCTTGTCGACCACGGCACGCTCCAGACGGGCCAGAGCCGCGTCCACCTGCGCGATCACATAACCGTTTTTGACCAGATCGAAGGACACGTTCTGGATGTCGCGCTGCGTCAGTCGCGCGCCTTCGCTGTCGTACAGGGCGTGGGCGCGCTCCAAAAAGGCGTCCACCTGACCCGGATCGTACCCCCACTTACGCTTGCCCGACCGCGCGATGCCCGCCGCGCTGGCGCCGGATTGAAGTTCCTGAGCCATTGGCTGTTCGACCTCCTGAAGGTAGTAAACTCTTCTCCACCTTACGCGATTGTTGCGACGCGCGCAGCATCGGCACGCATCGCACTCGCGATTGTGCCGCCCATGCGCTATGGTGGTCGACTGCGGGCAATTAGCTCAGTTGGTTAGAGCGCCACCTTTACACGGTGGATGTCAGGGGTTCGAGTCCCTTATTGCCCACTTCATCGCTTGCCCCATCATTATAGCGGGGTCCGACTGATTCTCCCCTTTTCCCAAGGCCTGACACGCTGGCCCTTTCGCGCTTGAACTGCTCGTCCAACTCCTTTCTCGCCTGAAGATACCGGCGTTCAAGTTTCCTCGCTCCGACTCCGCCAACGCCGCTGGCCTCATTGGTGCGCCAATCGCCATCGATCTCGGTCATGATTGAGACTCCTTAGCGTGGGACTGCCGGATCTTCGCCAGAGATTCTGAGCACGGGCGACTCTCCCTGGCCAGACGTGGGCGCGTTCTCGAACGAGGGGACGCGCCCACGTCGGATTATCGACGTTCGGCAATCAGCGTTCGAGCTTGACGTAGAGATAGCCGGTTCCTGGAATCTCTTGGAAACCGTATTTGCGGTAGAAGGGGTCGGAGCCACCGGCGGGTTCCACGATGAGGGCTTTCGCACCGATGACGCTAGCCGCCGATGACGCGCGCAGAATCGCGTCCCGGAGCAGGTGTTTGCCGATGCCGCTGCGTTGGTAGCGGATATCGACGCCGAGCATGCCGAGAAGGATCACGGGCACCCGCTTCGGCGCGTTGCGGCGCATCCATCCGCCGGAGATCTCGTCACGGCTCACGGAGTAAGCGCCAAGGGTGTAGAAGCCGGCCAGCGGCCCGTTCTTTTCCCATGAGGCGTACACGACCGCGGTGCCGTTGCGTTGGGCGCGCAGACCTCGATTATGAAGCCAGTCGTCCACGACCGGCAACCCGCTTTCGAATCCTGCGATGTCGTCGTTCTCTTCGAGACGTCGCGGCGGGAGAAATTCGTTCATGCCCAGATCGGCTCCTCGTCCAGCAGGTCGCGCGTGGCCTGCGGCATGGGCTCGTCGAGCGCTTTGAGGAACGCGTCGAACACCTCGTCGGATAGGCGCAGCGTGGTGGCGTTCTCGATGTCTCGTCGCGCGGAATCGACGAGGTTTCCCACCGACCATTGCGTCAGGGACATGTCTCGCAGCGCGGCGGCGCGTTCGATAAGGCTTTTCTGCTCGTCGGTCAACCGTAGGTTCATCTGCGTGTTTTTCTTTGTTTGTGAGGACATACTCAGTATTGTATAGCAATTTGCTATACAATACTAGTCATCGACATGTCGACAAGACTCTGGCGGACGACGTCAGAACACACATGGGGCATGAACAGCAGAGGGCCATCAATGAAATGAACCAATGACATGCCTACGCATATCTCATCACTGGCCCAATCAACGGGATTGTTTGGCGGACTCTTTCGTGCATCAATTCGTGGCCGACGCGCAGAAACGCATCATCGCCGCCGTCAACGGCCTTTGCCGAACGCGCGCAGGCGGATTCCGTTCCAATCCGAATTCACCGTCAGCGGAGTGGCGGCGTTCATGCCTGCCGTTTTCGCCGCGGACTGCACCGTACTGGAACTGGCGGCGCCCCGGCGTCCCGGCTTCGGGGTCAGCACCCACAACGGGCCATCGTCACCAAGCACCGTATAGGCGTCCACGATGGTGTCGGACAGTTCGTCCTCGTCGTCGCCGTCGCGCCACCAGATGATCACTCCGTCGACCGCGGAGTCGTAATCCTCGTCGACGAGATCCTCGCCGGTCAGCTCCTCGATCTGGGCTCGAATCGAATCGTCCACGTCATCGTCCCAGAGCCACTCCTGGATGATGTCGCCAAGTTCGAAACCAAATTCTTCAGCGTGTTGTGATGCCGTTTGATTCACAGTGGACACCTTAGCAAGGGTTCGCGAAAAAACACGTTAACAACCCGCGCGTGTGGGTGGATCCACGCCTGCGACCACAAAGCCGGCGTCGTCGCGGGACCCGCGCTCACGCCGTGCAATGAGGCAGATCATCGCCCTCGCCGTTGCCTATGGCGACCAACGCGGCGTACGCCTCCTCCAGCGTGGAGACCTTCACGTCGCGCAGACCGTCGGGCACATGCCCCACCACGCTGCCGCAGTTGGCTTCGGGCGCGAGGAACCAGGTGGCGCCGTCGCGCTTGGCCCCCAGCATCTTCAAGCGGATGCCTCCGATGGAGCCGACCTCGCCGCTTTCGTCGATGGTGCCCGTTCCCGCGATGATCTCCCCTCCGGCCTCGTCCGCCTCGGTGAGTTTGCTGATGAGGCCCAGCGTGTACATCATGCCGGCCGATGGACCGCCGATGTCGTCCACATGCATGGTGATCGTAGCGTCGTCCAGCACGTCGGGCGACACGCCCAGCTCGTCCGCATGCGCGGCGATGTAGGTTTTCGCGGCGGCGACGGCCGCGTCCTGCGAGCTGGACATCGACTCGGCGTTCTTCTCCTCGTACTCCTCGTCGGTCATGCCGACCGGTACCACCGCCTCGCGCGGCAGCACCGTGATCTGCGGGTCCAGCCATCCCCATAGGACCTGCGCGTTGGTGAGCGGATATCTGGACACGCCCATGGCGCTCACCGTGACCAGCAGCAGTTCGCCGGAATCCTCATACGTGTCGACACCCTCCACATCGATCACCGTGCCGGAGTCGACCGTACCCAGCACATCCTGCGTGGGCCCCGGCATTTCGATGACATACGCGCTGGGCGTCACCAGCACGACCACCGATAGGACCACAGCCGCCGCCCCCGCGAGATACCGCGCGGACCGTGCGGCGAAATACCGGCTCACGCGCCGGCCTGCACCACGGATTTTTCCAAACATGGCTTCCCAGTGTAGACACGCGCCTGTGCGATGGCTGAATGCGGACATGAGACGCGGCGGCACACCGCGACGGGAACACGGTGATTCGGTCATGTGCGAGAACCGCGCAATCACTCGGCTCGCGGCGAAACGGGCGCGGGCACGCTCTACACTGGTGAGCAATACCACCGGCAGTCAAGGGACGGATATGGACGACAACGCGATTCACGAATGGCTGATCAAATGCTTCGGCCCCATCCAAGGCGAGATGGCCTGGCAGCAGATCAGCCAGCTGCCCGAACACATCCGCGAGCAGCTGATGGACCAGGACCCCTCGCGGCTGCCCGACCCCGCGCAGGTGCAGCAGCTGATGACGGCGTTCACGGCCGGCGGGCTCAACACCATGGGCGATATGCAGCGCACGCTCGACGAGGGACCGATCAACGTCAAACTCGCCAAGTCGATCGCCTTGCAGCAGGCCAACGCCGCCGGCGCGGCGACCACCGTATCCGCCCAGCAGGGAGAGACGGCGCGTCGCGCGATCAGCGAGGCGAATCTGTGGCTCGACACCGCCTGCCAGTTCGATCCCGCGCCGGGCGAGCCCGATGTGCTCACCCGCGCCGATTGGGTCGAAGGCACCATCGACCAGTGGGCGAAGTTCGCGGCACCCGTGGCCGAGTCGATGAGCAACGCGATGTCGTCCGTGATCGGAGAGCGGCTCGGAGACGCGTTCGAAGGCGAGGTAGCCGGCATGTTCGCGGGCCCCGTGCCGATTCCGATTCCCGACGGCATGAAGAATCCCGCCCAGCTGCTCAAACTGTTGGGCAACACCTCGTATGCCATGCAGCTTGGTCAGGCGGCCGGCAATCTCAGCCACGAGGTGCATGGCAGTTTCGACCAGGGCATCATGCTGTTGAAGAATCCCGCCGGGGCGCTGATCGCGCAGAATGTGGAGGAGTACGCCAAATCGCTGGGGATCGACGCCGACGAGGTGACCGCGTTCCTGGCCCTGCGCGAGGTGGCGCATGCCCGTCTGTTCGCCGCGGTGCCGTGGCTGATGCCGCGTTTCGAGGCGCTGATCGGCAAATACGCGCGCGGCATCACCATCGATCTGGACGCGATGGAGGAACAGCTGCGCGATGTGACCTCCATGGATCCCGAATCGATCTCCGGAGCGGTGAACCTCACCAAGGTCGGCATCCCGGACACGCCGGAGCAGCGCGAGGCCATGGCTTCGTTGGAAACGCTGCTGGCGCTGGTCGAAGGATGGGTCGATTGCGTGGTATGGCGCGCCGGCATGGCGCATATTCCGCATATCGAACAGTTGCGCGAGATGATGCGCCGTGAGCGCGCGGTAGGTGGTCCCGCCGAGCGCACGTTCGAAAGCCTGCTTGGACTGGAGCTGCGTCCCAAGCGCATGCGCGAAGCCGCCGGATTGTGGGAGATGGTCACCATGGCCGAAGGTCCCGAGGCCCGCGACGCCAAGTGGAGCCATCCCGATCTGCTGCCCGCGCTGTCGGGCGACGCTCCCCAGACCATCGCGGCGCCGGAAGCCGCCCACCCCTCGCGTATGGACCCGTCCCCCGACCAGGCGAAGAACGCCGATGCCACCGGCGCGACGGAGACCACCGGAGAGACCGGAGGCCAATCCCCCTCGTCGTCATCCGGTTTCGATGCCAAGCCCGGTGCCATCGACTGGGATGCGGAACTCTCCAAACTGCTTGACGAGAACGTCGGCACCGACGAGACGAGCGGCGACGACGCCAACGTCGCCGACACCGACGAGGCCGGCGACACGGATCAAGCCCAATAGCGCGACGAACGGCGAGACCCCGCCTCACACCAATCGCATGAGGTGGGGTCTCGCAGACGACGGGCCGCGGCATGCGCCGGTGAAACCGGCCACCGGCCGGGGAATCTCAGACCACGAAACGCGAGGCCCTGCGCCGTTGCGCGCCATAGCCGTCCTTGCTGCGCGCGTATGACAGGTGCAGGGAGTCCTCCGCTCGCGTGACGGCCACGTACATCAGCCTCCGTTCCTCCTCCAACGCGTCCCCCGACGCCCCGGCCCCGTACGGCAACAGGCCCTCCGAGCAGCCGATCAGGAACACATGCTTGAATTCCAGACCTTTGGCCGCATGGATGGTGGAGATGGTCACGCCAGGATCCTCAGGTACGGGTTTCGCGGCCTCGTCCGTTCCGCCCACCGCCGCCGTGTCCGTTCCCTGGGAGGCCGAGGATCCCCGCCCCGAGGGGACGATTCCCATCGCCTCAAGCAACGCCTGCCGTTGCGCCGCCTCGCTGGCCGACGCCGACGTCTGCCAGCCGGTGTCGCGCCGCACGCGGTAGCGCAATCCCGCGGAACGCAACGCCGCGCAGCACAACCGCTGCTGCGCGTTGATACGCGTGAGAATCGCACAGTCCGAGGCTCTGACGCCGTCATGGGCGACCATATGCGCGATGCGGGCCGCCACCGCCTGCGCCTCCTCCTGGTCGCTGACGTACACGGTTTTCTCGACGCGCGCGCCCGCTTCGCGCGCCGAGGTCAATGTGAGGTAGTCCTGACGATCGGGCGCGGCGGCGAGCACCTTGTTCGCGTAGTCCACGATCCGCGCGGTGGAGCGGTAGTCGGTATTGAGGCTGACATCCGCGCTCAGCGGGCCGAATTCGTCTCCGAAGGCCAGCAGATCGTAGCTGGACGCCCCGGCGAAGGAATAGATGGTCTGGGCCGGGTCCCCCACCACGCAGATATTGCGGTTGAGGGCGATCCCCTCCCCGTCCGACAGCCATAGCGTCATCAGCCGATGCTGCAAAGGGGAGACGTCCTGGTATTCGTCGACGGTCAGCCATCCGACGGACGAACGGATCCGCGCGGCCGCGTCGGGAAAATCATCCAGCACATGGCAGGTCAAAAGCAGAATGTCGTCGAAGTCGATCTCCCCACGTCCCGTCTTCTCCTGCTCGTAGGCATCGTAGATGTCGGTGAAATGCTTGGCGTCGAGCCCGGCCGGGGGCGTGCGTCCCACCAGTTCGCACACCCGTGCGTAATCCTCCGCCGCCACCATCGAGATTTTCGCCCAGTTGATCTCGGCCTGCACGTCACGCGCGGCCGTGGGTTCCATGCCGGAACGCCCCGACGCGCGGGTGAACGCGCGCGACACCAGATCGCGCTGGTCCTCGACCAGATGAGGGAACGGGGATTCGCAGATGTCCATCCACACGTCGCGCAACTGGCGTAAGGCCGCCGAATGGAACGTGGCCGCGGTGACCTGGTCGCCGATGCCGAGCGTGGTCAGTCTGGCGCGCATTTCGGCGGCGGCCTTGACGGAGAACGTCACCGCCAACGTGCGGGAGGCGTCCCAGGCTCCGGTCGCGCAGGCATAGGCGATGCGCCGCGTCACCGTGCGCGTCTTGCCCGCGCCCGCGCCCGCGATGATGCGCACGGGCCCTTGCAGCGTGGTGGCCGCACGCCGCTGCGCCTCATCCAGCCCTTCGAGAATCGTCGATGCCTCCATGCCTCCATTGTGGCATCCGCCCTGTGCCGCGCCCGCCCGCGGACCGACGCTTCGGCGACGATTCGAGCGACACTCGGCGTTTCGAGATATGCCGGACGGCGAGATTTGCGCGCCCGCGTGTATTAGTGTGGAACTGTGATGAAACGTAGCAAGTTTATGTTGGCCGCGCTGACCTCCGCGCTCTGCCCGAATATCGCCGTCGCCGGCGTGCGCGACAACGCGACCGGCAGCGCCACGGACGAGGCCGCGGGCATCGATCAGGCGGTGCTGCAGGACGCCTCGGGCAAACTGTACGACGTATACGCCACCGATACCGAGGCCGGACGCAAGCGCCTCGCCTCCCGCGTGCGCGCGGCCCGCACACTTGCCGACGCGCGCGACCCCGGCGGATTGGGCTTCACCTTGGACCGCGTGATCGCCTTCGCCTCCGGAGATGAGCCGAACGGACCCACGGAATCCACCGCGGTGATGGTCACGCCCCACTGCGAAGGGCAGCCCCGCAGCTTGGATCTGCTCACACTGGACGATTGCGCCAGCATGGGCACCGCCATCGGCGCGATCCACCGACTGCGTCCCGATTTTCTCGCCGAGGCGAAATATCCGGTGTTCACCACCGGCCAGATCCGCTCGCAGCTGACCGCGTGGATCAAGCGTCTGCGCGCCGCCGGCCATGTGCCCTCCGAAATCACCAACAGCTGGGCGCGCATCATCGAAACCGAAGGCCTGTGGTCGTTCTCCACCTGCACCGTGCACGGCGGATTCTCGGACGGCGACGTGCTGTTCTCCGGTTCGACCATCACCGCGGTCACCAACTGGCAGGATATGCAGGTGAACGATCCGGCGCGCGATCTGGCCTGGGTGTTCCTCAAGCTCGACGACGAACATCGCAACGCCGTGCTTGCCGCCTACGGACGCATGATGGGCTCCCGTCTCGACGATCTGATCATGCTGCGCGCCAACCTATGGCTGCAGATGGAGCAGGTGGGCGAATTCATCCAGGCGCTCAACCGCGCGGACAACGGCCGCATCCTGCAATTCAAGGCGCAGGTGGAGCGTCTCGCCCACCAGCTCGGCGTGCTCACGCCGGCCGGCAATGCGGCGCACGCCACGACGAACTCGACCGATGGCGCGAATCCGGCCGGAGCGCAATCGCCGTCCACCATCACCGTCGGCACGCTGCTCAACGAATCCGAACGCCGCGCCGCGCAAGCCACGCGCGCCAACGCCTTCGTCGACCAAGCGCACGAGCCTTCCGACGACACACCCGATCCCGATCGCACCGGCTCCGCGCAGATCGTCGCCACCTCACCCGCGGATGACGACACCTCCGACTCCACCGCGGACCGGCCAATCACCCCCATCGATGCCTCCGACTCCACCGCGGACCGCCCAGTCACCCCGTCCGACGCCGACTCCACCGCGGACCGGCCCGCGCTCGGCAACGCGCGCCCGCATTCCTCGGCGGAACGCTCGCCAGGCTCATCGGTGACCATCACCATCAACGAGCTCATCGCCAGCGCCGAGCATGCGATCCAAGGCGACGGCGCCTACGCCGTGGCCAGCGCCGCGGCGCGAGCCGACGGCACCGACGAGCGCGAACCCGTCTCTCCAAGCTCCGTCGCCCCCGGCCCCCACACCGCCACGCCGGAACGCGAGGCCGAAACCACGCTAATCCCGCTGCTGGAGCGTGAGGAGCGCGCGTTGCGCGACGCCCAGGCCGGACTGGAGGGATTCGACGAGAACGGCATGCCGATCGACCGATAAGCGACGGGCCCACTCGGCCGCGCGTCATCCACGCCGAAGGCGTAACCCCGCGAGACAGGGGCTCACGGACGGCATAATAGGCAACAGAGATCACAAACCCGCCGGCTTGCCGGCCAATATAAGGGAGAATCCATGGATATCGAACTGGGCATTCAGAACGTCGCACGACCGGTGAGCTTCAGCACCGACGCCAGCGCCGACGAGGTCAGCCAGATCATCGAGAAGGCGATGGCGGACAACCGCACCATCAACCTGACGGACGACAAGGGCCGCCGCATCGTGGTGCCGGCGGGCGCGTTGGGATACGCGCTTATCGGCTCGGAGACCAAGCACGCCGTCGGTTTCGGCGCGCTTTAAACGTATCCTTAGGCGTATAACGGCAACACACCCCGCAGGGCGATGGCCTCGACGGTCGCATCGTCGGTGAGGTTCTCCCCCAGAGCGTTGGGTTTGCCCGCGCCATGCCAGTCGGAACCGCCGGTGACCAGCAATCCGTATCGCCGGCACAGTCCGAGCAGCCGCTCGCGCTGCTCGGGCGGGTTGCCCCGATGCCACACTTCCAATCCGTCCAGCCCCTCGTCGACCAAAGCGCGAATCTGATCGTCCGACAGGAGGTGGCGGTTGCGGCTGGTGTCTCCCGCATGCGCGACCAGAACGACGCCGCCGGCCGCTTTGACCGCGGCCACCACTTCATGCGTGGTCGGCGACGGCGTGGGGATGTAATAGCGTGATTTCGCGCTGACCGCGTCTTCGAAGGCCGCGGAACGGTCGCGGTACACGCCGGCCGCCACCAACGCGTCGGCGATATGGGGACGTCCGATGGTGGTGCGCTCCCCTTGTCTGACCTGCGCCAGCACCGCGTTCCAGTCGATGGGATAATCCTCGGCGAGCAGTTCCACCATGCGTTTGGTGCGTGCGAGGCGTGCGGCGCGGGTGTCGGCGAACAGGTCGCTGATCCGACGATTCGCGGGATCGTATTGGTAGGCGAGCATATGCACGGAGACCCTGCCGTCGACCGCGGTGACCTCCGTGCCGCGCAGCAGACGCAGGCCGTGCGTCCGCGCCGCCTGTTGCGCCTCGTCCCAGCCGGCCGTGGTGTCATGGTCGGCGATGGCCATGCCATGCAATCCCAGACGCGCGCATTCGGCAGCCAGCGTCGCTGGGCTTTCCGTACCGTCTGAGAACGCGGTATGGCAGTGGATGTCCCATCCGCGACTCGGCGGAACAGGCATGGGTTCAGGCTGGTTCATACGTTCCATCGTAGAGCCTGATCGTCCCTCGACAGGCGTGTTTCGACGATGAATGCGCGAAAACGAGTATCGCGCGCGCCGCCATGCGCGATGCGCACACGATGCTCGCACGATACATGCACGATGACGGTGCGTCGTGCGCGATACGTTTGGAATCCGCATGAGCATGCCGGTTCGGCTTGCGGTCCTATGCGGTCCCATGCGGCCCTATACGATCCTATGCGGAGGTCTTGCGATATAGTGATTTCGATTTCAAGCATCCATGAGATCCCATTCCCCGATCAAGGAGCGTGTCTATGACCAGCACCGAGAACGTCATCATCGACGAACGTCCACTGCGTGGATGGCGGCACAGCGCCTGGTGGACCTATCTGGTCATGCTGGTCGCCTCCGCGGTGGCGTTGGGTGCCTCGTTCGTGTTGGCGGCGGAAACCCTGCAGTTGGCGCGCCATCCCGAATCCGTATTGGGCTGCGACGTCAACAGCGTGGTCTCCTGCTCCGCGGTCGCGCAATCCTGGCAGGCGGAGATTATCAAATTCGGCGGATTGAGCTATCCGAACGCCTTCTTCGGCATCGCCGCCGAGTCGGTGTTCGTCACCGTCGCGGTGATCGGCATGGCGAAGGTCGCGGTGCCGCGCTGGTTCGCCGTCTGCACCTGGTTCGGCGGACTCGCCGCCCTCGCCTACGCCTACTGGCTGTTCTCGCAGTCGATGTTCGTGATCCAGGCCCTGTGCCCGTGGTGTCTGACGCTGATGTTCTCCACCACCATCCAGTTCATGGCGTTAAGCCACGCCACCGTGGCCGTGCGGAATCTGCCCGCCAAAGCCACCGGCCTGCGCACTTACTATCGTTTGGGCATCGATCTGATGATCGATGTGCTGTGGGTGGTGACGCTGGCCGTGCTGATCATCGTCGTGGAGGGGCCGGCGCTGTTCGCCTGACCGCATCCTAACGCAGCGCGATATCCCCCACCAGCGTCGCCGATCCGGTAAGCGTCACATTCGCGTCGGTCACGTCGACGCGCAGTATGCCGCCGCGCACGGTGATATCCCAGTGGTCGACGCCGGTGAGCGCGCGCAGGGTAATCGCGGTGGCGCACAGACCGGTGCCGCAGGACAGCGTCTCGCCGCAGCCCCGCTCATGCACGCGCATGACGGCCTTGCCCTCACGCGTGCTGGCGTTCACGGCGTCGATGCGCACGAACTCCACGTTCTGGTCGCTTTCGATCGCCGGCGAGACCCGCGGTTTGACCGTCAGATCCAAATCGTCCACATCCGGCAGCGTGGAGCCCAGCAATTCGGCGACGGACGCGCCGTTCAGAGCGCCGGAAGCGAGCAGACGCCCGTCCGCACCGGTCACCGCGACCACATGGGGGTTGCCCATATCCACGAAGGTGCCGCGCGCCGAACCGGGCGTTCCCGCGAGGGAGACCTCATACGCGCCGAGTTCCCCGATGCGCCACGCGCCCATATCCACGCGCAGCACATCGCGCCCATATGGTTCCACATCCCCCAAGGGGGTAAGCGTCTTCACGCCGGCTCGCGTGCCCAAGCGGAAAGGCTCGCCGCCGTTCGCAAGTCCGCGGTCCATCGCGAACAGGGTGATGGCGCGCGTGCCGTTGCCGCACATCTCGGCCAGCGAGCCGTCGGCGTTGCGGTAGTCCATGAACCATACGGCGCCGCCCGCCTCGCATGCCGCGCGTTGCGCCTCGTCGAGATCCGACACCGACCGGGGATGGGCCAGACGGATCAGTCCGTCGCCGCCGATGCCGCGATGGCGGTCGCATAGGAAGCGCACCTCGTCCGCCGTCGGTTCGAACCCGCCGGTCGGATCGGCGTAGACGACGAAATCATTGCCTGTGGCGTGGGCCTTGGTCACATGGTGAGGAATGGTCATACGCCCCAGCATACCCGCCACCATGCCGGCGTACCCGCATGCGACGGTGTAGTCTGGAAACGTTTGGCAAGGAGGTTGCGATGGCTTCGACGGCGCCGATCGGCGTATTCGATTCGGGATTGGGCGGCATCTCCGTGGTGCGCGAACTGCGGCGCGAGCTGCCCCACGAGCGTGTGCTCTATTTCGGCGATTCCGCCAACGCCCCTTACGGCACCAAAACGCCGGACCAGGTGCGGGAGCTGAGCTTCGCCATCGTGGAACGGTTCGTGCGGCAGGGGGCCAAGGCCGTGGTCATCGCCTGCAACACCGCCACCTCCGCTTCGGTCAACGAGCTGCGCGAGCGGTACGACATTCCCATCATCGGCATGGAGCCCGCGCTGAAGGTCGCCTGCGACCGCGGACGGGGACGACGCCAGCGCGTGATCGTCGCCGCCACTCCCCTGACGCTGCGCGAACGCAAATTCGCCGCGCTGATGGAACGATTCACCACCGACCATACGATTTTCCCCGAACCCTGCCCCGATCTGGTCGAGATCGTGGAGTCGGGCGGATTGGGCGACCATGACATGGTGATGGGTACGCTGCACCGCTACTTCGACCGGTATGATCTGGCCTCCATCGACGCGGTGGTGCTGGGATGCACGCATTTCGTGTTCTACCGCGACCACTTCCGCGAACTGCTGCCCGAGTCCGCCGCGGTCATCGACGGCAACGAAGGCACCGTGCGGCACTTGTCGGTGGTGTTGGAATCGTTGGGGCGTCTCGCGCCCGATTCGCAGAACGGTTCGGTCGATCTCGCCAACTCCGATCCTTCCGACCGTGTCGCCGCGTTGGCGCGCTCGCTGCTGGACGCCGCCTGAGCCACGGTTTTCCAGCCGATTGCGCTTTAGGCGAGTCGACGCGGGTTTGTCCGCGATACGCGCGTAATCTCGATATCAAGTCGTAAAGAAAGGGGACGTTCTCATGGCCAAGGGTACCGCGTTGATCGATGTGGGAGGCGGATTCCGCGCGATTTTCGGATGCGGGGTCATGGATCGGCTGATGGAGGCCGGCATCGACTTCGACCATTGCTACGGGGTGTCCGCGGGAGCGGCCAATATGACCTCGTATATCGCGCATCAGCGGGGGCGCAACCACAAGTTCTACACGGAGTACGCCTTCCGCAAGGAGTATGCGAGCGTGAACAGCTTCGTGAAGAACCACAACTTCGCGAACCTCGACTACATCTACGGCACGCTGAGCAACCACGACGGCGAATATCCCGTGGATTACGAAGCGTTCGCGGCGAATCCGACCCTGTTCACGGTGGTGGCGTGCAACGCCGAGGACGGTTCGACCATGTATTTCGACAAGTCCCGCGTGCGGTATGACGATTTCGATGTGGTCAAAGCCTCGTCGGCCGTGCCGGTGGCATGCGAGCCGTATGTGATCGACGGCGTGCCGTATTTCGACGGCGGCATCGCCGACCCGGTTCCGGTGCAAAAGGCGTTGGACGACGGCTATGAGCGCGTGGTGGTGATCCTCTCGCGTCTGAGGGACGAGGTCCGCGAGCAGAAGAAGGACCTCGCCCCGGCGAAGGTGCTGGAGCGCTTCTATCCGGCCGCGGCCGAGAGACTGCGCGAACGCTATCGCACCTACAACGACGAGGTGGCGCTGGCCAAGGAATACGAAAAGGACGGCCGTGTGCTCATCGTGGCGCCTGAGGACCTCTATGGCCTGAGCACCCTGAGCAAAAGCTTCGAGGGACTGGAGCGCATGTACCGCGCCGGTTACGCCGCGGCCGAACCCATCAAGGAGTTCCTGAACTCATAAACGGACGGACGTGCCCTCCGCGCTGAGACCCAGGCGGAGGGCGCGAGAGGACAAGTCCGGTTTCGTTACTTGACGAAGCCGGGTTCGCTGGTCGAATTGGCGGTGAGCATGGCCTTGGTGATCTGCTCGTAGAGGTCCTGGTAGCCGCCGGGCGTGGAGGCCGGCAGCACCACGGTTTTGGCGTTGTTCGACTCGGACAGCGAGCGCATCACGTCGAGATACTGGTTGAACAGCACCACGTTGTTCACGTCGGTGATGTTCATGCCCACGGCCTGCAGGCTTTTGATCTGGTCGACGATGCCGTTGGCGATCTCACGGCGGTAGTTGGCCTGTCCCTCGCCCTGCAGGCGGGTTTTCTCCGCCTCGGCGGCGGCCTGCGTCTCGATTTGGATGCGCTGGGCCTCGGCGCGCTGGCGGGTGGCCTCCTTCTCGCGCTGGGCGGCGTTGATGGAGTCCATCGCGTTCTTGACCTGCTGGCTGGGATCGATGGTGGTGATCAGGGTTTTCACCACGGTGAAGCCGAAGCGGGCCATCTCCTGTCCGACGGTTTTCTGCACGTCGGAGGCCACGTCGTCCTTGCGGGCGAAGGCGTCGTCGAGGGTGAGCGCCGGAATGGCGGAGCGCAGCGCGTCCTCCATATAGGAGCGCAGCTGTCCGGCCGGATCGCGCAGCTCGTAGTACGCGGTGGCCACATTCTGCGCGTTGACGCGGAACTGCGTGGATGCCACGACGGTGACGAACACGTTGTCGAGCGTTTTGGTCTCCAGCTGCACGTTGAGCTGGTTGACGCGCATATTCGTCTTCATCGCGATGCGGTCCACGAACGGAATCCGAACGTGGATGCCGGCGAACTGCACCTTATGCAGTTTGCCGAAGCGTTCGATGATGTACGCCTGCTGCTGCGGCACGATGAAAATCGCCGCGAACAACAGCACCACGATCAACGCCAGCACCACAACACCTATCAGCATCGCCGCTCCTATCATTCCCAATGTCGTTGACATAACCGTTCCCTTCATGAGGCGCCGCGGCAACCATTGCCGCGACGTCTCCCATCCTATCAACGACGTTCGCGAACGCCGAAGTCCCGGCTTCCCTGTCATCAGACGTGTACAGCGATACCGGCGCCGGCCGACGCAAGCCTTGGCTCAACGGAGGATGTCCGCGATCCGGCGCACGGCCTCGCGCAGCTCGTCATCGGATCTCAACAGGCTGAATCGCACGTACCCGACCCCCGTCGAACCGAAACACGAGCCAGGCAGCGCGGCGACGTGAGTCCTCTCCAACAGGAGGTCGGCGAATCGTCCGCCATCATAGCCGGCCGGCGCATGCGCCCACACATAAACGCCGCCCGGCGAGTCGAACACGTCGAGGCCTGCGGCGCGAAGCCCACGCGCCACTATGCCGCGCCGACGCGCGTAGCGTTCCGCCAGTTCGGCCACATGGCTTTGGTCGCCACGCAATGCCACGATGCCGGCATCCTGAACGCTGCCGGTGATCATGGAGCCCATCTGATAGTGGTATCGCTTGAGATGCGCGATGATATCGTCGTTGCCCGCGACGAAACCGGCACGCCATCCCGCCATCGCGTACATTTTCGACAGCGAGCACACCTCCACCGCCACATCGCACGCCCCCGGCACGGCGAGAACGCTTGTCTGCTGCGCATCGGCGCCGTTTCCGCCCACGCCGAGTCCCGCGTAGGCGAAATCCTGGACGACCACGAAACGATGCCGACGGGCCAGATCCACCGCTCGCCGCAGGAAATCAAACGGAGCCTGCGCTCCGGTGGGATTGTTGGGATAGTTGAGCACCAGAACCTTGACGCGCTCCCACACCTCTTGGGGAACCGCTTCCAGATCGGGCAGGAAATCCCGCTCCGCCAATGCCGGAAGCAGCACCTCCTCGGCTCCCGCCATCACCGACATGCAATGGTACGACGGGTAATACGGATCGACGAACGCGACGGCGTCCCCCGGATCGACAAGGATGGAGAACAGTCCGGCCAGACCATCGACCGCCCCCTCCACCGCGAACAATTGGCTGGTCCAGTCAAGATGAACCCCATGCACACGGGCGTACCAGTCGGCGGCGGCCTCCAGAAACTCCGGCTTGCCGTCGAACGGCGTGTACCGCGCGTTCGCCGGGTCGTCGACGGCTTTTTTCGCCGCCTCGCGGATGAACTCGGCCGGATACGCGTCCGGATTGCCTTTCGCCAGATCGATCACGTCGTGTCCTTCGGCGACGGCGGCGGCGACCTTGCGATCCATATCGGCGAAGACGTTCGGCGGAATCGAACGGGCCACCGTGGAGAATCCCACGGGAGAGACATGTGACGCCATCGCGGGCGCTCCTTTCCTTGAGGCTCAGTGCGTGGCCTTGCGGGCGCACCAATCGCCCGCCCATTGGATCAGTTGGACCAGCGCGATGAGAATGACGACGATCACGACCAGCACGCCGGTCTCATAGCGGTTGTAGCCGTATTGGATGGCCATGTCGCCGATGCCGCCGGCACCGATGGTCCCCACCATCGCGGAGTATCCGATCAGGGAGATCACGGTGAGCACCACGCCGCGGATGAACGAAGGCAGGGCCTGCGGAAACACCGCGTCGAGAATCACCTGGCGGACCGTGGCGCCGGTGGATACGGCCGCCTCCAGCAAACCGGAATCGACTTCGGCAAACGCGCTTTCCGCGATGCGGGCGAAGAACGGAACCGCGGCGATCGACAAGGAGATGGCTCCGCCGGTGGGCGTGTAGGGATCCCCCACCAGAAACTGCACGACGGGAATCAACACCACCATAAGGATGATGAACGGCATCGAACGAATCGCGTTGACGACGAATCCCACAACGGCGTTCACGACATGGTTCGGGGCGAACAGGCGGTTCTGCGTCAGATACAGCACCAAAGCCACCAGCGTGCCCAACGTCACGCCGATCAGCGTGGACACCGCCACCATATACGCGGTGTCAATCAGCGCCTGGCCGAGATTGTTTCGCAGAATTTCCCAAGTATCCATCCCATTGCCTTCCTTTTATTCCGCGTCCGCGACGACGAGGGATTCCCCGAACGGCGGCTGATCCAACGCGTCACGGTCGATTTCGTGGAATCCGTACACATGCGATTTCAAATCGTCGAGCGCGCGGGCGACCGACAGGTCTCCGCCGGCGTTCGCGCCATGACCATCCGGACCTGCGGCCTCACCCACCTGCACGATCAGCGTGCCGATGGCCTGCGAGCCGAAATACTCCACATTCGCATGCAGCACATTCACCGAAACCCCGTACCGTCGCACCACCTCGCTGATCAACGGCGTCAGCGCGTCCCTCCCCTTGTACCGTAATTCCACGATGCGCCCGGCGGGCAGCGACGGAGTCAGTTGCGGCGGGATCGCAATGCCGAGGTAACGCTCCGCCAACGCGCGAGTGGTGGGGTGACGGGGGTCGCTGAATACGGTGAAGGTGTCGCCTTGTTCGACGATGCGTCCGTTCTCCATAACCGCCACACGGTCGAAAAGCTGTTTGGCGACGTCAAGCTGGTGTGTGATGAACACGATGGTGATGCCGAGCTCCCGGTTGATGCGCCGCAGCAACGTCAGTATCCCCTCGGTGGTCTCCACGTCGAGCGCGCTGGTCGCCTCGTCGCACAGCAGAACCTCCGGCTTGTTGGCCAGCGCGCGGGCGATGGACACCCGCTGCCTCTGCCCGCCCGACAGGCTTGCCGGATAGCTCTCGGCCTTGCTCTCCAACCCCACCAGCGCGAGCAGTTCGCGCACGCGGGCGTCCCATCCGTCGCGCGGCCAACCGCCGGCCTTAAGCGCGAACTCGATGTTCTTGCCGACCGTCACGTTGGAGATCAGATTGAATCCTTGGAACACGAAGCCGACGCGCTTGCGCAGCGCCCGCAGTTCGGCGCCCTTCGCGTCGGTGATGTCCTTGCCGTCGAACAGCACGCGTCCGCCGGTCGGACGTTCCAGCAGGTTGATGGTGCGCACCAGCGTGCTTTTGCCCGCGCCGGAGAATCCGACGATGCCGTATATCTCCCCCGGTTCCACCGTGAGATCCACATGACTGACGGCGGCGATATTCTGCCGTCCTTCATGGAAGGTGACGGACACATCCTTCAATTCGATGACGCTCATCGTTTCCTCTCTTCGTTCCGACCTGCGATGCGACGGCCGCGGCGGTCGGTCGACCGTCCCGCCGCGGCGGTGCAGCTGTCGCGCAGGGCCGTCGCGCCTGTTATGGTTGGTTTTGGTCCCTGTTGCAGTCCGGCCGGTCGTCACCACGAGGTGGGCTTGCCGAAATCGGCGAATTCGCTGTCGGCGATGGCCTCCTTGAATTCGTCGCTGACCAGCAGATCCTTGACCTTGGTGGCGAAATCGCCGTCGGCGTCCTTGGTGTTCACCACGAACACGTTGATCACGCCATCGGATTGCCGTTCGCTCGCCAGCGCTTCGGAGGGTTTGAGACCGGCCGCCCAAGCGAAATTGCCGGGGACCAGACTGACGTCGACCGAACTGAGCGAACGGGCCAGCTGGGCGGCGTCCAACGTCTTGAACTGCAGGTTCTTCGGATTGGAGGCGATGTCGTCGATGGTGGCCTTGGTCGCGTCCACATCCCCATCGAGCGTCACCAGCCCCTGCTGTTCCAGAACCCCGAGGGAACGGGCCAGATTGCTGCCGTCGCTGGCGATGGCCACGGTGGCGCCGTCGGCGATGTCGTCGATCGACTGGTAGACGTTGGAGTAGATGCCCAATCCCAATGTGGGCACCTGTCCGAGAGCGGTCAGGTCGAGATCGTTGTCGGCCGTGAACGTCTCCAGATAATTGGAATGCTGGAACAGGTTGGCTTGGATGCTGCCGGCCGCCAGAGCCTTGTCGGGCTGCACGTAATCGTTGAACAGTTTGGTGGTCAGCTTGTATCCGTCGTCCTCCAGAAGCGGGGCGATCACGTCGGTGACCATGTCGCCGTACGGTCCGGGGCACACGCCGACGACGATCTGTGTGGTCTCGCCTTCGGCGGGAGCGTCGGTCAGATCGGCGTCGGCGGCGTTCGCGGAGCCGCAGGCTGCGATGGATGCCAGCGCTGCGAACACAAGAGCGGCCGTCACGCCACGCTTGACGGCGGCGGCGATATTGGAAGTGGTCATGGTCGTTTCCCTCTCTAACGAAAACACACATCGCCATGCGATGTCGTTGGTGTTCGACGGTTTTCCCCAACCGTCGAGCATCAGACTAACCACTGCGCGAACGCCACACGCGCCATGGGTTATCGGGGCTTGTTATACCGCTTTCAAAGCGGTATCAGCGGATGTTATGGCGTTTTATCAGCGGCCGGCACCTTCCTTGTCTCACGAGACGGAAGACATGCGAAAGCCCGGACGCGAGCTCCGTCTGAATGCGCGTCCGGGCATGGGATGATATGGGAGGCGACGGTCAGCCGTTGGTGTCGGCGGCATCGGGATGGTGGATGGCGAACGCGTGTTCGGCGAGATGCAGTTCACGCGTCAGCATCTCATGGAGTTTGCACGGATATCCATGTTCGCGTCCGATCGAGGCGATGTACCCGTTGATGTAGTCCACCTCCGTGGGCCGTCCTTTGGTCAGGTCCTGATACATCGAGGGGTAATGGAGCGGATGGGCCACCCCGGCGGTGCGCAGGATGGTCTCGACCTCGGATTCCCGCGTTCCCAGAAGCGTGATTCCGGCATGTTCCGCGGCGCGGTACGCCTCGTCGACCAGCTGTTCGGTCAGCCAACGCGAATCGGGATGCCGTTCGAATTCGCCGAAACGGATCTGATACATCGTGCACAACGTGTTCAGCACCGAGTTGAACACGATTTTCGCCATGCACATGCCGAGGAAATCGTCCACGATGGTGGGGTTGAGCGTGGCGGCTTTGAAATCCTCGAAGATGGCGAGTTCCTTCTCATCCGGCTCATGCCCGTCGTACGCGCACATGTTCATCGCTTTGGCGTGCGCGCCGCCGGTGAAGTTGAAATCGCCCGGACCATACACGTACGCGCCAATCAGCGCGGTGCCCCCATAGATGCGGTCCGCGGAGAAATACTCGTTGAGACGCTCGAAGTGGCCGTATCCGTTCATCGCGGAGAACACGACCTGATGGTCGCGGAACAGATGGGCCGTGCGGCTCAGGAATTCCGGCAGCTGTTGCTGCTTGACGAATACGATCCAGACATCCGGCTCCCCCTGATATTCCTCGGGATAGTACACATCAATCGGCACCAGCCTGCGATCTTTGCCGTCCTGCGAGACGAACGCGCCTCCCTGATTGCGGATCGTCGTGATGTTGGATTCCCAGGTGTCGATGAAATCGACCTGTCTGCCGGCGAGCTCCTGCAACAGCACACCGTATTGGATGCCCATGCCGCCCGCGCCGAGAACCGCGTATCGCATCGTTTGCCTTCCTTCCCGTTCACTGTGTTTTTCTCGATGCCAACGTATCCGTTCCTGGAACGCCGCGGGCCGGCGTGGCTATATGGATTAGTTATGAGGGGTTCGCACGGACGGCTGCCGCCTGACGTTCCGTGCGACTTTTCCGCACAGGAACGCACATGGACCTCACATAGCAAAATGGCGTGACTCCAAGGAATCACGCCATTTCATGTGCGTTTCGACCCGTTATCAGGGTCGCACGGGAGCCCTCGGGGACGAGGCCCGTGCGAAGGGCTCCAATCAGACCTGGCCGCCCTCCACGACGATGTCGTCGGGATCCACGTCGTCGCCGTAGACCGGCTGGAGCGTCTCCTCATAGTCGTTGTGGAAGAAGTTCTCGTCGGCGAGCGCGGCGATCTCATCGTTGATGAAGTCGAGCAGCTCCGTGTTGCCCTTCTGCACGGCGGGCGCGATGGTGTCCACGTCGCCCAGGCTGGTCACGCCCACGGTGAAGCCCTCGTTGGACTTGGCCCAGGCGAGCACCTCGGTGTTGTCGGTGGAGAAGGCGTCGCCGCGGCCGTCGAGCAGCGCGTTGTAGGCGTCGGCGTACTGGTCGTACTTCTGCAGGGTCACGTTCGGATAGTTCTCCTCGAAGTAGGTTTCGGCGGTGGTGCCCTTGACCACGATGAGGGTTTTGCCGTCCAGCTCGCTCACGTCCGAGATCACGGCGGATTCGGGCGAGACGATGCCGAGCGAGACCTTCATGTACGGATCGGCGAAGTCGACCTTTTCGGCGCGCTCGTCGGTGACGGTGAAGTTGGCGAGCACCACGTCGACCTTGTTGGAGGTCAGCACGTCCACACGGGCGGCGGCGTCCACGGAGGTGTATTCGGGTTCGACGCCGAGGTCCTCGGCGAGACGTTCCGCGAACACCACGTCGTAGCCGGCGTAGTCGCCATTGGCGTCCACATAGCCGAACGGCGCCTTGTCGGAGAACACGGCGACCTTGAGCACGCCGGATTCCTTGATTTCGTCAAGCGTGCGCGCGGTCGCGGAGGTCGTGGCCGTGGTGTCGTCGGAGGCGCTGTCGCTCGGCGTGCCGGCGGAAGGGCCGCAGGCGGCGAGCGAGCCCGCCATGATCAGCGCCGCCGAGGCGGCGAGCAGGGTTTTGAATGGTTTGGCCAATGATGCGTTCATGGCGTCTCCTTCTCTTGGGTGTGGTTGTTGCAGGGTAGGCCGGTATACGACAAGCGGCGCTTGGCGTCTCATCCGACAAGTATGGCGTGCGATTGTGTCGCGATTGTTGTGCGTCCGTGGCCGTGGAGGCCGGGCGGCCGGTCAGCGTTCCGCGCGTTCGAATTCGAAGGTGTGCAGGAACTGCCGTGCCCGCTCGGTTCGCGGCTGGGTGAAGAAACGTTCCGGATCGTCGGATTGCTCGACGATCACACCGTCCTCCAGCAGCACGACGTGGTCGGCGATGGCGCGGGCGAAGGGCATCTCATGCGTGACGATCAGCATGGTCTGCCCCTGTTTCGCGAGGTCGAGGATCACATCGAGCACCTCACGCACCATCTCAGGGTCGAGCGCGGCGGTCACCTCGTCGAACAGCAGTATCTCCGGATGCAGGATCAACGCGCGGCAGATGGCCACACGCTGGCGCTGCCCGCCCGAAAGTTCGTGGGGCCAGGCGTCCTTGCGGTCGGCCAATCCGACGCGTTCGAGCAGCCGCACGGCTTCGGCCTCGACCTGCGTTTTGTCGCGTTTCTGCACGATGGTCGGAGCCAGGACGAGGTTGCCGAGCACGGTTTTGTTCGGGAACAGGTCGTAGCTTTGGAACACCATGCCGATGCGCGTGCGCAGCTCGCTGCTTCTGTCGGATCGGCCGGACTTCTCACTGCCGGGTCTGCCGGTTTCGATGATCTGATCGTCCAACGCGATGGTGCCGCCTTGGATCGGCTCGAGTCCGGCGACGGTGCGCAGCAGGGTCGACTTGCCCGATCCGGACGGGCCGACGATCACCAGAACCTGCCCTTTGGGCACGCTTAACGAGATGCCGTCGAGCACCGGATGGTCGGCGTTGGCGTACTGCTTGGTCAGACCGGTCAGGGTCAGCGCGGCGGGAGCCTCGGCGCCGGCGTCCGGCTGGACCGCGGTCGCGTTGGTCTGGATTGCGTCAGCCATTGGCCCACCTCTTTTCGAGTCTGCGGGTCACGATCGACAGCGGCCAGCACACGATGAAATACATGAAGAAGATCGCGCCGTACACCCACAGCGTGCCGTCGGGATATTGGAAACGGTTCACGTCGATGATCTGCTGGCCCACCTTGATGACCTCCACCACGCCGAGCAGCACGGCCAGCGACGTGGTTTTGACGATGCGGGTGGCGAGGTTCACCGACGCGGGCAGCATCCGACGCACGGCCTGCGGCAGGATCACGCGAGCGAAGGTCTGCCACGGGCTCAATCCCAGCACATACGCGGACTCGTACTGCGCCTTGGGAATCGAGGTGAGCGCGCCGCGCACGAGGTCGCCCAGCTCGGCGCCGCCCCACAGCACGAACACGAGCACGCAGGCGCCGGTCGCGTCGAGGTTCCAGTTGAACCATCGGGCGAAACCGTAGTAGGCGAGGAACAGCAGGGCGAGCTGCGGCATGATGCGGATGAAGTCGAGGTACACGCGCATGACGGCGCGCACGATCGGATTGCGCAGCGTCATCAGCCAGCCGACCAGCAGGCCGACGGGAACGGACGCGCCCACGGAGACGCCCGCGATCCACACGGTGACCCACAGGCCTTGCAGCAGCCGCGGGAACACACCCGGCTGCAGGAGGATCTCAGCGCTTTGCATAGTCGAACCTCCTTTCGAGCCAGGTGCCGAACAGCGAAACCGGAAGCAGGATGACCAGATAGGCCACGACGAGCATGAACAGCGACTCGTAGGTGCTGTAGTACATGCCGATCAGGTCCTTGGCCATGTACATCACGTCGGCGAGCGCGATGGCGGATACGACGGAGGATTCCTTGATGAGGAAGATCACGTTGGCGACCACGCCCGGCACGGCGGTGGAGACGGCCTGCGGCAGCACCACGCGGGAGAGCGACTGCATGGGGCTCAATCCCAGCACGTACGCGGTCTCGCGCTGCACATCGGGCACGGCTTCAAGGCCACCGCGGATGGCCTCGGCCATATAGGAGCCGCCGAGGAAGCCGAGTCCCACGATGGCGCAGGTTTCGGCGGACCAGACGATGCCCAGTTTCGGCAGGCCGAAGTAGAGGAAGTAGAGCTGCACCAACAGCGGGGTGTTGCGGCTGAGTTCGATGTAGACGCGTACGATCTGGCGCGCGACCGGAATGCGCGCGGTATCGACGCCGGCGCAGACCAGTCCGACGGCGAGGGCGAGCAGGATGCCGAACACGGAGATGAACAGCGTCATCAGCGTGCCGGAGACGAAGAAGGGCGCGTAACGCTCGACGAATGTCCAATCGAACATGGCGTTGGCTCCTTTCCTTGTCTTCATCTCTCGTTGGCCCGCGCGGTGTCGCGTTCGACCGGCTTATATCGGCGGCTGCGAACCAGCGCGGCACGATGTCGGCCGGCGTGACGAGCGGCCGTTTCGGCGTGCGTTGTTCGCCCGCCGCGGCGAGTTGCTTTATTGTGACACACGCCTGCGCGTTATGCCCTATGCGAAGCGGGCATATGCCCGCATACGCGAAAGTCATAGTACGTGGCGCGCGCGGCGCTTGCGGCGGCGTGGCTATAGGCGTTGCTTATAGACCGTGCAACCGCGAGTCCGTCACGTTCCTGTCACGTCCGCGCCGCGTCCCGGCATGCCGCGTGCGGATGCCGGACTGCGTGCCGCACGAATGCGGCCCGTCCGCAGGTCTTCCGTCCCCGCGTACGGCGACGTGGGAGCAGAGCTCCACCACCACGCCGTACGACATGGTCCACGACGTTTCTGCCCCGCGTATGGCGACGCAACCGTGTAATCTCAGGCTACTGAAATACCGCTAGATTGGTGGTAAACGCTGCCCACAGTATGAGACGTCCGTTCCCCAAACGAAAGAGGCATTATGGAAGTCACCACCGCGATCACGTCCCTGCATGGCTCCGCCCAAACCCCCGTGTTCGTGTTGTTGCATGGGTGGGGCGCCGATGAGCGGGATCTGCCCGATCTGCTGAACTATTGCGCGCGGGGCGCGGATTATGCGTCGTTGCGCGCGCCGATCGCATACGGCATGGGGTACACGTGGTTTGGCGAGTGGGCGCATGAGGGCGCGCCGGAGGGCGAGTCGCTCGACCGTCAGGCCTTGCAGGCGGCCGAGGCGGTGGATCGGTGGGTCGCCGAGCATATCCCCGCCGACCGCAAGGTAGTGATGATGGGCTTCTCGCAGGGCGGACTGCTGGCGGCGCACATGCTGAGGCTGAATCCGTCGCGCTATATGGCCGCGGTCGCCTTCTCCGGATGGCTCGCGCCGGGCGCGCTGCCGGGCGACGAAACCTTGGCCGAGTCGAAACCGCCGGTATTCTACGGGCGCGGCGCGCTCGACCCGATTTTCTCAGGCGACGAGGTCGCGGCCATGTCCGACTTCTGGGGCGGGCACGGCACGCTGGACGAGCACGTCTATCCCGGTGTGGCGCACGGTATCTGCATGGATGAGATGCGCGATGTGGCAAAATTCCTGGAACGAATCGGCGCCGTACGACCAACGATCTGGTAGTCCCGCCGCCGCGCTCCCGCCGTGCCCACCGTCATGCCGAGCGCACCTCATCGTCATGCCGAGCGTAGTCGAGGCATCTCATCCCAAGCTCTGGTCTTTGCGCGCCCGCTCCTCTATGATGGCAATCATGTCTCAATCTGCCGCTTCCCACCGCACATCCGTCCGCCTATGGATTCCCGACCAGCCCGGCGCTTGGGCGATGGCGCTGCTGCCCGCCATCGCGGGAATCGCGCTCACCGGCGCCAATCCCACGAATCTGTGGCTTTTGGGCTTGTGGCTGCTGTGCTATTGCACGCAGTTCACCGCCGCCCGGTGGGTGAAGTCGCGGTTCCGCAAACGCTACCGTCTGCCGGCGTTGGTGTATGGCGCGGTGCTGGTGGTGCTGGGCGTGCCATTCGTGGTGATGCATCCGCACGTGCTGATATGGGCGCCGCTGTATGTGGTACTGCTCGCGCTGTCGATGCTGGCCGCATGGCGTAGGCAGGAGCGGACTTTGTGGGGCAATGGGGTGGCGATCGTCGCCGCGTGCGCGATGGCCGTGGTCACCGCGTCGTTCGGTGCGGATGTCGTGGCCGGTGTGATGCCGATGTCCGAGGGAGCGCCGCTGGAGCAGTATCTTACGAACGTGTATCCACCGTTCCCGCGCATCGGCGTTCTTGCAGCGCTTCTGTTCGCCGTGACGCAGTTCGGGTCGGTGCTGTTCGTCAAAACGATGATTCGCGAGCGCGGCAGTGTGCCGTATCTCGTCGCGTCGATCACATGGCATGTGGGGATGGTCATCGGCGGTTTCGTGTTATCCCCCGCGCTCGGCGGCACCGCGCTGGTGTTGCTGGCCCGCGCTGTGGCGCTGCCGCTGATCGCCAACAAATTCACGCTCAAACCGATTGTTCCCGGACTGATCGAGCTGTTCGCCAGTCTGCTGACCTTCGCGACGATCATCATGTCCGTGCCATGGCTGGCGATCTAGCGCTGGATGACGATATCCCGTCCCATAATTGGGACCATGCCTACGATTCGTCATGCCTCGCTTGCCGACCTTGATGCCATCGCCGCCGTGGAGATGGCTTGCTTCCCCGCCGCCGAAGCCGCGACCAAAGAAGGACTTCACGCCCGACTGGAAGTTTACCCCGACTTTTTCTGGCTGCTGACGGAGGATGGGCAGGGCGGAGACATCATCTCATTCATCAACGGATTCGCCACGGACAGCCCCGACCTGACTGACGACATGTATGAGGATGCGACGCTGCATGATCCGCATGGCGCATGGCAGATGATCTTCGGCGTGGACACCGCGCCCCAATACCAGCATCAGGGCCACGCCGGCACCGTGATGCGCCAGGTCATCGCCGACGCCAGCGCTGCCGGCCGCCGCGGACTGGTTCTCACCTGCAAGGAACCCCTCATCGGCTTCTACGCCCAATTCGGCTTCCTCGACGAAGGCGTCTCCGACTCCACCCACGGCAACGTAACCTGGCACCAAATGCGCCTGACGTTCTAGAAGCCGATGTGTCCGGAACGGTTGTGCAGCGTCGGCTCCTCATCGAGTGTGACCGGATCGAATGACGCCGGATCATCGACAAAGCGCTCAATCAACCGCCATTGCCTGCGTGAGATGCCGATACGGTCATCGGGACGGACCATCAACACCGGTGCCGTCGGGTTTAACGATTCCAACTGCATCGCCACACTGTCATAGCATTCTTCATCATCGATCCAGACGATTGGCGCGGGACCATCGGACTGGCGTTCAGCCTCAACTCGGCGAAACACCGTTCCGCGTTTGCCAGTGAGACGTCCCTGACCGGAAACCGGGTCATACCAAGTCACCGTGTCGACGATTTCCGGATCCCAACCCAAGGTTTCATTCAGTGCAGCCGTGAACGGCTGCCACGTCGACAGCCAATTCAGCTCGATATTCCCCTCCGAGGCCATTGCGTGCAGCGCATCGGTCAGCTCATCCGACCAGCGAACCCGAAACTTGCCCATAGGAGTCGGCACTCGTCTTGTTCGATCCAGAAGGAACGCATTACCCACGTCGTACAGCGTTTTGCGCGGGTCGCCGTCCTTCAGCCAATCCAGATGCGCCTGCCCTCCGCGACGCAACACCTTGTCATCCGGAAAAGCATTCAGCACCCCATCAAAGTCGGTATACACAACCGGTTTCGCCATCATCCCTCCCCACAGCACTTCAAAACACACGTCTACGCGTAATAGGAATAATCCGCATCATACCGCCGATATCCGGCGTTGCCTCGCGAGCTAAGCTACATTTAACTCGATAAATGTAGCTTAGCGAATTTTAAGCAACAGATATCGCCATCGACGTTCGTCGTAATGTTTGAGCGCGAAATTGGATTCCGTTCGTCATAAATAATGAGCGCGAAATCCCGCGCGGCCCGCGTCGTTCGCGGGGATGCTTGCCTTATGGAAGGCAGACTGGACATGGCCACGAGAAAACGGCTGACGAACAGGTTCAAGGCGGAGTACGCCAAGGGCGACAAGAAACAGAAGGGCGAGATCCTCGACCGCCTCGAGGCCGTCGGGATGGGCAGGTCCACCGCCCGGCGGCTGCTCACGCAGGCGGAGAGGGAGAAACCCGTGAAAGGCGCGGCGCGGGGCAGGCGGCCGAAGTACGACGCGGGCGCGCAGCGGCTGCTGGAGCGCCTGTGGCTGCTCATGGGCATGCCGTGCGGCCCGTACATGAAGGCCATGTTCGACCAGTGGATTCCCGCGCTCCTGGCGAACGGCGAGCTCGACGGCATCGACGGCGACGCGCTGGACCAGGTGCTGGCGATGAGTCCGTCGACCATCGACCGGCGGCTCAGACCGCTCAAACAGGCCGCCATGCCGAAGGGCGCGTCGCTGACCCGGCCGGCCGCGGAGCACATGCGCAACTCGATCAGGATCCGCAAATGCACCGACGAGACAATCCGCGTTCCCGGCCTGGCCGAGGCAGACACCGTGGCCCACTGCGGGCCCAGCATGAAGGGCGAGTTCGCCCGCACCCTGACGATGGTGGACTACGCGACGAACTGGACCGTGAACGTCACCGCCCGCAACAATGCCAAATCCAACATCAAGGCAGCGGTCGCCACCGCCCTGCCGCTCTTCCCGTTTCCCGTCACCTGCTTCGACTCCGACAACGGCGTCGAGTTCATCAACGACGAGCTCGTCGACTGGCTGCTCGAACAGGACATCGAACAGACCCGCAGCCGCCCGTACAGGAAGAACGACCAGGCCACCGTCGAGTCGCGCAACAACCACGTCGTCAGGAAATACGCGTTCCACTGGCGCTACGACACCGCGCAGCAGCGCGAGCTGCTCAACCGGCTGTGGGCGAAGACCTACGTGCTGCTGAACCTGTTCACGCCCACCCGCAAGCCCGTGCGCGTCGACCAGGGGCGCGACGGGCGCAGGAAGACCGTGTACGACGAGCCCCGCACCCCGTGGGCGCGCGTGCTGGAGCACGACGCCGCCGACCGCGCCGCCGGGGGCGGCGGATACGTCGTCGACGACGCCCGCCGCCGCATCGAGGGGATCATCGCCGCCACCAACCCCGCCCGCCTCAACCGCGAGATCGCCGTCATCCAGGACGAACTCGAACGCGTCAGCCGGGACCGCACCGAGGCGATGGCCCGCCGCGCCGGCCTGGACATGGGATACTTGGGAAAGGCGATCGAACGCATGCGCGCCGACGCCGGACAAAACGACAAATAGATCGCAGGCACCGTTTCGCGCTCACCCATTACGACAAACGAACAACGATTACGCGCTCACTTATTAATGACGAACCTCGCCATTACACAGCGTCTCAGCCACGAGAAAAGCAGCTCTACAGACTGAATTCCGAGCATCATCAACCCCAACCATAGCGAGCGGCTCTCGACTGGAAGAACAGTCGAGAGCCGCTTGAAAGCAGAAGATCAGATGCGCATAGCGAGACCTTGCTCTGATTCCGCGACTTCAAGGAACCGAGGATGCTCGGGTTCGTGATCATTCTGCGCATGCATTGCAAAGTAGCGTTTGCCATCAGGCCCGGTGAACAGCATTCCATGCCCGCCTTGGCCAATCAAAGGCTTGTGCTCGTGTACCCATTGCCCACGAATGCTGCCGTCGGAGGACACGGCCTGCCCGACTGAATATCCCTGTTCCGACCAGCTGGACCACAGCATGACCAGCTTTCCTTGCAAGGTTTTCTCAAGGAAAGGACCGTCGGAGAAATAGGCTGGCCCATCGATGCCGAATTCAGCCTTCGCGAATGGCACCGGCACGCTCCAAGATGCGTCGGACGCCCGAAATACGGTGAATGGATTTCCAATCGCATGGGTCAAATCGGAGGATACCTCCACCGCATCCATATTTCCCTCGGGCACATCTTCAAGAGAATGCGAATACACCAAGTAGACCTTATCGTCTTCTTCGTAGAGCGTACCGTCGATACAGGCCTGAGCCGGATCAGTAAGGCGAGACAGATAGACGAATGGGCCAACGGGCGATTCCGATTCCAACACATTCACCGATTTGCGGCCTTCGACATCTGCCAAAGTGGCGATCAGATAGAATTTGCCGTTGCGGCGGTAGCATTCCGGAGCCCAGTACGCGCGCTCCGCCCAAAAACCTTCCGGCTTGTGGAAAACCTCAACAGGCCCATTCCATTGGACGCAATCATCGCTAACGTAGCAATCGAATCCGTCCATCTCTCCCCATACGCCTTCGGCACGGGTTCCGTACATGTAGTAGCTTCCGTCATATTCCATAACGAAAGGGTCGCGAATATTAATCTGTTCAAGATTCATCGTCACATCCCATTTCTTGTTCATACCAACGGGTCGCCATTCACCGAACAGCGTCCAGACAATGCTTCTGGTAGTTCGTCACGCCAAGGACAACGGCAACGATCAGAGCCATGGTAGCGCCAATGCACATCGCTCCCGCGGCTGTGGATCCGAACAGTCCGTTGATGGCGTTGACCACCACCGGACTGGCGAAACCGCCAAGCGCGTTCGCCGTGGTCATAGCGGCGATGCCGAGAGGGATCAGATACGGCTTCTCAAGCACGGTGATGAGAAAGGGCGCTTGAGCGTAGTACACACTCAGTCCCGCACCGACGAAGAAGCATCCGATGACGAGCACCAGCAGATTGGGAGCGAATCCGACAACAAGAAGAGCGACGCCTTCGATGACGAATCCAAGCATCAACAGGTGATTGGTGATGCGTTTCGCCAGCCGTCCGATAAGCAGGCCTGCGATCAAACCGCCCAACTGGCCGATGGTGGTGGCGAGACCGGCGGTGCCGCTATCGCCAAGATTGTTCTGAGCGACCAGCAGCGCGAGGTTGTTGCTGTATGCGTTGTTGGCGATCAGGAAGAAGAAACCAGCCGCGAGCAGGAACAGGACCTTAGGTGTCAACGCCTGCGTGATGGAGAATTTCTGTTCGCCTCGGTTCCCATCCTCGGCCACCGCATCTTTAGGAAGAGTGAACCAGCAAACCAGCAAGACAATCGCAGCGAACAGGTATACCAGATAGGCGTAGTACCAAGCGACGGTGCCCAGCATTCCTGCGGCGTAGATGAAGACCATCGCGCCGATGCTGGCGAAGGCGACCTGCTTGCCCATCATTCCTTGACGCTGCTCCACATCGTAATGCTCGGAGATGAAGGCCGGCAACGTATTGTTGATAAGACCCAAGCACACACCCAGGCATCCGGACAATGCGATAACGACGCTCAGACTCGAATGCACGATAAACGGCAGGAATCCGAACACCAAGACGCCAGCGATACCAAGCAATGCGACGGTTTTGCGCGAAAAGAGCTGCACGAGCTTGCCTGTGCACCAAGCTCCGACCAGAGCCGTCAGCGTGGAGACAGAAACGATCATCTGCACGCTGCTCAGCGAAGCTTGCGGAAAAGCCTCCGCCACGAGTCCGATAACCGGAGTGATGAAGATTCCTGACAACGAAATCATGCTTAACGTCAGGATACCTATTGTCGGTTTTGCGATACGCATACTATTCTCCTCGAAAACAACCTTGTTTTGATGCGACATTGCTGTCAAGACTTACTGTATTAAGCCATTTATCTTGCATAATGACCACAGTGTGCTCGATAATGACCTTTATGAAGGATAGACGTTCACACGCATTGCCCCACTTGGATATACGCGATGTTCTGCAGCGAAATCCCGACGACCTCATCAAGTATGTGGATTTCCAAAACGTCGACATGTCCCACAACAGCATCGACGTCGCCCAGCAGCGCATCGAACTCACATCCTTTCAGGACGTCGCCCAAGCGGTCGAACATATCTCACCCGACGATGGGTTCGGCATCATCGCGCACGAACTTGAGCATCGGTCAAAACCGCATTTCCACGACTACGTCGAAGTCACCCATGTGCTCAAAGGCAGCGTCATGCTCTGGATCGAGGGACGGACGGAAATCGTGCGAGCGGGCGGAACCATAGCCATCCAACCGGGTGCGAAGCATCTGATCTCACCCGTCGGAGGAGACGCGGATTCAGTCCCCATTGAAATCGACATGCTCGTCTCCGAGACCATCATCAATCGAATGCGCGCACTCGCACCGCACTCCCATGACGAAGCCTTCCACCAATGGGCCTCTTCCTTGAGCGACATACCCTACATCGCCATCGGACCGGACAAGAATCCATCTCTGGAATCAGCCATCAATCGCCTTATCGTGGAATACGGTTCCTCCGAACATTCGTTGCATTACGCGGTCGTCGGCAACCTGTTGGAATGCGTTCACTACCTCAGCCAGACGTTGGACGAGCGCGCCCACGCAGACCCTCTCATCGCTTCCATCCAACAAATCATCGATCGGGATATCGCGCATATCTCCATCGAGTCCATCGCACATCAACTGGGATACAGCGTCGGATACCTCTCCCGATACAGCAAATCACACAGCGGAAAAACCCTCGGGACCCTTATCAATGAAACACGTCTTAACGAGGCGGCCACGGCCCTGACCCAATCGGAACTCACCATCGCCGAAATCACCCGACTTGTGGGGTTCACAAGCCCCAGCTACTTCCACAAAATCTTCCAGAAGCGGTTCTCTCTGACCCCCAAACAGTATCGAAACGCATTCCTGAAAACAGGATTGGGCACATAATCGCGCCGTGCGTTCGCCGTGGGATGCGCTTTACGATTCCACCGCCCAGTCGAGGTGCATGAAGTCGGGGACTTTGTACCATTTGACGGGGTATCCGGCACCGTGCGCGCAGAACACCGAGTCCGGGGTGTTCTCGAGGTCAGATTCGGGGTCGTACGCGGATTGCGCGACCACCCGTTCCTCGTCATGGCAGGGACGGTATCCGGCGAATGTGCAGCTCAGACGCCCGCGGCCGTGCGTGTATGAGTGCACCTCCATCGCATAGTCGCGCATCTCCGAAACGGGGCACTCCCCCACCAGCAGCGCGTAGTCGGCGTCCATCACCGGCGGTTCGAACGAACCGGCCATGCGTTGGATATCCGACATGGCGCGACCGACCATCTCCCCCGGCACCTCCAGGCGGAAACGGTACCACGGTTCCATCACACGGCATGCGCCGCGCTCCTTCAGCCGCATCAGTCCCTGCCGGATCGCCCGGTAGGTGGCCTGGCGGAAGTCGCCACCCTCCGTGTGTTTGAGATGCGCCCGGCCTGCGACCAACGTCATCCTCACATCCGTCAGCGGCGAGCCGGTGAGCACACCCAGATGCTCCTTTTCGCGCATATGCGTCATGATGAGCCGCTGCCAGTTGCGGTCGAGCTCGTTCTCGCTCACCGCGCTGGCGATGCTCACGCCGCCGCTTGGCTCCCCCGGTTCCAAAAGAATATGCACTTCGGCGTAATGGCGCAGCGGTTCGAAATGCCCCACGCCTTCCGCCGTTTCGGTGACGGTCTCACGGTAGAGGATGCCGCCCGGACCGAACGCCACATCCAGACCGAACCGGTCGCGCAAGGTTTGCTGGACGATCTCCAACTGTACGGCACCCATCAGCTGCACGTGGATCTCCTGCAGCCGCTCCACCCACGCGACGTGCAGCAACGGTTCCTCGTCCTCAAGTTCGCGAAGCGCGCCCAAAAGTTTGTGCAGCATCAGATCGTCAAACGTCGGCTTCGGCGCGGCCTTACGCTGCGCAGCATCGGCTTGCGATTCGTCCGATTCCTCGGACTTGCCTGAGTCGTCTGGATTGCTCTTTCCGTCCGGGGAATCGGATGCAGGAGACTTGGCCGGCCGTCGCGCCGCCGTCTCCATCTCGGGTTTCGCGTCGGGAGGTAGGACGGTGTAGGTGAGCACCGGCTGCAATGCGGGCGATTCGGCATCCTTCTCGAAACCGAGTCCCTCGCCGGGGAATGTTTGGGTCAGGCCGGTCGCGGCGCAGATGGCGCCGGCGGGCAGCTCTGTGGCGATGTCGAATTTCGCGCCGTTGTAGACGCGCAGTTGGTCGACTTTCTCATGCCAGCGTTCGTCTTGCGCGGCCGCTCCCCCATCAGACTGCCCACCGGCTGAGTGAAGCGGTGCCTCCGACGCGACCGGCGTGGAACTCAGCATCGTCTTGGCTTTCAGCGTGCCGCCGGTGACGCGCAGCCAAGTGAGGCGGTTGTGCTGCTGGTCGTGGGCTATTTTGAACACCCGCGCTCCGAATTCGGCCGGCCATTGAGGCTCGCGAGCCAGCCGCGACAGGCCGGCCATGAACTCGTCGATGCCGTCGAGTTTCAGCGCGGAACCGAAGAAGACGGGGAACAGTCTGCGTTCGGCGATCATGGTTTGGATGCGGCCCAATGAGATTCCGCCGGTCTCCAGAAACTCGTCCAACGCGAGTTCGTCCTGTTCGGCGATGGATTCGAGCAGTTCGGCGGAAGGTTCGTCATCTCCGGATGTGATTCCACCCACCTGCCCGGTCGAGTCGGACGATTCCTCTCCGCCGAACATGGCGGCCGCAAGCGGTAGGCACGCATCGGAGCAGCGGCGATGCAGTTGGGCGAGTACCGTCTCACGGTCGGCGCTTGGGGAGTCCATTTTGTTGACGAAAACGAATGTCGGCACATGGTATTGCGACAGCAATCGCCACAGCGTTTCCGTATGCCCCTGCACGCCGTCGATGCCGGAGACGACGAGGATCGCGTAATCGAGCACGCGCAATACACGCTCGGTTTCCGCCGCGAAGTCGACGTGGCCCGGCGTGTCCAGCAGGGTGAGTTCGAGATCGCCGCGAACGACTTTGGTCTGATGCGCATGGATGGTGATGCCGCGCTGCTTTTCCAACGATTCGGTGTCGAGGAAGGCGTCGCCGTGGTCCACGCGGCCGAGTTTGCGGATTTCGCCCGTGCGGTAGAGCAACGCTTCGGACAGGGTGGTTTTCCCCGCGTCCACATGGGCCACGATGCCCGCAACGATGTGTTTCATCGGAACCCCTTTCGCACGCGGCGATGTCCAGAACGTGTCCGTGCGACCCTTTTGCGAGGACCAAACGAATAAAAATGGCTGGGATTCGTTGGAATTCCAACGAATCCCAGCCTATACGAAATGTGCTTTCGTGTGCGGTTTCCTCGCACGGGCGTCACTGCGCGCGACGCCCATGCGAACCCGCCAATCAGGCCTTGACGACCTGAACGCCGAGTTCCTTCACGTCCGCGGCCTCGATTTCAAGGGAGGTGGCCAGCGTCTCGCCGGCGATCAGATCCTTGAACTGTTCGGCCTTGGCCGCATCGGCGGCGGGCACGGTCAACGTCAGCGCGATACGGTCGGCGATGTCGAGACCGGCGGACTTACGGGCGTCCTGCACGGCGCGAATCGCATCACGCGCGTAGCCTTCGGCCACCAGATCGTCGGTCAGCGCGGTGTCGAGGATCACGAAACCACCGGTCGGCAGAGCCGCGGAGACGGCGGCCGCATCGGCATCCGCGTTCTCCTGCTCCACACGGTTGATCAGCTCGTACTCGCCTTCGACCAGCGCGATCTCCCCGTTCGGGGTCTCCACCACGGGAGCGCCGGAGGTGTCCACATGCCATGCGCCGGACTTGGAGGCCTTGATCGCGAACTGCACCTGCTTGCCCAAGCGAGGGCCGGCGGCGCGCGCGTTCACACGCAGCTCGTTGACGATCTTCAACCCATGCTCGCCGGCGTCCTCCAGTGTGGAGAGCGCGACGGCCTTGACGTTGAGCTCGGACTTCAGAATCTCCTCATACGCGGCGACGGCGGTCGGATCGGCCACCACGACGGTGAGCTTGGACAACGGCTGGCGCACGCGGATCTGCTCGGCCTTACGCAGCGACAAGGTGCCGGAGACCACCTCGCGCACCTTCTCCATGGCGGCGACGAGCGCATCGTCGCCCACCAGCACCTCGCCCAGTTCGGTCGCGGCGCCGGACGCGTCGACCAGCGCCGGCCAGTCGGCCAGATGCACGGATTCGCCGCCGGTCAGGCCACGCCACACGGCTTCGGCCTCCATCGGGGCGAGCGGCGCGAGCACGCGCATGAACGCCTCGAGCACGGTGTACAGCGTGTTGAACGCGTTCTCGTCCTCGTTCCAGAAGCGGTCTCGCGTGTTGCGGATGTACCAGTTGGTGAGCACGTCGATGAAGTCGCTTACCGCGTCGCAGGCGTCGGAGATCGCGAACTCGTCCAGCGACTTGGTCGCGCGCTCGAGCAGCATGCGGGCGCGGGCCAGCAGGTAGCGGTCCATCTCGGGCAGGGCGGCCACCTCGTCGGCACGCAGGGTGCGCGCGTCGAAGCCCTTGCCGCCGTTGGCCGCATTGGCGTACAGCGTGAAGAAGTAGTAGGAGCTCCACACCGGCAGCATGACCTGGCGCACGGTGTCGCGGATGCCTTCGGCGGTGACGATCAGGTTGCCGCCGCGCAGGATCGGCGAGGACATGAGGAACCAACGCATCGCGTCGGAGCCGAAGTCGTTGAACACGCCGTTGACGTCCGGATAGTTGCGCAGGTGCTTCGACATCTTCTGGCCGTCGGAGCCGAGCACGATGCCGTGGCAGATCACGTTCTTGAACGCGGGTTTGTCGAACAGGGCGGTGGCCATGATGTGCAGCGTGTAGAACCAGCCGCGGGTCTGGCCGATGTATTCGACGATGTAGTCGCACGGGAAGTGCTGTTCGAAGAAGTCCTTGTTCTCGAACGGGTAATGGAACTGCGCGAAGGGCATGGAGCCGGATTCGAACCAGCAGTCGAGCACGTCGGTGATGCGGTGCATGCGGCTCTTGCCGGTCGGGTCGTCCGGGTTGACGCGGGTCAGATTGTCGATCCACGGGCGGTGCATGTTGATCTCACCCTTGTCATCGCGCGGATAGTCGCCGAAGTCGTCTTTGAGCTCCTCCAGCGAGCCGTACACGTCGACGCGCGGATACTTCGGATCGTCGCTCACCCACACCGGGATCGGGCTGCCCCAGAAACGGTTGCGGGAGATGGACCAGTCGCGCGCGTTGGCGAGCCATTTGCCGAACTGTCCGTCCTTGACGTTGTCGGGGATCCAGTTGATCTCCTGGTTGAGTTCGAGCAGACGGTCCTTGATCTTGGTCACGGAGACGAACCAGCTGGAGACCGGCTTATAGATCAGAGGGGTGGCGCAGCGCCAGCAGTGCGGGTAGGAGTGCACGTAGCTCTTCTCCTGGAAGAGAATCGCGCGCTGGTCCTCTCCCATGCGGGCGAGCGGACCGTCGCCGGCGCGCAGGTTGCGCAGGATCGGCAGGTTCGCGTCGAACACGTACTGGCCCTCATAGTCGGGGCACAGCGCGTTGAAGTGGCAGCCTTCGTCGAGCACGTCCACGCTCTTGATGCCGTGCGCGTTGAGCGTGTTCATATCGTCCTCGCCATAGGGCGCCTGATGCACGAGGCCGGTACCCTCGTTGGTGTCGACGTAGTCGGCGGTGAAGATCTGATAGGCGTTCGGGCCGGGGGTGCCGCCTTCGGCGAGCGCCTCGTCGGAGGCGAAGTATGGGAACACCGGCCAGTAACGCCAGCCTTCCATCTCGGCACCCTTGAGTTCGCGCACGATCTCGTAGTTCTCGCCGAGCTCCTTCGCATAGGAGGCGAGCAGGGGCTTGCCGAGGTAGAACTTCTTGCCGACGAACTTGCCTTCGGTGGGGCGCACCTCGACGTAGTCGATGTCGGCGCCGACGACGATGGCGAAGTTGGTGGGCACGGTCCACGGCGTGGTGGTCCAGAAGACGGCGTAGGCGTCCTCCTCGTCGCGCAGCTTGACGGCCACAGAGACAGTGGTGTCCTGACGGTCCTGGTAGACGTCGGCGTCCATGCGCAGCTCGTGCGCGCTCAGCGGCGTCTGGTCCTTCGGGCAGTACGGCAGCACGCGGTAGCCCTTGTAGGCCAGGCCTTTGTCGTAGAGCTGCTTGAACGCCCACATCACAGACTCCATGTAGGGGATGTTGAGCGTCTTGTAGCCGTGCTCGAAGTCGACCCAGCGGGCCTGACGGTGCACGTACTCCTGCCATTCGTTGGTGTATTTGAGCACCGAGGAGCGGCAGGCCTCGTTGAACTTGTCGATGCCGAGCTCGTGGATCTGGTCCACGGAGTCGATGCCGAGCTCCTTCTGCGCCTCCAGTTCGGCGGGCAGGCCGTGGGTGTCCCAGCCGAACACGCGGTTGACCTTGCGCCCCTTCATGGTCTGGTAGCGCGGGATCACGTCCTTCGCGTAGCCGGTCAGCAGATGGCCGTAGTGCGGCAGACCGTTGGCGAAGGGCGGGCCGTCGAAGAACACGAACTCGTTCTGGCTGTGGTCGCCGGAGGGGTTGCGTTCGATGGATTTGTTGAAGGTGTCGTCCTGGTCCCAGTACTTGAGGACGGATTCCTCCAGGTTGGGAAAGCTGGGGTTCGGGGCGACGTGCTGGGTTTCGTCGCTCACCGATGCCTTGGGATACACGCTGTTGGTGTTCTCGCTCACCGCTGTTCTCCTCGTGAGATGCTTCGTTGGTTTCCTCACGAGGACGATGATGACGGGCCGGTCGTTTCATCCGTTCCCCGCTGTCGCGCTGCTGCTGCGCTTCGGGATGCGGACCGCACCGGCCGCGGCATTACCGCGGTACCACCTCGCTTGCCACGCTTCGTCGCCCGGTTTGGGGCGATGATGCGCGACCGCTTCATGTCCGGCTGTTTCGGGCCGGTCCCGTCGGGTCTAATAAGCCGCGTTCGCCGTGCGATATGCTTCGCACCGACGGCCGCCGCCGTTCTTCCGAGCGCTCCCCGCTGATAACGGATCGTCGCGTCACAACGCCGCCCATCATAGCACCGCCGGGCGGACGAAGTTCCGGTGGGTTCCGCGCAGTGTTGCAAGAGGTTCACACGACAATCCTCACAAGATCGGAAATAGGTTCACTGCTCAACAAAGAGAAATATCTACCGCACGCACTGCCGCTCACAAAGAGAAGCTATATCACTCTCTCATAGGAAAACACTTGGAATATGCAATGCATCGCTACGCGCATGCTGACCACAACCAGCAGTGCGGCTCTTAGCACTTTCACCGTAAAGTGACGTTCCTTTTCCACATGCATAACAGTCATATCTATACGCCACATCCGAATCTCCTTTCATGGCTCTCCAAATATTTATTGGCATGGTATGCCGAGACAGAATCTCAAAACAGATGTCGTCATGAAACATATTGAAAAAGCCGTCTTCTCCAACAGAAGACGGCTTAAACACGCAACTAAAGCACTAATTCTCAGCTTCAAATATTAATCACGCGCAAAAACCAAAGTAGACCATTCACAAAGACAACGCCAATCCCTCGTATGAAGAACTAACATTTTCACCGATGCAGGTCTCATTGTCATCACTCAGCGACACCATATACGACTCTATTTATATCGGGAACAGGGACGACGAAAGATCCCTGCTCACCCTTCTTGATAAGCTTGAACCTCCACGAACTCTCCTCCGCCATCTAGCTGGGAATTAGCATTCACCCTTCTTGATAAGCTTGGCATCACGGGAACGTGGCCGCTCCATTCGCTGGGAATTAGCATTCACCCTTCTTGATAAGCTTGCATCTTGCCCGCATTCACGGGATGTTTGGCTGGGAATTAGCATTCACCCTTCTTGATAAGCTTGCTTCGTGCTGCTCACCGCCTGACCAAAGGCTGGGATTAGCATTCACCCTTCTTGATAAGCTTGTTCATCGATGAGATCCCGCAGGCCTACAGCTGGGAATTAGCATTCACCCTTCTTGATAAGCTTGCGAAAAGTAATAGGACATGCGCTTCTTAGCTGGGAATTAGCATTCACCCTTCTTGATAAGCTTGATGGCCACCGCCACCCGATACGATCTTAGCTGGGAATTAGCATTCACCCTTCTTGATAAGCTTGAGCTCACGGCAACACCGCCTACTATGCAGCTGGGAATTAGCATTCACCCTTCTTGATAAGCTTGGGCAACGGCGTCGGCACGCAGATGATCGGCTGGGAATTAGCATTCACCCTTCTTGATAAGCTTGCCGTCCGCGAACTCGACATCTATCGCGTGCTGGGAATTAGCATTCACCCTTCTTGATAAGCTTGATAGATGGTCTGCTCATCCCGCATGAGCGCTGGGAATTAGCATTCACCCTTCTTGATAAGCTTGGATGTAACCTCAATGAACGTCACACCAAGCGGGGAATTAGCATTCACCCTTCTTGATAAGCTTGCTTCAGCGGATTCATCGCCAACTCCTTTGCTGGGAATTAGCATTCACCCTTCTTGATAAGCTTGCACCCGCACGACATACACGGCTTCAAATGCTGGGAATTAGCATTCACCCTTCTTGATAAGCTTGTGGCGTATACGTAGACGAGCCAATGGTCGCTGGGAATTAGCATTCACCCTTCTTGATAAGCTTGATAGCTCGTCAAGAAGGGCTATTTTCCAATAGGTTACGCTCGATTTTCCAATCAAAAAAGCAAAAGCGTATCTGGAGTTTCTTCCTCATGATCCACCTTACGACTGGAAAAACGCAGCGCCGTCGACCACTGGTGATCGCTGATATGCAGTATTCGGACCTGCCCTTTCGCTGGCAGGTTTTCTTTTACCATCTTCACCGTCGCCCTGTTTCCAGCCTGAGTTGGCGTATATCGAGCGTATACAGAGAATTGCACCATCGAATAGCCCATATCAAGCAGCAAGTTACGAAACCGTGTGGCCTCTTGCCTTTGCTTCTTGGTTCGCACCGGCAAATCAAACATCACCAAACACCACATGCCTCCGCTGTCCTCATCGATTTTCATAGATCCCCTCAAAGAGAGGAACCTCAAGACGGTCGATCTTTTTCTCGCAGTACATTCCAAACTGCTGAGCAAAGTCATTCAAAGAGCTTGGAATGGTCAAACCAACACCGTTAAACTGCTGATTCACAGCATCAACAAGGTAACGCTTGATTTCACGGTCCGAGAGAACGTCGTCTTCGTCAAGATTCGATACAGCCAAATCAATTGCTGGACGGTAAACCTCTATGAGATCATCAGCGAGACAATAGTAATTGCCTCTGCCATGATGGTTCACTCCAAACACTGGTGATAATCCTGCTGATATAACCGCTTTGATCGCAAAACCTCATAAAACCATGTAGGCATAGTCCAGTTGAGCGTTACGGCCCAATCCACTTCCGGGGGCGCGCGTGAACTCATGGTCACGAGGGAATACTCGTTTCCAGTATTCCCTAGCGGCATAACCTTCTACATTCGCGGGATCGCCTGATCTTACTTGCGCGGCAATGCCTCGCAATAAACCACCACCATCAATATGTTGAGAATCCAGACAAGCGGCTTGTCCGCGTATTTTATTCTGCACGATACGCGCCCAAGCATTCTTTTTTCGAGGTAACGACATCTGCGACTGTGCAATATGCCGTGCCGTGACATATGTATGCGTTTCGCTCCATGAGTGCATTGCGGAAATGGGAACGGACCGCCAATCACACAATATAACGCTTACACCATATTTGGCCAACTCATACAGCGCCGCAGTCGAGCAATTCGCCTTCAGCCCCAGCAACATCACAGCAGTCTGGGCAAGCGGCACTTCCGTAGGCGAGTCAGCATTCGTTGGCTGTATACTGACTCGTCCACGGACATAAGTGATTCGTCCCTCAAGTTCCGTACAATCAATTACTCTCCATGCATTTTGCATACCTTCCTCGCATCCGTCTCAGCCTTTCTTATTCGCACCACCTCCATGAAGTGGGTAGTCCATGCAGAGATCGCATACGTGGTTCACCCAACGCATTGAATCTCAGCACTTGCGGTTTTAAATTTGCCAAAGGATCAATAGCAGGACGCCATCCTTTTCCGCTCACTATTTTCTGAACCCCGTCTGGCACTTCTGCACCTTTTTTCTCAGCCGTCTCTTTCAAACCTTCCGCAGAGAGAAAGCGAGGCCTTAGAATCAATTTCGAGGGGTCTCCAAATCCTGCGACGGTCCAATCGCTGCATACATTGAATGACTGCGTACAGTCCTTTTGAAAGAAGTTGAGCATGTCAGCGATCTGCCCCGTTATTTTTTGCTCCCCAAAGTCCACTCTGATAAGGTCCCCGACCACCAGAGAACCCAAATACTCTTCTCGACCTTCATAAATCGCCCGCACGATTTTCTTTTCGCCATAACGCATTGATACAGAGTGTTCAGGTAACGAAACAGTGAATAAATCTTCACTAGCACTTCGCAGCAAATCAACTTGGAATACACGGATCATACCGTAGAAACACTTGTCGCCCTTTGCACCCTCTTTCCAACAACGGTATATACGGGCATGATGGATGGCCGACCCAATATCCGCAGACCCTCCTTGTACGGCAATCTGAGCAGCATTTGATGCAAAAAACGACACCCTATCCGCTGCGTCGAGTCGCTGGCCATTTAGGTGAATTACCCGATCTACATTCTCTGGCAAACCATGCGCCACATCGTAATCAGGCAGACGTGTTAACGCACAATACAGTGCAGGAGTGGAAGCTTTACGAATCGTATCCGAGTCAATGGCACTTCCCAATTCACACTTATCCAACGCGTGAATCGTCGCATTGTGAGCGATTGAATTCCCCAAGGACATGCGTTGCCACTGCGAAACCATAATCCGATTATGATCAAGAGCATCATTCAGCAGGACCAGCAGCGTTTTCATACGATTCGACCATTGCCGGTACGAATCATAGGAGCCAGACCCCGGTTCCGGATACCGTTTCCAGCTCACCATTCCATCATGAATCCCGTAAAAAACCTGCGATTCGCGCAAAGATCCGCGCACAGACAAAGTTTGCGCGCTGTCTGAATCCATCATCGCGATGATCGCCGCGTCCACTGCATGGTGCCGCCTGTCCAGACGAGTTTTGTAATGGGCTCCCACAAAATGAATAGCGCCATCAATACCACTTGCTTTACGTGCGTCAGCGATGATGCGCCCTCGATATACATTAACCGCAATAAAAGCCTTTTCTGTTTTTGCTAACGATTTGCCATTGTAACGATCTGCGTTATAGAACCAATCAATCCTGCGATGTAATTCATCGGCCATCCACGCAACTGATTCCATGGAACGATTATCAATCGCCTCGTCTTCCTCCGTTTGTTTCAAGCGCATGCTCACCGATTGCTTGAAAGCTCTCTGTTCAGAGGAAGTATCTGCACCAGGAAGGAAAGCTTCCACACGTTCTAAAGCTTGCTTCATATCAACTCTGCGAGCTTGAGCGGCGACTGTTTTCTCCCATGCGGCAAATGGAGTCTTCCCCTTCATACGGTTGCATTCCGCACATACTGCGGCCAAGTTATCCCGAGTATTGGTAGACCCTTTTCCTTTACGCGGAACAATATGATCCATTTCACATGTCTTAAAGCTAATGCCAGCACCACAATACAGACATTGTCCATTCTGACGCTGAATCGCTTCCAACCGTCGAATATCGGACTCACGAGGACTTGCAATTCGCATATCGTCCTTAAGGTATTTGATCAAATCTTCTCGGTACAGCGTACGTCGCCTCTGGGTGTTCTCATACGCCTTCTTGTTCCTACCCGCAGTCGCAACGGAAGATAACGCATCACGCACATGCTCAATCTGCACCGATTCTGGATCTCCCCAACGGTTGCGACAACTCATCAGATATCGATTGACGATTTTCAATACTCGATCAACGGACGGATTACCAACTGGAGTTCCAATCCTCTCCGCTGCGGGACGCCAATTATCTCCCACTCCGAAAAGATGCTTACGAGCCTCATGCAAATCGTCATCTGTGGTCAGCATCTGATGAGTGAGCTTGCGCAAGGTTCCTTCAGAGTACGAGGCACGACCTGATTGCAGGTTTATCTCGTCAAGCTTCGACAACTCTTCATCGTTCAGCTGATCTATAAAACTGATTGCCTGCTCATAGCACGGATCATCATGGACTTTACCCACGTCAACCGTGTTCGACAACAATCGAATCATGGACTCATGAGATGATTCGTCCGTTGCCCTCCACCAGTCAATCAGCTTCGCACGGAGCTTCTTGTCTTTGCATTCAAAGATGCTTTGCACTGAGTTCAGCCGCGGAGGGCGACTGGTGATACGTTCCTCCCCATCCGGGGTCAGACTGCCCACGCCCTTGATTTGTGAACGCTTCCAACCGAATATCTCGGCCACATCAGACCAAGTGATTTCTTCTGTTGATGGTGCGGTGAGACTGTCATACACAGTTCCCTTTTCGGAAATGGACAGAGGTCGCTGGAATCCGTTTTCTGCGATACGCAAGTTTGCCAGCATACTCACAATCCGATAGCGTTGAAATACCAAAGATGCCTTCAGCGCACGCAGTTCATGGTCAAAAGGGTCTTTCCCCACGCGATGTTCCGTAGACCCTTTAGGCGAATGCGCATGAAAAACCGCCAAGAGAAGCTTTCTCGACTCACCCTCAGGAACATGCTGCATGGAAAAGATCACCTTAAGTTCATTAGCATTGTCTTCCTGCATAAGCTTTGTAGGAAGAAGTCCTTCACGTGCTTCCCGATTAACGGATCCGGTTCTCAGCCGTAGAGCTTCCGCGTAACCAGCGGACAGTACCTCTTCAATAATTTGCGCAGGGGTTAGGCCTTCTGGAAGATCACGGTCAAGATATCTTTCGGTCTTTTCCAGAAGCTGCCCATACTGTTCGGAATAATCGTTCTCGTTCAACAATGACTCCGTACGATGATACGGATTGCGCCATCCTCTATGCCGAGCAATATGACGGACAGCCACGGAAATAGCCTCTTTACGTTGCTCTTCATCTGCGATGAATTCATCCGCCGCTTTCGCTCGAATCATCCATTCTGCGAAAGGCTCGGTCAAGGTATTGGAATCAACAATCGGATACCCATACTGTTGGAGCAATGCGTCAAGCTTTTCCAAACGCTTACGACGCCGGTGCCGCATACGCCTAGTACGACGTGCCACGCCAGACATGTTCTTCCGAGTGATTGCTTCCTTGTTCTTCTGGGGATCAATGCCACCGTCATGAATCACGCTCTGTGCGTTGAGGATCCTGACTGGCATACCGTCGTCATCCACTTGGATACATGCAAGCCCCACGGATTTCAGACCGAGGGTTAAGTGACAGAATGTGGGTCTTAAATCCGGTGCGGGGCGTTGTCGTGCAACGCGTGTCGCGGGGTTTTAACGTCCTGCGTGTTGATCAGGCGGCGTGGTTGACTTTCCTTGTGTTTCGTGCTTCTGCTGTCGTGGGATGCATGGGCAGGAGAAAATCGGCGAGGGCGAGACGGTGCGGGCTGTGCGGGGAGGCGATGCGCAAGAAGGGGTTCACCTCGGCCGGCAGGCAGCGGTGGCACTGCGACCGGTGCCGGGCCGGCACGGTCGCGCAACGCGTCGATCTGACGAGGATGGCCGAGTTCCGCGCGTTCCTCGCGTGGATCACGGGACGGAGCACCGCCGCCCAGGCCGCGGCCGGGCTCGGCGTGAGCCGCCGCACCTTCGCCCGCCGCGTCGCGTGGTGCTGGAACGTCAGGCCCTCCATCGCGACGGACGGCGCCGTATGCCACGTCGTCGAGACGGACGGCACGTACGCGCACGGCTGGTGCATGCTGATCGCCGTCGACGGCGGGGGCGAGCCGTTGGGCTGGCAGTGGTGCGACGCGGAGAGCCGCGCCGCGTACCGGCGGCTGTTCGGACGGATCCCCATGCCGGACGTGCTGGTGGCCGACGGCGGGGCCGGCTGCCTGGCCGCCGCCGGCGACGAGTGGCCGGACGCGAGGGTCCAGCGGTGTCTGGTGTTTATGTTCAATGTTCTTTGGGCAGGAGTGGCATGGTGTTTTCCGCTTGATGTGCAGCTGTTTTTCCGCAGTGTCGTCATCTTCGTGATGATATGAGCGGCCATGGGTTCGTCCTGCCTGTTAGATTCCCGGGTTGCAAACCAATAGCAGCCAGGGGCCGGTTGCCGCCGGCCCGGGGAAGGAAAGGACAGTGACGATACCCATGTCCAAACAGCAAGATATCAGGAGGCTCGACGCGAAGGGCCTGCCGCATACGGAGATCGCCAGAAGGCTCGGTGTGGACCGGGGCACGGTCGCGAAGTGGGCGGGCATGGAGGACTGCTCGCCGAAACCGCCCGCCAGGCGCAGGGTGAAGTCGGTGCTCGACGGCTACAAGCCGTTGATTGATTCGTGGCTGGAGGCCGACCGTCTCATGCCACGCAAGCAGCGCCACACCGCCAAGCGCGTGCACGACCGGCTCAGGGACGAGCACGGGTTCACGGGCTCGTACTCCACCGTGCTGCGCTACGTGGACGAGTGGCGCGCGGCGAACCGCGAGCCGTCCGACGGCTACGTGGAGCTGGAGTGGATGCCGGGGAGCGTGCAGATGGACTTCGGCCTGGCCAAGGCGCGGCTGGCGGGCGAATGGGTGGACGACCATTGCCTGGTCGTCACGTTCCCGCATTCGAACAAGCGGTACGCGGCGAGCCTGCCCGCCGAGAACGCGGAATGCATCTGCGAGGGCCTGACCTCGATATTCGAGCACATCGGCGGCGTCCCGCACACGCTCGTGATCGACAACGCGTCCGGCGCGGGCCATCGCGACTCTAGGGGGAACGTGACCTTGTCGCGCGTGTTCGAGGCGTTCGTCAGCCACCATCGCCTCGACGTGCGCTTCTGCAACCCGTACTCGGGCAACGAGAAGGGCAGCGTGGAGAACGCGGTCGGGTTCCTGCGGCGCAACCTCATGGTCCCGCCCATGGCGGCCGAGACCCACGAACAGCTCACCCGGCTCATGCTCGCCAAATGCGACGAACTCGGCGAACAGGTCCATTACCGCGCCCTGGAGCCGATCGACGTGCTGTTCGCCGACGATTTGAAGGCGTTGCGCCCGCTGCCCTCGTGCCGGTTCGACGCGGTCAGATGGGAGACCCGCAAGGCCGACAAGTACGGGTGCGTCGAGATCGACTCCAACCGCTACCAGATCGGCCCCGCGCTGCACGGCAGAAGGGTCGACGTCGCCATCCGCGCCACAAGCGTCACCGTCAAGGATCCGGACGGGCGCACAATCGCGGAGCTCTCCCGCGTCTACGGCAGATCGTCGCGCACGATCCAGGATCCCGCCACGGTGTTCCCTCTGCTCGCGCGCAAACCCGGCGCGTGGCGCGACTGCTCGATCCGCCCCGACGTGCCCGACGACGTGAGGGAACGGCTCGACCAGGCCGACGACAAGACCCTCAAGGCCAGTCTCAGTGCCATCGCCAGGGCCTGCGAGGCCGCGGGCTTCGAACCGGCGATGCGGGCCGCCGGCCATCTCATCCGACACGGATGCGATTTCTCCGAGGCCGATATGACGATCCTGGCCAGACGCATCGCGGAAGGCGACATCGACTACGGCGGCGACCTGCCCGACCTCGGCGCCTACGACAGGTTCAACCGGCCCGGAAAGGAGACCGCATGAGCACCAGACCCGAACCACAGATCCCCGAGACCCGCAGGCGCAGGGCCGACACCATCGCCACAAGCCAGCGCATCATGGCGATGAGCAAGCAACTGACCCTGACCCGCAGCGTGCTCGCCAACACGCTGGCCGAGGCCACGCCCGCCCAGCTCGACTTCATCGAACGATGGTTCCAAGCCGAACTCGAATCGCGCGACCGGGCCAAACGCGCCCGGCTGATGAAGACGGCGGGGTTCCCGTCCGACAAGGAGCTCGACGGATACGACTGGACCAACCTGGACATGCCCGCCGACTGGGGACGGAGCCAGCTCGAAGGCCTCGAATTCGTCGGGAAAGCCGAGGACCTCGTGCTCTACGGGCCGGTCGGCACCGGCAAAAGCCATCTCGCCATCGCGCTCGGCAGGGCCGCGTGCCGGGCCGGGATACCGGTGAGGTTCTTCACCGCCTCCAGCCTGGTCATGCGCCTGAGACGCGCCAAGGCGGACAACCGGCTCGACAGGGAGCTCGCCGCCATCGCCAAGGCCCGCCTCATCATCATCGACGAGCTCGGATACATCCCCATCGACGAGGAGGGCAGCCGCCTCCTCTTCCAGGTCATATCCGACTCCTACGAGACAAGGAGCGTCGTCTACACCACCAACATCGAATTCTCCGGATGGGCCAGGGTGTTCGGCGACCCGAACATGGCCGCCGCGGTCGTGGACCGCACCGTCCACCACGGCAGGCTCATCCGCTTCAAGGGCGAAAGCTACCGCAGCCGCAACGCCCTCATGACCAAATAACCAAAACAAACCAAGGCAGCGGGCGAACCCACAGGACGATCATCCTGCGGAAAACCCGCTGCACATCCTGCGGAAAACAACACGACCATCCAGCCGACACGAACTTGACAAAAGACAGTCTGGTGCACGTGGTCAGGAACACGAGGAGGGACCTGACCGGCAGGCCCGGGACCCCGGCCGGCAGGGAGCTGCTCGCCCTGGCCGGACGGCTCGCCAAGGTGGGGGACGCCGGCGGGGCCGCCGTATGGCTGGCCGGGCTGAACCGGTGGCACAACGATCACGGCGCGTTCATCAGGCAGCGGACCATGGCGTCGTCGGATCCGTCCGATCCCAGGGCGAGGGCGGGCAGGAGGTGGTGGTGGACGCACGAGCGGCTGCGCCGCGCGTACTTCCGCCTCGTCCGTCTCAACCGGAGGGGCGAGCTGTTCGCGTTCTGCGATCCGGACCTCGTGGCCGGCGGTCCGGTGCCGTCCACCACGAACCGGATCGAGGGCGGCGTCAACGCCGACGTCAAACGCGTGCTCGACGCGCACCGCGGCCTGACCGGTGAGCACATGAGGCGCTGCTGCGAATGGGTGGTGTACATGAAGAGCCGGGACCCCGACCCCGAATCGTTCGTCACGCCGGAATGCTGGCGGGCGAAACGAACGAGGCGGGAGGAGCCGGACGGGCCCGCGCCCGGGACCGAGACCGCGGTGCAGCTGCCCACGACCGGCGTCGACGCCTACGAAAGCGGGTTCGGCATCAGAAAAGGATGGGCCGGACGATCATGACCAACACCAACACGCCCGAATAAGACCCACATTTTGTCACTTAACCCCAGACCGACGTCAATTCCAATACGATAACGACGATTCGTCATTTGAGCCCCTTCGTTCAACAAATAATTGCATCTATTATCGCTCAAAAACAGGAAAAGAAAAACGGGGCGGAAATCCGCCCCTGCAGAATTCTGCTTAGCATTCAAGACGGCTATCGAGTCCGTCTTTACTGAGAATTAGCATTTCCAATATAACACGCCGAATCCAGCGACGCTCGGGCATCTGGGTTCCGCGCAGTGAGGACACGATTGAAATCTCGCAAACCACTGGTTCACCGAGATATGGACTTCCCCACATCGGCAAGGTGGTCAGACTCGTCGGCTCGCTCTCCGGATTCGAGAGGACAGACGACATCCCGGTCGCGGACTATTCGTCGGCTTCGATGCTTTCGGTGCCCAGCTTCTCTTCGAGTTCGGTGACGATCTGCGCGTGCATCTTCTCGTCGATCTTCACGGTGAAGAGGAACACCAGCAGGCTCAGCACGATGAAGGCGAGCGGCACGTAGAACGCGAAGGTTTTGAACGTGCTGATGTTGGACGCGGTCATGTCGGCTGCGGTGGCGGTCCCGGTCATGCCGGCGGCCACGGCGATGAATCCGACGATGCCGTTGGACAGCGCGCCGGCGATCTTGTCGAGCATCGGACGCACCGACAGGGTCACGGCCTCGTTGCGGCGGCCGGTTTTCAGCTGTCCGTATTCGATGGAGTCGGTCAGGCACAGGATGGCGGTCATCTGGATGAACGTGGCCGGCAGGTAGAACAGGATGAGCGCGATGATGACCACCGGCAGGCTGGTGGCGGCGACGCTGAACAGTAGGTAGCCCGCGATCATCAGCGCCATGCCGACGATGAAGAGGAAGCGGCGTGGAATCCACCGATTGAGCACGGGGAAGGCGGGGGCCATGATCAGACCGGTGATCACGGGGATGACGCCGGCGATCGAGAACGAGTCGGGCATACCGAGCACGAATTTGAACAGGTAGAACATCACGCCGTTGGTGGCGACGTTCGCCACGGCGTACAGCAGGTAGGACAGCGCGACCCACAGCAACTGGTCGTTCTTCGCTAGGGCGGCGAAGGCCTGCAACGGGTTGCCGTTCTTCTGCGCTTTGGATCGCAGCGCGCTTTCGTTCTCTTTGGTGCCGAACGCGACGGTCCATGCGGTGAGCACGCCAAGCAGCGCGGTGATGATGGCGAAGGCGGTCCAGCCGCTTTGGCTTTCCGTATGCGAGCCGGTGAATTTGAAGCTGAAGTACGAGACGATGGGTACGACCACGACGGTGATGCCGTTGTATCCGATGGAGCCGGTGAAGGTGCCGAGCGCGGTGTAGACGCTGCGTTCGTTGGAATCCGACGCGATGGCGGGGATCATGCCCCAGTAGGAGATGTCGCGCATCGAGTAGAACACGTCGAGCACGATGAACACGATGACGAACAGCACGATGAACCAGGTCTGGTTCACGTTGACCAGACCGAACAGGCCGGTGTAGACCATGACCAGCAGCACGGCGGAGACGAGGCCTCCGATGAACTGCCATGGCCTGAAGCGGCCGAATCGTGTGGTGGTGTTGTCGATGATGTTGCCCAGCAACGGATCGAGGAAGATCTCCGCGATACGGATCACCACGATCAGTCCGGTGATGAGGCCGATGAGTTTGGTGGCGGTGCCTTTGTCGACGTTGACGAACAGCACGCTGGTCACGTAGACCACGAAGTAGGTGCTGAGCGCGTTATAAAACGCGGCCTGGCCGAGGTTGCCGAATGCGTAGGCGACGCGCCGTCCGAGATTGCCCCGCGTCGATGCCGGGACGGACGACTGTTCTTGGTGATCGCTCATTGCTTGTTCTCCTTAAGAGATGGAAAAGATCATCCGTTGATCTCAGAAGATAGTATATGTCATTACTTATTTTTAGTAAAATTCATTACTGAAAATAATTACTACCAGCGTGTCGCGACCCGCACACATGGACGAGACAACAACGCGACACAGTCTTTGCTCCCCACCAAATACCTCCTCCCCCAACAAACAGATAACCTCATCAAGCAAGATGCCACCGACACGCCCTCCCCTCTTCCCGACAACCAAAGGACCACACATCTCAACGACATCCGACAATAAGACACATCATTCGACACGCAAGGCTTCACCATGATGAATAATATGATTTACTTGTATATGTAAAGAGATTTACTTCTCTTGTGCAGAACAACGTCGTGATGTATCTCGAAAGCAGGAACCATGTCCTCACTTCACTCTTCCCAGTCCCGCTGGATCACCGATCCGACCGTCTTCGCGGTCAATCGCCTGCCTGCGCACACCAGCCACACGTATACCGCCATCGACACCGACGTCGCTGACGATGGACGCGTACCCTCCAACCTGATCCAAAGCCTCAACGGCGTGTGGACGGTACGTATCGACCAAGCGGACGCCCTGGACCTCGATGCCGAGGCCACACCCGCATTCGCCATGCCGGATTTCGACGACGCCGCCCACACGCGCATCACGGTGCCCTCGACATTGGAGACCGAAGGTTTGCTGACACCCCAATACGTCAATCAGCAATATCCTTGGGATGGGCACGACGACCCGGTCGCCCCGAACATTCCGCAACGCAACCATGTGGCGCTGTACCGCCGTGAATTCACCCTCGCCCCGCGTGCGCTCCACGCGCTGTCCACTCGTGACACCGCCGGAGAGGAGCGCGTCACCATCACCTTCCACGGCGCGTCCACGGCGATCATGGTATGGCTTAACGGCGATTTCGTCGGCTATGCGGAGGACTCCTTCACCCCCAGCGAATTCGACGTGACCGACCTGCTGCGCGACGACGTCAACACGCTGGCCGTCGCCTGCTATGAATTCAGCAGCGCCAGCTGGCTCGAAGACCAGGATTTCTGGCGATTGCACGGCATCTTCCGCGACGTGGAGCTCGCCGTTCACCCCCATGTGCATGTGGAGGACCTGCGGCTGTCCACGGATTACGACACGAACGACGCCGTCGCCGAACTGGGCGTGCAGGCCGACATCCGCAACACACGCGATGCCGACACCATCGCCGCCATCGTACGCGATCCGAACGGTACGATCGTCTGGCAATCCGCCCAATCATGCGCCGCTGCAACGGACGTGACAGCCATCCACGTCACTTCCGACACAGCATCCGCCTCCACCGACGAACACCCCGCAACGAGCACGCATACATTCCACGCACGCATTCCGGGCATCCATCCGTGGAGCGCGGAGGAACCGAATCTGTATACCGTGCAGTTGCGCATACTGGACGACCACGGCGGTCTCATCGAAACCGCCCAGCAGCGCGTCGGATTCCGCCGCTTCGCCATCGAGGACGGCGTGATGACGCTCAACGGCAAACGCATCGTCTTCAAAGGCGTCAACCGCCACGAATTCGACGCCCGCCATGGCCGCGCGCTCACCGAGGAGAGCATGATCGCCGACATCACCCTGATGAAACGCAACAACATCAACGCGGTGCGCACCTCCCACTATCCCAACCAGACGCGCTGGTACGAATTGTGCGACGAATACGGCCTTTATGTGATCGACGAGGCCAACATCGAAACGCATGGCACCTGGTCCAGCCCCGGCGACGTGGTGGTCGCCGACACCAGCGTGCCGGGCAGCGACCCCCAATGGCGGGCCGCATGTTTGGATCGGGTCAACAGCATGATCCGCCGCGACCGCAACCATCCCTCGGTGCTGATCTGGTCGTTGGGCAACGAATCCTACGCGGGCGACGTGTTCCGCGCGATGAGCGACCACGCGCATCGGCTGGATCCCTCCCGTCCAGTGCATTACGAGGGCGTGACGTGGAATCGCGACTACGACGACGTCACCGACATCGAAAGCCGCATGTACGCCAAACCGGACGAGATCGAACGCTACCTGACCGAGAATCCGGACAAGCCGTACATCTCCTGCGAATACGCGCATGCGATGGGCAATTCCGTAGGCAATCTGCACGAGTACACGGCGTTGGAACGCTACCCGCACTATCAGGGCGGATTCATCTGGGATTTCGTGGACCAGGCGTTGTGGCAGCGGTTGCCGGACGGCACGGAACGCCTCGCCTATGGCGGCGATTTCGACGAGCGTCCGTGCGACTACGAGTTCGCCGGCGACGGACTGCTGTTCGCCGACCGCACGCCCTCGCCCAAACTGCAGGAAGTCAAACACCAGTATGCGAACGTCCGGCTGACCCCCGACGGCGAGTCGGTGACGGTCGAGAACGGCAATCTGTTCGTCTCCACCGCCAGCAGCCGTTTCACCGCACGGCTGTTGGTCGACGGCGAGCCCGTGTGGAGCCGCGAACTGCGCTTCGACGTGCCCGCCGGCGAAAACCGCAGATTCCCCATCGACTTCCCCTCCCCCGACGTCGTGTTCGATGGGCTTTCCAACGCGGCCGACGAAATCGACGAAATCGAGCTGACCTATGAAGTCACGCAGCATCTGGGTTCGGCGACCCTCTGGGCACCGGAAGGCTACGAACTGGCGTTCGGCCAGCATACCGTCACTGTACGGCGCACCTCCGTCGACGATGTCGAGCCCGCCGACGATACCGTGGCTGCGAACGATGTCATTGCGGATAACGGCGCATCGGCGAGCGCTGCGACGACGACGGTCACCATGGGCCGTTGGAACGTCGGCGTGCGGGACGGCGATTGCGAGACGTTGCTGTCGCATACGCAGGGCGGCGTGGTCTCTTGGCGTCGCGACGGACGTGAGATGATGATCCGTCGGCCGAATCTGCTGTGTTGGCGACCTCTGACCGACAACGACCGCGGAGCGTCCAGCGGCTTCGACCGCGCGCAATGGTTTGCGGCCGGCCGATACGCCCGCGTGGTGGATTCACGTTTCGAGCGCGACGGCGACGGCGTGACCGCCACTTACGTCTACGAATTGGCCACGCCGCAGCGCACGCGGGTCAGCGTGCGTTATCAGACGCTCGTCGATGGCGGACTGCGTTTGAACGTGCGGTATCCGGGAGAGCCTGGCGCGCCCACCTTGCCGGCTTTCGGCTTGGAATGGATGCTGCCCGTGCGGTATGCGAATCTGCGGTTCTACGGGCTCGGCCCCGAAGAGACCTATGCCGACCGGCGTGACGGCGCGAAGCTGGGCATCCACAGCACCGACGCGTTCAAGGATTGCGCTCCGTATCTGGTTCCGCAGGAGACCGGCAATCATGAAGGCGTCCGCTGGGCGCAGATCACGGACGACGAGGGACACGGCATGCGGGTCGAAAGGGCCGGATCGGAGCAGTTCTGCGCCAGCCTGCTCCCCTACAGCACGATGATGCTGGAGGAGGCCACGCATCAGGACGAATTGCCGCAGCCGCGGCATATGTTCCTGCGGCTGCTCGCGGCGCAAATGGGCGTCGGCGGCGACGATTCCTGGGGTGCGCCGGTCCATGCGCGCTATCAGGTCCCCGCCGACCGGTCGCTCGAATTGGATCTGAAGCTCACGCTCATCTAATTGACGGCGACGCCGGCGCGCGACTTATGCGCCCTGCGCCGGCGTGAAACTGTCCCTGACGACCAGTTCGGTGGAGATATAGGTGTGCTGGCGGGTGCGGCGTTTGTTGGAGATCGCTTCGGCCAGCATGAAGATCGCGGTTCGCGCCAGTTCGCCTTGGTCGATGTCATAGGAGCTCAGCGTGGGCGACGTGTATCGGGCGATCTGCTGGTTGTTGATGCTGATGACGCTGATGTCGCGCGGCACCAGCAGCCCGGCCGCAGTGAAAGCCTGCAGCACGCCCACCGCAATCGTGTCGGCCGCGACAATCACCGCATCGGGCAGGGTGTCGGCATGGTCACGGATCAGCCGCTCGCCCTGCCTACGGCCGTTGTCCACGGTGAACGGACCATCGGCGTAAATCAGCCCATCCGCGGGCACTCCCAGACGTTCAGTCCAGTTGCGGTAGGCCAGCGTGCGCACATCCTCCGGATACTCATGCATGCCCATCACACGCCCCAAACCTCCGATGAAGGCGACGGAACGCTTATCCGCGGCCAGACAGGCATCCAACGCGTCCAGCACGGTTTGGGACAGGTCGGGCTGCACGGAATCGAACAGGTTGGGGGCCGGATTGATGTCGATGAACACGCCGTAGGGCAGCACGCGGTGCAGGCGGCGCAGCTCGTCGCCGTTCAAGGCCACGGGTCCGATGGAGAGGAAGCCGTCGAAGCGCTTCGCGTCGGTCACGAGATGGTCGATGCCGTCGACGAAGGTGAGGTTCATATGCTGGTCGCGCGCGTTCGTCTCCAGCACTTCGCGTAGCGCGTCGAAGTAGGCGTCCTGCAGCTCCTCGTCGGAATCGACGTTGTTCAGCACGGCCACTTCGCGCGGCAGCACGATGCGCTTGGCCTGCATCGTATAACCGAGCTCCTCGCTGGCCTGGATGATCGCGCGCTTGGTCTCATCTTTGACCGACAGCGTCGGATCGCCGTTGAGCAGACGCGACACCGTCGCCTGAGAGAATCCGGTATGCCGCGCGATGTCCTTGATGGTGGCCATGAACACTCTTTCGTCAAAACTAGTAAATTATTTACCAATCTCCAGTGTACATGCGGATTGGGGATGGCGAGGGACCTCAATGCTTACGATACGCTATGAGCGCGAATCCCACGCAACCTGCACCGTTCTCGAGGATGTTACCTATGTGAGGCAGGCGGGATAAGGATACAGCCCTTGGATAAGATTAGGACTTGTAACGGCCGATTGACACCTTGAGGTGACATTCGAGCCGTTACTTTATTCCTCTCCGCATGCGCGAGAAACACACTTCATAATTCAGCCACGAGAAGACGGAGCAACAACATCGACGCGCCGCACGATGAGGACGCACACCAGCAGAATCACAGCGAAAATCGAGCCGAACAGTAATCCGGCCTTGAGATTATTGCCGTTGGCTGCGGCGATGAATCCCACCACGGCCGGCCCTCCGGCGCATCCCAGGTCGCCGGCCACCGCGAACAGTGCGAACATCAGCGTTCCGCCGCCGGGCATCGCATCCGCGCCTAACGAGAAGGTGCCGGGCCACATGATGCCGACCGAGAATCCGGTCAACGCGCAGGCTACCAACCCCAACACCGGCGAGGTCGTCAACGCCGCGGTCAGGTAGGTAGCCACGCACAGCATCGAACTGCCGGCGATGAACGCCCGGAGGTTGAGCTTGTGCCCCATCATGCCGTAGATGGTGCGAGACAGACCCATCATCAACGCGAACGCGGCAGGACCGGCGAGATCGCCCACCACTTTGGTCACGCCCAAACCGGTCTCCGCAAAGGTGCTCGCCCACTGGCTCATGCCTTGTTCGGCCGCGCCCGCGCACAGCATCATCACGAACAGCAGATAGAACACCGGCTTGGCCGCCAAATCGCGCAGCCGCATCGTCGCCACACCTTCGGGCACGACGCGCGGCATCGGCGCGCTCCAGAACATCACAATGCCGACCAGCGGCACAATCGCCCACAGGCAAGCCAGCACCGGCCACGTTCCCATACCGAACGCCCACAAAAACAGCGTGGAGATCACCACAGTGCCCAGTTGACCCCAGCAGTAGAACGAATGCAACAGACTCATCGCCTTGGCTTTGTGCTCGGAGGGGCAGGCCTCCACAATCGGCGAGACCATCACTTCGATTAGTCCGCCACCCAAGGCATACAACAAAATTGCCACCAAAATGGCCCAATATGGGTCAGATACACGCGTTGGCACCAGTCCCAGTACCAGAAGTCCCGCGGCGGCCGACACGTGAGCCGCAATAATGCAGGGTTTGTAGCCGATCCTATCCACAAACCGCCCGGCCAACACATCCACCACCAGCTGCGTGACGAAATTCACCGTGATCAGCGCGGACAGGCGCGCCATATCGATGCCCAGCGTCGCCGCGAAGGTGACGAACAATAGCGGCATGTAGTTGTTGATCACCGCCTGAGTGATGTAGCCCACGAAACACGCGATCATCGTGCGGTTGTAGTTCGGCTCGGCAGCGGCACCGGCAGGAGCAGAAGACTGTGTCATAACAGTTAGGCTATCAGGAGCCCAACGGTATGTATGGGCGTGTTTCCGAGCAACATTGCACAACTCTGTCTGCCATTAAGCGTCCATCCAGTCACGCTAGGAAAACACATCAAACCAAAGAACCTCGTTATCTCGCTGGGCCTACATAAAAAGAAACCCCTCAAGGTGGAAAAGGAGTCGACGACTCAAATTCCACCGTGAGGGGTTGCTTGTCGGATGCTTCCGAGCTTTTGTCCTACTCCAGCTCGACCGCGCCGGTGTAGAGCTGGTAGTACTCGCCCTTCAACGCGATGAGCTCGTCGTGCGAGCCGCGCTCGATGATGCGGCCGTGGTCGAGCACCATGATTACGTCGGAGTTGCGTACGGTGGACAGGCGGTGCGCGATGACGAACACGGTGCGGCCCTTCATCAGCGCGTCCATGCCGGCCTGCACGACCTCCTCGGTGCGCGTATCGATGGATGATGTCGCCTCGTCGAGGATCAGCGCGGGCGGATCGGCCACGGCGGCGCGTGCGATGGAGATCAGCTGGCGCTGCCCCTGGGAAAGGCCGGATCCGTCGCCTTCGAGCACGGTGTGGTAGCCGTTGGGCAGCATGCGGATGAATCCGTCGGCATTCGTCAGCTTCGCCGCGGCGATGCATTCCTCATCAGTGGCGTCGAGCTTGCCGTAACGAATATTGTCCATCACGGTGCCGGTGAACAGGTTCACGTCCTGCAGCACGATGCCGAGCGAGCGGCGCAGGTCCGGCTTGCGGATGCCCTTGACGGAGATGCCGTCGTAAAGGATCTGCCCTTCCTGCACATCGTAGAAGCGGTTGATGAGGTTGGTCACCGTGGTCTTGCCGGCGCCGGTCGCGCCCACAAGCGCGATTTTCTGGCCCGGCTTGGCGAACCAGGTGATATTGTGCAGCACGGGCTTGTCTTCGGTGTAACCGAAGGTCACGTCGGTGAAGCGCACATCGCCGCGCAGCAGGGTCAGACGCCCGTCCGGCGAGGTGACGGCCTGCTCGCGGGCCTTGGTCGCCACTTCGGCGGCCTTGGGGCTGAGCAGGTGGGCGGCGGCCAGCGAGCGCGTGCCGTCGTCGCCTTCCTCGCGCTTCCACGCCCAGTTGCCGGTCACGTGGTCGACCTCACGCATGGTGCGGCCGTCCTCGTCGAGTTCGACGTTCACCAGGGTCACGGTGCCGCCGTCGTCCTCGACAGGCTCGTCCATCAGCGCGAAGATACGCGACGCGCCGGCGAGGGCCATCATCACCATGTTGAACTGCATGGAGACCTGGCCAATCGGGTTGACGAAGGAGCGCGAGAGGGTGAGCAGCGAGATCAGCGTGCCGAGTGTGAGCGGGCCGGCGCCGGACAGGCCGAAGTTGCCGATGCCCGACAGCGCGACGGATCCGCCCACGATGGCGAGCAGCACGTAGAGGATGTAACCCATGTTGCCCACCACCGGCATGGTGATGTTGCCGTAGATGTTGGCTTCGGAGCTGGCGTGGAACAGGCGTTCGTTGCGCTCGTCGAAGTCGCGCTGCGTGGCGTCCTCGTGGTTGAAGACCTTGATGACCTTCTGGCCGTTGACGGATTCCTCCACGAAGGCGTTCACGTCGCCGAGCTCATGCTGCTGGCGCACGAAGTAGCGGCCGGAGCGGCTCACGATGCCGCGCACCACAACGATGAGCAGCACGGTGAACACAAGCACGAACACGGTGAACGGCACGGACAGCCACAGCATGGAGATCAGCGCGGCGAGCGCGGTGATGGCCGATGAGAACATCTGCGGGAACGACTGGCTGATGGCCTGACGCAACGTATCGGTGTCGTTGGTGTAGTGGCTCATCACGTCGCCGTGCTCGTGGGTGTCGAAATAGCGGATCGGCAGTTCCTGCTGGTGGGCGAACATCTCGTCGCGGATGTCCTTCAGGGTGCCTTGTTCGATGCCGACGAGCATCCAGTTGTACAACCAGGTGCTGAAGATGCCCACCGCGTACAGGCAGCCCATGAACACGAGCGCCTGCAGCAGCGGCGCCCAGTCGGGGTCGCTCACGCCGATCATCGGCAGAATGTAGGTGTCGATCAGCGACTGCAGGAACAGCGAGGAGCCGGCCTGCGCCGCGGCGGAGAGCAGGATGCATACGACGACGAGGGCGACCTGCCATTTGTATTTGAAGATGTAGCCGAAGATGCGCTTGGTGGTGCCAGGCGCGGCCTTGGCCATCTGCGGTTTGTTCTGCGCGCTCATGCCTGGCCTCCTTCCAGTTCGTCGGGCTGGGCTTGGTTCTTGGTTTGCGATTCGTAGATGCTGCGGTATTCGTCGCAGGATTCGAGCAGCTCCTCATGCGTGCCCTTGTCGAGCACGCGGCCGTTGTCCATAACGATGATCATGTCGGATTCCTGCACGGAGGCCACTCGCTGGGCGATGATGATCTTCGTGGTGTCCGGGATCTCGTGATGGAACGCGCCGCGGATGAGCTGGTCCGTTTTGGTGTCGACCGCGCTGGTGGAGTCGTCGAGGATGAGGATCTTCGGCTTCTTGAGCAGCGCGCGGGCAATGCACAGACGCTGGCGCTGGCCGCCGGAGACGTTGGTGCCGCCCTGTTCGATGTAGGTGTCGTACTTGTCGGGGAATTCCTGGATGAATCCGTCGGCCTGGGCGAGCTGGCAGGCGTGGCGCAGCTCCTCGTCGGTGGCGTTCGGGTTGCCCCAGCGCAGGTTTTCGGCGATGGTGCCGGAGAACAGCACGTTCTTCTGCAGCACCATGGCCACCTCGTCACGCAGGGATTCCAGATCGTATTCGCGGGTGTCGCGGCCGCCGACCTTGAGCGAGCCTTCGGTCACGTCGTACAGACGCGGGATGAGCTGCACAAGGCTCGACTTGGCGGAGCCTGTGCCGCCGACGATGCCGATGGTCTGTCCGGATTCGATTTTCAGGTCGATGTGGTCGAGCACGGGCTTCTCCGCGTTGTCGGAGTAGCGGAAGCTCACGTTTTCGAAGGCGATGGAGCCGTCGGCGACCTTGGTGACCGGCTGGTCGGGGTCGGTGACGGTGCTCTGCTCGACGAGCACCTGACAGATGCGTTCGGACGAGGCGCGCGAGATGATGACCATCACGAAAATCATCGAAAGCATCATCATGCTCATCATGATCTGCATGGCGTAGGTCACCAGCGCGGTCAGGTCGCCGGTGGTCAGTCCCAGGGCGGCGTTGTTGCCGGAGCCGACGATCTGCTGCGCGCCGATCCATGCGATGAGGATCAGCGAGGCGTACATGCAGAACTGCAGCAGCGGCATGTTGAAGCTCATGATCTTCTCGGCCTTGACGAAGTCGACGAAGATGCGTTCGGAGACGCGGGAGAACTTGCTCACCTCGTGATCCTCACGGTTGAAGGACTTGACGACGCGCACGCCCTGCAGGTTCTCGTCCACCGTGTTGTTGAGCTCGTCGTAGGTGTGGAAGACGCGCTCGAACACCGGATGCACCAGCGCGGCCAGTCCCATCAGACCGATGCCCAGAATCGGGATGCAGGCGAGGAACACCAGCGAGATCGACGGGCTGATGCGGAAGGAGAACAGCCAAGCGATAACCACCATGATCGGGGCGCGCACGCCCAGACGGACGATCATCTGGTAGGCGTTCTGCAGGTTGGTCACGTCCGTGGTCAATCGGGTGACGATGGAGCCGGTGGAGAAGCGGTCGATGTTGGTGAAGCTGAAGCCCTGCACCTTCTCGAACAGGTCGTGGCGCAGGTTCTTCGCGAAGCCGGCGGACGCGATGGCCGCGTACTTGCCGGAGAGGAAGCCGCATGCCAGGGAGACCATCGCCAGGCACAGCAGGATGAGGCCGAACTTCCAGACCACGGGCATCGAACCGCCGGTGATGCCTTCGTCGATAAGCTCCGCCATCACGGTGGGGATGACGATTTCGAGAATGCCTTCGACGGCGACGAACACCGGGGTGAGCAGACTCGCCTTCTTATATTCGCGTAGTGATTTGAGCAGCGTGCGCACCACCGGCACCTTGGCCGGCGGGGTCTGCTGCTGGGCTTGCGACGTGGTGTTGCCGTCGCGGTCCACGGTTGTGGATGTCATACCTCGCTCTTTCCTTCCGTTGTCGTGTCGTTCATACATTCCTTGTCGTCCTTGCCGACCTTGCCGGTGGCCAGGAGATTGTTCCGCATCGTGTGCAGACTGCGCCGCAGCGCCGCCACTTCCTCATCGTCCATGCCCTGCAGGAGCGTGCGCTCCATCGCATCCCCGTGTTGGCGCATCGACTCGGCGATGGCCTTCGCCTTGTCGGTGAGCACGATCGCCTTGAGTCGGGCGTCGTGTTCGACCGGCCTGCGTTCGACCAATCCTTTGCTTTCCATCAGTCCCAGCACGCGGGATACCGTGGAGCGCGTGGTGCAGAACCGCCGTTCCAGATCCTGCGGGAAGATGTCCCGGTCCTGGTGTTGCACCAAAAAGACGATGATATCAGCGTTGACGCCGGTGGCCTCGCATCGGTCCTCCGTTGTGGTGGCCGCGACGTACCGCGCGATCATGTTGTTCAGCGAACGTACCGCCACCCCCAACGGGATGCGGTTCGGATCACAATCGTCATTCATGTATGCACCTCCTTTTGGTGTGTGCTCCACACACCTTAATAGGTGGCACATACAACAGTTGCATCTACAACAATCGGCGTGTCGCGTATCACACAAAGAAGCCGAGGAGACTAGTCCGCACCGGTTCATTCGCGGACTGGCCTCCTCGGCTTCGACTCCCCTCCCCTAACAGTTAGGGAAGGACGTTTGTTCGAGCGATCACTTCGTCACTTTGCCGTACTCGTCGAGCAGGAAGGCGGTGATCTCCTTGCCCGGCGCGCCGAGCAGGGTGGTCATGCTGTTGATCGGCATGGAGTTGAGGAACATGGCCATCATGTCGTTGTCGGGCAGCTTCACCAGCTCGCCGGCTTCGCCCTTGGCCTGCATGGCCTCGACGATCGGGGCGCCGACCGGGTCGGTGCGCCATTCGCCGAAGGTGGACCACTCGTTCAGCGGCAGCGCCTTGCCGTCGCCGTCGAGCGTGACCACGCCGGTGGCGGCGATGTCGCGGCTGGAGGTGCCGACCTCGACCGTGTATTCGCCGGATTCCACATGCCAGTCGTTGAAGCGCTCGGACCAGTAGGCGAAGGCGCGCTCGTCGAGGTCGATGGTCGCGGTGGTGGATTCGCCGGCCTTGAGGAACACCTTCTTGAAGCCCTTGAGCTCATGCTTGGGGCGGGCGACCTCGGCCTTGCCGGGCGCCACATAGACCTGCACGGTTTCGGCGGCGTCCACATCGGAGGTGTTGGTCACCTTCACGCTCACCGACGCGGTGTTGGCGCCGGTTTTGGACACGACCGCGTCGGTCAGTTCGAAGCTCGCGTAGCTCAGGCCGAATCCGAACGGGTAGTCGACGGCCTTGCCGTAGGTGTCGTAGTAGCGGTAGCCGACGAACACGCCCTCGCCGTAGTCGACGTGGCCTTCCTCACCCGGCCAGTTGAGCATGCTCGGGTCGTCGTTGATGTCCATCGGCACGCTCTGCGCGAGCTTGCCGGAGGGGCTCACCTCGCCGAAGATCACGTCGGCGAGCGCGCCGCCACCGGCCTGGCCGAGCAGCCAAGCCTCGAGAATGCCCTTGGCGTTGCCCGCCCAGGGATGCACGGTGACGACGGAGCCGTTGGAGAGCACGACGACCACGTTCGGGTTCTCCGCGGCGACGGCTTCGAGCAGTGCGACCTGCTTGGCGGGGATGTCGAGGGTTTCGCGGTCGAAGCCTTCGGATTCGGCGGCTTCGGGCAGGCCCAGGAACATCAGCACCGCGTCGGCGCCCTTGGCGGTTTCGACGGCTTCGCTTGTCAGCGCGGGGTCCTGCTCGCTCAGGTCGAGCGCGAAGCCGGGGGCGAAGCTCGCGGAGACGCCGCGCTCGGCGAGGGTGTCGAGGAAGCTGGTCATCTTGGTGGGGGTGATGTGCGAGGAGCCGCCGCCCTGGTAGCGCGGGGTGCGGGCGAATTCGCCGATCACGGCGATGCTCGCGGCCGGGTTCAGCGGCAGGATGGCATCATCGTTCTTGAGCAGCACCATGGATTCGATGGCGGCCTGGCGGGCAACCTCGTGGTGGGCGTCCACATCGAAGCGGTAGCCGTCGATGCTCATGGCGGCGCGGGACTTGTTCGCCAGATCGACCATGCCCTGGGCCATCCGGTCGAGCTGCTCGGGAGCGATGCGGCCTTCGCGGGCGGCGTAGACGATCGTGTCGTCGGTGAAGCTCGGTGGCATCTCAAGGTTGAGGCCGGCGTTGAGCGAGGCCACGCGGTCGTGTGCCGCGCCCCAGTCGCTCATCACGATGCCTTCGAAGCCCCATTCGTCGCGCAGCACCTCGGTGAGCAGCCAATGGTTCTGTGAGGCATGCACGCCATTGATTTGGTTGTAGGCGCACATGATGGTCCATGGCTGGGCGGTTTTGACGATGTGCTCGAAGGCCGGGAAGTAGATTTCGCGCAGGGCACGCTGGGAGACGTTGGCGGAGATGCGCAGACGGTCGGTCTCCTGGTTGTTGACGGCGAAATGCTTGAGCGAGGTGCCCACGCCCTTGGACTGCACGCCGGAGACGATGCCGACGGCGGTGTGTCCGGCCAAGTACGGGTCCTCCGACCAGTATTCGAAGCAGCGGCCGCCGAGCGGGTTGCGCTTGATGTTGACGCCGGGGCCGAGGATCACGGCCACCTTCTCCTGGATGCACTCCTCGGCCATGGCTTCGCCGACCTGGTGGATGAGTTCGGGGTTCCACGAGCTGGCGAGTCCGGCGGCGGGCGGGAAGCAGGTTGCGGGCACCGAATCGTTCAGGTCGGTGGCACCGGTTTCGACGGCGAGCGACTTGCGCAGGCCGTGGGGGCCGTCGGTGATCATATAGCCCGGAATGCCCTTGTCTTCGACTCCCTGCAGATGCCAGGCGTCGCCACCCGAGGTGAGGGAGGCCTTCTCCTCCAGGGTGAGGTCGTTGACGGACGGGATGGTGTTCTCGCTCATGGATTCCTCGTTTCTGTCTTGCACTTCGTTGTTCCGGCCAGCGGTCGGTCATCGGCGACTGTTTATTACCAACCGGTTGGTAGGTACTTTATCAATTCATAGCATTCAACACGCCGATGAATATTGAAATTACTACCTACCAACCGTATGGTTATCCCATCTTTCCTCCTACCCCATCGTGGACCGGAGGATGTCGTCAACGAAGGACGGCGAAGGGAGAGCCATGACATTCGAGAACACCGTCGACACCGACCGCCGCACCGCGATCCTCAACGCGGCCGTCGTCTCGTTCGGCACACTGGGCTATTACGGCACCTCACTGCAGCGCATCGCCAACGAAGTGGGACTCACCAAGGCCGGAGTGCTCCACCACGTCGGATCCAAAGAAGGACTGCTCGATCTGGTGCTCGGCGAGATGTACGACCGTGAAACCGTGGATCTCACCTCGTCCATGGTGCGCGAGGAACGTCCGCTGATCGCCGAATTGTGGCGCAGGACCGTGGCCATCAACGCCGAGCGCCCGCAGCTGGTGCATATGTTCTCGACCCTGAGCGCCGAAGCGCTCGACCCGGCGCACCCGGCCCACGACTATTTCGAGGCGCGCGAACGCGACACCGTCGATATGGCGCTCAACATCCGCTGGCATGTGCCCCAGGGCGTGGATGCCGAACGCATGCTGCAGGCCGGGTTCGCCATGATGGATGGCATACAGCTGCGATGGCTGCGCACCCCCGGCCAGGACCTGAACGCCATGTGGGCCGAATGCGAGAACGTGCTCTTCCCCCTACCCCTGTGGGAAGGCTATCGCTGACGGTTTCGCGGTGCCGTGGCCCCGCGAAACCGGACAGACTAGGCTTTGCGGATGCGCACAGCCATATACTGACGCCCCAAATCGACGCGGACCGAACCCTCATAGGTGCCGGGAAGCGTCTCGATCGTCATACCCCAGGTGTCGATCACATCCACGGCGTACCGATTCCCTTCCGGTAACGAGAACTCACGGTAGGCGGGGCGGTACCAGCCGAAATACACGAGTTGGTAGTCATCGCTGCTGCGCAGCACCGGCACGTCCCAATACGGCCCCGCCTTCTCCCCCTGCGGCGTATGAGGAACCCTCTCTCCTGACGGCAGAAGCGTGGACCATGCGAATTCAGACGGCATGTCGGCGTCCAGAGGGGCGGCGTCAAGCGGCAGATCCGCGAACACGTCACGCATGAAGGCGATACGTGCGGGAGCGTCGCCATGCAATTCGCCGCCGTGCGCCCACCACACCTGCTCGCCTTGGTCGATGAACGTCTCGCCATGGGTCACGTAGCCGCGTCGCATCACCCCTTCCCAGAATCGGCGGATCAATTCCTCGCCGGTCAGGTTGCCCCAGCCCCAGTAGATGTTGCCCTCATAGCCGGGCTCGTCGCACACGACCGGCTTGCCGAATTCCCGCCGCCAGTCTGCGATGCATTCGGTGGTGCGGGTCACGTCGATGCGCTGGATCGAGCAGTGGGTGCACCACGTTTCGTTGTAGTCGTACATCCTCGTGCAGTTATGCACGGAACGCAGGTGGTTGAAGGGATCGTTCGCCATCACGATGCGGGCGTACCGACGCCAGTCCTCCAAGGGTTTCTGCGGCAGCAGAATGTCGTATTCGTTGGCCAGCGACCACCATACGTTCTTATAGGCCGCGTATCGACGGGCCATATAGCTCAGATAGAATCCGTCCGCCTCCGCGCCCATCGCGCTGAAGACCCATTCCGGCTTATCGTACGGATGCAGCAGAATGATGTCCGCTTCGATGCCGAGCTCGTCGAGCTGCTCGATACGACGGTCGAGATTCTCGAAGAACGGCTCATTGAAGCGGGTGTGGTCGAAGCCCTCGGCCATGGACCCCTCGTAGGCGAACATTTCGGGATCCGTGGTATTGAAGTCATAATATTTGGGGAACACGCACATGCGGATCTTGTTGAACGGCGCTTTGGCAAGCGTGGCCACGGTACGATCCTGCACATCGGATGGCTGATTCGTCCATGCGTAGCATGTCGTGCCATAGGGTTGGTATGGCGTGCCGTCCTCGTAGGAGAAGCAGTACGGCAATTGCGCGCCGTACGCCTCGCGCAACGCGCCTTTGGCCACGTCGCAGGCTCTCAGCACGCGTCCGTGATTGCCCTCGCCGGCAGGTTCCACGACGATTTCGCCCTTCCGCTCTTCCATGGAGGGGGCGTCGCTTCGCGTCTCGTACGTCCACACGCCTTCCTCGGTCGGCATGAATCGGATGGAATACCGCCCTTGTCCGCGGTAGAAGCCGTTCACTGTGACGGTCTCGCCGGTGGATTGGCTGGTGAACATCGCCTGAATCGTCACGTCCGCGTACGGGTTGCCCGCTGAGGTTCCGGTGAGATTGAGCTCGAACATCCTGTATCGTTCGACATGTGCGATTGGGGCCATGATGGCGATTACCTTTCGTCGGACGCACTGCGGCGTGCGTGTCGGAAAACGCGGGGAGGCATTGGAATCCCGATAGCTACTGTAGTGCCGATTGAATCATATGCAACCGATGACACACCTCGAATCGCACGCATATGGCAAAGCCCATGGCTGTGACGCTCGCCATCAGCCATGGGCCCGCGCGCGTTGACTTAACGCACCTTGCGGATGAACATGATCACCACGGCGCCGAGCAGCACACTGACGAGGGCGATCGGGAACAGGGTCGCATAGCTGCCGGTGGCCACGACGATCGCGCCGACGATCACCGGGGCGAGCACCTGGCCGACCGTATTGGCGAGGTTCAGGATGCCGAGGTCCTTGCCGGCCTCCTCCTGGCTGGGCAGCACGTCGACGTTGAGCGCCTGGTCGACGGCGATGTAGATGCCGTATCCGAAACCGCCCACACCGGCGAACAGAATCATGCCGAAACCGGTGGGCATGAACCATGGGATGGCGATGCCGACCGCGATGATCACCGAGCCGATGGCCACGATGATCTTGCGGCGGTGCAGCAGGTCGGAAATCGGCCCGGAGACCACGGAGGTGATGATGAGCACGATCATGGAGACGACCGACATCGTGGAAATCGTGGCGGCCGAGTCTTCGGTTGTCTGCCCGCAGTACTTCTGCAGGATGTACAGCTGGTAGCCCTGAATCATCGACCAGCCGAGGATGAGCATCAGGCGTCCGACCAGCGCGAGGTAGAAGTCGCGGCAGTTCTTCGTGGGCGGCACGAACGACTTGAGGATGGCTTTGGCGTCCAGCTTGGCGGCCGTCTCTCCGGCGGCGACGGTCTTCGACGAACGTTCGCGCGGCCAGACCAACACGGTCACGACGCCGGTGATGGCAAACAGCGCGACGCCGATCATGAAGCCCTGCCCCATCTTCTCGATGAACTGCGCTCCCAGGAAGGTGCCCGCAGACTGGCCGACGATCTGCGCGCCACCGTAGAACGCGGAGAACGTGCCGCGAGTGTTCTCGGGAATGCGGTCGGAGAGCACGGCCACGGCCGGGGCGATCATCATGTTCACGCCCACCTGCACGACGGACCAGCCGGCCACGATGCCGAACAGGCCCACGCTTTGCGAGGCGAGCACATAACCGGCCGCGGTGACGACGCCGCCGGCGACGATCCATGGCGTGCGCTTGCCGAAACGCGAGCGCGTGATGTCCGAGAGCGCGCCGAACACGACATTGGCCACGAGCGCGAACACGCAGCCCACGGAGTTCATAGTGCCGAGGATCACCTCAGGCACGCCGATGCCGAGTTCGGTGAAGCGCTGGGGCAGCAGTACGGCCGAGCCGGAGGTTCCGGCGGTCATCCAGATAAGGGAGAACAGCGCGAAACCCACGCCGAAGCGGATTTTGTCACGGCCGCTTAGGGGACGCCCCGTGTCGGGCGCGAGGTTGGAGATGGCAGTCGGAGCGGTTGCGGTTCGAGTCGTCGACGACTCTTCGTTGAGTGTCATAAGCGTTTCCTTCGTTGATTATGGTGAACACGGAATATCGAGAGGCATACGAGGAAAGGGATGGTGCGGGGTGCGGGCGGAGACGTGTCGTCTCGGCCCGCACCTCACGTCCGAAGCCGGAACGTCACCGGTGGAATTCGAGTCGGTGCTCGCCCGCGCCGAGTTCGCGCGACTCGTAGTCGGGGATTTCGACAATCGCCGTGGTACCGACCGGCACGGTGACGGTCAGCTCAAGAACGTCGCCGGCGACCTTCCAGTCGACCGCGGCCTTGCCGTAGGGGGTGACGTGCGAGGTGGAGGCGTGGTCGATGCCGCCGCCGACGCGCGGCGAGACGCGGAATCGCTTCCAACCCGGCTCGATGGCTTCGAGTCCGCCGATGCGCGCGTGCATCCATTCGGCGACCGAGCCCAGCGCGTAGTGGTTGAACGAGGTCATGCCGCCCGGATTGAGCGTGCCGTCTTCGCGCATCGAATCCCAGCGCTCCCATGTGGTGGTGGCGCCCATCTTGACTTGGTACAGCCAGCTGGGGCATTCGGTCGAGGTCAGCAGGTCGTAGGCCTCCTTGTCGTGGCCGGTCATGCTCAGTGCGGGCAGCACGAACGGCGTGCCGGCGAATCCGGTGCTCACCCGTCCGCCGGACAGGCGCACGAGTTCGGCCAGACGGTTGCCGGCCTTGATGAGGCGCACGGGCTCGCCGTCGAGCAGGCCGAAGGCGATGGCCAGCGCGTAGGCGCATTGCGTATCGGAGCTCATGGTGCCGTCGAGGTTCGTGAAGCGGGCGAGGAATCCGGCGCAGACGCGATCGCGCAATTCGGCGAAGCGTTCGGCGTCATCATCGCGGCCGAGGATTCCGGCGATGGCTTGGGCCTGCACGCAGCTGCGGTAGTAGAACGCAGTGGCGACGAGCTCCTTCTCGGTCATCGCCTGGGTGGGGTCGTCCGGCGGAGCGGCCGGGTCGAGCCAGTCGCCCAATTGCCCGAGCACGAAATCCGGCCTGCGGTCCCACACACCGTCATCCGACAGGTAGCCGGCGACCTCGTCGATCCACGCGCGGACCAGATCGTAGGAGTCCTCCAACACTTTCGCATCGCCGCTGTCCATGTACAGCGTCCACGGCACCTCCACCGCGGAGTCGCCCCATGTGGAGATGGCCTGCGGATGCGCCCACGCGCCGAGCGGCACGAACGGCACATAGAACGGCACGGTGCCCCATTTGATTTGGTCGGCGCGCACATCCTTGAGCCAGCTGCCGAGGAATCCCTGCACGTCATACAGGTAGCTGGCGGTGGGCGCGAACAGGCAGATGTCGCCGGTCCAGCCCAATCGTTCGTCGCGCTGCGGGCAGTCGGTGGGGATGGAGACGAAGTTGGATCGCATGGACCATACGGCGTTGGCGTGCAGCCTGTTGAGCAGCGAGTCGGAGGTCTCCAGCTCGCCGGCGCGGTCCATCACCGAATGGTAGACGCGGCATTCGATGTCGTCGGCGGTCAACTCCCCCGGCAATCCTTCGATCTGCGCATAGCGGAAGCCATGCATGGCGAAACGCGGCTCCCACCAGGCGTCCTGCCCGTTGGAGGTGTAGACATCGTGCTGCTGGCCGCGGCGCAGGGTGCGCGTGGCGATCGAACCGTCGGGTTCGAGCACTTCGACATGGTGCAATTCCACCGTTTCACCGGCGGCGAGTCCGCGCATATGCAGGCGGATGCGCTGCGAGCAGTTCTGCCCGAAGTCGACCAGCCATACGCCGCGGCCTTGGGCAGTTTCGCCGACGCGGGCGATGGAGAGCGGCTTATGCTCCTCATGGGCGCGCACCGGCGAGGTTTCGGGGTTTTCGATGTTCGCCGGATTGTAGAACACTTCGGACACGGGCTCCCAGTCGGAGTCGTCGAAGCCGGGTTCGGACCAGCCGGCCCGTTCGAGGCGGGCGTCATACCGCTCCCCCTCGCACAGGTCGGAGCAGACGATGGGGCCGAGCGCGACCTTCCACGTACGGTCCCACGAGTTGGAGTAGAACGCCTCGGTGCCGCCGTCGGCGTATTCGACCTCGAGCTGCGCGAACACGCCGATGTTATCGCCGTAGTAGTTCGCATAGCCGCCGTCGAAGCCGATGCGGCCGCGGAACCAGCCGTCGCCCAGCCAGAATCCCAGCGCGTTGCGACCGGCGGTGAGCGCGTCGGCCACATCGTAGGTCCAGCATTCCACGCGCTTCTCGTAGTTCGTCCAACCGGGGATCAGCGCGTCGTTGCCGACTTTCACGCCGTTGATCTCCGCCTCGACCAAGCCCAGCGCGGACAGGTACAGGCGGGCGCGGACCGGCTTGTCCCGCAGTCCCACTTCGGTGCGCACCAGCGGCAGATGGCGATGGTCGCTGCGGGCCTCCGGCCATGAGGGTCCGACGAAATCGGCCACATGGTCATGCTCCAGCAACAGACCGGCCTCGAAATGCAGCGTCTCGCTGGGCTCTCCCAGCGGCTGGTGGCTGGCCGACACCACCTGCACGGTGGCGTACACCTCTTCGCGGGAGGCCAGCGGCTCGAACTGCCACGGCACCAGCACGCTGTCGGCGACCGGCAGATAGGTCTCCAGCTCGACCGGCTTGCCGCCGGGCACACGTCGGGTGAGCTTGAGCAGGATCTGCGCGTCGGCCGGCACCGGCTTCGCGTACACCCAGCTCATGCGCGGGGCGGCGGTGCCGATGCCGAGCGCGTCGCCGGGGTAATGCTCGACGGTGAAACGGGTGATGGCAAGTTCTCCGGCGGTTACGGCCGGCACGACCTGCGGTGCGTGTGTGGTGGCATTCATGATGACTCCTTCGTCGGCTCGCTGGTGCGATCGTTTCTCACATGGTATTCGTGTTGCGTATGCGTTCCGCCGCTCCGGTCGGGATCGGAACCGTTCAAGGATTCGATCCCGACCGGAGAGGTTGCGAGGTTCAGGCTTCGACGGCCGCCGCGGCCTTCGCCTGACGCTCCTCGTCGGTGCCGTACTTCTTCTGCAGCGCCAGCATCACGGAGCCGGCGATGAGTTCGATGATGACGACGCCCACGAAGCCCCACATGGTGGTTTTGATGACGGCGGGCACCACAAGCGCCGGGGTGACGAGGGCGAACAGGCCGCAGCACAGGCGGGAGAATCCGTTGATGAAGCCCTGGATGGAGGCGCGCACCTCGATGGGGAAGGATTCCTGCGTCCACACCTTGTAGAGGGCCTCGCCGGCGAAGGGGCCGCCGACGTTCATGATGGCGGTGGCGCCGACGATCACCCACAGGTTGGTGCCGCCCAGGGAGAGCATGACCATGGCGGCCAGCGTGATGGCCATGCCGACGAAGAACATCTTGTTGCGGTATTTGCCGCCGGCGATGGAGGCGAAGGCGATGTTGAGCACCAGCGTCACGAAGTTGAGGATGATGCCCAGGCCCGTGGCGAGGGTCTGCGAGGCGTTGGCCTGCACGAACATGTAGGTCTGGAACTGGCCCCAGGTGTTGGCCAGCAGGTTCCAGCCGAGGTAGAAGATCATGATGGCCAGGAAGAATCCGAGGAACATCTTCTTGTCGGCGCCGAACAGCACCTTGACGACGGACACCTTTTCGGTGGAGGCGGCGCGTCCCTTGGCCGCGTCGCGGGCGTCGGCCTCCTCGTGGAAGCGACGGAAGGTCGGCGAGGTCAGACGCCACAGCCATGCCACCACGGCGAACACGGCGAGGATGGCGAAGACGACGCGGCCGCCGGTCGCGCCCGACATCGTGGAGACGAGGAAGGCGCAGATGAAGGAGATGAACACGCCGACCTGCCAGAACACCTGGGTGGTGGAGACGAGGCGGGCGGCCATCTGGTCGTTGGGCGCGTCATGGGAGACGACGGTCATCGACACGGGCAGATCGGCGCCGGAGGCGATGCCCGCGATGATCAGGCCGATAAGCAATACGGTGAAGTTGTTGGCGAAGATGCAGATGCCCGCGCCGATGGCGTAGAACAGGTTGATCCAGTTGAAGAAGGTGACGCGACCGATTTTGTCGGCCAGACGGCCGCCGAACAGGGAGCCGAAGGCGATGGCGAAGGTGAGCACGCCGGAGAGCACGCCGACTTCGGCGGTGCTCAGGCCCAAACCGTTCTGCCAGACGGTGATGGTCGAGGACAGGCCGACGATGATGCCGGAGCCGAGCATCGAGCCGATGCCGGCGGCGACGGCCAACGGCATGTATCCGCCGAGACCCTTGTCCTGCTTTGTTGAAGTATTCATATCTCTTCCTTGCACCTCGTGTTTCAAACCCACTGTGGCTTGAAACGTGAATTGATATTTTCAATTCTGTTCAAGATATTCAATGGTTTTCTCATGAGACATCTTCACGACAACACCATTGTTATTCTTGAATTCTCTTGGTTTCGTCAGGAAAGATACATGAGCCGCCATGCATTTCCCGCTCCACCTTGATAACTATGATTATATTCCCCTATTTTGAAATATTCAAATCAAACTTCACGGCGTGTTGAAATTTTTCAAAACATCATGCGTGATTTCGGCGTATTGTGGAGCATATCGAATATCCCGCCAGCGCGGCGACGGAACAGGAGGACGCGCGTATGCCAGCAACGAAGAAAGTCGGCGTATCGGACATCGCCAAGCATGCGGGAGTGTCCATCGGCACCGTGTCGAACTATCTCAACTATCCCGAACGCGTCTCCGATACGTTGAAGGCGAAGATCAGCGCCTCCATCGCCGAACTCGGCTATGTGCCGCGCCGCGCCATGCCCGTTTCCGCAGCCTCCTCATCGCCGTCCACGCCGCTGGTCGGATACGTGATGACCGACATCGAACATTCCTTGTTCACCTCGATTTTCGAGGGAATCCAAGAGGTGTGCGAGGACAACGGCATGCAGGTGATCGGCGTCAACGCCTTCTCCGATCTTGAGCGACAGCACGAATTGGTGCGTCTGTTCACGCAGATGCCCGATGTGGTCGGCATCATGCTTGCCACCGTGCAGGATCCGACCGAAGACATCGCCATCGCCGACGCGGCGGACAAACCCATCATCCTGCTCGACCACACCTCCCCCATCGGTGAGAACACAGCTTGCAGCGTGCAGGAGAACAATGCGACCTGCGGACGCCTCGCCGCCGAGGAACTCATCCGCTCCGGATGCCGACGTCTGGCGTTCGTCGCACATTCCTTCGATTACGAGGCCATACAAGACCGATATCTCGGCATGCAACAGGCTGTGATGCGAACCGGAGGAGACGCCACGCTTACGGTGATCGATTCCGGCGGCCTGACATTCGATGACGGCATGGAAGTCGGCAAAAGGCTCGCCGTCGAAATCAACAAGGCCCGCGGCAAGACGTCATCCAACACCTCAGACGACCCCACGACCCTTCCCAACAACGGCGACTTGCCGCCGGACGGCATCGTGGCAGGCAGCGATCAGCTCGCCATCGGATTGTCCTTGGGATTGACGGACGAAGGCCTGTGCTCAATCCCCGCGGATGTCAGCGTCATCGGCACCGAGAACGTGCGCAACGAAAGCGTCGGAAACACGGCGATCACCGTCGTCGCCGCCCCGGGCGCGGATATGGGACGTAAAGCCATGATGACGATGCTCGACGAAATCAACAATCCCTCGCATATTCACGGCTCCACCATGCTTGACCCCACGCTGATCCGACGAGCCTCCACACGGCGGTAGCGCAGGCTCGCACGAGATATACAGGGAATATACGAAGCGGCGGGCCGCCCATATCATATGGACGGCCCGCCGCTTCCGCGCGTATGCGCCTATCGCCGGCCTACAGACGAATCATCTCGCCTTCGTCGGCGGCACGCTTGATGGCGTTCAGCACCTCAAGCGACTTGATGGCATCCTCTGGGGTGACCAGCGGGCTCGCCTCGCCGCGGATCACTTCGAGGAAATGCTTGAGCTGCAGGCGGTGCGGCAATCCTTCGCGCACGCCTTGGATCTCGCAGACGAACGGCTTGGTCCAGTCGCTCACGCCGCCGTCGTGGGTGAACAGCTTGAGCTGCGGCATCGACAGCGATCCCTTGGTGCCCATGATGTAGTAGGCGTCGGTGTCGAAGGGCGCGAAGAAGGGATTCTCGCGGGCGGTCGACTCCCAGTTCCACGGGCTGGCCGCCGCGTCGGAGAGGGTGATCGAGCCGAGCGTGCCGTTGGCGAAGCGCACGTTGACCACGGCGGTGTCTTCCACCTCGAAGCCGCGCGCCTGATTGGCCGCCATGCCCTGGAGCTCCACCGGTTCGCCGAACAGGAAGCGCAGCATATCCACGTCGTGCACCATGTTGACGAGAATCGGGCCGGCACCCTTCTGGCGACGCCACGGAATATCGAAGTAGCCGTCCGGCTTGTAGATGCCGTAGTGCACCGACACCGCGACGATGGTGCCGAGCGCGCCGGAGTCGATGATTTCCTTGGCACGGCGGGCCTTGGGATTGTGCCGGCGATGCTGACCCACCAGCACGGGCACGCCGGATTCGCGGGCTTCGGCGGCGAAGGCGCGCGCATCGTCGAGGTCGTCGCTGATCGGCTTCTCCACCAGGGCGGGGATGCCGTGGGCGAGGGCGGCGCGGGCGTTCGCCAGATGCAGATGGTTCGGCGAGGCGATGACCACACCGTCGAGTCCGCCTTCACGTGCCATCTCCTCGCAGTCGGCGAACCATGGCACGCCCAGCGAATCGGCGAGCGCGTGCGCCTCGTCCGTGGGATCGGCGATGGCGGCGAGCGTGGCACCCGGATCGTCCTGGATGTAGCGGATATGGTCGCGGCCCATGGCCCCAGCGCCGACGACGGCGAGTTTAAGTTGTTCGGTCATGATGATTCCTTTGCGTGAGTTGGGTGGGTTCTTAGCGACAGGAAGCGCGCATGGTGCCGGCGCGCTTGACTCGGGCGGCGAGCAGCAGGGCCACGACCAGGCCGATTACGGTGATGACGGCGGCCGCATAGAAGGCGTTGCGGTAGCCGAACACATCGCTGTGCAGGCTGGTCGCCACGCGCGGTCCGATCCACGCGCCGAGCGCGTAGCCGAGGAACATGATGCCGTAGTTGATGCCCAGATGCGTGGCTCCGAAGGTTTCGCCGGTCAACGGCGGGTAGATCACCAGCAGCGCGCCAAACGCGCAGCCCAGCACGATCACGCAGCCGATGAAGAACGGCGCCGATGTGGCGAACGACATGGCGACCATGGCCACGGCGGTGACGACGAGCATGACGGACAGGCAGCGGAACGCGCCGAACTTGTCGTAGAACGCGCCGAACGCCAGACGACCCACGAAGTTGGAGAGCGTGTTGATGGACACGACCATCGCGCCGAACGCGGCGGCGGTCATCGCGCCCACGGAGCCGACCTGCTCCTGCGCGATCGAGGAGAGCGCGCCGACCAGCATGGTGCCGGCGGTCGCGGCCGCGGCGTAGACGAGCAGCAGCACGTAGAAGCGCGGCGTGGAGAGCATGCCCTTCCAGTCGAATCCATCCACGGCACCCTGCGCCACGCCCGGCTTGCTCTCATCGGGCGGAGTCCAGCCGTTCGGCTGATAGTTCGCCGGCGCGGGCGAAACGAACAGCGCGCCCAAGGTGATGGCCGCCCAGAAGGTCACGCCGAGGATCTTCAATGCGGTCGAGACGCCGAAGGTGCTGGAGAGGAAGCTCGCGATCGGCGAAAGCGTGGCCGGACCGATGGCCGCGGCGGCCAGCAGGATGCCCGAGGCTTTGCCGCGGATGTCCGGGAACCAACGCTGCGCGGTGGTCAGCGCCGGATTGTAGACCAGGCCGTTGCCCATGCCGGCGATCAGGCCGTGGAAGAGATACAGCATCGGGATGCTGCCGGCCATACCGGTCAGGAACCAGCCGAGACCGAAAACGAATCCGCCGATCAGCATCACCTTGCGCGGGCCGAACTTGTCGCAGATGCGCCCGGAGAAGATGCCGGTGACGGCCATCACCGTCTGGAAGATCGAATACGACAGGCTCACCTCGGCGGTGCTCCAGCCGTGCTGTTCGCTCAGCGGCGTGAGGAACACGCTGAACAGAGCGATGGAGGCCACGAAGAACATGACCACGAAAGCGGCGGCGAGCACGCCGTAACGGTTGGCCTCTTTGGGCGAGGCTGCGGTTGCGGTTGTCGAAGACACGTATTGCTCCTTGAATATTGGAAAACTGTTGATGATATGAACGCCTGGCGGCGACCACAGACCACACGTCGACTGGACGCCGCCGGTTCCGTAATCCCGAAATCCCGAAATCACGGAATCTCGGGATCGCGGGGACGCTTTAGATCAGTCCGCGCTGCTTCAGCGAGTTGACGGCGAACTGGCGGCGGCCGCCCGGTTTCGGCGTCAGATCGCCCATCATCAGGTGGAAGCCTCCGTCGACGCTGATTTCATCGCCGTTGACGAAGTCGGAACGCGGGCTCGCCAGGAACGCCACGGCGTTGGCGATGTCTTCCACTTCGCCGATGCGGCGGGAGGCGATGAGCCGTTCGCGCTCCTCGGTCACCTTCGGATCGGCGTAGAACGAGGCCGACATGGGCGTCTTCACGAAGCAGGGGCACACGCAGTTGCTGCGGATGCCGAACGGACCCCATTCGGCGGCGAGCATCTTGGAGAGCATGCCCAATCCTGCCTTCGCGCAGGAATAGGCTCCGGAGAAGGTCTCCGGCGAATGCGAGGCGACCGTGGAGATATGGACGATGCGTCCGGACTTGTGTTCCAGCATCACCTTGCCGAAAGCCTGCGAAAGGATGAACGCGCCGGTCAGATTCACGTTGACCACATCGCGCCAGTCGCTCAACGGCAGGTCCTCCAGGGGAGCGAACCGCAGGATGCCGACCGTGTTGACCAGCACGTCCACGGTGCCGAAATCGGCGAGGATCTTGTCTTTGAGAATGGCGACGTCGTCGGCGTCGGAGATGTCGCAGCCGTACCCCTTGGCCTCCACCCCGTAGGTCGAACCGATTTCGTCGGCGAACTGCCGGGTGGCATCCTCGGACACGTCGACCATGGCCAGCCGCGCGCCGGCCTTGGCCAGCTCCCCGCAGATGGCGGTGCCCATACCGCCCACCGCGCCGGTCACCACGCAGACATCTCCCATGATGCCCAGCCAATCACGCTTCTGTTCCGCCTCCATGGCAGATACCTCCTTGTATATATGCGTCACGCCCCGTCCGTCGTTGGTTGGGGCAACATCCGGAATGCTAGACTTTGCCCCAAGGGCAAGGTCAAGGAGGTGCGCGTGGCCGATGATGACGAGCTGCTGACGATCGGCGAGGTCGCCAAGCTGGACGGAGTCACCACGAAGGCGCTGCGCTATTACGACGCGCACGGCATCCTCAAACCCGAGGTCGTGGACCCGCGCACCGGATACCGCTACTACTCCCCCGACCAGGTGTTGGAGCTTGACGTCGTGCGCATCTGCCTGGCGACCGGCATGCCGCTGGATTCATTGGAACGCCATCGTCTGGAGGATGGCACGTTGGATTGGCGTGGGGTGCTGCGCGCCAGCCGCGCCCGGGTGGATGACGAAATCGCGCGCCTGCGCAAGCAGCAGACCAGTCTTAACGACTATTTGGAGGAGATCGTGCGCAAGGCGCAGACCCCCGAAGACGGCGTGGTCTCCTCGGATCTACAGCCCACTTGGCTGGCGGCCAAACCGTGGGCCTATAACCAACCGTTCGCCATCAAACGGTATCTGCGCACTATGGCGGAGCTGCGGAACGCCATGCGCGAGGCCGATGCCACGCCGTTGTTGCGCCGCGGCATCCTCATCGACCATCTGCACGAACGCGCGTGGGCATACCATCAGTTCGACCCGCAGGGCGCACATGACGGACCTTACCGTTTCGACGAGTCGATCACCGTGCTCAATCCCGCGGGAGGACCGGCGCAAAGCATGGCGATCGAACGCGACCGCCTCTCGCAGTGTTTCGACGAGGGTGCTGCCATGACGATGCGCGACGACCCCGAGCAATGGCCCCACGCCACCATGACGGAGATTTGGGGAAGCCGCGCGTCGCGAGGTAGGGTGTCGATCCGCTATTCGCGGCACCGTTGCGCGGTGTAGGAGTTCTAGCACCACCGCTCAGCACTGCACTGGCACGTAAACGAAAAGGGCCGCCTCCCATGCATCGTGACGATGCTGGGAGGCGGCCCTCAACCTTCAACCGACGAATCCGCGCGCTAGGCGACGGTGAAGGTGGCGCGCTTCAGGTCCTCGCGGCGCGACGAATGGCCGATGAGCAACTCGAACTCGCCGGCTTCGACGATGCGGTTGGCCTGCGGATCGACGATGGTGCAGTCCGCGACCGGAATGTCGAAGGCGACGGTCGCGCTCTCCCCCGGCGCGAGCGTCACGCGCTTGAAGGCCTTGAGCTCACGGTCGGTCCAGCTGTAGGAGGTGACGATGTCGCCGATGTAGGCCTGCACGACTTCGGTGCCGGGCCGCTCGCCCGTGTTGGTCAGGGTGACTTCGGCATGCACCGTGTCGGTTTCAGCGAAGGGCTTGGATTCGCTGGCGTTGGTGATCGCCACCTCGCCGTATTCGAAGGTCGTGTAGCTCAGGCCCTCGCCGAACGCGAACGCCGGGTCCTGGGTGAGGTCGGCGTAGCGGTTGCCGTGCTGGCCGCGGATCTGGTTGTAGTAGACCGGCAGCTGGCCCGCATGGCGCGGGAAGGTGATCGGCAGACGGCCGGAAGGCTCGGTCAGACCGAAGATGATTTCGGCGATGGCCTGGCCGCCCTTCATGCCGGGGCTCGGCGCCCACAGGAAGGCGCTCACGCCGGAGTCGGCAGGCTTGTCGATCACACCGTATCCGCCGACCACACTGGCCGGCATCACCTGAGGCTTGGAGCTGACCAGCACCACCACGAAGGGCTTGCCGGTCTCCTTGGCCACGTCAGCGAGCGCGTCGATCAGCGCGTTCTGTCCACCCACGAGTTCCAGCGTGCCGGTGGAGCAGCCTTCGCCGATCAGCTGGATCACATCGCCCACCACGGCCACGATCAGGTCGGACTGGCGGGCGTTGGCCACGGCCTCGTCGAGCAGCGCTTGGTCGACGGGTGCCGCGACGCCGATCTTCGGGCGGGGCTGTCCGTCGGGATAGAACTCGCCTTCGGGGTCGGGAACCAGGTCGATGATGTTCGCGCCGCGGGAGTAGACGACTTCGGCTCCGGCCTCGTCGGCAATCGCTTTGACGCCGTCGAGCACGGTGGTGATCATCTCGCGCGGATGGCCGTCGGGCATCCAGTTGACCTGGCCGGAGTTGCCGGCCCAGTCGCCGAGCTGGGTTTGCGCGTCGTCGGCGAGCGGGCCGACCACGGCGATGCGGAGATTCTTCGACGCCGCTTCGCTCTGCTCAGCATGACGAGGGAGAGAGAACGGAAGCGCGCCATCGTTCTTGAGGAGCGCCACGGATTCGCGGGTGAGTTCGAGGTTGAGTCGCTGATGCTCCTCGGAGCCGATGACGGCCTTGATGCGTTCGGGGTCGGGCAGGCGCGGATCCTCGAAAAGACCAAGACGGAATTTGAGCGCGAGGATGCGCTCCACGGCGGCGTCGATCAGCGATTCATCGAGCATGCCGTTCTTGACGGCTTCGATGGCACCCTCGTAGAACTGCGGCGTGGTCATGACCAGGTCGTTGCCGGCCTTGACCGCGTCGGCGGCCGCATGCGTGTAGTCGGGCTTGACGTGCTGCTCCCAGACAGCGCGGCCGACGTTGTCCCAGTCGGTGATCAGCGTGCCCTGATAGTTCCATGCGCCGCGCAGCTTGTCGCTCAGCAGCCACTTGTTGAAGGTGACCGGCACGCCTTCGATGGATTCGTAGCCGAGCATGAACGTGCCGCAGCCTTCTTTGGCGACGCGTTCGAACGGCGGCAGGAACCAGGATTCGAGCTTGCGGTGGCTCAGATCAGCTTCGGAGGCGTCGCGGCCGCCCTGGGTTTCGGAGTATCCGGCGAAATGCTTGGCGCAGGCGAGGATCGCGTCCTTGGCGAGCGGCTCGCCGGCCTTGGCACCGCCCTGGTAGCCCTTGACGATGGCGGAGGCGAGTTCGCCGATCAGCATCGGATCCTCGCCGAAGGTCTCGCCCACACGACCCCAGCGGGTGTCGCGGCCGATGCACAGCACCGGGGAGAAGGTCCAGTGCACGCCGGTGGTGGAGACCTCTTCGGCGGTGGCGCGGCCCATGGCCTCGATTTTCTCCGTATCCCAGCTGACGGCCATGCCGAGCTGTTCGGGGAAGATGGTCGCGCCCGGCCAGAAGGAGTAGCCGTGGATGCAGTCGTCGCCGATGACTAGCGGGATGCCGAGGCGTGTTTTGGTGTTCACCGTCTCGACGGCGCGCGGCAGGTCCTCGGGGCTGGTGTGCAGGATGGAGCCGACGTGCTTGCCGACGATCAGATCGTCCAGATCGCCGCTGCGGGCGTCGAGCTGCATCATCTGTCCGACCTTCTCTTCAAGGGTCATACGGCCCAGCAGGTCCGCGATGCGCTCCTCGACCGGCAGATCGGGGTTCTTGTAGGGCAGGGTGGCTGCGGTTTCGGTCATTAATGTCGCCTTCCTCGATGAAGATGAACTTTTTAACTACCATTCGGTAATTAAGAGTATACATCACACGCGGCGCGACACACATCAGCGACAAAAAGTCATACCGACGCAGACAGCGGACTCAGCGATATTCATCCCACAGCGGCGAAGGGAAAATCATGCGCTCGAATTCCAGCCATTCGTCATACAGGTCGATGGGCGGCTCGCCGAGCCAGCGCAGTTGGATGCCGTCCATCGATTCCATCGCCTTGCGCACATAGGGGCGCATGGCCCGACTCCACTCCCCCAGCTGCGGCGGAATCGACCACGCGTACTGCGAGTAGCTCTCCCAAATCTGCGTATGGCGCACACGGAAATGCTCATACAACGGATGCGCCGGATTCAACGCCTCGGCCTGCAGCATCGCGAACAACTGGACCATCATGCGACGCCGCGCGTTATGCCGCACCAGAAAACGCAGATAGGCGGGGAACCGAAGATCATCCGCAGCACTGCCCGGCAGCCCCGATTCCATGAACTCCTCGACCGTGCCCGACGAGGCGTAGTATTCCTCGTAGGTCATCGCCAGAAGATTGTCCTTGCTGCCCACATACCGCAGCAGCCCTTGCTTCGAGATGCCCACTTCGTCGGCGACGTCCTGAATCGAAATGCCATTGAAACCGCGTTCGCTGATCAGCCGCACCGACGCGTCCAGAATCTCACGCTTGCGCTCCTCAGGCGACTTGCGCACCCGCTTTCCGCTATTCTCCGATGTAGGCATACTACGCAAGTCTAGCCAATCCTCCACACCACGACGTGCTTCACGTTTTTTGAGTGTGAAGCACGTCGTGAACGTCTAAGAAATCCCACCTTTGATATCATTGTGATATCAAGACTAAGGAGGGGCATTATGACCACATCACTGCTGATTCGCAAGCTTCCCGAAGACGTTAAAGAGACTCTGGCCAAGGCGGCGAAAGCCAACGGCCGCTCCACCGAGGCGCAGGCGCGTTCCGTGCTCGAGGAGTTCGCCGCCTCATGGGTGGCCCACAAAGCTTCGGATTGGGAATTCTTCGAACACATCCGCACTGAACTGCTTGACGGCGGCATCGACGAGGACGAATTCCAGCCCATGCCTCGAGACAAGAACGAACAACCAAGGCCGGTGGATTTCGAATGAACAACAAATCACGACCTATTCTGGTCGACACGAACGTTATCTCGGAGTTCTACAAACCAACCCCCAATCCAACGGTGATTGCATGGTTGAAGCAGAACGATGGGGCCTACATATCGTCCATCACCATTATGGAAATGATGTACGGACTATGGCGCATGCCGCAAGGCGCAAGACGTTCCGTCATGGCCGAAACCATTAAACGAACCATACGAAACTATGAGAACCGTATTCTGACTTTTGACCGCGAAGCCGGCATACGATGCTCTCTTATCCGAGCCGATCTGGACGCACACGGCCATCCTGTCGGCTTGGCCGATGCGCAGATCGCCGCCATCGCCCAAGCCAACAACTGCACCTTGGCCACACGCAACACCAAGGATTTCCAGCACACCGGCGTTCCCCTCATCAACCCGTGGGAGCCCGCCGCATAATCCTTCGCAGATGAGACAATCGCCAACACAAAGTCATGCCGCCGGCGTCACGGCATTGGAATTCAGCAGATCAACACAAATCAGTAATTCCTGAATCATTTCGCCGGAGAACAATCGAGTCATCGGCCAAGGTTGATTAAATGGGTCTTCATATAAGATTTGAGCGGGCGCAAACGCATGGCACAGGTGATGAACTTTGCGATTTCAAGGTTACTCGCGAAAAAGAGTCAAGCGATCACAAATCCCAGCTCGACGATCAGCCATCCAACCATTGCGCCAGACGCGGGTGAGGTCCCAAGCTTCGAAATCGACCTGTTTGCGACGAGTGCAGTCGTCGCCACCGGAGACGTCGCGCACCAACTGATAATTCCAGTAGATCTGCCCGGCGGAGACGTTCCATGCGCGCAATTGCAGCGCCGCAACCTCACGGTAGGCGTCGCGCATGCGTCGTTCGCGTTCGGAGATTGCGTCAACCGAATCGTCGACAACCACACCAGCCTCACCACACGACGCGGCCCACCGGTTTTCAATGCACCATTCGCCGACCACCACAGGCACATATCTCGCCGCGCGGCGGATCATCAGTTCGTTGAGTTTCACGAACAGCCGGTACGCCCACATCTCATGGATGGGCACGAAACTCTCCATCGCGGCGATATAAATATGCGTGTCCAGCATGACGCGCCGCATACCTTCACGTCGGAACCAGTTCCCCCAACGATTCAGACGGAATCCGTCATGGAATACGATTACCGTCTCAGGGCGCAGCACAGAACGCAACCGTCGGTATGCCTCCCGATAGAACCGTTTAAGGAACCGCATCGACACATGGCCGCTACCGTACGCCTCGCCCATGCTTTTCGCACGTCCCGTCGAAGGCGCGGTGCGGTAGACCAGCCAACTGATCGGCTCGTTGAGCACTTCGACGCCATACAACGCGGGATCATCGCGATAGCGCTCGGCAAGACGAGTCAACACACTGAGCGCGAATTCCACGGCGCGCGGGCTACGACTCCACCGGCACACGCCCGTCAGTCCGCCGTTGTCGTATCCGTTCTGCGATCCGGGCACCGTATGCAGATCGAGCAGCACTTTCAATCCGGTCTCACGCGCCCATGCGAACGCCTTGTCCACATATTCGATGCAGCCCGGATGCCCGGACACATCACCGAATACGAAGTACGGCACCGGCAGACGGACCAGATTGTATCCGCGCGCGGCGATGGCCTGAAAGTCCGCCAGCGTCACATAGGTATCGCGATGCTCACGTAGCACCTCTTCCAAACGAGAGGCCGGCATGGTGCGATGCATCCAGATTTCGTCGTCCTCGCCGCTTTCCTCGAACAAGGACGGGGACATCCACCGCTCCAACACCAGCCAGTTGCCGAGGTTCACGCCGTTGATTTTCTCGTCACACCCCAGCACCATGCTCATCCCTCTTTCTTCGCAGGAATGTCCCGATTCTATAATGCGCCCCTGCGATGTGGCACTTTCTTGGACATACAGTGCGGCCATGTTCACATGTCACAACAAGAAACGCCATTTCCGCCACACTTCCCGGCACAACTCGTCACACTGCCACCGACATCAACAGACGGCACGACAGAAAAGAAATCTTCATTCCCCAGCAAATATGGGTTGAATGAAAACATTTTTTCATTCTGCCGCCTATAGAGTATAATTGAAAAAAGATTTTACTTTGAGAGGTGCATGATGATCGAGCGGCCGCATTACCTGGATATGCTGAAGCCTTGGAAAGACAAGGACGTCATCAAAGTCATCACAGGCGTGCGACGCTGCGGCAAATCCACACTGATGGAACTGTGGAAGCGTTATCTGCAGGAGCAGGCAGGCATCGACGCAAGCCACATCATTCATATCAATCTCGAATTGCTCGAAAACGAGCCGCTTCTGGAGTATCACGCGCTCCACAATGAGATTCTGAGCCGATGCGCCGACGATGCAATGCATTATGTGCTGATCGACGAAATCCAGAATGTACCGGATTTCCAGAAAGCCGTCGACAGCCTGTACGTGCGCCCCAACATCGACCTGTATATCACCGGGTCGAACGCCAATCTGCTCGGCGGCACATTGGCCACCCTCCTATCCGGCCGATATACGGAGATCTCGATGCTGCCGCTATCGTTCGCCGAATATCTCACCACGCCCACAAACACCGAGACTTCCCAACAACGTCGGTGGTCGAACTATATCCACGATGGCTCGTTTCCTGCGGTCAATGAGCTGGACGGCAACGACAATCTCATACACGATTACCTCGATGGCGTGCTCAACACCATTCTGATCAAAGACGTTTCGCAACGCATCAACGCGAACGCATCATTGTTGCGGAGCTTGGTGGTGTATCTGTACGACAATATCGGCAATCTAACCACGCCTCGCAACATCGCAAACACGTTGACCTCGTCGGGGACCAAAGTCTCCACCCCTACCGTCAGCGCTTATCTGGAAGCGCTGGAATCGGCGTTCGTGCTCTATTCCGCGGATCGCTACGACGTCAAAGGCAAGCGCATCCTCAAACGGGAAAAGAAGTATTACGCGGTCGACATGGGATTGCGCCGCATCCTATGTTCGAACAATGTTCGCGACACCGGCAGAATCCTCGAAAACATCGTATACCTCGAACTGCTTCGCCGCGACAAAGAGGTATTCGTCGGGCAAGGACCCACAGGCGAAATCGATTTCGTCACCAATGGCCCGCAAGGACGACGGTATTGGCAGGTCTGCGAATCGGTGAACAATCCGGAGACTCTTGAACGCGAATTGTCGTCATTCTCCTCAATCCGCGACAACTACCCCAAAACCTTGATCACCCTCGATGACGTACGCCCCACCTCGCATGACGGCATCCAGCAGGTCTATGCGCTCGATTGGTTGGCCGCGGACAAGTAGATATATCAAGAAAACTCGTTTGGTCGAACAACCACAAGAAAGCGCCGCCCGCGACGATTGATCGTCGGGAGCGGCGCTTAGGTGCGGCCGGTCAGAAGACGGGCACGCTGACAGCCACGTCAGGCGACGGGCTTGGACTCGTCGGCCCTGTAGTCGAAGAAGTCGAAGTCGGCGGTGCGCTCGTGCAGCGAGGCGTCGGTGACTGCCACGCCGACCATCGTGCCGGTGAACTCGCCGAACTTGCAGTACTCGTCGGAGAAGGTGGTGGTGTCGAACTCGGGTCCGATCTTGGTCCAGTTCTCACCGTCGTAGCCCCACTCGAACCAGGTGCGGCGGCCTTCGATGTTCAGGCGCATGTAGATCGCGCGATCTTCGACGGCCACGCGGGTGTCGAGCATCTCGGTCTTCTCGCCGTTCTCCAGGCGCACCAGCGAGATGGCGGCGCCGCCGAGCGTCTCCGAATAGTACTTGCGCAGGAAGATGTTGTTCATGTTGTCGTAGTAGATGGTCAGGCCAGCGGAATGCTGGTAGACCTCCGGAGAGAACTCCATCTTCGTGGTCACCGTGGCGTACACGCTGGTGAGCTTGCGGGCCACGAGGCTCGTGCGGTTGAGCGAGGCCAGCGACTCCTGACCTCGCACGCGCAGCCAGCCCGGACGCTCGGTCACATTCGCGAAGGTGGTGGGCATGAGGCGCGGCGAATAGTACCAGTTGCCCAGCTCGCCACCGTCGAAGTCGTCGAACGCGGGGATTTCGGGCATCGGCACGTCGGGTAGACTCGGCTCCTCGACCTCCGTCTTGGCGAGATTTGAGCCGTCGGCCATACGCAGCCAGCCGTCCTCGGTCCACGTCATCTTCTGGATGGCGGTCTCACGGCCGAGCGTGCAGCGCAGTTCGGGCGCGAACGGACGCGAGGTCAGATGCACCAGATAGGTCTCGCCGTTCGGCAGGTCCACGTAGGAACCATGGCCGGACTTCTGCAGCACGGAATCCGGGTTGTAATAGCGGGGCTTCAAGTGGTCGTCATCCGCGCGCTCGTTGGATTCGACCGGCTGCGAGGTGACGATCGCACCCTGCGGATCCGGCTCGTACGGACCCCACACGTTACGCGAGCGGCCCATGGTGACGGCATGGTTGTAGCCGGTGCCGCCCTCGGCGCACATGATGTAGTACCAACCGTCGCGCTTGGTCAGATGCGGGGCTTCGATGCAGCCGCGGTCGGTGGCGCCGCGCCAGATGCGCTTGGGGTAGCCGACCACATGCTGGGTTTCGGGATCGTATTCGACCATGCAGATCACGCCCGGCTTCTCGTAGCCTTCGCGCGTCTCCCATTCGAGCGAGACGATGTACTTCTTGCCGTCGTCGTCATGCAGAATGGACGCGTCGAAGCCGGAGGAGGTGAGGTAGACCGGCTCGCTCCACGGGCCTTCGATGCTCTTGGACTTGATGAGGTAGTTGTCCACGTCGAAGTAGCGGGCGTTCATGGAGTTCATCACGCCGTAGATCACGTAGAACATGTCCTCTTCCTCGTTGTAGGTGAGGCACGGTGCCCAGATGCCCTTGGCGGACGGCAGCTTGGTGAGGTTCGGCTCGGTGTCGTCGGTGAGCACGTGGGTGAGCAGCTCCCAGTGCTTCATGTCCTTGGAATGGTAGACAGGGATGCCGGGGAACCATTCGAAGGTGGAGACGGCCACATAGTAGTCGTCGCCTTTGCGGCAGATCGCCGGGTCGGGATTGAAACCTTTGAAGATCGGATTGAGCAGCATTGCGTTTCTCCTTGGGTTGTGTGATTGGTTGCGATGGTTTTGGTGTCCGCTGGTGGTTGCGACAGTTGCGATTGTTTAGGATGGTGCGGTGTCCGCCGGTGGCCGGGATGTTCTATTTATGACACGCTCCGGGCCGCTCAGGCCAAGTCTTTACGGTCCTAAACAGAACATCCCGACCACCGGCTCGTTACGTTTTGCGAGCCGGATTCGTCCCGACTAGTTGCGGCCGGAGGGGGTGGGGAACCAGTCTTGGGCGATGCAGCGGCCGAGATCCCACGAGTCCCAGCCGATCCAGCCGGGGGTGTTGACGGTGTCGGTGAGCAGCTTGTAGTTCCAGTAGTAGTAGCCGGAACCGTGGCTCCACGCTTCGAGCTGGCTCTTGGCGACGCCCTGGTAGAGGTCGCGCTTCTCGGCCGGGGTGAGCGCTTCGACCTGCGCACCTTCCTCGCCGTTGAGCACGCTCTGTCCGCCGTGGGTGTCGACGCCGCAGCCGACCGAGTTGAACAGGCACCACTCCCCCACGATGACGGGGAAGTATTCGCTCATCTCCTTGATCATCGGCGCGTAGGTGTTACGCACGAAGTCGTCGTAGCCTTCCACGGTCTGCGGGCAGCCCATCATCTCGGCGGTCATCAGGTACTGGTGGGTGTCGAGGATCACGTTGACGAACTCGGGCGCGAGCTTGCCGTCCTCGCCGCGCATGAAGTCCTTCCACTGCCAGATATCGAAGCCGTCGTGGAACACCACGGCCTTGTCTTCAGGCAGCGCGCCATGCTCGGCGTCGCGCAGGCGATGGTAGGCGGTGACGTAGAAGTCCTTGAGCCAGTCGAATTCGATCGGGCCGGTGCCTTCGGCGAGTTCGGGGTCGACCGCCTTGTAGCGTTCCGTCACGTTCGCCATCGGCCAGGATGTGGTGGTGTTCGGTTCGTTGATGATTTCGATGCCCATCAGGGATTCGCGGTTGCCGTAGCGCTGGGCGAGGCGTTCGAGCACGGTGAGTACGAATTCCACCTCTTCGGGCAGTTGCGCCCACTTGCACACGCCGGAGATGCCGCCGTTGTCGAATCCGTTCTGGCTCATCGGTGCGGTGTGCAGGTCGATGAGGATGGTCAGACCGTACTTCTCGGCCCAGTTGAAGGCCTTGTCGAGCTCTTCGATGCAGCCGATGAAGGGCGCGCGGTCGCCGAAGATGAAGTACGGCACGGGGATGCGCACCGAGTCGAGTCCCCAGGACTTGATGGTGGCGAAGTCGCGTTCGTTGATGTATTCCGCGCGGTGGGTCTTGATGCGGGCCTCATAGACCTCCGGCGAGAGCTGGGTAGGCAGATAGTATTCGTCATCCGCGGTGGTGCCGTCGAACAGAGCCGGGTTCATCCACTTCTCGAGGACGAGCCAGTTGCCGAGGTTCACGCCGTTGATGTACTTGATGTCCATGTGCACTCCTTCGTACTCGTGTGACCACTTTTCTATTATCTAGTAATCACTTAGTTATATGATAATACATTCTTAAGAAAGCGCAACTTCGCCTGCGGGAGCGTCGTGTCGAATCAGCCCTTGGACTCCTCCATCCGCAGACGCTCCTCCGGGGAGATCCACTCGCCGCCGGCCGCCTCCACCGCGGCCTTCTGCGAGGCGACGATCTTCTCCTGATCGGCCTTCACATGCTTCTCAACCCCGAGGAAAACCATCAGCACCGCGATGATCGCATAACAGACGATCTCTCCACCGAGATAGGTGCCGGTGAGCACGGCCTGCACCGCTCCGCTTTGCTCGGCGAGCGAGGCGTCGTACCCCCCGGCGACGAGCAACGCGTTGATGATGCCGTTGCCGAGGCCCGTCATGCCGACCATAATCGAGCCGTACACCGACATGGTGAACCCATCCGAACGGAAGCCGTTCTTGGCCTCCAAATGGTCGAGCACATCGGAAAGCAGAGCGAGCGTGACGTACATGGCGGGAATCGAACCGATGCCTTTGAGCACCACGCCCGCGCACACGATGGTGAGGTTGTGCACGTCAAGGAAGCTCACCGACCCACCGATCACGGAGATGACGAGACCCGCGACGATGGCGTTACGTTTGCCGAGTTTGCTGGCGATCGGCCACGCGATCAGCATGCCGACGGCCGTGGGCACACCGCCGATCAGACCGAGCAGGCTCATCACGGTGCCGGCGGAGGCCTCATCGGTCACACCGTCGAACATCCAGCGCGAATAGTAGCTCATCGAACCGTTCTTGAGCATGCCGGAGAACTGGAAGAACACGAAGTACAGGATGATCAACCACCAATACGGCTCGCTCACGCAGCTGGCGATCTGCTTGCCCAACGGCACCTTTTGCTCGACGATACCGAGCTTGAGGTTCTCCTCGGTAATGCGTTCACGGGTGAAGTAGTACTCGATCAGAATGCCGACAACAGTGACCACGCACAGGGCGATCATCAGAATACGCCAATGGTTGTAGCTGGCGACGGTGTCGATCGACCCGTCGGTTTCCACGAACAGCCAGCTTTGCAGCAGCATCGGCACCAGAATGCTCGCGCCCACGCCCACGGCGGCCACCATCGATGCGTTGGAGAAGGTGCCGAGAAGACCACGCTGCTTGGAATCACGGGTGGAGAGCGCCACAAAAGAACTGTGCGAGGCGTAGAACAACGGGTAGGCGACCGCGTAGTAGATGTTGTAGCTCAGCGCGATCCACACCATCTGCACGACGGGGCTCGCCGTGTATGGGTCGGACAGCAGGAAAACGATCGCCACCAGCAGCAGCGGGGCAGAAATCAGCAGATACGGGCGGGCCTTGCCCTGGGAGGTGCGCGTGTTGTCGATAAGGCGGCCGACCCACAGGTTGCCGACGATGACGAACACCACGGAGACCATGGGCAGCAGGCCGGAGAAGACGCCAAAGCGCTGGGCGTCGGTCCAGCCGAGCACGTCGGAGTAGTAACGGTTGAGGTAGGAGCCGAAAATCGCGTTGGAGATGAAGGCCAGGAACGGGCCGACGAGATAGCCCAACACGGCTTCGGGAATCTTCACGTCCGCGGACGTGACGCGCGTCGCGACAAGAGGCGAGTCGAAGAAGCGCTGCAGTTTGGAGGTCATGATCGCAAAGTCCTATGTTTCAGAGGGAATTGAGGAGGCCATACGGCCCGCCGCCAGGAAAGAGGAATGAAACCGGAGGCGGGCCATATGACCACGAGGGGAATCGGTCAGGCCGTCACCGGCTGGACGACCGTTTCCGCGGATGCTGGTGCGACGCGGTTGAAGAATCCCGCCGCACATACCGCGACGACCGCAAGCAGGTAGCAAGCGATACCCGCGAACGCCGTGTACAGGGCCTGATGCGCGGCGACGTTTCCGGCTTCCAGCGAGGATCCGAGAATCAGGGCCACGGATTCGGCACGAGCGGCGATGTACTGCACCATCGTGACGATGCCAAGCACGCCCGCGATCGGATAGATTGCATCGATCCACTGCCGGTTGCCCATAACCGCTTCCAGTACGATAGGTGCGGCGATGAACACAACGGTCACCACACCGAGCACCGGCACGAGCAACGCGAAGTCACCGTAATAGCTTCCGGTCGCATTGATGACGTAGACCACGGTCCCTGCCAAGGCGAACAGCGCGGACAGTGCCAGCAGGATGTTTCCCACGCCGATTTTCTTCTTGCTCATCGTTCGATTTCCTTTCCGCTCTTGCGCAGCGCGCGAGCATACATCGTCAGGGACAGCACCGTCAGCGCCAGCGCGGCCGCAATGAACGCCGCGTAGCTCCAACGCCACCATGTCATATTCGTCACCACACGAGAGGTGCTGTTCAGGCCGTTCATGGCGTTCGAATTCGCGAGGGCGTAGAACAGGTACTTCGTGTTGTCTCGGAGGGCCTGCACGAACTGACGATCGCCGCTGACGCCCTCCACGGTCATGTACTGCCAGGAACCGGAGCTGCCGATCTGGCTGTCGGAGCTGATGCCCATCAGCGTGGTGCCGCCGATGACGGATTCCTTGGCGGACATGTAATCCGTGACGTCCTTCATCGAGAACACGATATCGGTCATCAGGAAGCCCTGATATCCCCATTCTCCGCGCAGGATGTTCTGCATCAGGCCGACATGTCCGGACGAGTAGGTGACGCCGACGCGGTTCATGGAGGTCATCAGGCCGTTCATGCCCGCGTCCACCATGCCTTCGAAGCCGCGAAGCTCAGTTTCACGGGCCTTCTGCTCGTTCATGAACACGCTGATGCCCATGCGGCCGGATTCCTGGTCGTTGAAGGCCAGATGCTTGGGAACGATGATCGTGCCCTTCTCCCTGGCGGCGGCCACCACGGCGCTGGCGCAGTAGTTCGTTACCATCGGATCTTCCGAATAGTATTCGTCGTTGCGTCCGTTATACGGCGTGCGCTGGTTGTTCACACCCGGAGCGAAGAAGATCGTGGTGTTCGTCCACAGCGAGTCGTTGCCGAACAGCGCGCCTTGCGCGGTGGCGAGGTCCTTGTTGAAGGTCGAGGCGACGATGGGCTCGCAGACATAGTCGTTGGGCTTGTAGGTCGCGTTCGGATCGTCTTCGGACACGTACGTCGGGGAGTCGGGATCGGTGCTGCGGGTGGCAAGGTCGGTTCCGTTGATGCCGCCGGGGCCATCCGATTCGAGCGCATTGACGATTTCGTCGACGGATTCGTACTTCTTGGGCTGGGTGCCGCCAACTCGAATGCCGTAGAGCGCGTCCTCAAGCGTGACGCCGTCCATGATCTCTTCCCAGCGCTCGTCATCGAAGTCGGCACCCTTCATCTCCAAGAAGGAGACGCTGCTTTCCTCTTCGGGGAAGATGTCGCTGGTGTCCTCATCGGTTTTCATCTCGTAGAAGTCCGACTGCATGTACGGCTGCATCTCGTCGGTGATTGCGATGTCCGTGTAGGACTTGGGCCACGTGCCCTCCCAATCGGAGCGGCTGAGATATGTCACCGTGCCTTCCTGCCAATAGTTGAGATCCATATCGTCAAGCTGGTTGGTGATTTCGGTGCCGTTCTCGCTGGTGGCATAGGTGGTGTCGTCGAACTCATCCTGATGCCAGGTGTAGGTCAACGAGCTGTCACCATCGGCGGTCATACCGTCGGCGGTGTCATAACCCTGCGCGGCGAGGATATTGTTCAATGCGTCATGCGCACCATTGCCGATGGCCACATAGTAGTCGCCGGCGTCCATAATGTAGGTTTTCGCGGTGGTGTAGTCGTAGCTGGCGAGATACTTCAACTCAAACGTGGTCGAAACGGTCTGGGATTCGCCGGGCTGCAGCTCATCGGTTTTGACGTAGTCCATCAGCTGCACGCCGGCTTTCTCGACATTGTTCTGCTTGTCGTAGTCGGTGTACGGCGACTGCGCGTAAACCTGCACGACGTCCTTGCCCGCCACGCTACCAGTGTTGGTCACCGTCGCGGTCACAGTCATCGTATGGTTCTCGTCGTCGGCCTCGACCGAGTCGAGTCGCTGCTCAAAGGTGGTGTAGCTTAGGCCTTCGCCGAATCCGTAGACGATTTCATCCTCGTAGTTCCACGCATCGCCGTCGATGGATCCCGTTGCGGAATCCGCGTTGCCTTGGTCGGCGACGGCATCGGCGTAGCGGGTTTCGTAATACTTGTATCCGGAGTAGATGCCTTCGGCTTCGACCAGATACATCGACTCCATCTGGTCTCCCTTGTTGGCGTATTCGTAGTTGCCGAAGTTCACCATGGCGGGAGACGACTGCGAGTTCGCCGCGTAGGTGCTCGTCAGATGACCGGAGGGGCTTTCCTCTCCGTTGAGCACGTCGGCCACGCCGTTGAAACCGTAGACGCCGGGCAGACCGACCCACATAATCGCGTCGATTTGGTCGTTATCCGCCAGATCGCCGATTTCAAGCTGGTTCACGGCGTTGATCAGTACGACGACCTTATCGAAATTCTGGCAGGCGAGATCGATCATCGCGCGTTCCTCGTCGTTCAACGCCAACGCGTTCGCGCCGCTTTCGCCTTCGGCCAATCCGTCATCGCCGGGCAGATAGTCCGCTGCTTCGGAGGCGGAGCGCCCCACGACCACGATCGCGGCGTCCGAATACTCGGCGAAGGAATCCTGGTAGCCTGCCGCATGCTCTTCGTATGCGGACAACGGCGGCTCTCCGACCGCGTACTGTCCCGGAACCGGGCCGATGAACGTGGAGGTCAATGCGCCCGGACGATAGGGGTAGATGTCGTTGCCTTGGTCGTCCTTACCATCGGTGACATTGCCGAGCGTCTCATACAGGGCGGTCATGGTCGGATTGACCTCGAAACCACCATCCGTCAGCGCCTGTTCCAAAGACACCGCGTTCTCTTCGTCGACGGAGCCTCCGAATTCGGGACCATAGTACGGGTAGTGGCTCGTCGCTCCGAACAGCGTGACCTTGTCTCCGCTGCTCAGCGGCAACGTGCCGTTGTTCTTGAGCAGTACGCTGCCTTCCTCGCTCAGCTGCTCGTTGAGGTCTTTGTGGGCCTGCACCAATTCGTCGGTGGTGGTGTAGTCCGAAGTGTAGGTGTAGGTGTCGCTTGCCGTTTTGTCGCTGGTTTGGATCGAGCTGGAGGTGGTGCCGAGGTTCTGGTCCAAAGACTCCTTCCAGCTTTCGCACACCGTGGCCACTCCCACGGATAATGCCAGTAACGAGGCGGTGATGGTCGTGAATCCACGCCATACGTTTGTCTTGCGGGACATCCGCTGCTCTCCTTGTTCTAGTTCAGTTCAAATTGATGGAAATCAAAGGCGCCGGTGCCTTCAAAAGTGAAGTACAGCGCTTGCGCTCCCGTCTGCGGCTTCAATGCCGCCGCGGGGAACGTGGTGATGCGTGTGGACGGCGTGACGTCGATGCTGGCGACCGGTTCGCCGTGCATACGAGTCGACACCACCATCCGTCCGCGCGCGTTGCCCTTGCCGCTGATGGCGATCCGTCGCGTATCGTCCAGCGCGAAGTATTTGAAGCCGGCGGTCGCGCCGTTTCTCATATTCGCGATGTACTGGTCCGGATTGCTTTCGCGGTCTTTCCCGGTTTGCGTGAAATAGGGCTCGTGGCCTTTGAGTCCTCTGAACGCTCCGTAGAATCGGGTGCCCTTGGCGGACATCAGATTGCAGGCGATTCTTGCCTCATATACTCCTTTCCCTGTGAGCGGGCCCCCGTTGAGTCCGCACGACGTCGTTTCGACCTGCAGGAACCTGCCATCCTCGAACCGGATTTCCTCGGCGCAGGCCTGCCGGGAGAACTGGTGCCGGTTCGTTTGGCGATGGTAGAAGACGTAGTATTTGCCGTTGAGTTCAATCAGGCTGCCGTGGTTGTTGCCGGTGAAGTTGGTCGCCTTCTGGGCGGTGCGTCCGTCGAGTCCGATGTCTCCGTTGGAGATCAGCACGCCGCCGAAGCGGAATCCGCTCACCGGATTGTCGCTGGTCGCATAGCACAGTTCGTGGCTCAACTGCGAGCTGTAGACGAAATAGTAGGTGTCGCCGAATTTGCGCATCGAGGCGGCCTCCAGGAACTCGTGCCCCTCATAGCCCGTGCCCTCGGCGGCGCCCGGTCCGGGCACGCCGATGTAGTGCACATCCTCATAGCCGGGCTTGATGGTGAGCATGTCGGGTTCGAGCTCGAACACCATGGCACCCTTGACGGTGGGTTTCTCGCCGTGCAGCAGAATCGGATTGGACTGCAGCGCGAATCCGGAATACAGGTAGATGCGGCCGTCGTCGTCCACGAACACGCCGGGGTCGAACATCTTCGGCTCGTTGCGCATGCCCAACGCCACACCGTCGGCGTATTTGACCACGCCAAGATACTCATAGCGTCCGGCGGGCTCGTCGCAGACGGCCACCTTGATGTAGTGGTCGCCCATGAAGTAGAAGAAATAGTAGCGTCCGTCCGGCCCTTGGCACATGTCGGGGGCGGCGAATCCGTACTGGATGCGGTTGCGGTTGCCGTGCGGATCCTGATCTCGCGAAAAAATCACGCCCTCGTAGCGCCAGTCGGCCAGGTCGTTCAGCGGAGCGGACCAGCACACGTAGTCGTTGAGGCAGAAGCTGTAGCCGTTGAACCGGTCGTGGGAGCCGTACAGGTACACGCGGTCGCCCCACACGTGCGGTTCGCCGTCGGGCACATACTCGTAGCTCGGCAGATACGGGTTGAAGGCCTGAAGCGCTGCCATGGGAGAACCTCCTCGTCTCGTTCGTCACGTTGTTGTGATGGTTCCAACGTACCGAACGCGGCATGGGAGAAGGGCCCGGCGAACGCCATCGGTGGCGATTATGCCGTGAACTGTCATTCTGCGACGCGATCGGGCAGTTCGCCGGATTAGGCCGAGCGCACGGGAATCAGCATACGCAGGATGAAACGACCGTCATCGACCCGCGCGGTGATGGAGCCGCCGTAGCGTTCCACGATCTCACGCATGCTTTTGAATCCGAAGCCGTGATTGACATCGTCACCTTTGGTACTGCGCGGCACGCCTTTGTCGAAAGAGACCGGCCCCTCGCATCCGTTCTCGACGCAGATCTGCACGAAGCCCTTGCGCTCCGCGACCGAGCAGAGGACCTGCCGGCGGTCGGCGTCGCGCACGCGGCCGGCCGCTTCGATGGCGTTGTCCAAAGCGTTGCCGAACAGCGAGCTCAAATCCATCGGATCAATGAATTCCAGGCTCTCCCCCTGCGCCACGCATTGCAGTTGGATGCCGAGCGTGCGGCATCGTTCGGTTTTCATGGTGAGCATCGTGTCGAGCACGTCGTTGCCGGTGCGGTAGGCGGCCTCATACGCACCGATCTCCCGCTCGAGTCGGTCGAGATGCGCGTTCGCGTCACCGCCTTCGGCCCGCAGCAGCGCGATCTGATGTTTGAGGTCATGATATTTGCGGTTCACCACATCCATGCTCTCTTTGGAGATGCGGTAGCTGTTGTACTGCATCTGCAGCATGGAGCGCAGCGCCGCCTGCTCCACCTCGAGGTTCCGTTCGCGCATCTGCAGGTCGAATACGAACAGCATGGCCACACCGGCGAAATCGGTCATCGTGCGGATGATGAACAACTCGCCCGACAGCGTGGTGCTGAACGGAGTGTCCGAAAGCACATAGCTGATATTGCTCAGCGAATAAGCGAACAGACCGATGAACACCACCGTCAGCAGATCGTTCCAACGCACGCGCAATTCCGGGCCGGAGCCGCGACTGCGCCGGGTGAGCAACCACGCCGCCGAGAATACCGCGGCATGGATCACCACCAGACACGCCACGTTCGCCACCTGCACGCTGGGCACCGACCAGCGGCTGATCAGATAGTAGTAGATCTGGTATTCAAGCGAGGCGGCGAACTCCCCCAGCATCACCACCTGCACCGTGTAGTATCCGGCCTGCATGGCGTTCAACCGGCACGTCGCGAGGATGAAAACGAACACCACCGCCATGCACAACGCGACGCTGGGCACGTACAGCATCATGGGAATGCCGTCGGTCAGCCGCATCCACCCCTCCAGCAGGCCGATCGCGCCCAGCGACAGGGCGGTGGTGCGCCACCAGTCGAAGCGGCGCGGCATACGCGCCACGCACAGCACCAGCGCGGCCAACCAGTAGGCGAACATGTAGTAGCTGCCGGGGGTTTCGACCAGCGTCATATCCATGGGATTATCCGGACTCATAACGCCGTCTCCCCCATGCGGTCGTTAAGCGCGTCCAGCAAGGGCTTGCGGCGGGCGCGGCTGACGATCACCGTCTCGTCTCCGATCAGCACGTCGGATCCGTTGAGCCCGTCCACATAGTCGAGGTTGATCAGGAACATCTTGTTGCAGCGGAAGAACACGCTCCTGTCGAGTTTCTCCTCCAGCTCGCGCATGGTGACGCGGGCGGCCATGTCGCCGTTGGTCGTGTGCAGCACCAGCGTATGGTCGCGCACCTCGACGTATCGGATGGCGTCGGTGCGCACGCGCTGGAAGCCGCCCGCCATGGGCAGCGTCACGAAACTCCCCTGCCGCCTGCGCAGGCTGCGGACCGCACGCTCGAAATGCTGGCGGAACGTGCCGTAGGTCATGGGTTTGAGGATGTAGTCGAACGCGCCCACCTCATACCCCTTCATCGCGTATTGGGGTGCGTTGGTGACGAAGATGATAGTGACGGCGTCGTCGGTTCTGCGGATTTCGGCGGCCGCGTCCATGCCGTTCATGAAGCGCATCTCGATATCCATCAGGATGATGTCGCAGCCGGGCTTGTACTGCTTGGCGATGCCGTCGCCGTCCTCATAGGTCGTCACTTCGACGCGCTCGCCGCACTCGCGGCCGTAGCGCTGCAGAAAGTCGCACATCTGCGTGCGGCAATCGTCGTCATCCTCCACAACGGACACTGAAAGCACCACATCATCCTTCCGTCCGGCCCATACCCGTCTGCTCTCCGATATTACATGCGCGTAAAAATCAGATACAACGATCTCATCCCACACGTCTAACATCCAGCAGTCAATTAAACAGACATTACCCGCGCATCTTTCCAGAGCACATATCGAAAGTGATAGCCTTTTCATATGAAAACGCCATCAAAGAAGACGCCCCTGGAATTCGACCAAATCTTCGACGAGGGCGAAGAAGACATCACCCAGTATCTCGACATGGACACCGCCCATCGCCCCAACCGGCAGAAGAAGTCATAAGGAATGGGGTGCCGCAATGTGTGGAATGAGTCACAAAGAAGGAACGGGAGGCGCAAACTCCCGGAGGAGAGCCCCTATATTGATTCAGGCGCTTGTCTGGATAATATCGCTTGTGGTCATATGGGTGTTCCCGTCAGTTCTGTCGATTTATGGCGTGCTATGGATTGTTCTCCCATGCCAGCTTCTTTATATCGGCTTCAAATCGGGGAGATCTCATCGAGGCGTATGCGCAAACCTGCTGACCATACTGCTTTCAGGGATATTGTCGTTGATTGCGACGATGATCATCGGCACATCGTTAAATATGTTCCGTGGATGGAATATCTACTTTCCGCCGCTCGATTACCTCATACTCGGCTTCGTTTTTTCCTCAGTCGGAGTGCTGCTTTCCATTGCGACGCACTGGATAAAGACTCATCACCCTCGATGATGATTTTACGGAGCGTCCACGTTTCGATTGGCAGCGGCCTACGGATTCCAGCTACGATTCGGATACCCATCGCGATGTGGGGAAACAAGACTAAGAAAACGTCTTGCGGCACATCCTTTCCGGATGGGCCGCAAGACGTTTTCTTATGACTTCAGCCGCTCCCCTAGTCCAGCACGAAGGTGTTGAAGGAGCGCGGGGCGAGGGTGGCCTTGATGCCGCGCGAGGCGTCGGCCGGGTCCGCGAATTCGAACGGCATCTCCGTTTCGAGCGCGTTCTGCGCCACGACGGCGATGGTGCCATCGGGGTTGCGGAAGGCGATGGCCATGGAGTTGAAGTGGCCGGTGGTGCCGAGCACCTTCGCGCCGGGGCGCACGAATTGCGAGAAGTGGCGCATCACGTAGTATTCGGGATTGCGGCGCACCTCATGGGTGTCGGCGGTGATGGTGAACAAGGAGTTCTGCCACCATCCCCATGTGGAATCCTGGTCGTCGAGGATCATATTCCAGTAGGTGTAGGCGGTGGCGCCGTTGCGCAGGTAATGGTTGATCAGGTGGAAGATGTATTCCGCATACTCCCAGCTGTTGTCGCCCATACCACATTCTGATTCGGACTGGATCAGCTCGATCTCGGGCCACGACTCGTGCGTGCGGGCGATGCAGTTCTGCCCGGCCCACTGGTAGGCGATGCCCTTGATGTACTTGCGCGCCTCGTCGTCGAAGAGGATGTTGTCGACGTAACGGTTGTAGTTGTTCAGACGCATGCCGTAACCGCCGCCGGTCCATGCCATGTCTTCGGGGCCGTTGAGCGTGCCCAGCCAGATGTCGGTGTCAAGCCCGGCCTCCTCGAACGCGGGGCCGAGATAGTCGCGGATGAACACCTTCATCGCCTCGGAGTCCCACAGGGCGCTGGGGAACTTCTGGTCGGCGAACACCTCGTTCTGCACATGCAGCTGGTTGACGGTGATGCCATGCTCGGCATAGGCCTGCACATACTTGACCAGATACTTGGCGTAGGCCTTGAGATTCTCCGGAGTTTGGATCAGACGGCCGTAGTTGTAGGCCTTCGGGCGCTTCATCCAGGTGGGCGGCGACCACGGGCTGGAGAACAGCTGCATGTCGGGCTGCCACTCCTGGGCGCGGTGGATGTACGGAATCAGCGTGCTTTCGTCGTTTTCGACGGAGAAATGCTCCATCTCATAGTCGCCTTCGATCTCGTCGTAGCTGTACCAATGGTCGGCGAAGTCGTTGGCGGCGACGGGCGCGCGGTTGAAGGTGAAGTTCATCTCGTCGGGGCTGAACAGCTCCTTGATGATCTGGTCGCGCTCCTCTTCGCTCACCTGCTGCAAGGGCAGCCAGCCGAGCTCGTTGAAGCAGCCGCCGAAGCCGCGCAGGGCTTGGAATTCCTCGCCGGTGAGCTGCAGGTCGGGGGCGGTGGTGGCGCCGGTGGCGGCGATGTCGGCCGAGCGGTCCTCAAGTTTGTTCTCTTGCGTCGTGGCGATCCACGTGGTCATATCATGCTCCTTTGCATGGGATTGGAAAAGTATTGGGAATAGGGAACGCCCCGCGTCCGGCCGACTGGAAGCCGCCCTGACGCGGGGCGCTGGGAGAAGGGATCACTTGACGTTCTTGATGACCATGATGAAGAAGCATCCGATGATTGCCAGGGCGATGGAGATGGGGAACGCGAAGGCGTAGCCCAGGGACAGCACGATGGCGCTCATGATGATCGGGCCGACCATCTGGCCGAGGGTGGTGGCGAGGTTGAGGATGCCGAGGTCCTTGCCGGCCTCCTCCTTGTTCGGCAGCACGTCCACAAGCAGGGCCTGGTCGACGGCGGAGTAGACCGCGTAGCCGAGGCCCGCGATGCCGGCGAAGAGGTACATGCCGGTGGTGGAGGGCATGATCCACGGCATGGCGATGCCGACGGCGAACAGCACGGAGGCGACGATCACGGGCAGCTTGCGGCGGCCGATGATGTCGGAGACCGGTCCGGAGATGAAGGAGCCGATCAGGGAGACGACCATGATGATGGAGGACATCACGGAGATCGTGACGGCGGACTCCTCGGCGGTCTGGCCCACGTAGTTCTGGATGATGTACAGCTGGTAGGCGAAGATCATCTGGTAGCTCACCAGCATGCAGAAGCGGCCGGCGAACGCCTTGTAGAAGTCGTGCGCGGTGGAGAACTTCGGCGGGCGGAAGCTCATGAGCACGTCCGCGAAGGAGCCCTTGTCCTTGGGCAGGAAGTCGGCCGGGCCCTCCTTGGGCATGATGAGCACGGAGACCAGACCACCGAGGAACATGAGCACGCCGGCGACGGCGAAGCCGGGGATCAGGTTGGTGATGAACAGGGCGCCGATCATGGTGCCGATGGGCGAGCCGATGGTGGCACCGGCGCCGTAGAAGGCGCTCATGGTGCCGCGGATGCCGGAGGGCACGCGGTCGGAGAGGATCGCGACCATCGGGGCGATCATGCAGTTGAGGCCGAACATGCAGGCGCAGTAGAACACGGTCAGCAGGACCGGGTTCGTGGTGGTGCCGGTCAGGAACAGGGTCACGCCGCCCAGGACCGCGCCGCCGAGGATGAACGGGGTGCGGCGGCCGAAGCGCGAGCGGGAGCGGTCGGAGAAGTTGCCGAACAGCAGGTTGGAGACGAGGGACGCGACCGCGGTGGCGGCGTTCACGATGCCCAGCAGGGCCTCGGGCTGGATGCCCTCGATGCTCTTGTAGTGCTCCGGCAGCAGCACGGCGGACACGATGCCCAGGCCGCTCATCCACAGGATGCCGAAGATCAGGAAGCCGGCGCCGTATCGCGCGACGGACAGCTTGTCCAGCGGGTTGCCGGTCGCCGGGGACAGGGCCGGGTCGGCGTTGGCGGCGGCGATGTTCGCGTTGTACGCGGCCAGACGCTCTTCCTTGGAGGGCGCGGCGGTAAACGGATCGCTCATTGGGAAACCTCTTTTCTTGCAAATCATGGACGTCATGGTCCGTACCGGTATACGGAATATTCGTGTGGTTATCGAGTATTTCGCAATCGGCGGTGATCTACTCCTCTTTGAGTTGTAGGGCAATCACCGTTCTTGTTTTCCAGTACTTAGTAATTGCTTAGTTAGATAATAATCCCATCTAACTAAAGCTGGAAATTCGGCGTGTCGCGCCGAGGAATCGACACCTCCTTCTCATTTACCTAGTACCTTGTAAGTAGACAAATTCATCTGATATGAGACCTGCCGCACGACGCGCGCACTCCAGAAAGGAGCGCCGATGAGACGACGCACACCCTCCCCCACCAAACGCATGAGCGCAGAGGACCGGCGCAGGCATATCCTGGACACCACCATCTCCTGCATCTCCCAGTTCGGGTTCTGGGGCTTCACCATCCGCGACGTGGCCGACGCCGAGGGCATCACCGAAGCCGGTCTGCTGTACTACTTCTCCGGCAAGGAGGAGCTGCTGGTGGAGGCGCTGAAGCACGCCGACCGCATCAACCAGATCGCCATCGCCGAACATCTCGGAGTCGAGGGCGTGACCGGCGACGTGCTCGCCGACGGCATCGCCTACCACTGCGACCACGGACTGAAGGCCATCCTCAACGCCACCGTGGAGACCAACGCAGCGCGGCCTGAGCTGGTGCGCCTCTACACCCTGCTGGAAAGCGAGGCCTTAAGCCAGGACCATCCGGCACATGAGTATTTCGAGGCGCGTGAGATCAATCTGCTCAAGGAGTACGCCTTCGCCGCCAAGCGCGATGGCGTGGCCGACCCCGAGCGCACCGCCGTGCAGGCGCTGTCCGCCATGGAAGGCTTGCAGCTGCGCTGGCTCAACGGTGCGCGCGAGGTCGATTTCGTCGGCGAGTGGAAGGCTCTGATCGACCTGCTGATTCCCTAGCCGGCGATCACCATCAGGTTCCAGCGGCCGATGGTCAGCTCGTCGCCGACCGCGACCTTGGCTCCGGCCTTGGCGGGCAGATCCGCCGAGGCCGCCTCATCCACCGTGCCCTCCGTGCCGACGACGACCGGAGCGACAACCACCTCGCCCGCGACGGGGCTGGCGACCGTAACCGGTTCGGCGGAGTAGTTGAGCAGGTAGGTGACGGTTTCGCCCTTGGCGTTCTCGCCCTGGCGCACCACAACAGAGCCCGCGAGCGCGGCGCCATCCGATTCGATGCCGGCGTTCGCCACGGCTTCGGCCAGCACGGCCTTCATGGCGTCGGCGTCGAGCACGGTGCCGATCCATTCGGCGCTGCCCTTGCCGAAGGCGTGGCGTGTGACGGCCGCATAATCCTTCCATGCATAGTGGCCGTAGGAGGCGAGCATGAGGGTGTCTGCGTCCGTGTTGAGCAGTTCGATCAGCGCTTCCGCGTCTGCCTGGGCAGCGCCGCTGAGCGCGCCGGCGAAGTCGACGGGCACGTTGCCCTTCGGGCGGGTGAACTGGTTGTAGGTCATGCCGAACACGTCGGTGAGGTTGTGCGGGGCGCGGTCGTGCCACACGGTCACCTCTTCGTCGGTGACGAAGGAGCGCAGCGTGGAGACGAGGTGGCCGCCGTTCGCCACGTAGTCGCGCAGGGTGTCGGTGGTGGCCTGCGGAGCGCAGTACAGGGCCGGGGTCACGACCATCGCGTACTTGGCGAGGCGTTCGGCCGGCGCGTCGACGGGCACGAAGTCGCATTCGATGTTGAGCGCGAACAGCGCGTCATACACGCGGCGCACCACATCGTTGTAGTTCATGCCCACGCCGTCGGGGAAGCCGGTTTCAAGGCGGAACCATTCGAGGGCGCTCAGCGCCTCGTTGCTCACCATGATGGCGACCTGATTGCGCTTGCGCAAATGCACGAGGCGCTCCCCCACCTGCGCGATCTCCTTGCCGAACACGCCGGCCTCACGATAGGTGGGGTTCGGTTCCAGATCGTGGCTGAGCAGGCCCTTCCAGTAGGTTTCGAAGGAGTTGTGGATGGAGTGCCAATGCCAGTACATCACCGAGTCGGCGCCGGAGGCGAGGTGGCTGTAGGCCTGCAGGCGCAGCTGGCCGGGGAACGGCAGCCAGCCGTGCTGCCCCTGGGCTTCGGTTTCGAGCACGAGATAGTTGGCACCATCCTTGGTGGAGCGGGTCATGTCGCCGCCGAAGGCGATCTCCTTGCCGGTCAGCTCGTCCTCGGTGGGGTGGTAGATGTCCACGCCGGTGATGTCGACGGCTTGGGAGGCTTTGAAGTGGTCGACCGCGGGCTGCACGCCGTAGGAGTAGCCGCGCCATTCGAAGTCGAAGTTCTGGGTGACGAACTGGCCCGGCTTCGCGTATTCGCGCACGATGTCGGCCTGCCAGGCGAGATATTCGGCCACCTGGGCGCGGCGGAACACGTCGAATTCGCCACGCAGCGACTGGTTGATCGAAGCGGTCACGTCGGGGAAATCCTCCCACGCGTTGATGCGGTTCGACCAGTAGTCGAGGCCGAAATGCGCGTTGAGCGCGTCGAGGTCGTCGTTGAACTTGCCGCGCAGATACTTGACGAACAGCGCCTGCATGTCGGCGGAGACGGAATCGTAGTACTTGGTCTCGTTGTCCACCTGATAGCCGATGACGGCCGGATGGTCGGCGACATGGCTGATGAGTTCGCGGATCACGCGCTCGCCGTAGAAACGATAGGCGGGGTTGACGATGTCCATGATCTGGCGCGCGCCATACTTGCCTTCACCATTCGGGGTGACGGCCAGCACGTCCGGATGCATCCTGACCAGCCAGGTCGGCACGGCGTAGGTCGGTGTGCCCACGATCACGTCGATGCCGTGGCGGTGGGCGGCGTCGAGCGCGCGGTCGACATGGGAGAAGTCGAAGACTCCGGGCTGCGGCTCGCAGGTGCTCCAAGTGGATTCGGCGATGCGGATCACATTGATGCCGGCGTCCACCATCATCCGCATGTCGGTATCGACCCGGTCGAGATCCTTGGGGATGTATTCGTCGTAGTAAGCGGCGCCGAAGAGGATATGGTCGACCGATGCTGCGCTCATCATAAACTCCTTTGTTTTATATCTAACGGTCATTAGATATAAAACATGATATGCAAAAGAAACGGCGCTGTCAAATCGAGATGACAGCGCCGTTTTCCTATCTAACGGATATACGGTACATCAGCGATACCTGTCCCACATCGGCGAGGGGAAGATCATCCGCTCGAACACCAGCCATTCGTCGTACATGTCGATCGGCGGCTTGCGCAGCCACCGCAGCTGGATGCCGTCCATCGCCTCGATGCACTGGCGGACCACCGGCCTCATCCCCTCGTCCCACGAGCCCAGCTGCTCGGGGATCCTCCACGGGAACCGGCTGTAGTAGTCCCATACAGACTCGGGGCGGTTGCCGAAGTACTCATGCAGCGGATGGTCGGGATTCAGCGACTCCGTCTGCAGAATCATATACATCTGCACCATCATGCGCCGGCTGGCGTTGTGCCGCACCAGAAAACGCAGATACGACGGGAACGACGGAGCGTCCGGATCACTGCCGGGCAATCCGGATTTCAGAAAGTCATCAGGAGTGCCGGTGGTGTCGTAACTGTCCGTGACCAACATCGAGAGCAACCCCTCTTTGGTGCCGATGTAATGCAGCAGCCCGGGCTGGCTCATCCCCACCTCGTCGGCCACATCTTTGAGCGAGATGCCATTGAACCCACGCTCGCCCACCAACCTGGTCGCGGCCTCAACGATCTCTTCCCGTCGCTCCTGCGGGCTCTTACGCACCCGCTTCGTTTTCTCCACATTCGCCATAGTTCACCAGTTTATCGGCAGCCGCCGCTATCCCCCGTTTATCCGCACTGATAGCCATCACAACATATGCCGTCTGGTGACACTTCGGGCGCATATTACGCGAAGTTTCAGGGACATCCGTAAATCCGTTCACTGGCGGAAGCTCAGTGAACGAAATTACGCGGCGAATGGACGACTTCCGTAATCCACGTCGCTGATGGAAACTCAGTGAACGAAATTACGGAAGTCGCCCATTCGCCGTGCGATTCGGTTCGGTTCAGTCCAGCGCGATGCGCAGCGTGTTCACCGAAGCGGGGGCGAGGGAGACGACCAGTTCGGTGCCGGAACCGGCGGCGGTCGCCTTCACCATGTCGGCAACCGGCACCGTGCGGGCGCGGATCAGATCGGTCTGCTCCGCGGTGTTGCAATCGTGCGGATCCGCGGCGGCCAGCACGGTAGCCTCTTCGACGCGCGCGACGGCCGGAATCACCACGGTGATCTCGGCGGCGTCGTTCATATGCGCATTGGTGAGGTCGACGAGCAGCTCCTTGCCGTCCTGCGACTTGGAGGCGAAGGTGTAGACCGATTCGTCGGCGGCGTCCTGACGCGGCACGTCGAGTGCGACGGCGTCGCGGTGCGCCTTGTACATCATGAACACGTCGTAGTTCGGCGTGAGGATGGTGGCCTCGCCTTCGGTGAGCACCAGCGAATTGAGCACGTTGATGGTCTGCGCGTTGCAGGCCATCGACACCTTGTCGCAGTTGCGCTGCAGTAGGTCGAGCGTGAGCGCGGTGGTGACCGCGTCGCGCATGGTCACCTGCTGTCTTAATGCCGGACGGGCGAAGAACGCGGTCTTGTGCCAGTTGCCCCATTCGCCGATGATCAGGTCGACATGCTCGAGTTTGGTGTCCATGGCGACTTCGGGCTCGTGGATCAGGGCGAGCCCGTCCTGCATCAGCCGCCACTGGTCGCGCAGGATGTCCTCCAGTTCCAGACAGCCGTCGATCACGGTGTTCCAGCCGTCCTCGTCGAATTCGGTCGGGGTGTCGGCGTCGTTGTCCACGTTCCAGTTGTAGAAGTGCAGATCGTAGCCGTTGCTGGGAGGCTGGCGGTATTCAGCGAGCGCGCGGAAGAAGTCCTGCGTCCACGCCTCGCGTTCGCGCGGTTTGTTGCCGTCGGGACCGCAGGCGATGGCGTACATCGGCGAGGGCGCGAACACGTCGGTGGTGAACTTCGGCATCGCGGAGGCGAAGCGGCGGTATTCGTCCATATAGGTGGATGGGGTCATGGTGCCGCCGCCGGCCCACACCTCGTTGCCGATGCCCCAGTATTTGACGCCGTAGGGCGCCTCATGGCCGTTGCGCGCGCGCTCGAGCGCCACATCGGTGGGCTGTTCGCGGTTGCAGTACTCCATCCATTCCTTCATCTCCGCCACGGTGCCGGACAGCATGTTGATGTTGATCCACGGCTCGGCGCCAAGCATCTCACACAGACGCAGGAATTCGTCGGTGCCGAAGCTGTGGTCGTCGAGCTCGTAGGTGGCGAAGTTCTCGTTGAACGTGGTTTTGCGTTCGGTCCGCGGCCCCACGCCGTCACGCCAGTGGTAGGTGTCGGCGTAGCAACCGCCGGGCCAGCGCAGCAGCGGGGGTTCGAGGGCGCGCAGCGCGTCGAGCGTGGCCTTGCGGTAGCCGTGTTCGTTCTCGATGGGCGAGTCCTCCCCCACCCACAGGCCCTCGTCGATGCATTCGCCGAGGAATTCGATGAACTGCCCGTGCAGCTTGGGGTCGATGCGCCCGATCTCGCGGCTCGGATCGATGAATGTGGTCATGGACGTGTCCTTTCCTGGGATGGGATACTACTTGACCTTCTTGATCATCATGATGAAGACGCAGGCGAGCGCGACCAGCACGATGGCGGTCGGGAACACCAGCTGGTAGGAGCCGGTGGCGACCACGATGGCGGAGGTGACGATCGGACCGACCATCTGGCCGAGGGTGGTGGCGATGTTGAGGATGCCGAGGTCCTTACCGGCCTCCTCCTCGTTGGGCAGCACGTCGACGTTGAGGGCCTGGTCCACGGAGCCGTACATGCCGTAGCCGAAGCCGCCGATGGCGCTGAAGAGGATCATGCCGAGCGGGCTCTGCATCAGCCAGGGCAGGGCGTAGCCGATGGCGAGCAGGATGCTGGCGATGACGACCGGAATCTTGCGGCGGCCGATCTTGTCGGAGATGGGGCCCGCGGAGAGGGCGGAGATCAGAGAGACGACCATCAGCACCAGGCTCATGGTGGAGATGGTGACGGCGGAGTCCTCGACGCTTTGGCCGATGTAGTCCTGCAGGATATACAGCTGGTAGTTGAGGATCATGTAGTAGCTGAACAGCAGCAGGGAACGCCCGGCGAAGGCGAGCCAGAAGTCGCGCGCGCCCTTGGTCGGCGGGCGGAAGCTGACCAGCAGGTCCTTGAGGCTGCCCTCCGTCTTGGGCATGTCCTTGCTGGAGTCCTCCTTGGGCCAGAAGAGGACGGCGAGCACGCCGGAAAGCGCCATCACCACGCCGGAGACGATGAAGCCGGGCAGCTGCATGGTGATGAACCGCGCGCCCACGATCTGGCCGAGAGCGGAGCCGAACAGGGTGCCGGCGGAGATGAACGCGCTCATGGTGCCGCGCATGCTTTCAGGCACGCGGTCGGAAAGCGAGGCGATGATCGGCGCGATCATCATGTTGAGCCCCACCATGGCCAGACAGTAGCTCACGCCGATGAGGAAGCCGTTGGGCAGCACGCCCACGCCGAACAGGGTGATGCCGGCGAGGATGCCGCCGGAGGCGATCCACGGGGTGCGGCGGCCGAAGACGGAGCGGGTGCGGTCGGAGAGGTTGCCGACCACGAGGTTCGAGATCAGCGAGGCGAGGGCGGTGGCGGAGTTGAGCACACCGAAGATCGCGTCTTTGGAATCGGGGGCGATGTCGGCCAGACGCTGCGGCAGCAGCACCGCCGCCACAACCTGAAGAGCCAGCATCCAGCAGAACGAGAAGACGAAGAACGCGATGCAGAACCGCACCCTGTTCGTCTTCGACAGCGTGCCCGTGCCCGAAGCGGGCTGAACGACCTGAGACATGGTAATCTCCTTGTTTCTTTCTATCTCTTGCGAACCACCCGCGACGGCGACCATACCGTCCTCACGCGGCGATTCGTCGGGAGCTCGATCGCTCCCATGACAGGCGACCATTGCTTGTCACGACATTTATTTTATATCTTAGATATATAAGATAGTGATACGGCGTGTCGCTGTGCCCACGGCGCACGGACCCGATTCCCGCGCCCCTTCTGCTACCCTCGGAAGCTGAAGGGGACACAGGAGGTTCATCTGATGAGCGAACGGCATGACGATTTCCGCCCCATCGGCAAGCGGGTGCGGATGACCGCCGAGGAACGGCGCACGCAGATCATCGAGGCGTCCGTCCGACTGATCAGCCGGTACGGATCCTACGGCTTCTCCATGCAGTCGCTGGCCGATGCGGTGGGACTCACGCTCCCTGGACTGGGGCATTACGTCAAAAGCCGCGAGGAGCTGCTGGCGCAGATCATCGAAACCTATTACGACTCCGGCATGGACTTCCTCAAAAACCCTGAGGAGAGCGGTCAGACCCAATCCGATGGACACGGCGAATCCGGGACGGGCGACCGTCATCCACGGAATTATCCATCCGCCATCCGCGAAGTGGTGCGCACCAACGCGCAGCGGCCCGAACTGGTGTCGCTGTTCATGCGACTGGCGATCGAGGCCGCCGACCCGCACCACCCCGCGCACGACTTCTACGTCGAACGTCATACCGGCGTGCTGCGGAGCATGATGGACGGCGACTGGAATCTCCCTGAGGAATACCGCGATCCCGAGCGACTGCACGACCTTATCGTCACCGTGTTCTTCGCTATGGACGGCGTGCAGATCCAATCATTGACCAATCCCAACGAGACGATGGTCGAGCTGTGGGACAGGGCCGAGCGGGTGCTCTTCCCCTCCCCCACATGGGACGGCTACCGGTAACCGATAGGCCCCTCATCGGAATACCAATATCCGACGGCGACGCTTATTACGCGAACATCGGCGGATTTCCGTAAAAGGCGCCGCTAGGGAAAACCCAGTGGCTGAAATTACACGAGAGAACGGCGATTTCCGTCATTCGCGCCACTGATGGCAACTCAACGATCGAGATTACGGAAGCCGCCCTTTTGCCTCGTAATTCATGCCTGGAACACGTCGGGATGGGCGGGGTCGCCGGGGACGTCCACGAGGATGCCTTCGATCCCCAGGAACTCCTGCCAGAAATCGAGCGGCTGTCCGTATGGGCTGGCGTCGCGGCCACGCGCCTGGATGTTGGCCTTGGCCTCGAGCACATCCTCCTCGCGAAGCCCATCGAAGTAGCTTTCGAGACGGATGCGGTTGGCGGGCACGTAGAACAGCGAGGCGACGATTTCGGTGAGCCGCTCGGCGCGTTCGACGGGCAACGAATCCCAGTGGCGCAGTTCGATGAAGTTCTTGAGCCGCACATCGTTGAAATGGGTGGAGATGATGTGGTTGATCTCGTACGAGTTGAGCTCGCGGTCCGGGTAGACGTCGCCCGCGTTCTCGTAAAATGCGGCGCGGTGCAGCTCCTTGGCCGTGGCGCCGGATTCGAGCGCCTCCGGAGTGTGCGTGAGGTCGGCGAACATCAGCGGCGTGGACAGCACGTCGATGGCGTAATCCTCCCAGCCGAAACGCTGGTCGAACAGTCCGGGGATCACGTTCGTGCGCTGGAAGTCGAGATAATCCCACATGCGCTGGCGCAACAGCGGATAGGGGTTAATCCGCCCCTCGAAATACGGCGAGTTGCGGAAATACCAGGCGAGGATCGGGCCGATGGCGGTGCCGATGCGCATTTTGGCGATGGCGTCGTGCTCGTCCACGAAGTCGATGCTCACCTGCGTGGAGGCGGAGCAGCGCATCATGCAGGGGCCGAACTGGCCCACGCGACCCAGATATGAGGTCATCGCGTCATAGCGGTCCTTGGGATTCACCGGTATATCGGCGAAGCTGGATTTCGGCTGGTACCCGTAGGCGACGAACCGCCAACCCAGCTCGGCCACGATGGGGTCGGCCTCCTGGCGGAACCGGGAATACAGGGCGTTGAGGTCCTCGGGCGTATGCAGGATGCCGATGGAGGTCTCCACTTGTCCGCCGGGTTCAAGGGACACGGACACGCCGTCGCGGGCGAGCCCGACCAGATGGCCGTTCTCCCAGTATTCCTTGGATTCGTCGTAATACGGACGAAGCCGCAGCAGCAGCGTTTCGACGCCGTTCGGCTCGTAGTAGCTCACGGCGGTGTCGTCGGCGTTATGCACGGGCAGATGCTCGATTTCGACGCCGAAGCCGCCGGTGCCGCGCTGGGCCCGGCCGTTCTCGAAGAACGACAGCAGACTGTCGACATGCTTCGGATTAGGCGTGGCCAGCAGGTGCGCGTAACTGATCCGTGGAGTAACCATGCTTCACCATCGTATTCGAGCGCGCATACGGGCTGGCCGAAAGCGCGCCAATCCGCTATACGAATAATCGATAGCGGATTATCCTCACTTGGATGCCTCGCCCGCCTGGTTGGCGGCGGTCTTTTTGGCGGCGGCGATCATCAGCTTGATGCGGTTGAGCTGGTTGGCCTCGCTGGCGCCCGGATCGTAGTCGATGCTCACGATGTTGGCCTCGGGGTGCAGTCGGCGGATCTTGCCGAACATGCCGCGGCCGGTCACATGGTTGGGCAGGCAGGCGAACGGCTGCGCGCACACCACGTTCGGGCATCCCTGCTCGATGAGCTCCAGGATCTCGGCGGTCAGCAGCCAGCCTTCGCCGGCCTGCACGCCGATCGAGGTGACCTCGGCCGCCTTCTTGACCAGTTCGGGCATCGGCTCGTCCTGCTGGAACTTGCCGTTCGACGTGGCGATCGCGGCGCGCACCGGATTCATATACCGGTCCAAGCCCCAGCGCATCAGCGCGTAGGCCGTCTTGTTGCCGCCGGTGCCGAGATTGCGCTCGTTCCAATCGGAGATGTAGGGACGCGTGGTCATGAACTCCATGATGCCGGGCACCACCGCCTCGCAATCCTGCGATTCGATGACGTCGACCACATGGTTGTTCGCGTCCGGCTGGTACTTGACGAGGATCTCGCCCACCACGCCGACTCGCACCTTGCGCGGAATATCCTTCAACGGCAGCGCGTCGAAGGACTTGACGATCTCCTTGACGAGCTTGGGATACGGCAGATAGCCCATGCCCACGCCCAGCGTCTTGCGCGCTGTTTTGGAATGGCCGTGGTGTTCGAGCGTTTCGCGCACAATGGTGTCCCACTGGCGGTACAACGCGTCCGCGGAGCCGGGTTCGACCTCGTAGGGACGCACGCGGTACAGGCATTTCATCAGCAGGTCGCCGATGATCAGCGCCTTGATCGCGCGATGCAGCAGCGTGGGCGTGGCGGTGAAGCCGGGATTGTCCTCGATGCCCTGCGTGGAGATGGCGATCACCGGGATCTGCGGGTAGCCCGCGTCGACCAACGCCTTGCGGATCAGACCGAAATAGTTGGTCGCACGGCACATGCCGCCGGTCTGCGTGATGGCCAGAGCCGTGGTGTCCGGATCGTATTTGCCTTCGATGATCGCGTCCACCAGCTGGCCGATGACCATGATGGCCGGATAGCAGGCGTCGTTGTTCACGTATTTGAGGCCGGTTTCGACATCCTCATGGCTGGCGTGTTCGAGGATGTCGAACTTGTATCCGCCAGAACGGATCACGGATTCCACCAGCGAGAAGTGGATCGGGCTCATCTGCGGGGCCACGATCGTGTAGTCCTTCTTCATGGACTTGCCGAAGGGCACGCGGTTCGCGTAGCGGCTCATCGTCGCGTTGTTGTGGCCGGAGCCGGACTTCTGGGCGGCGCTCTCCGACGCGCGTTTCGAGGCGTCCTTGACCGCCTGGGTAAGCTTCGGATTGGCTTTCATCGTGGCGTCGAGCAGCACCTGACGGCCCGGAGTCGGCGCTTCGGATCCGGTTTTGCGGAATCCCGTGGACTTCGGAGCCGTACGGGAGGCGAGTCTGGCCTCGGCGGCGTCGACCGCGGCCTGCGCCTTGGCGAGCTCGGCTTTGGCGGCGTCGAGATCGGCTTGGGCTTGGGCGGCGGATTCGTCGGGGGATCCCTCGACTTCGCTCGGGATGACGGAGGAAGAAGAGCTCGGGTCGACGGAGGGAAGGCTCGAGTCGGCGGAGGGAGAGCTCGAGCTGGCAGAGGAAAGGCTCTGGACGGCGGGCGAGGAGGCTTCGGTGACGTCGATGGCGGACCTGTTGCGTTCGCGCTCCTCGATGGCGGCCTTCAGCGAGCGCAGACGGATCTTCGCCGCACCGAGGTTGGAGACCTCGTCGATTTTCAGCAGCGTGTACACATCGGCCTTGTCGGCGAGGATCTCGCTCACCTGGTCGGTGGTGACGGCGTCGAGGCCGCATCCGAAGGAGTTGAGCTGCACGAGCTCCAGTCCAGGATAGGAGGCGACGAAATTGGCGGCCGTGTACAGGCGCGCGTGGTAGGCCCACTGGTTGGTGACGCGCAGCGGCATTTTGGTGACCTTGCGGTCGCCGACGTGACGGAAGCCGTTCGCGTTTTTGGCGCGCGGATCGGTCTCGTCCTGGCCGAGGAATTCGGTGAGGTTGAGCTTCTCCCCCGGCTGCAGCTCGCACACCGAATCCTCGGACAGCACCACCATGCCCAGCGAGCAGATCGTCTCGGGGATGCCGTGGTTGATTTCGGGGTCGATGTGGTAGGGGCGGCCGGCGAGCACGATGCCGCGGCAGTCGTGCTCCTTCATGTAGGCCAACGCCTTCAGGCCTTCCTGCTGCACGTCGTGCTTGAAGACCTTGTCTTCCGCGTAGGCGGCCTTGACGGCGGTCTCGGCCTCCTCGCGCGTGACGTTCGCCCACGCGAACTCGTCGACGATGCGGTCGACCATCAGCTCGTGGTTGGCGAGGTTGAAGTAGGGGTGCATGTAGCGCACGTTCTCGTCGCGCAATTCGGGCATGTTCGCGCCGATGACCAGCGGATAGTTGGCCACCACCGGGCAGTTGTAGTGGTTGTCGGCGTTCTCGACGAGATTGTCCTCATAGCTCACACACGGGTAGAAGATCGTGGTGACGCCTTTGCCCAGCAGCCATTTGATATGGCCGTGCACCAGCTTGGCCGGGTAGCAGATGTTCTCGGAGGCGATCGATTCGATGCCGGTTTCGAACAGCTCGTGCGAGCTGCGGCCGGAGATCATCACCTTGAAGCCCAGCGTGGTGAGCAGCGTGAACCAGAACGGGTAGTTCTCATACATGTTCAGGCCGCGCGGGATGCCGATCTCGCCACGGGTGGCGTTCTTGTCGGTGAGTCTGCGGTAGGCGAAGCAACGCTTGTACTTGTAGTCGTACAGGTTCGGACGGTCGGAGCGCTGTTTCTTGGCGTCGCCGCCGCGTTCGCAGCGGTTGCCGGTCACGTAGCGCGACCCGTCGGCGAAGGTGGTGATGGTGAGCTTGCAGTGGTTCTGGCACAGCTTGCAGATGTCGCGTTCGGAGGTCATCGACAGATTGTCGAGCGCCTCGCCGGTCAGAATCGACGAGCAGGTGTGGGCGACGCCGTCGACGACCACCGTATGTAAGACCTCGCCGGTGGCGCGGAAGCCGTCGGAGGCCTGCGTGGAGGACTCCTCGCCGGACGCGCCCGTCTGGGGCTGCATCGCGGCCGTCGACTGGCCGTCCATCGCGTCCGCCTCGTCCGTGTAGTGCATGCGGGCGGTGAGGGCGGCGCCGAACGCGCCCATCAGGCCGGCGATGTTCGGCCGGGTCACCTCACGTTCGGTGAGCAGTTCGAAGGCGCGCAGCACGGCGTCGTTGAGGAAGGTGCCGCCCTGCACGACGACGGTGTCGCCGAGCTCGCCCGAGTCGCGCAGTTTGATCACCTTGTACAGGGCGTTGCGCACCACCGAATAGCACAGGCCCGCGGCGATGTCCTCGATGCTCGCGCCCTCCTTCTGCGCCTGCTTGACGGAGGAGTTCATGAACACGGTGCAACGCGAGCCCAGATCCACCGGATGCGTGGAGTTGAGGGCCTTCTGCGTGAATTCCTGAATGGTCAGCCCCATCGACATGGCGAAGGTCTGCAGGAACGACCCGCAGCCGGAGGAGCAGGCCTCGTTGACGGCGATCGAGTCGATCACGCCGTCGGAGATGGCCAGATACTTCATGTCCTGACCGCCGATGTCGATGACGGCGGTGACGCCCGGGCTGGTCATTTCGGCGCCCCGGTAGTGCGCCATGGTCTCGACCACGCCCTCGTCGAGATGCAGGCCCGTGGTGATGAGGCCCTCGCCGTAGCCGGTGGCGCAGGAGCGCGCGATCCACGCCTCGGCCGGCAGTTCGGACTGGATCTGCTTGACGATGTTGATGGCGGCGGTCAGCGGGCTGCCTTCGTTGTTCGCGTACGACGACCAGACGATCTCACGGTCGTCGTTGACGAGCGTGGCCTTGATGGTGGTCGAACCCGCGTCGATGCCGAGGAAGTGCGGTCCGCGCGCGCCCTCAAGCGTGCCGACGTGCACATGCTCGCGATGGTGGCGGGCGTTGAACGCCTCACGGTCCGCCTCGGTGGGGAACAGCGGCGGCATGGTGGGCGTGTTGCTCGGCAGGTTCTCCAACTCATCCAGTCGGGCCAGGATATCGCTGCAAGGCCGGGCTTCGAAATGGTTGCCTTCGTCGTCGGTGTCGGATTCGGCGAGCAGCGCCGCGCCGTACGCCACGTACAGGTGGGCGTCGGTGGGCACGATGAACTCGTCGACCTTGCCTTCGAGCGCGCGCTGGAAGGCGGCGCGCAGCTCGCTCATGAAGAACAGCGGGCCGCCGAGGAAGATCACGGTGCCGTGGATCGGGCGGCCGGAGGCGAGGCCGGCGATGGTCTGCGTGGCCACGGCGGTGAAGATCGAGGCCGCCAGATCGGGCTTGGCCGCGCCGTCGTTGATCAGCGGCTGCAGATCGGTTTTGGCGAACACGCCGCATCGCGAGGCGATCGGATACAGGTTCTGGTATTCCTTCGCCATATCGTTGAGACCGGCGGCGTCGGTGTCGAGCAAAGTGGACATCTGGTCGATGAACGCGCCGGTGCCGCCCGCGCACGATCCGTTCATGCGCTGTTCCGGCGTGGGCTTCAGATAGGTGATTTTGGCGTCCTCGCCGCCGAGTTCGATGATCACATCGGCCTGCGGATACTCCGCATCGATCGCCTCGGTTTCGGCGATCACCTCCTGGACGAACGGCACATGCAGATTGTCGGCGAGCGCGAGTCCGCCGGAGCCTGTGATGGCCAGACGGATGGGTTCGTCTCCTCGGCCGAGTTCGGCCAGTGTCTCACGGATGTCGACCAACAGTCCCGCCACGGTGGCGCGCACGTTGGCGTGATGGCGGCGGTAGTCGGAGAACAGGGTGTCGCCGAGCGCGTCGGACTGGTCCAACACCACGGCCTTGACCGTGGTGGAACCAATATCCAATCCCACACGCAGCGGCTTGACCTTGCGAGTCGTCGCGGTGACGTCAACCATACTTGTCCTCATCTGCTCTGTTTCTGGGATGCCATGCAATGGTCCTTGGCGGCCGGTCGGGCATGGCTACGCCCAGCTACTCATATAGGTAATGTAGTCGGTCGCCTCGTCAGACAGGTCGTGGTTCGTGCCGTTTTCGCTCGTAGAATGCATACAAACCGACATTTTCCTTGATTATGTCGGCATATGGGCCGCCTGCGCGGACGGGTATACTGGGGCGCATGAGTGAAACCTTCATCATCCGCAAACTCGTCAACGACGACGCCACCGCGACCATCAGCGACTACGGCGCGCATGTGCTGTCCTACGCCCCCGCGGGGCATGAACCGGTGGTCTGGCAGCCCGAGGCGGTCTATCTCGCATCGGGTTCCGCCATCCGCGGCGGTGTGCCGATCATCTTCCCGTGGTTCAACACCGGCTACGACGGCGGCCGCCCCGTGAACAAGAAGCCGAAGCATGGATTCGCCCGCGCGAGCTTCTGGAAGTTCGACGAGGCCAACTCCGACCGTGCCGGCCATGCGCGCTATATCTTGGATTCCGCTGATTGCGAGCCCGAACTGCTGCGGACGATCGGCTGCCCCGATCCGCGGTTCCGGGCCGTCTACGATGTGACGGTGGGCGAACGTCTGACCATGGCGCTGACCGTCACCAACACGGGCTCCCAGCCGCTGGTCTACGAGGCCGCGCTGCACACGTACTTCCAGGTGGGCGATGTGGAGCGGACCGTGGTGCGCGGGCTGGAGTCCGCCGGATATCTCGACAACGCCCAGGATGGCGTGCCCTATGTCGAAGCGAGCGGCGAGGCGATCACCTTCGACGGCATGGTGGACCGCACGTATGAGGTGGACGGCGCGGTGCGTATCGAGGATGCCGTGTTGGGCCGCACCATCGTGGTTGGGAAATCGGGCGCCCCGCAGACCGTGGTATGGAATCCCGGCGAGGCCGCGGGCGATGCGATCGGCGACATGAACCAAGGCGAATGGCGCGGATTCGTCTGCGTCGAGGCGGTCGCGCGGTTGGACCGCGGCATCGCGTTGGAGCCGGGCGCCACGCATACGCTGACGCAGACGGTGTCGCTCGCCTGACGCAATCCAACACGCGCCCGTTGCTTATGGCGAAGGCCGCCGAATCCACTGGTTCGGCGGCCTTCGCCATATCGGAACATGGACGTCGGTTCTTCGACGGTCGGATTCGCGTGTTCGCTCAGCTGGCCTGCTGCCCTTCGCCGGCGGCGCGATCCTTGCCGTAGATTTCGGGGATGAACCGCTCCTGGTCGTGCAGTTTGGCCCAGATCACCGGCTCCCCCGCAGCCAACGATTTCGGCACGTCGAGGATGCGCTGGTTCGCGGAGCCGCGGAACTGCAGCAGCGAATCATGCTGGGGCTTCAGGTAGCGGCCGTCCACGAGGATGTCGATGAGTTCGAGCAGCTCGCGCTTGTCGGGGGTCTCCCCCTCGCGCATCAGCTCCTCCCATGTGTAGCCGGTCCAGCTCCAGATGTCCTTGGTGTGGCCGAATTCACGGCGGATCCGCCGCGCGAGCGGCACCAGCACCGGTGTGGCGAGCATGGGTTCGCCGCCGAGGAAGGTGATGCCCTGCACCCAGGGTTGGGCCAGATCGGTGATGATCCTGTCCTCAAGCGCCTGCGTGTACTCGTGCCCCGCCTGGAAATCCCAGATGGAGGCGTTGAAGCATTCCACGCAGTGGAACGGGCATCCGGAGACGTAGAGCGAATTGCGCACGCCTACGCCGTCGGTGACGATGAAGGTTTTGTAGTCGGCGATCATACGCTTGGACATGCGGCGGCCATCCCACTGCCCGGCGCGCGGATCGTTGGCGAATCCGCCGCTGGGAATGGAGGGGCCGCGCCCTGTCTCGCCGGCCGCGAAGTCGCGGCGCGTGGTCACTTGGTTTCCTCGAACCATTCGCGGGTGTTGCCGTCGTCCAGCACCACCCTGCCGGTGGAGCCGCTCATATGCTTGACGCGATGGGCGATCTCCTCATGGCGGCCGTGCACCATCGGGCGCTGCACCGGCGAGCCCAGATAGCCGCAGGTGCGCTTGGTGACGTTGCACTTATCCGGGTTGGAATTGCCGCACTCGGGGCACTTGAAGCCCTCCTCGGTCGGTTCGAAGTCGCCTTGGAAGCCGCATTCGAAGCAGTGGTCGATCGGGGTGTTGGTGCCCAGATAGCCGATGCCGATGTTGTAGGCGTAGTCCCACACGGCCTCGAGCGCCTTCGGATTGTCCTGCAGGCACGGGTACTCGCAGTAGTTGATGAAGCCGCCGGAAGCGTAGTACGGGAAGTCCTTCTCGTAGTTGAGCTTCTCCATCGGGGTGGGCTGCAGCCACACGGGATAGTGGAAGGAGTTGGTGTAGAAGTCGTGGTCGGTCACGCCGGCCACCTCGCCGAACTTCTCGCGGTCCATGCGGTTGAATCGGTCGGTCAGGGACTCGGCGGGCGTGGAGTACACGGAATAATGGTAGTCCTCCGCATGGCTCCACTGCTTGCACAGCTCGTTCATGCGCTTGACGATGGACAGCGCGAACTCCTTGCCTTCCGGATCCCAGCCATGGTCGCGGATCCAATGCTCGCCGTAGAAGACGGCGGTCGCCTCGGCCAGGCCGATGTAGCCCAGCGACACGGTGGCGCGCTCGCCTCGGAAGAGCTGGTCGATGTTGTCGTTCGCGCCGAGACGGCCGAAGGCGCCGTAGCGGAACAGGGTGGGCGCGTTGACCGGCGTGGCCTGCTTGCAGCGCATGATGCGGAACTGCAGGGCCTGGTGCGCGATCTCCATACGCTCGTTGAACAGCTTCCAGAAGCGTTCCTTGTCGCCGTGGGATTCCAAGGCGATGCGCGGCACGTTGACGGTGACCACGCCGAGGTTCATACGGCCGTCCTCCTCGTCCTGGCCGGTTTCGGGATTGATCCAGCCCTGCAGGAAGGAACGGCAGCCCATCGGCGCCTTGAAGCTGCCGGTGATCTTGACGATGTTCTCATAGAACACCACGTCCGGATACATGCGCTTGGTGGCGGATTCGAGGGCGAGCTGCTTCAGGTCGTAGTTCGGGTCGCCCGGATCGGCGTTCACGCCGTGCTTGACGGTGAACACAAGCTTCGGGAAGATCGCGGTGTGGTGCTCCTTGCCGAGGCCGCGGATGCGGTTGAGCAGCATGGCGCGCTGGATCTCGCGGGCGAACCAGTCGGTGCCCAGACCGAAGCCGATGGTGACGAACGGGGTCTGTCCGTTGCTCACGCGGTTGGAGTTGATCTGGTACTCCATGGTCTGCATGGCGTCGTAGATGGCCTTGCGGGTGCGGATCTTGGCGAGGATCTCACGCTCCTGCTCCAGTTCGTCGACATCCGTATGGAACGGCGTGTCCATCGGCAACGGCTCGCGGGAGCCGAAATGCAGCTTGGAGGGCTCGTTGCGCTTGGCGTTCTCCACCTGGCGGCGGGCGAACTCCACAGGCATGCCGTCGGGAATGGTCTCGCGGGCCTCCTCAAGGAACTTCTCGTAATCCTTGCGGGCGTAGCGGGCCAGATGCTCGTCGGCGCGGTTGGCGGTCTGGCCGCCGTACTGGCTGGAGGCCACATCCTTCATGATCTGGGTGATCTGCGTGGCGGCGATGGCGATGGACTTCGGGGAGGCCATGGGCGCGTTGCCGAGGGTGAAGCCGTTGGCCAGCATGTCCCAGAAGTTCGGCAGCGAGCAGTTGGACTGCGCGGTGAACGGGGAGTAGTCGGCGTCGTGGAAGTGGATGTCGCCCTTCATATGCGCGTTCGACACGGCCGGGGGCAGCATGTTGAACGCCGCGGCCTTGGACACGGCGCCGGCCAGCAGGTCGCGCTGGGTGGCGTAGACGTTGGAGTCCTTGTTCGCGTTCTCGTGGATCAGCGTCGGATCATGGTTGATGAAGCGGGAGACGGCCTCGTTCACATCGGTGGCCTTGGCTCGCTCGATGTCGCGGTCGAGACGGTAGTTCGTGTAGTTGCGGGCCACGTCGTACAGGTGGCGCTCGATCAACGCGTGCTCGACGAGGTTCTGGATGTCCTCGATTTTGGCGGGACCGGCGTAGCGTTCCTTGATCTCGCCTTCGATCTGGTCGGAGATGCCGCGGATGAGCTTCTCCTCCTCGGGGCCGATCCGCTTGTCCAAATCCTCGAACGCGGACTTCACCGCGGAGATGATGTTCAGCGGGTCGAAGTCGACGACGCGACCGTCACGCTTCTCCACCAACACCACGGAGACCCTCGCCCCTTGCTTGGTTTTCGCGGTGCTCTCCAGAACCTGTGCGTCCATCGGTCGTCCCTTTCCTAGTACCTCGAACCGCCCCTGTGGCGGCCGTACGTGCTGCCTTAATTACACACGTGTGATTCAATCAGCTTTATGAACTGTACGACAAGGGCACCCCTATATCTAGTACCGCAATGCGGCGTGTCTACTATTTATAGTGGTTTTTGGCGTATTTCCGCCAAAACTACATGTGTGTGATTAAGGTAACGATTTCGCCTCAGCGTGTCGTGCGCGCCCCTTTCGCGGAACCGCCGCGGGCGCGGATCCTTCGACTCCACTTTGCTCCGCTCAGGATGACGGCAAGGCAGCTGCGTCCTCCCAAAGCGGGCGTGTCTTCCCAGAGCGGGCGTCCCCTCTCGTCATCCCGAGCGAAGCCGAGGAATCCCGACCCATATGCGGCAACACCGCCATAGACACGCATGTCCTTTATATAGAGGAATGTTGAGGGCTATGACATCGTTTATGGAAACCATGAATCCGGGCGCGCCCGCCGCCGTGGACATCCCCGCCGAGCCGCGGCCGCTGGACCAGCTGCCCGCGCGCGCCGGCGATACCACGGCGGCCAATCCATGGCCGGTAAGCGTCCTGAGCCAGAAGTTCCACATGGCCGTGGACCGCTGGCCCTCGGCCTGGGTCTGCGGGCAGATCACACAGATCAACACACGCCGCGCCGGCTCCGCCTACATCACCCTGCGCGACGACTTCGAGGACATCGCGATGGAGGTCAACGGCTTCGGCCAGTTCGCCGCGGCCGCCTCGCAATTCGTGCAGGGCGACCGCGTGGTGATCCACGGCAAACCGAACCTGTGGACGAAACGCACCTCGCTGTCGTTGCGCGGCGACACGATCCTGCGCGTCGGCGCTGGCGGCAGCCTGAAGGCCATGATCGACGAACTGCGCAAGCGGCTCAAGGGAGAAGGCCTGTTCGACGAGGACCACAAACTTTCCCTGCCCCAATTCCCCGGCCGCATCGGCCTGATATGCGCGCCGCAGGCCCGTGCCGAAGGCGATGTGATCACCAATGTGAATCTGCGTTGGCCGGCCGTGGAGTTCTCGGTCGTGCACGTGCACGTGCAGGGAGAACAGTGCCCCGCGGATGTGGTCAAAGCCATCGAACAATTGGACGCCGACCCACAGGTGGACGTGATCATCGTGGCCCGCGGCGGCGGCGCGTTCGAGGATCTCATCGGATTCTCCGACGAGCGTGTGGTGCGCGCGGCCTATGCCTGCGCCACTCCTCTGGTCTCCGCCATCGGACATGAGGACGATTGGACGCTGCTGGATCTGGTGGCCGACATGCGCGCCTCCACACCGACCGACGCGGCCAAACGTGTGGTGCCGGACGTGCGCGAGCAACAACAGCTGATCGAGAACGCCATCGGCCAGATGCGGCTGCGCGTGCGCGCCCGCGTGGAGAACGAGATCCGTCTGGTCGAAGGCTATGCGAACCGGCCGAGCCTAACCCAGCCGCTGACCATGCTGGAACCCCACCAACGGTTCGTGGACGAGGCGCTGCAACGATTGGACATCGGCCTGCGTCGCATCGCCGACGACGCGGCGCTCACCGTCGAGAAGGCGCACGCCTCGCTCACCGCGCTCAGTCCCCAATCCACACTGAACCGCGGCTATGCCGTCGTGCAGACCGCCGACGGGCATGTGCTCGACGACGCGGCTCGCGTCTCTCCCGGCGACGAACTCACACTGACCCTGAAGCGCGGCGTCCTCACCGCCCAAGCCACGTCATCCACCGTCGACTGAGCCGCCCGTCGCCCCAACATTCCCGAATCCCGACCACCCCGTCAGCCTCCGAATCCCGGACGCACCCGTCCCGGACGGCGCCATCCACCATCCCGAGCAACACCACCTACCACCCAAGTGACACCACCCGTCATCCCGAACGACACCACCCGTCATCCCGAGCGAAGTCGAGGGATCTCACAGAAAGCAGAACCACATGACCGAGAAAAACACCGCCCCCGCATCCTCCCTCAGCGATAAGGAACGCGAGGCCATCGCGCAGATGCCGTACGAGGAGGCGCGCGACAAGCTCATCCAAGCCGTGCAGGCGCTGGAGGCAGGAGGACTCAACCTCGACCAGTCGATGCGTCAATGGGAGATCGGCGAGGCGCTGGCCAAGCGCGCGCAGAGTCTGCTCAACGACGTGCGCGCCAAGCTGGACGCCGCCCAAGCCGCGCAATCCTCCGGCGCGGACACGGCGGGGACTCAGGACAATCTGTCCTGAGTCCCATTCGCGGCACGCCGCTCACCTCGCCTACACGCGCCCCACAGGGGCCCGCGCTCCACGGCTCGGCCCAGGACAATCTGTCCTGAGTCCCATTCGCGGCACGCCGCCCACCTCGCCTACACGCGCCCCACAGGGGCCCGCGCTTCACGGCTCAGCCCAGTGATTCGCCGAGTCCTGCCGTGGCGCGGAGTTTAATAGATGGCGTAACCGCCGTCGATCTGCAGATTGGCGCCGGTGATATACGAGGACGCGTCGCTGGCGAGGAACAGCAGCGCGCCCGCCAATTCGTCGTTGCAGCCGAAACGCTTCATCGGCACCACATCGATCATCGCGTCGTGCACCGCGTCGTCGATGCGGCCGGCGTGGATGCCCGACCATACGTATCCGGGAGAGATCACGTTGGAGCGGATGCCGTACGGAGCCAGCGCGGCGCCCAGATAACGCGCGTACTCGTAGATGCCGGCCTTGGTCGCGCCGTACGCGGCGACCGGCGAGGGGCCTCCGGCGATGTAGTTCGCGTTGTGCCCGGATAGGGACGAGGTGAAGATCAGCGAGCCGCCATGCCCATGCTCGCGCATGATGTTCTGGGCGATCTGCGCGGTCATATAGGCACCGGTCAGATTGATGTCGATGGTTGTACGCCACACCTCATACGGCTCGTCGGCGTCGTCGCCGGGCACGTTGACGCCGGCGTTCAGAAACGCGACGTCGACCGTGCCAAGCTCGTCCACCAATTGGGTTTTCAGCGCGGCGACCTGCTCGCGGTCGGACACGTCGCACAGCATCGGCACGACGCGCACGCCATAGCGTTCGGATAGTTCGGCCGCCAGCGCCTCCAACTCGCCCTTTTTCGGTTCGATGTCGACGATGGCCACGTCAGCGCCGGCCTCCGCCCACGCGGCGGCGGCGTTGCGTCCGATGCCGCCGGCACCGCCGGTGACGAAGCCTTTCTTGCCGTTCAACGAAAACTTGTCCATCACCTTATAGTCGGGATCGCGCCATTTATCGAGGGGATAGATCGCATCATAGTCACGCATGTCGTTGCCTTTCTCACGTCACGTCGTTGTTCCGTCCGGCGCTTGGCCGTACCGCAACGCTATCATCCCGGCGCGCGAATTCGCCGGCAATCAGCAACGCCACGCCGGGCGGTGAATCATCTACGGGCGGTTGCCTTGCCCTACGGGCGGCTGCACGCCACCTTCGGGCGGCCGTCTTGCCCTACGGGCGGCAATCCCCGCCTTCGGGCGGTCAAGGATTTTGTCCACTCTCCGACATTCGTTTGTTCTCACAATAAGAAACGTTGGAATTCAGCCATTCCTGTCTTGACGAACACAATCAGCCGATGGAAACGGCCAACCCATCAACCGCCCGAAGGACAAGACAACCGCCCATAGACGGCACGCAACCGCCCATAGGCAGTACCACCCACCATCCCACGCAACACCGCACCGTCCCAAGCAACACCCCCACCATCCATGGCGTGCAACCGCCCGAGCGGAGCGGAACAGGCCGGTCGGGCGAAACCGAAGGCCAGCGCCTTACTGGAGCAGCAGCGAGCCGTACCGCCGACGCCACGCCTCCCATGCGGCGAGGTCGGCGGACTGGTTCTCCGGGGTGTCGAAGGTGGCGAGCAGCGACTGGCGCGCGAATTCGGCGAGTTCGGGCATCGTATAGCCGGCTTCGGCCAATGCGATGTAGTTGTCGGCGATGTATCCGCCGAAGTAGGCCGGATCGTCGGAGTTCACGGTGATGCGCACGCCGGCCCGGGCCAGTTCTCGCAACGGCAGGTCGCGCACATCCCCCACCACGTTGAGCCGCAGATTGGACAGCGGGCAGCAGGTGAGCGCGACGCCCCCGTCGGCCAGCCTCCGCGTCACGGCGGGATCGTCGGCGCTGTGGATGCCGTGGTCGACGCGTTCCACGTGCAGCGCGTCCAACGCGCCCGTCACATACGCGGCAGAGCCCTCCTCACCGGCGTGGGCGACGCGATGCAGGCCCATCGCCGCGGCCCGCGCATACACTTCGGCGAACGGCTCGGGCGGATATCCCACTTCGGCGGAGTCCAGTCCGATGCCGATCAGGTCGCCGGCGCGATGCTCCACCGCATCCAACGTGGCCATGGCGGATTCCACCGGACGGTCGCGCAGCATGCACACGATCAGGTCGCCGCGGATGCCGTAACGCTCGCGTCCGATGGCCAGCCCCTCCAGCAATCCGTCCATGACGGTGTCGATGCCGCAGCCGTTGTCCATATGCACTTGCGGATCGAAGAAAATCTCCGCGCGACGCACGCCATCCGCATGCGCGCGCTCGAGATACGCGAGCATCAGATCGCGGAAGTCCTCACGCGAGCGCAGCACGGTCATCAGCCGGTAGTACAGGTCCAGGAAGGACGGCAGATTCTCGAAGGCGTACTGGCGCTTGAGGTCGTCGAGATCTCGGTACGGCAGTTCGATATGGTTGCGCGCGGCCAGCCGCAACGCCAGCTCAGGCTCCAACGATCCTTCGATATGCAGATGCAGCTCCGCCTTCGGCATGTCGCGCAATGCTTGGATGGTGGTCGAATCGGATGCCGCCGCGTTCATCATAGGAGTTCCTTCCCTTGCGACGCCGTGGGAATCGGCGGCGCCGCCTCCATTGCGGACCAGCCGTATCGCACCCGTCGTTCACTGTGAATGCCCCAACCGTACAGCAAAGCGGCACGCTTTTCCAGACAACGCACCGGCGGGCTCGGCCGTTGACATGTCGAAGGAATGGTGCCCCAGACAGGAATCGAACCTGCGACACCATCTTTAGGAGAGATGTGCTCTATCCACTGAGCTACTGGGGCAACGAGTTGATATTGTACACGCGTTTCGCACCTGATTCGACCAATTGTCGCAGCCGATGTTGCCGGAACAATGATGCAAACACAAAGGGCGCTCCTTTCTAAAGGTGGTGTCGTAGGTTCGATTCCTATCTGGGGCACACTTGTTCTCCGCCCTCCAGCGCGCCCATCGAACAGTTCGTGCCGGTTTGGTGCAAACCGGCGAATCAGCCCGGCGAACGAGTGCGCGCGCCAAGCCCCATGCGTTAAGGTGGCAGTTCGCGGTCACGCACACGATTCGACGACAGACAGGAGGCATAAATGGCAAGATCGGCTGGCAAAGGCAGGAGACGTCATCGTATTCTCGGCGCGTTCGCCGGAATCTTCGCCGTCGCGGCGCTGCTGGGCACGGCCGCGCGCGAGCTTCCCGCCGACCTGCAGGAACTCCCCTATGTGCCGGTCGTCGTCTCCGCCACGCCGTGGTTCACGCTATTGGCGTTACTCGCGCTGCTGCTCGCCATCGTCTCCCGTCGTGTGGTTGTGGCGCTGATCGCCATCGCTTCCATCGGATTGAACGTCTACTGGCAGTTGCCGTTCTTTCAACCATCCGCCACACTGCCCGACGAGGCGCAGCAAGCGGTGGCCTCGGCCTCGGCCGACACCTCGGACGCCTACGCGCGAGTGATGACGCTCAACGTCTACAAAGGACAGGCCGACGCGCAGGAGATCGTCGATCTGGTGCGAGACCAGCGCATCGAGGTGCTGGCTCTGCAGGAGACGACCGACGATTTCGTGGAGCGCCTGAACGAGGCGGGCATCGAATATTACCTGCCGTACGCCAACGTCTCCTCGTCCGACGGCGTGTACGGCAACGGCATCTGGTCGGCCGCGCCGCAATCCGATCCGGCCGACGACGATGTGAATTCCAGCGCCTCATTCATGCCGGGCGGCACGGTGGACTTCGCCGGCACCGCGGTGCGCTTCGTCTCCGTGCATACCACCGCCCCGGTTCCCGGCTATTGGGCCCAGTGGAAACGCTCGCTGGACGAACTCGCCCTGATGCGAGCCGACACCGACACACGATACATATTCATGGGCGATTTCAACGCCACCTACGACCACACGCCATTCCGCAACTTCCTCGGCGACCGATTCACGGACGCGGCCCGCCAGTCCGGACACGGATTCACCTTCACTTGGCCCATGGACCGCCCGTATCTGCCCGCCTTCGCCGGCATCGACCATGTGGTGCTCGACCAGGGCATGACGGCAGGCCAATGCCAGACGGTGGAAGTCACCGGATCGGACCACGCGGCCCTGCTGGCGACCGTCGCGGTGCGGTAGAGCGGGGCGCGGCGCAACACACGCGGTGCGGCCGTCCAAACGGATTCCTAACGCCTGGGCGGCTAGACTGGAGGCGTCTCATCGGGCAGCCAAAGGAGTCCACCGTGACCGCATCCATCGCCCAGCCATCATCCAGCCGACCTCCGGCCATCGAAATCGACCATCTGACCAAACGCTACGGCGCGGCCCGCGGCATCGACGACGTCAGCTTCACGGTATACCCAGGCGAGATCTTCGGATTCATCGGCCCGAACGGCGCGGGCAAATCCACCACCATACGCACCCTCTTGGGGCTGATCCGCAAAACCTCCGGACAGGCGCGCGTGCTCGGCCTCGACATCGAACGCGACCACGTCGACATCATGCACCATGTGGGATATCTGCCCAGCGAGGTGTTCTACTACGACGGCATGCGGGCCAAGGATCTGCTGGCCTACGCGGCCAGTTTCCATCCGGAGCGGGACTGCGCCGGACGCATTCGCGAACTCGCCGAACGACTCGATCTGGACCTGAACCGCAGAATCGAGGATATGAGCCTTGGCAACCGCAAAAAGGTGGGCATCATCCAAGGTCTGCTGCACTCCCCCGAGGTCATCATGCTTGACGAGCCGACCAGCGGTCTCGATCCGCTGATGCAGCGCACGTTCTTCGATGTGATTCGCGAAGAGGCCGACCGCGGCGCCACCATCCTGTTCTCCAGCCATATCCTCAGCGAGGTGCAGCGCATCTGCGACCGCGTGGCCATCATCAAAGACGGCCGCATCATCGCCGTGCGGGCCATCGAGGAGATGCGGCGGGCATCGGTCAAACAAGTGCGTCTGATGATGCCTTCCCCAAACGGTTCCTCGGTCTCCTCCGACATCGGCCGTCTCGCCGCGTTGCCCGGAGTGCGTTCGTTTGAGATCCTCGAAAGCCGAGGAGACGCCTCGACCCCGACCGGCACCGGACAATCCGATATACGGCGATCCGCCCCGCAGCAGGCCGCCATGGCGACGTTCCTGTTCGAGGGCGAAGCGAACCGGCTGATCGGACATCTCGCGTCGTTCGATCTTGCCGATGTGGAGATCACCGAGCCGACGCTCGAAGAGGTGTTCATGCATTACTACACCGACGAACGCTCCGCCTGCGAGCCTGGCGAGGCCGCGCGATGATCCATGTGTTCCTTTTCGAATTGCGTTCGCTCGCGCGGGGTTTCGCCGTGGCGGCCGTCGCCTTGCTGGGACTGCTGGTGTTGTTCGTCGGCGGCGCCTATCCGATCTACCGCGACGCCAAACCACAGGTCATGGCGATACTCGACGACTTCCCGCCCCAATTCGCGGCGGCGTTCGGCGTCAGCGACGATATCTTCACATTCGCCGGATTCTACCGGTTCAGTTACCTGTATCTCGCCCTGATCGCCGCCATCGCGGCAGGCTCGTGGGGGTTGGGGTCGTTCTCACGGGAGCGTCGCGCGAAAACCCTGGATTTTCTACTCACGATGCCGGTGGGACGCGGCGGTGTGTTCGCGGCCAAACTGTTCGCTTGCCTGACCGGCGTGGCCGTGGTCGGAGCGCTGTATGTGGGTGCGCTGCAACTGGTGGCGACGGCCGTGGATGACGGGGCCGGCGTCGAGGCCGGGCATCTCGCCGTGGCCTCGCTCGCCGTTCCCGGGGTCGCTGTGGTGTTCCTTGCGTTCGGCGCGCTGCTCGGCGTGGCGTTGCGCCGCGTCCGTTCGGTGCCTGGCATCGCCACGGGATTGGGCGTTATGGGATTCGCCACGGCCTCGCTTCCGGGACTGACCGGCGAGGACTCCTGGCGCGCGATCGCGCCGTTCCTGTATTTCTCCCAAGACACGGCGCTGGGCGAGGGACGGTTCGAAACCGGCTGGCTGGTCGCCGCCGCCGCGGTGGCCGTGTGCTGCTTCGCCGTGTCCTGGGTTCTGTTTGTGCGAAAGGACGTGCGCGCGCGATGAATGTGTTCGTCATCGATTTGAAGGCCAACGCCAAAGCGCTGGCGGTATGGTCCGTGACGCTGGCGTTCCTCGATATCGTCGGCGTGATGAAGTTCTCCGGCTTCGCCGACGGCGGGGTCGAGGCCACCCAGCAGGTGATCGACGCCTTTCCTTCCGTCGTGCTGGCGGTGCTGGGGATTTCCGGACTGAATGTGGCCACATTCCCGGGGTTCTACGCCGTGCTCATGTTCTATATCGGCATTATGGCAGCGGCGTACGGCGTGCAATTGGGGCATGGCGCCGTGGCCCGCGAGATCGCCGACGGCACATGCGAGTTCCTGTTCACACGCCCACGCTCGCGCGCGTCGATTCTCACCGCAAAGCTCGTGGCGGCGCTGGCGTGCGTCATCGTGTTCTGCGCGGTGAATCTGCTGTCGTCCGCCGCCGGCTATGCCCTGATGGACGGACCCTCCACCGCCGACGCCATTCCATGGAAGCTGTTCGCGGCATTCACCGCATGGACCGCTCTGACCGCGCTGGTGTTCTGCGCATTGGGAGCCGTGCTGGCCGCCTGCTGCCGACGTATGGAACGGGCGGCGTTGATCGGTGGTGGCGCGGTGGTGCTGTGCTATCTGGCCGCGGTCGTCTACGATATGTTCCCGGACCATGCCGGAGTGTCCCTGATCGCCCGACTATGCTCCCCCATGCGCTACTGGCCGCCCGTCGAACTATTGGACGGCACCGTCTCCCTTCCATTCACGCTGTTGGCGGCGGCATTGGTCGCGGCCGCGTTGGCCGCCGCGTACACGGCGTTCGCCAAACGCGACCTAGTCGAATGATTCCGTGCGGATCAGTCGAACACGAAGTTCACGTCGACGTTGGGGAACCGGGAGCGCAGCGCGGATTCCAGCTCCTGTTTGCGGCTGTTGACGTGGCTGACGTTCATCGTGTCGTTCTCGCACAGCAGGTACACGTCGACCGTGTAGCTCATGCCTTGTTTGAACACGTGGACGTGGTCGAAACGGGTGCCTCCGGGCAGATGCGCACGCGCCTCACGCTCGATGCGCTCGTTGGTGTCCTCGTCGATGACGCGGCCTCCGATCAATTCGACGAATCCGTCGCGCAGCACGGTCAGCGGCTCCTTGAGCGAAATCGCCACCAAAGCGATGGTGATGAAGAAATCACCGGTGTAGTTGAGCCATCCGAGCGGCGAATCCAACGGCACGAAACTGAGGGCCAGCGCGGCCACGCCGATGCCGCCGGAAACCATGCCGTCGACCAGCGTGGTGCGCGCCTCCGCGTCGAGCATGGTGCTGGCACCATGGATGCGAGCGTTCTCATAGCGGTAGAACAGCACCATCCCCACGCAGATCGCCACCATCACCAGCTCGTACCAGACCACCGGACCGAGCACCAATGGGTCGCCTATGCCGAACCGCCAATACTCAATGGCCGCCTGCGTGACGTTGATGGTGGAGAAAGCGAGCAGCGACAGGGTCAGCACCGCCTTGACGATCGCATACAGTGGTTCCAACGCGAAAAATCCGTTGGGGAACCGGTCTGTGGTGCGCGCGCTGCGCGACGAGACGACCAGCGCCACCAGCCCGGAGATCAGCGCGATGACGGTGAACACGCCATCTAGGAAAATCGCCTCCATACCGGTAATGAAGAACACCGTCAGACCCGCGGCGCCCATCACCGCATTGCATGCGATACCCACGCCGAGCGCACGCTGTTCCACACGTTTCTGATTGAGCATCCACCACCTCGCTTTCGTCGTCGGGGCGGCTCGAATCCCATGCTAGCGGCAATACGCGGATGCCGCCGCGCATTCAGCGCGGGGCGGAGACGTGAGGTCGCACGAAGCACCACCCGACCGACGCCCGTGCGACTTTTCCGCACAGAAACAAACACGCGCATGTTACGCGGTCTGGCGGAATACAGCCATTTCAGTCGAAACCTGTTCGTTTGCGCCCCGAAAAAGGGTCGCACGGGACTTATCGCCCGATGCGACCGTGCGACGACGACCTCACCCCACAAACCTCCCCAGCCGCTCCAGCCCTTCCTCCAGCGCCTCGCGCGAAGCGGCATACGACAGACGCACATGCGTGTCGGCGGTGGCCGCGCCGAAATCACGGCCGGGGGTCAGCGCCACATGCGCGTCCGCCAACGCGCGCTCGCAGAAGGTCCACGCGTCCATTCCGGTCGAGGAGACGTTGAAGTAGGCGTAGAACGCGCCGTTCGGCTCCACCTCCACCGGCAGCCCGATGCGCTTGAGTCCCTCGACCACGATGGCGCGGCGGGCGAGCAGTTCCCGACGCCGGCGCTCGCATTCGGCGAGGCTGTCGGGGGTGAAGCAGGCGAGCGCCGCGTGTTGGGTGGGCGTATGCGCGCACAGGTAGTAGTTGGTGGCCAGATCGTCGACCGCGGTGAGCACGGCGTCGTCGTCGGGCATGATGGCCCAGCCGAGCCGCCATCCGGTCATGCCGAAGAATTTGGAGAAGCTGTTGCACACGATGGCGTCCGGATCGCAGGCGAGCACGGAACGCACCTTGGTGCCGTCCGGCTCGCGGTCGGCCAGATCGAGGTAGGTCTCGTCCACAATGCGCCATGCGCCGCGGCCGGCGGCCAGCGCGCAGACGCGGGAGAGCATGTCGAAGCCGATGGTGGTGCCGGTCGGATTCGAAGGCGAGGTGATCATCACGGCTTTGGTGCGTTCGGTCCAATACCGTTCGACGAGTTCGTCCGTCAGATGGAAGCGGGTCGCGGCGCTGGTCGGCACGTCCACGACGTTGCCTTCGAAGGAGCGCACGAGTTCGCGGTTGCATGGGTACGAGGGGTCGGCGACCATCACGTCGTCGCCGGGGTCGACGGTCAGCGCGGTGGCGAGCAGCAGCGCGGCCGAGCCTCCCGCGGTGATGACGATGCGTTTGGGGTCGATGTCGAGCGCGTGCCGTTCGTGGTAGAAGTCGGCGATGGCGCGCCTGAGTTCGGGCAGCCCCATGGCCGCGGTGTAGGGCAGGGCGCGTCCGTCGTATTGCTCGCGCATCGCGTCGCGTACGGCGGGCGGCGCGCCGAAGTCGGGCTCGCCGAGGCTGAGTTTGATCACGTCGACGCCGTCCGCGATCATGCGGTCGGCCTTTTCGCCGAACACCATCGCGCGGAAGGGGTTGGATTCCGCCGCGCGCCGCGACATCGCGGGCATCGGGGACGGGCCGCCGCCGGACGCCTTGGCGGAACCGGAGGGCTGAGACTGCTGCTGTGCTGCGCTTTCCATAATGTCGTTGTAACCGCGATTCGGGACATTGCATCCCCTCCCCGCCGAGATGCTTCGACTCCGCCCACGCCTGCGCCAGCGCGATGAAAAGAAACGGCACCTCCGTCCTGACATCCCAGGCGGGACGGCGCGCCTCCCGATGCACGGGCGGAACCGTATACTGAGGTACGACGAACCAACATCGACGTTCGAAGGAGAACCATGAGCAGGCTGAACGGCACCCGCGCAGCATTCGACACCAATGACGAGAAGGTGAACGTGGCCATTCTGGGCGCGGGACGCATCGCGCACACCATGGCCGACACGTTGGTCAAAATGGCCGCAGACCCCCGCTATGCGGACCTGATCCACCCGTATGCGGTGGCGGCCCGCGACTTGGGCCGCGCGCGGGCTTTCGCCGACCAATGGGGATTCGATCAGGCGTACGGCTCGTATGAGGATCTGGTCGCCGACCCGGCCGTGGATCTGGTGTATATCGCCACGCCGCACAGTCTGCACGCCGAACAGGCGATCCTATGCATGAAGGCCGGCAAGAACGTGCTGGTGGAGAAGTCGTTCACCGCGAACGCCGACCAGGCCCGCGAAACGCTGGACGTGGCCCGCGAGACCGGCATGCTGTGCGCGGAGGCGATCTGGACGCGGTACATGCCCAGCCGCCGGATCATCAATGAGATCCTCGGCTCGGGCGAGATCGGCGAGGTGAAGTCCGTAAGCGCCAATCTGTGCTATCCGGTGTCCGATAAGGCGCGTATGACCGATCCGAACACGGCCGGCGGAGCGCTGCTCGACGTGGGCGTGTATCCGTTGAATTTCATCGATATGGCGGTGGGCGCCGACCATGGCCGCGCGATCGACCATATGGACACCTCCATGGTGGCGCATGAGTCCGGTGTGGACGCGCAGAACTCCACCACGCTGGTCTACGACGACGGCGTGATGGCCGTTTCCGCCAGCTCGATGGTCGTCGCCTCCGACCGCGGAGGCTACGTGTGGGGCACCGAGGGATATCTGGTGGTGCATAACATCAACAATCCGGAAGGCATCGACGTGTATGGCGCGGACCATCGGCTGGCACGCCATGTCGACGTGCCCGAGCAGCTCACCGGCTACGAATACGAGGTGGCCGACGCGGCGAACGCGTTGATCGACGGCAAAACCGAATGCGAGGCCATGCCGCATAAGGACACGGTGCGCATCATGGAGCTGATGGATTCGATTCGCATGCGCTGGGGTCTGAGGTTCCCGTTCGAGGACTGAGCGTCACCGAGACGTGTCGGGTGGCGTCGTCGTATTGGGCACGACGACGTCACCCGGCGAAGTCTCGCTTGGTATGGGCCCGGCCGATGCGTCCCCGACCGGTGTGACGCCGTTTGACTTGACGTCATCAGATACGGCCGTGCCGCTGTCGCCGGTGGCATCATCGGCCGGACCGCCGACGATCTGCTCATACAGACGCTCAAGCCGCTCCTCGCGGGCGGCTTTCGTCAATTCGCACTCCCAAACGGTGATGACATGCCATCCGTCCGCCTCGAGTTGGGCCCGTTGCATCCTGTCCCGTTCGCGGTTGCGCAGCAGTTTCGCGCTCCAGAACTCCACGTTGGATTTGGGATTGCGCACGCCTTTGGGGCAATCGTCGTGCATATGCCAGAAGCATCCGTTGACGAACACGATGGTGTGCCAGCGCGGCAGCACCACATCGGGATGCCCCGGATACCGTTTGTCGTTCTTACGGAACCGCAGGCCGCGGGAGAACAGGTAACGGCGCACCATCACCTCAATCGAGGTGTCCTTGCCCCGGATGCGCGACATCGTGTACGAACGCGTGCCCCGCTCGTATTTCTCCGTTTGCTGCCCTCGTGCCACCCTCACAGCCTATACCACGGTGAGGGCGGCACCTGCTCATGCGTGTGAGCAAATTCCTCCCTCGATTACGACGGCTCATCGCGTCAGCCCAGCAGGTCGAGCAGGTCGTCCTTGGTGAGGGAGGCGATGGAGGCGACGCCAGCCGCGTCCGAACCGAGCGAGGAGGCGTCGGTGAACTGGCGCGCGAGCTCGCTTTTCGTATGTTGCAGCTCCAGAATGCGCTCTTCGATGGTGTCTTCCGCCACCACTTGGTACACGCTCACATCTTGGGTCTGCCCGATGCGATGCGCGCGGTCGGTGGCCTGGTCCTGCGCGGCGGCGTTCCACCAAGGGTCGGCGTGCACCACCACGCTGGCACCCACGAGATTCAATCCGGTGTTGCCGGCCTTCAGCGAGATCAGGAACGCCGGGGTGTCGTCCCCGTTGAAACGGTCGACCAGCTCCAAGCGGCGCTTCTTCGGCGTGGCGCCGGTGATGGAGTAATGCCTGATGCCATGCGCGTCGAAACGCGCGGCGATCATCTCCAGGAAGCTGGTGAACTGCGAGAACACCAACACCTTCTTGCCTTCGTCCATGCAGTTGGCCACCAGCTCCTCGATGGCGGCGAGTTTGGCCGACTGGTCTTTGGCGTCGTCGTACAGCAGGCGCGGATCGCAGCAGATCTGCCGCAGTTTGGTGAGCTCGGCGAGGATGCGGATTTTGGAGGTGTTGAAATCGGCGGAATCGCTGTGCTCCAACTGCATGCGCAGACGCTGCTCGTGGGCGGCGTAGAGTTTGCGCTGTTCTCCGGCAAGCCGCACGGTGACCACGGATTCGAGTTTGTCGGGCAGGTCGGTGAGCACCTGGGATTTGAGCCGGCGTTTGATGAACACGCCCACCAACGATTGCAGGCGGCGGGCCACGCGGGCGGATTCGGGATTGACTTCGGCCGCGGCGCGCCCTTCGGCGGTGCTGGCGTCGGCCGCGCGTCCATTGGCGATCGGCAGCTCGTAGCGCTCGTGGAAGCGCTTGTAGGAGCCGAGCAGCCCGGGCATCAGGAAATCGAAGATGCTCCACAATTCGCTCAGCCTGTTCTCGATCGGCGTGCCGGTAAGCGCGAACCGATGGTCGGCCGCGACGGATTTCACCGCCTTGGCGACCTGTGTGGTGTGGTTTTTGATGTATTGCGCCTCGTCAAGCGCCATCACGTCGAATCGGCGGCCGGACTTCGTGTATTCCTCCACGTCGCGGCGCAGCAAATCGTACGAGGTGATCAGCACGACGCTCGACGCGCCCCGCGGCCGTTCTTCGAAGGCCCGTGCGATGGCGGCGCGGCGTTCGGCTTTGCTGCCGGCCACCGTGCGCGCGTCGATGCCGGGCGCGAATTTGACGAATTCGGCGGCCCAGTTGTAGACCAGCGAGGCCGGACAGACGATCAGCGACACCGATTCCGTCATCCCGGACGACACCGTCTCCGTCATCCCGAGCGAAGCCGAGGGATCCCGCCCGTCCTTCTCCTGCGAGCGCGCCGCCAGCAACGCGATCAGCTGCACGGATTTGCCCAAGCCCATCTCATCGGCGAGGATGCCGCCGAATCCCTTGTCGCACAGGGTGCGCAGCCAACGGTAGCCTTCAGCCTGGTATGGCCGCAGCACGGCGGCCAACGTTTCCGGCACCTCATATCGACTGGGATCGATGACGCGCAGGTCGTCCACATACTCCTGGAAGGCGGCGTCCTTGACCGCGTCGGAGCCGTCGTCGGGCAGTTCGCCGTCCAATAGGAAGGCCTGATGCCCGGGCAGTTCGATCAGGCCGGAGTTGAGCTGCTTCTCATCAAGCCCCAGCTCGTCGGCGATGCGGTCCATGGCCTCCAGCCGCGCGCCCCGCAGGTTGACCAGCGTGCCGTCGGACAATTGGTGGTAGCGCTGGCGGCGACGGTAGGAGGCGAGCAGCGAGCCCACCTCATCCGGCGGCACCTCGTCGGCGATGGGCGAGATCTCCACGAGATTGCCCTTGATGGACAGGCCGACCTTGACGCTTGGCGGTTTGGGCGCGAGCAGTCGGTCGAATGCCGGCGTGGTGTAGACGGCGCCCACGGACCGCAAGGTCGCAAGCCCCTCGTCGAACAGGCGGATAAGCTGCGTCGTGTCGTCGCGGTCGATATATGCGGTATGCGGTTCGCGCGCGCGTGACGGCACGGGCCGTCCGAACTCACGACGATGCCCCTTCCGCGCCCCGCCCCGCGCGCCGGCGACGGACGGCATGGCGAAGAACTCACAGGCCGCGTCCAACAGCAGCCGTTCCGCGTCATAGTCGCGCCCGACGTGCACGGATTCGCCGGAAGCCGCAGGCATCAACGATATGCGGGCATCGCCGTAACGGGCTTTGACCTCGCACAGCACGCCATGCTCGTCACGGTCGAGATAGAACTCGCCCACGCACTCGACCGGACGTAGTTCGGCGAGCTCATGCGGCATCTCCCCCTCGTCGACCAGGCCCGCTTCAATCAGCCGCGGCAGCAACGTGCGGGCGAACAGCGGCACGTCGTCGCCGGGAATCGGCTGGCCCTCGCCGTCGGGTTCGAAAAGCTCTCCGATCAGCGCGGACAGCGGACGCACGCGTTTGGGGCAGCGCATGAACCGGCATCCCGACGCGGGTTTGCGGCGGGTCTCCATAAGACGGCGGTCCTGCAACGTCAACGCGGCCGCATACCCCACCGGCTCTTCTGAGGCGAGCAGCAGCCAGTCGTCATCATCGCCGCGGACCACCGTCTCCACCGCGGGCGCGCTGATAAGCAGATAGCCGGCGTCGTCGCCATACACCCGCGAATCACGCCGACGCACCGTCAGCGCCAGCTGCGCCTGTGAACCATCCACCCACACGCTGGACGGCTGATTGTGGAACCATGTGTCCAGAATCAGTCCGACTCCTCCGCCCTCGCACAGGCGCAGCAGCGCGGCGACCTCCGGCTCGCCGAGCGTCAGATGCCGGTCGATGGGGATATGCCCGTAATACCGGTCCTGCCGTTCAGCGGCCTGCCGCGCGGACATCGCCGTGGAAAGCCAGCGCATAATCCCACGCGATTCGGCGTCGAACATATTCGACGTATGGGTGAAGGCGAGTTTCTTGCCGTATTGCGCGTAGGCGCCGTCGCGCAGGTCGCCCACCAGCCGGGGAATCGATTTGAGCACATACGACGAACCGTTGGACGGCGCGCCGATGAGGAATTCCACGCTCCACACGCCGTCGATGAAACTCAAAATCGGATGCAGGTGGACCTCTCCGGGCGCGACGGTGTCGGATTCGAACGTCAAGGCCCGCGGCGACGTGGAGGATCGGCCGTGATTCCCATAGGCCCGGCCGGCGTCACGTCGGGCGGATGACGCGCGACCGCCCGACGCCGAGTCGAGACGCGCGAGCAAGGCCTCGCGTCGGGCCCGACGGGCGCGCGCCTCACGGTCGTCCTCACGTTCCATATACGCCAGCAGCGCTCTGGAGGGGCGGACCTGACCGGCTTCGTAGCCCTCGAACAGCCGCGGATCGTCGCTGAAGGCGAGCACCACGGCGGCCATATGCTTGCAGATGCCGTAGCCACGATGGTAGGCGGGGCATGTGCAGCTGCCGCCGGACATCTCACCGTCGCGAAGATCGAATTGCACGTTGGTGTCATAACAGTCGGAGGGGCTGGTCGTGCCGCGGACGACCGCGTCGAGCTCGCCGTAGCCGGTGTGCCGGTTCTCACGGTACGAGGGATCGACCAGCATGCTCCCGCTTCGACGCGCTATGCCGTGCGCGCGCTCCAACACCGCATGGGAGACGGAGCTCTCCATATCGGATTTCAACGCCGCAATCGGCACGGCGGCATGATCCGGGGGCTCCGTAAGATCCGCGAAACGTGTGCCCGACGAACCAAAGACGCGGGACGCGCGGGACGGGACGAAGGAGTTGGCGAAGGGATTGTCGGCATCATCGACATCGTCGGAACCGCCGTATGGGTATGCGTCGCCCAGATCGTCGAAGCCGCCGAATTCGTCCAAATCGTCCAGCTCGCCTTCCGTATGGACGGCACGCCAGGAACGGCCTCGACTCCCCTTGCTGCGGTTTTCGCCTCTGTCGGAATCATCGGCGAAGGGATCCTCGGGCACATGCCCGAACACTCCTGTGATGCCGTCCATATGGCTCCTTGCCCGCAAACGAATACCGGATTCCCCATCTTAGCCGCCGCCCACCGCAACCCATGCAACACGCGCACCAAGCGTTCCGCAAAGCCGAGGCGGGCGAGTAGCCTTGCATCTATGACGCGTAAAACCTACGCCGGCAACACCTCCATCGATGTGGCCGAGGTGTTGTGGCGGCATACGTATTTCGGCCATGGGCTGAGCGTGCGGCAGATTCTCGACGAACTCGCCCGCATGCATCCGGGCACGGACGCCCTGCCCACGGAGAAAACCGTGCGCAACCAACTGGCCAACCTGCGTGCCAACGGCTTTCTCGGACGCCGCGTCGACCGCGTGGGCGCGGAGGAACTGTCCGACATCGAATGCGCCGACCCGCAGCCGGGCTGGTATATGGACGCGTTCCTCACCGCGCCGCAGATGCGTCTGCTGGCCGACAGTCTCACCTTGTCGAGAATCGACCCCGAAGCGTTGGGCGAACTGGTCGGCAAAATCCGCGATCTGGCGGGAGCTGCCGGCGACGGCATCGCGCATCTGGAACACGTCTCCAGCTACGCGCATATGAACGGCGAATTCCTCTACACCATCGACCAACTCAACCAGGCGATCGAGGAGCGGTGCGCGGTCACCTTCGCATATCGCGACTACGCGCCGGATGGCTCCCTGGTGCCTCATGTGAGCCGTTCCGCCCCGGCGGGAGAAGGCGACGAACCGGCCGTCTACACGGCCGACCCGTACCAGATGGTGTACAAGAACGGACGATACTATCTGATCTGCCGGCTGCATGACAGGCCCGGCCTGCGCACCTTCGTGGTCGACCGCATCGCCGAGGTGGACCTGCACGGCGGGCGGATCGCCATGAGGAATCCCATGCCCGAGGGCTTCGACGCGGTGGATTTCATGCGCCACCGCCCCTACCCCGTGACGGACGATCCCGTTACGATCCATATGGTCGTCCGCGGACAGTCGATGTTGAACAACGTGTTCGAATGGTTCGACGAGCCCACGGTCACCGAACGGCACAGCGACACATCCGACGAGTCGCCGGAGGGACGCGAATACGTCGTCGCCGTCGAAGCGCCGGAGAGGGCCGTGTTCTGGTGGGCGTTGCAATACTCGTGGAACGGCTCCGTGATCGTGGCCGGCCCCGACAGTCTCAAACAACGGCTGTACCAGGCGGGGACCACGTTGATCAAGGCGTACCGTCAGGGGTCCAACCCCCCGCAAGCCAGTGACCGCGGCGAATCCCGCCGCCAGGCCGACGATACGGCCTGAGGAGAGGGCCATACGTCCGCGATCGCGGCACGGTACGCGCCGGCGGCCGACGCGACGTTTCCGCCATCGGCGCGGTTACGGCGCACCTGCCGCTAAGGTGGAGTTGAAAATTGCCCTGCACACACAAGGAGCGAATATGAGCAATGAACGCATGGCATGGGGCTGGGGCCTGGCGAGCGTGGACGCTGCCGGCAACACCCTGGACGTCTGGTACCCGAAGCTGACGCTCGGCGAGGCGCCGGCCGAAGGCTCACGTCCGAACCATCAGTTCGATGCGATGGTCCACGTCGAAACCGATGTGCGCGGCGTGCGCCGCATCCCCGTGTTCACCATCAGCGCTCTGGACGAGCCGATTGTGGACGCCGCCGACGCCTACCTGCGCCTGCACCTGCTGAGCATGCGTCTGGTCAAGCCGAACACGATGAACCTCGACGGCATCTTCGGCAAGCTCACCAACGTGGTGTGGACCAATTTCGGCCCGTTCGCCGTGCCGGACTTCACGCTGCGCAGACTCGACGTGATGGCCGCCGCCACGCAGACAGCCTCCGGTCTGCCCCGAGCGGATGTGAGTGTGCTGGCGATCGACAAGATTCCGCGCATGGCCGATTATGTGGTGCCCACCGGCGTGCGCATCGCCGACGCCGACCGCGTGCGCCTCGGCGCCTACCTGTCCGAAGGCACCACCGTGATGCACGCCGGCTTCGTGAATTTCAACGCCGGCACGCTGGGCGTCTCCATGGTGGAGGGGCGCATCTCCCAAGGCGTGGTCGTGGGCGACGGCTCCGACATCGGCGGAGGCGCCTCGATTATGGGCACGCTCTCCGGCGGCGGCAAGCTGCGCAACACGATCGGCGAGCATTCGCTGCTCGGCGCGAACGCCGGCATCGGCATCTCTCTGGGTGACAACTGCGTGGTGGAGGCCGGTCTGTATGTGACCGCCGGCACCAAGATCACCATCTACGACAAGGCCAAGGTCGAGGCCGGCGAGCCGCTTGAGGTCGTCAAGGGCTCGGATCTGAGCGGCAAGAACAACATCCTGTTCCTGCGCAACTCGCTGACCGGCGGTATCGAGGCCCGTCACCGCAAAACGGGCATCGAGCTCAACGAGCAGCTGCATAAGAACTAAGAACTTCAGTTCTTAGTTCTTATGCAGCCGTTATCGTAAATGGCTCGGGTCCTGGTCAATCATGCGTGACGCATGATTGACCAGGACCCGAGCCATTTGACGTTGACGTTCCAACACCGTCTTGCGCGTCGTCCAGGATTCCTGCCAACGCAGAGGAATCCTACATGCGTTTCGATTTCACGCCGTTTATCCAGTTGGCACTTGGAGCCTCCAGTTGGCACCCGTCGGATAAAGACGACAACACGGAATGGCGAAATAACCATGTTCCTGCCGATGACCAACAGCGGACCAGTGCCAACTGGAGGGGTCAAGTGCCAACTCGATAACAGACGACGGACGGAAATGGGAGAATTGAATTACCGTTCGGACATCGGCACCCAGTCGCGTTCGACGGGACCGGTGTAGACCTGACGCGGACGTCCGATCTTGGTGTTCGGATCGGCGAGCATCTCTCGATACTGTGCGATCCATCCGGGAATGCGTCCCAGTGCGAACAACGTGGTGAACATCGCCGGATCGAAGCCGATCGCGCGATAGATCAGGCCGGTGTAGAAGTCGACGTTCGGATAGAGGTGACGCGAGACGAAATACTCGTCGTTCAAGGCGATGTCCTCCAGCTCAACCGCCACGTCGAACAGCGCACGCTCGTCGGCCGGCAGCTTGAGCGTATCCTCGCGATCCATGATCCGCTCCAGATACTGGCGGGCGATGGCCGCACGCGGGTCGTACGACTTGTAGACGCGGTGGCCCAATCCGGAGATACGGTGGCCGCCGTCCTTGGCCCAATCGACAAATTCACGCACGGATTTGCCGGAATCGCGAATCGCCTTGAGCTGACGCAGCACCGCCTCGTTCGCGCCGCCATGCAGCGGCCCCGACAACGCGTTGATGCCAGCCGACACCGCCGAATACAGATTGGCGTGGGCGCTGCCGGCGATGCGCACCACCGAGGTGGAGCAGTTCTGCTCGTGATCGGCGTGGATGATCAGCAACCGGCCGAGCGCGTGCACATACAGCGGATCGGATTCGAAGGGCTCGTACGGCACGGCGAAGCACATGCGCAGGAAGTCGTCGACGTAGCCGCGCGCGTAATCCGGATACAGCATCGGCTCGTCACGGCGGCGGCGGAAGATGTAGCTGACGATCGTACGCACCTTGGCCATGATGATTTTGGCGGCCTCGTCAAGCTGGTCGGAATCGTCCGGATCGGTGGTGTCAGGGTAGAACGTGGCCAACGCGTTCACCGCCGAGGCGAGCACGCTCATCGGATGGGCGGAACGCGGGAACGAGCCCATGAAGGTGCGGAAATCCTCTCCCACCATGGTCTTATGGTTCACGTCGGCGCAGAACTGGTCGTATTCGGCCTTGGTCGGCAGTTCGCCGTGGCGCAGCAGCCAAGCGACCTCAAGGAAGTCGGACTGTTCGCACAACTGCTCGATCGAATAGCCGCGATAGCGCAGCACCGAGTTGTTGCCATCGATGAAGGTGATTTTCGACTCGCACTGGGCGGTGGTCAGAAAACCCGGATCCAGCGTCACCCAGCCGTCGTTGCGCAGACCGGAGACGACGATGCCGTCCGGGCCGTTGCTGGCCTTGACCACGGGCAGCGTGAATTTGCTCTCATCGACGTTCAACTGTGCCGTTGCCATGCAACCTCCTTGAACCCCGCCTGTCGGGATACTCCACAAACCATATGGCACGTGTGTTACCGCACGATACGCGTCGATACACAAGTGTGCCGAAATGCGCCCATACTAACAGACTGGACGGCATTTCGGCACAGACCATTTCAATCAGCGGCTACAACACTCACAGAGAACGCGCTTTTTTGACTGCATCAACAACATGGCCAACGGTCAAGCCATATTTTTCGAGGCATGCCTCAGCGGTTCCGGAGTGTCCGAACACATCTGCGACACCGACTTTGATTATCGGCACACAGCATTCAGCCGGAACCTCACTGAGCACCTCGCACACAGCAGCGCCCAAGCCACCGATCATATTATGCTCCTCTGCGGTCACGATGGCCCCCGTCTCCCGAGCGGCGGCAAGAATGGCTTCCTTATCGATAGGCTTGATGGTGTGCATGTCGACCACACGCACATTCAAACCCTCTGTCGATTCCAACACGGCTGCGGCCTCCATGGCCTTGCCCACCATCAACCCGCAAGCGATGATGGTGGCATCCGTGCCTTGTTTCAGAGTGGAGGCCTTACCAATCTGGAAGTCATAATCCGCAACTCCCGAAGTGACGGCCGGAACTGGTGAGCGCCCCAGCCTCAGATAGCAGGGCCCATCATATTCCGACATTGCGATGGTCGCCCGCTTGGCTTCCTCGGCGTCACACGGCACAATCACCGTCATGTTAGGAATCGTGCGCATCAAAGAGATATCCTCGATGCACTGATGAGTGGCTCCGTCTTCACCAACGGACAGACCGGCATGGGTACCGACAACTTTGACATTGAGACGCGGATAGCATACAGCGTTACGGACCTGATCATAGGCACGCCCGGCTGAGAACATCGCGAATGAGTTCACGAATACTGTTTTACCGGTTGTAGCCAGCCCTGCCCCCATGCCGACCATATTAGATTCGGCGATTCCTCCGTTGAAAAAACGCTCGGGAAATTTCTGGGCAAAGAAGCAGGTCATCGTGCATGTGGTCAGATCGGCATCAACAACAACCACATCCGACCTACGTTCGCCCAACTCGCACAGAGCTCGACCATAGGCCACTCGAGTCGACTCGACATTCATATCACTCATCGTGAAACCCCTTCCGAAATCTTGTGTAAAACATCATTGAGATGGTCGATACGCGATTGCACTTCCGAGAACGCAATGGCGAACTCGTCTTCATTTGGTGTACCGCCATGCCATTTTGGATTGTTCTCCATGAACGAAACTCCACGGCCTTTCACCGTATTGGCGATGATCGCAGTCGGAGCAATCGCGTCCGCAGCAGCTGCATCAAGAGCAGCCGCGATCTGACTGACATCATGCCCATCGATTTCTATAGCGTTCCATCCAAATGCACGGAACTTGTCGGCCGCGTTCGACGGACCTCCGATGCGGTCGGTGAAACCATCAAGCTGGATACGGTTGTTGTCCACGATGACGGTAAGGTTGTTCGCGCCATAATGCGATGCGACTTGTGCTGCCTCCCAGATCTGGCCTTCCTGTATCTCGCCATCGCCACAGATGCAGTACACACGGTACTGGCATCCATCGATTCGCGCGGCAAGAGCCATGCCCAAAGCCGCCGATAGTCCTTGGCCCAAAGATCCAGCGGACATATCGACGCCAGGCACCTTCGTCATTTCGACGTGACCGGAAAGATTGGAATCGATACGACGGAACGTCTTCAATTCCTCGATGGGGAAAAATCCCTTATGCGCGAGGATCGAATACATGGCGGGCGTGCAATGTCCTTTGGACAGCACACAACGATCACGATCGGGATTCTTAGGTGAGTCCGGGGTGATACGCATTGTGTTGAAGTACAGCACGGTGAGGATATCCATAACCGACATCGATCCGCCCAAATGGCCGGATTGCGCCGCCTGAACCATCGCAAGGGCTTCTTTGCGACATTCTGCGGCGGTGATTTCAAGTTTGATTTGTTGAGTATGTTCCATATCATGCTCTTTCGTAAAGGAGGGCGGTCGGACAGGAAGAGGAATCCGACCGCCCAATTCGTGACTAAGAGTTGAGCGTCTGTCGGATGAGCCGATCGCTCAACCGAGATGACGTGATCGGCTCATCCATGGATTCGCGTGTCAGAAACCGGTGCGGACGTTTCCTTTGTTCTTGCGCATATCGAAATAGACGGCAACGATAATGATGATGCCCTTGATCACGTATTGCCAGAACGAGTTGACGTGCAGCAGATTCAGGCCATTGGAAATCATTCCAATAATCAGCACACCGATGAACACGCCAGACGTGCGTCCCACACCGCCGTACATGGATGTGCCACCAATCACGGCCGCGGCAATCGCATCAGTCTCATAGCCGACACCGGAGGTCGGCTGTCCCGATGACATACGTGAGGCGAGCACCACTCCGGCGAAAGCCGCAAGCAGACCGGACACCGCCCAGACGAACACTTTGACTCGCGTGACATTGATGCCGGAGTACTTTGCCGCGGTCGGATTGCCGCCCAGCGCATAGATGTGTCGTCCGAGACGGGTCTTGTTCAAGAGCAGGTACAGAAGGAAGAACAATACCAGCATATAGATGACCGGCAGCGGAATCGGCCCCAGATAGCCGTTACCCAACGCAGTGAATGCCTCATTACGCACGGTGACGGGTTTACCACCTGCAGCGAGATAGGCCGCCCCTCGACAGATGCTCTGCATGGCAAGAGTGACGACGAACGGATGGATGCCGGTATATGCGATGATCACACCATTAAGCAGACCGACGACCAGACCAATGGCGATGCCGAACAGCAACGCGACAGGCAAAGGCATGCCAAACTGCGACATCGACAACACCGCAACTACGCCGGACAAAGCGACAAGGGCACCGCAGGTCAGATCAATACCCGCGAGCATGATTGAAAGCATGACTCCGATGGCGAGAATCGCATTGGTCGACACAGACCGCATCAGATTGACGATATTCGCCCACGACAGGAAGTTCTCGGCGAAGATGCTCAAGAAGACCAGAAGCACGAGGAATCCGATAAGGATACCCATATTGGCTTTGACGACCTTGGCAACGGAGCCGACGACAGGGATGTCCTCTAGTCGATCGAGGACCTTGGTTTGTATCTTCATTGTTCTGTTCCTTGGGATAGAAAGTGTTCCACTGTTACGGATGTTCGTTTGTTAGCCGAGCGCGTACTTGAGGATTTTGTCTTGATTGAACTCATCACGTTCAAGCACTGCGCTGATTTCGCCTCCACGCATAACGGCCATGCGATCGGACATATTCATGACTTCATTGAGTTCAGATGAAATCATGATCACGGCAACACCGTCAGATGCCAAAGAGTTGATAATCCTGTAGATTTCCGCTTTAGCTCCCACATCGATGCCGCGAGTCGGCTCGTCCAGAATGAGAATCTTAGGATTTGTGGCAAGCCACTTTCCTAGAACCACTTTCTGCTGGTTTCCTCCTGAGAGGTTCCCCACTTTGGATTCCAGCGAAGGCACCTTGATATTGAGCGAATCCACAGCATGTTGCGCTATCTGCGTCTCTTTATGATTGTTGACACGCAACTTGGAGATAAACTCATGCAATGAGGCGATCGATGAATTGAATCTGATGTCGTTGAAGAGGAACAGACCTTCGGTTTTTCTGTCTTCCGGCACCAAGGCCAAACCGAGACCATGCATTCGAATCGGGTCGGTTTTGTCACTCACCTGTTCGCCGAATACATAAACCTCACCCGATCCACCATCGCGGAATCCCATAATCGATTCGAGCAACTCACTACGCCCAGAACCAATCAGGCCGTAGAATCCTAGAACTTCACCGCGACGCACCTCAAAATCCACGGGTTTCCGCCAAGGATTACATACGTAGTTCTTGACGGACAGTGCCGTTTCACCAGGAGTGTTGAAAACGCGACAATAGTAATTTTCAACATCGCGTCCCACCATCATACGGACCAGCTCATCTTCATCCGTAGCTGATGTGACGACGGTGTTGATATACGTTCCATCACGCATAATCATCACGTTGTCTGTCAAATCGAAAATCTCGCTCATCTTATGGGAGATGTAGATGATGCCCATCCCCTGCGCTTTCAGTTTGCGCACGACACGGAAAAGATCTTCAACCTCTTTTTCAGATAGCGATGATGTCGGCTCGTCCAGCACAATAACTTTGGCATTCAGCGAAAGCGCCTTTGCAATTTCAATCATCTGCTGTTGACCCATGCTGAGCGAATTCACCAGCTGGTTAGGACTGACCTCAAGGCCTACCATGTCAAGATATTGCTTGGATTGCGCAACCATTTCGCGCTGACTAACGAATCCGACACCGTTCTTAAGCTCTCGCCCAATAAACACGTTTTCCGCCACGGTCAGGAACGGCTCGAGGGCAAGTTCCTGATGCACAAACGCGATGCCCTTGGACTGTGAATCCAAAACACCGTTGAATTGCACTTCTTCACCGTCGATACGAATAGTGCCACTATCCGGTTTGAACACGCCTCCAAGGACGTTCATCAACGTCGACTTCCCTGCGCCGTTTTCTCCAAGCAGGCCGAGCACCTCGCCCGAATGCAGCGTCAAATGCACGTTGGTCAACGCTTTTACGCCGGGGAACGTCTTAACGATGTCCCGCATTTCGACGATGACCCTACTGGTTTTTGCTGACATTGGGGAGACGGGCTCAGTAGTCCTCACCGGCTCGACGAGCAGTTCGTCTTCTACCATCTGTTCTACCATTGCTCATCCTTTGATTGATTGAAAGAGGGTACGGATAGCGCCACAGGCCGTCCCGAGGAAGAGGTTGCAGTGGACATTTGCCCATGCGCAATCCGCACCCAAGTGAATTAGCAAGAGTCTCTTCGCCTCGCCGTTGGCCTCACTGCCAGCCGTCGGTACCATACTCGTCGACGTTGTCCTTGGTCACCAAGAACGTATCAACGACGATGTCCTTCTCGACTTCCTTGCCGTCAAGCACATCAAGGGCGGCCTTGGCAGCCTCATGTCCAATCTTGTTCGGAGACTGAGCACCTGTGCCCGCCATCGTGCCATCCTTGATGGCCGCCTTGCCGTCCGGAGAACCATCAACGCCATACACCAGCACATCACTCATTTCCGGATGCGCGGCCAAGGCCTGAACAGCACCCAGTGCCATCGGATCATTCACACCGAAAATGGCCTTGAGATCCGGATTGGACTGCAGAATATCCTCAGCAAGCGTCAGCGATGTCGCAAGTTCGCCCTTACCGTCAAGTTCCTGCACGATATTGAAATAATCGCCGGCTTCTTCCTTGAATCCCTCCAAACGCTGAATACACGCCTGTCCGGACGGGCAGTTGATAACGGCGATATCAGAGCCTTCATCAAGTCTCGACATCATATCCTCGGCCACCAAAGCACCCGCCTTCTTGTTATCGGAAGCGACGACGGTCTCCACCAGATCCAAATCGTCCACCGGGGTATCGATGTTGATGACGGGGATGCCGGCATCGGCAGCCGCCTGCAGGGCAGGCTGTACGCCAGTGGTGTCATAGGGGCCCAGAATAATCGCGTTGACGCCCGACGCGATCAGGTCTCCGACCATGTCGTTCATCTTAGACTGATCCGCCTGAGGATCAACGGTCTGCACTGAAACACTCTGCCCGTCGATTTCCTCGTTGATGCCATCAAGAATCGCCTGCCAGAACGGATTGTTCATCGTGGACGGGACGTAGCCAAGTTTGATCTCAGCATCGGAGGCACCTGTCGTGCCTTCCGCGGACGTATCAGCGGAAGTACCGCATCCGGACAGACCAGCAACAGCGAATGCCACCGCGGCAAACATCGCAACGGCTTTTTTGGAGATACTCATCTTCACTCACCTTTTCGATTTGCATTCCTTATTTATAGACCACAGCCCCAAGAAACCGTTCTTTGTTTCCGCAAGCTGTCAGAACGTTGAAATTTCAGCAATAATGGCGGTAGTAGTTCATCATCAACGATGATTACACCACCATCACCACTGACTACTTCATCATTCTTGGATTTAGAGTACATATTCAAGAGCATATATGCAAATCTACGACACGCCGACACAACAGGGTGCCGAAATCGCTGAAATCTAGGAAAGTTGAGCCACGCACGGGCGATATTCGGCAGAAGTTCGAGTCAATTTGATGGACATGCACCGCGAAAACAGGGGCTTAAATAAGACATCAGCCGACCAAGTGCACATCCTGCTTCTCAAGAGCACGAGGCGCTCGAGTGTAGAGATACCACCCGCGACGGTATATTAATTTACAGCCCAAATCCAACAGCAGGGCATCTATCGCCGTTGAGGAACCCCGGCCATATAGCCAACAACAGTTTCATACGTAGTTTCGCGAGTATTCAGCACGGCAACTACGCAACCGTGCCGCATCACACAAATGCGATCGGAAACAGCAAACACATCCGTCAGATTATGGCAGACAACTATCAGACTCTTTCCGTCCTCACGCATACTCAACATTTGATTGAGCACTTCTCCCGTCTGTATCACAGACAAAGAACTCGTAGGCTCATCCAGAATCAGCACCTCAGGTTCCTTGAGCATCGCTTGAGCGAATGTAAGAGTCTTCCGCTCCCCTTCGCTCAAACCACGAACTTCGCGAGTCGGAGACAACGGGGAACCAAGTTTTTTCAGGACATTGCGGGTGCCTTCCACCATGCGTCGCTTATCCACAAATGGGCCACGCATACATTCTCTGCCCATGAACACATTGTCGCTCACATCCATCGCGGGACACATCGCAGGATTTTGAAAGATAGTGCACACACCGCTGTCATTGGCTTCTTTGATGCCTTGAAAAGATACTTCTTCCCCTTCGCGCAAGAGATATCCATCATCAGGCTGTTCCAAGCCACTTAAAATTTTCACCAACGTGGATTTGCCAGCACCATTGTCCCCCACGACCGCCATGATCTCGTGCTCGTACACATCGATATCAACACCATCGAGAGCATCCACAGATCCATAAGACTTACGAAGCCCTCGAGCGCCAAAAACCGCACGGCGAGAAAAATCACGTTGTTTATATGCGTTATGTGACCGCAAAACCTGAGCCGTCATCTTTCCGCCTTCCGTAATAGCTTCACGCACCACGACTGTCGATTAGTTCCCCATGATAATGCGATTCGCCGCCGACAGCATAGCGCCTCTGGCGACAGCATCATCGCCGTGCTGACCAAGAACAATGCTGCGATTGGCCATTACCGGAAACATCACCTTATTAAGGGCCTGACTGAATGCAACAAGAAAACCATCACCTGCTTGGGCAAGTTTGCCTCCGACCACGATAGCGCCGGGATCAACCGAGGCAATTGTCGGTTCAACAGCCAAAGCCACCTGAACCGCCGCATCCTCAATCAACCTCATACAAACCAAATCACCGTGTTTGGCCTCCGACACAATATCTCGCAGGCTCATCTCCCCCCTGGACGGGCGAAGCAGACTTGTCAGATGAGCCGCCGAAGCAACAGTGTTCAGGCAACCGCGCCGCCCACATGTGCAAACGGCTCCATTAGCGTCGACTTGCACATGGCCAATCTCACCAGCCAACCCCGAGCATCCCCGGTAAATCTTTCCAGCAATATATATTGCTCCGCCTATCTCATAATCAGCATGCACATAGACGATATCCTGTTTGTTCAACTCGGAATCCCGCATTTGAGACAGGCAGGCCATGTTGGCGTCATTCTCAATCACCGGACGAACGCCTGTTCCGCGCTCAAAACGATTCGCCACTTCACCGCAATCCCAACCTGGCATAACCTCAGGCACTGCAATGTTTCCGAGCAGATCAATCGGAGCTGGCAGAGCAAGGGTGATTTGCTTGAGCTGTGTAATCGGGAAACCGACCAGATCAAGCATCTCACGCAGAAGTTCCAAAGCGCGAATAACCGTAGTATCCGGCTGATGCCGCGGCGGCAACGGCATCTGCTTCGCGCAGAGAATCTCTCCTGAAGAGTCACCCAAGATAATGCATAAATCAAGTCGCCCGATGGAAATTCCCGCTACGATTCCGCCTTGCTGAGCTAAAGACACGTATAAAGCGTGTCGACCATTACGACTGACCGACTGCGTTTCGACTTTCCCTTTTTCCGTGAGCTCACGAACGATACTGGAAATCGTTGCAGTGGAAAGATTAGTGGCATCAGCCAATTCAATCTGCGTCATTCCGCCAAATCGCTGCAAAACAGAAAGAACTTGGCTGACATTCGCGTGACGTAACGAAGACAGTGACCCGGACCGGGCATGACCGCTCATCGCTACACACCTTCCACTTGAATATCATTCAGCTTGCGGCGAAGCATGCTCCGTTTCATGAAACTATGCAGTATCAGGCGCACGGAGCATATTCTTCAACATCGCGTTCCTCCATGAATTATAACTTACGCAATCCGTTACAATCGGCCTGTGCCTACAGCCTCGCCCATTGCGCCTCACTCGCCGCGGTCGGTCAGGATGATCGGACCGTTGTCGGTGATGGCGATGGTGTGCTCGCTATGCGCGCCACGCGAGCCGTCCGAGGAGCGCAGCGTCCAGCCGTCGCCGGGATCCTGGTAGATCTCGTCGGTGGTTTTCAGGAACCACGGCTCGATGGCGATGACCAGCCCCGGACGCAGCTTGTAGCCGTGGCGGGCGCGGCCGTCGTTGGGCACATGCGGGTCGCCGTGCATGATATGCCCCACGCCATGGCCGCCGAATTCCAGATTGATCGGATATCCGTAGGAGCGCGCCACCTCGCCGATGGTGTTGGAGATGTCGCCGAGGCGGTTGCCGGGCTGGGCCGCGTCGATGGCGGCGGCGAGCGCCTCCTCCGTGCATGCGATGATGCGCAGGTCCTCGGGATCGGGATTGTCTCCGACCACGAAGCTGATGGCGGAGTCCGCCACCCATCCGTCGACGCTGATGGCCAGGTCGAGACTGACCAGATCGCCTTCCTTGAGGTTGTAGTCGTAGGGCACGCCATGCAGCACCGCGTCGTTGACGGAGGTGCAGATGTAGTGGGCGAAGGGGCCGGTGCCGAAGTCGGGGGCGTAATCCACGTAGCAGGATTCGGCCCCCTTGCGGTCGACGATCCTCTTATGCACGAATTCGTCGATCTCCAGCAGGTTGGTGCCGACATGCGTCATGGCTTTGAGGTCTTTGAGAATGCCGCCGACAAACTTGCCGGCGGGCTTCATCGCCTGAATCTCCGAGGGTGTTTTCAGTTCAATCATGGCTCCACCCTATCGCGTCGGCTCAACAAACCCGTGCGTCACTTGGCGCGACGGCCGAAGGTGAACGCTCTGATGATGGCGCTGATGCCGATGACCACAAGCGCGCACGCTCCGAAAATCATCAGCCAGGCGGTGGCGCTCAGCGGGGAGAACAGCACGATCATGCCGGCGATGATGGAGACGATCGCATACAGCACCGCCCATCCGGAACGCGGCAGACGCCAGGACTCCACCAGCGACATCACGCCTTCGAGGATCCATCCGAAGCCGACGAACAGGGTGATCATCAACGCAAGCGTCTGTCCGGTCAGCACGGAGTTCTTCACCACCATCGCGCCGCCCAAAGCCAGCAGGGCGCCGACGATCACGTCGAGCACGCGCCATCCGCCGGGCAATCCCGGTTCGACGAGCGCGGTGACGACGCGCACCAGACCGGAGACGATGAAGTACACGCCCAGCGCCACGGCCAGCAGGGCGAGCGTCTTGCCCGGCACGAGCAGCAGCGCGACGCCGATGATGATGGCGGCGATGCCGGCCACGCCGTAGATGGTGCGGATCAGGGTGACGGCGCGGTGGGGCAGGTTCTCCTCGATGAGCTTGAACGGGTTGAACTGCGGCTGCCAGCCGGGTTGCCATTGCGGACCGTTGTCGTAGGGGTTCTGCTGTCCATTGCCGTAGGGGTTCTGCTGGCCGTTCGGATTGTCGGCGTACGGACCGTAGTACTGCTGTCCGTTCCCTTGGTTCTGCCCCTGCGGGGCGTAGGCGCCGTATTGCGGCTGCTGCGACCCTCCGTTGGGGTCGGGGTTTGCGTACGGGTTGTTCTCGGTCATGATCGCTCCTTAGGTTCCAATTCGGCATGGTGCCTACTTTGAGTTTAGACACTGTGTCTAATTCTCGCCCGAAGCGCAACCTGACGAATCCATTCGGCAGATATGGCCGAAATGTCGGGATATGCGCGCCCCATGCCCGCCGCCGGCATAGACCCGCGCCGAAACGCCAACGATTCTCGCCTCATGCGATTAGGCTGGAGCCTATGAGTGATTCCCTGACCTCCGGCATCGATCCGGCATCCTTCTCTTCCGTCATCAGCCCCGCCACCGACCTGTTCCGTTACGTCAACGGACCATGGATCGACACCTACCGTCTTCCCGATGACCGCTCCCGCTATGGCTCCTTCGACCGTCTTGCCGAGAACGCGGAGAACCAGATTCGCGACATCCTCGAAGAGGAAAACTGCCCGGCCGCCAAGGCGCATGCGCTGTACCGTTCCTTCCTCGACACCGAAGCCATCAACCGGGCCGGATTCGAACCGATCCGTCCGCTGATCGACGCCATCGACCAGGCCGGGGACAAGGCCTCCCTCACCCGCACGCTGGGCGCGATGAACCCGTCCGGAGGTCCCGACCTGTTCGGCATGGGCGTCTACGGCGACCCGGGCGATCCCGATACGAATATCGTGCATATCGAACAGGGCGGTCTGGCCCTTCCCGACGAGGCCTACTACCGCGAGGACCATTACGCGCCGATCCGCGAGGCCTACACCGCGATGGTCGCCCGCCAGCTGATGAACGCCAAGCTCGCGAACGACGAGGACGCCGCAGAGGAGCAGGCCAAGCGTTTTCTCGACGTCGAAACGCGCATCGCCGCCAATCATTGGGACAACGTCGCCACCCGCGATTCGGTGAAAACCTACAATCCCACCGATTTCAACGCGCTGGCCGACTCACTGGCCCATTTCGACATCGCCGCCTGGGCCGCCGCCTGGCAACAGGCCTACGACGCGACGCCCGCCGCGGCCGCGCAGCCGGTCGATATGATGGGCGCGCTGTCGCGCGTGATCGTGCATGAGCCGAGCTTCCTGACCGGATTCGACGCCTTCTGGCAGACCGCTTCCCTTGACGACCTGAAGCTGTGGGCGCGTGTGCATGTGATCATCGGCTCGGCGAGCCTCCTGAGCGAGGAGTTCGATACGACGAATTTCGAGTTCTACGGCAAAACCCTTTCCGGCACGAAAAAGCAGCGCGATCGTTGGAAGCGCGCCGTCAGCCTGGTCAACGGCATCTGCGGCGAGGAGGTCGGACAGGAGTACGTCCGCCTGCATTTCCCCGAGACCTCGAAGCGACGCATGGAGGAGCTGGTCGCCAATCTCATCGAAGCCTACCGCGTGTCGATCACCCATTCCGACTGGCTGGGCGAGCAGACCAAGGCCAAGGCCTTGGAGAAGCTCTCGAAGTTCAAGCCGATGATCGGCTACACCAGCCACTGGCGCGACTACACGGCGCTCGACGTGCATGAGGACGCCGGTCTCATCGACAACATGGCCGCCGCCAATCTGTATGAGACGGGCTATCAGCTGTCCAAGGCCGGCAAACCGGTGGACCGCGAGGAATGGCTGATGAACCCGCAGACCGTGAACGCCTACTATGAGCCGACCATGAATGTGATCGTGTTCCCCGCGGCCATTCTGCAACCGCCGTTCTTCGACCCGAACGCCGAGGACGCCGCCAATTACGGCGGCATCGGCGCGGTGATCGGCCACGAGATCGGCCACGGCTTCGACGACCAAGGCGCGCAGTACGACGGCGACGGCAAGCTCAACGACTGGTGGACCGCTCAGGACAAGGCGAATTTCGAGGCCCGCACCCAAGCCTTGATCGAACAGTACAACGCCTTCACACCCCAGCAGCTGCTCGACAAGTACGCCGACGAACCCGACAAGGCGCCGCATGTGAACGGCGCGTTGACCATCGGTGAGAACATCGGCGATCTGGGTGGCGTGAACATCGCGATCAAGGCGTACGCGCTGGCGCTCGACAAGGCCTCGGGACGCTCCGGCGACGGCTCGGCCGAAGCCATCAAGGACTCGCTGAGCCATGCCCCCGAGCTCGACGGCTTCACCGGAACGCAGCGGTTCTTCCTCAGCTACGCCTCGATATGGCGCACGAAGAACCGCGACGAGCTGGCCGAACAGTATCTGCAGATCGACCCGCACTCGCCGGCCGAATTCCGTACCAACGGCATCGCCCGCAACGTGGATCTCTTCGCCGAAGCGTTCGACGTGCATGAGGGCGACGCCATGTGGCTCGATCCCGACCAACGCGTGCGCATCTGGTAGTCATCCAGACGGATACGCGCCTCCGATTCCAAGGGGAGGTTGTTAGAATTCGGCCTCCCCTTCGCCTATCTCCGGAGACTGCGCGAATCCATCCGCATATTGGCCGACGGTTTGCATCTCGGACGGATTGCCGGCTGCGGCGTCGGATGGACCATCCGGCACCACCGCAAGATCGACCATTCCCACAGGCTCTTTGCGCATGGGGTTTTGGGCGAAGGGATCGATGCCGGCCGCCGGATACGCCGGCACGCCAGGCTCCTGCGACGCCCCGCCCTGCATGTCCTGTCCGTTCTGCGGGTTGACGACGCGACGGAATATGGTGGTGCCGAAATTCAGATCATGGCCGATATTCGTCGCCTCGATCACCGGAGTGATGTGGTCGACGCCGTCTTTGCTCCATCGCTCCGTGCGCAGCGTGCCGGTCACCACCACGGGATTGCCTTTTCTCAGCGATTGAAACGCGTTCATCCCCAATTTACGGAACGCTCGGACCGCCACCCATGTGGTGTCACGAGTCTTCCACTCCCCCGAAGATTGGCTGTAGTAGCTGGGAGCGAACCCCACACGGAATGAGCAGGCCTGCTGATTGGGGTCTTTGCCGAACATCACCGGGTCCGCCCCCAGATTGCCGCTGATGGTGATGCTGCCTTGTTTCTGCGCCATGATGGCTCCTTTCCTAACGGATACGGTGGCCCGCCGGAGCGCCGTGCGGCAGGGAGCGGCACGACCCAAACAGCAACGTCGATGCTTGGACGTCATCTCGGCCTGCCTGCACGGATCCAACGGTGATTACCACTGTGCCCGATGCGAGCGGAGCCGGACAAGCGGCATCGGGAATTGTGCATCCAGAGACGGAAACTCGGCGTGTTGTGGATAGCATGTGGACAGACACCCACTTATCCACCATTAGTAAACCTCATAGGCATAAATGGCCCGGAGCACAGCCAAAGATCTCAGCGTGCCTCAAACGCCATATACCGGTAATCCTGCCACGCTCACCGCACCCCCAACGTGACAGAAACGCCACATACCGACATTCACGCCACGATAAGACACTTCAGCGTGGCAGGAACGCCACATACCGACGACCCCACCACGCTGAAAACACGTCAGCGTGGCATGGATGCCATATACCGGCATTCATACCACGCTGAGAAATCCAAGAACGAACCGGCCGGGAAACCCCGTCAGGCGACGCGCTTGGCGAGTTCGGCAAGCGCCTCCGAGGCCGGCACGGCCACCATGTTGCCGCCGTCACGGTCGCGGATCTCGATGGTGCCATCGTTCACGAAGTCGCGTCCGAGCACGGCGATCACCGGCACGCCCACCAGCTCCGCGTCCTTGAACTTGACGCCCGGAGACACCTTCTTGCGGTCGTCGTAGATGACCTCGATGCCGGCCTCCTCGAGTTCGGCGATCAACCGTTCCGCGCCTTCGAAGGCCTTCTCGTCCTTGCCGGTGGCGACCACATGCACCTGCGCCGGAGCGACCACGGACGGCCAGGCCAAGCCGGCCTCGTCGTGATGCGTTTCGGCAATGCAGGCGAGCACACGGCTCACGCCGATGCCGTAGCAGCCCATCCACACCGGAACGGCCTTGCCGTTCTGGTCGAGCACGGTCAGTCCCAACGCCTTGGAATACTTCAATCCCAGCTGGAACACCTGGCCGATCTCCACGCCGCGTTCGAAGCTCAACGGGCCGGATCCGTCCGGACTCATGTCGCCATGGCGCACCTCGACGGCCTCCACAACGCCGTCGGCGGCGAAGTCGCGGCCGTAGACGAGATCGTAATAGTCCACGCCGGCCTCGTCGGCGCCGGTGTACCATGCGGATCCCTTCGCCACATGGGCGTCGATGAAATAGCGGATCGCCGTGTCCTCGGCGGAGCCGATCTCGGCGTCGCCGCGCGCCTGCGGTCCGAGGGCCATCGGGCCGATATACCCCTTGACCAGTTCGGGATGGGCCTTGAGATCCTCCTCGGTGGCCTCTTCGATCTCGGCCGGAGCGAACTGCGCCTCCAGACGCTTCATATCCACCGTACGGTCGCCGGGCACGCCCACCACGACCAGTTCGCGCCACGGCTTGTCATGCGCGTCGTCCTCGGCGTGCTTGACGGCGACGACCACGTTCTTCAACACGTCGGCGGCCTCCCACGCGCGACCGTCCTCGCGCGGATACGTCGCGTTCGCGAACTCGACCATCCTCTCGATGGTCCCCGCGTCGGGCGTGGGGCGCTTGGTGGCGGCAGGCGTGGCCGAGCAGTCGATCTCGGCCGGCTCGGGAGTGGTCAGCGCCTCGACGTTCCATGCCTTGCCTGAGGGCGCGAGCGCGAACGTGTCCTCGCCGATGGCCATCGGCGCGAGGAACTCCTCGGAGGCGGAGCCGCCCATCGGGCCGGACATGGCGAACACCGGCACATACTTCAGGTCGAGGCGGTTGAAGATGCGCTCGTAGGCGCCGCGCTCGTCCATATAGGCCTTGCGCATGCCCTCCTCGTCGATGGTGAACGAGTAGGCGTCCTTCATGATGAACTCGCGCCCGCGGATCAGACCGGCGCGGGGGCGGAACTCGTCGCGGTACTTGGTCTGGATCTGGTACAGCGTGACGGGCAGGTCCTTGTATGAGGAGTACATGTCCTTGACCAGCAGGGTGAACATCTCCTCATGCGTGGGCGCAAGCAGATAGTCGGCCTGATGGCGGTCCTTCACACGGAAGATGTTGTCGCCGTACTCCTCCCAGCGGTGCGTGGCCTCATAGGGCTCGCGCGGCAGCAGCGCCGGGAAGTGCACCTCCTGCGCGTCGATGGAGGCCATCTCCTCGCGGATGATCTCCTCGATCTTGTTGAGCACGCGCAGGCCCAGCGGCAGCCAGGTCCAGATACCGGGCGCGGCCTTGCGGATGTAGCCGGCGCGCTGCAGCAGCTTGGCGGAGTCGACGTCCGCGTCGGCGGGGTCTTCGCGCAGGGTGCGCAGGAACAGTGTTGACATACGAAGGGTGTTGGAACTCATGGACTCCAAGATATTCGCGTCAATCGACAACCCTGCCACGGGCACCCATCCGGGACGCCCGCACCGCGATCAGCCTTTGGATTGCTCCTCGACCTGCTCCTCGACTTGCTCTTCAACCAGGTCCTCCAGCATATCGCGCCGCAGCGAGGCAGGCGGGTAGACGAACACCGGCAGGATCATCAGGCATCCGACCAGATAGAACACGTCCGCGAGCGGGAACAGCGTGAAGAAGGTGACCGCGTTGGGAATCACGATGCCCACGCACACGACGGCCACGCCGATCACCGGCAGCGTCGCCCATACCACGCGATGCGGCGCGTCATCGGCGGTTTTGCGAGCCACCGAATCACGGTAGATCGGCGCGATGAACAGCACTCCGCCGACGATGGCGAGCACATCCGTCAGTTTGAGCGTCCCCAACGCCGGAACGGCCGGATTGGTGAACAGAAGAAACGAGACGAACAACACCAACAGTCCCACCGCGGATACAACATACGACCATACGTGCTTCATGGCATCCTCCTTCGGATGGGCGGCCCCTCGCGCCGTCGTCATCGGCGGGCATGAGGCGGGTCCGCCTGTGTGCCACCATCTTACGCCTCCGGCTCGCGCCCCGGCCGCATCCCGCGCCGCTTGCCGCAACCAGTTCAGAACAGCGCATCCTGCTCGAACTCGTCGCCCGCGTCTCCCCGCGCGCCTTGGGTCGAAGCGAACCGAGCGAACGCCTGCGCGCCTTCATCGGCGAGCCGGGCCGCGGCGTCGGCGGAATCGGCGCGCAGATCGCCGTCCAACCGCACCGCGTCGGGCGAGACGAGGAACATCCGCTCGTTGACGCCCGCCAAGTACAGTCCATTCAGGGATTCCACACGCGACAGCGCCACATAGCCCATGCCGGGCGCGAAGGTGCGTTTGAGGTCCATCACGGCGCGGTCGAGCGTCATGCCCTGGGATTTGTGGATGGTGATGCCCCACGCGCAGCGCAACGGCACCTGTTTGACCGAGGCGAGCACCGCGTCGCCGTCCATCATCTCCCATGAGGCCGGCTTCATGGTGACGATGTTGCCGTTTTCGAACTCGACGATCGGCCAGCCGCCCTTGTTCTCCTGCGCGAAGCCGCGCACCGTGCCGAGCGAGCCGTTGACGTACTGGCGGTCGGGGTCGTTGCGCAGCGCCATCACGGCGGCGCCCGTTTTGAGCACCAGACGTTCCGGCGCGAGCATATTGCGTCGCAGCCGGTCCACCAGATTCGCCTGTCCCGCGGCTTCGGCGTGGAATTCGTGCGTTTCGGCCATGATCTCGGCCAATCGCAGGTCGTTGAGATTATCGGCCTGACGGTTCACGGGGAACAGGTGCACGGCCACCTGCCCAGGTTCGGGGATGCGTCCCAACCGGGTGACGAGCACGTCGCGGTCCCGCTGGGTGACGGTCCCTTCGCGGATGTCGGTGAGCACGGTGAGCAGTTCGCCGGTGTCCTGACGGTGCTGTTCGGTCAGGTAGCACACGGCCGGATTAAGCCGTTCCCACACCAGGGATTCGGTGACGAATCCTTCCGGATTCCTGCCGGCGCGCGCGTACCGTTCGCGGGATTCCAGGAATTCCGGCGTGGGGGCGATCATATCGTTGTTGCGCCCGGACACGCTCACGGGCGGCAATTGGAAGAAATCACCCGACAGCACCACTTGGATGCCGCCGAAAGGGCGTGGATCGCGACGCACCTCGCGGCATACCTGGTCGACCATGTCGAACAACCAGGCGTGCATCATCGACACCTCGTCGATGATGAGGATGTCGGCGGCTTGGATGCGGCGTTTGCGTCGGGCTTTGATGGTTTTCAGCAGACTGGGGGTCAGGCTGGTGGCCACGCCCACGCCGCTCCAGGAATGGATCGTCTGTCCGTTGATATGTGTGGATGCGATGCCGGTGGAGGCGGTGACGGCGATATCCGCCCCGTCCGCCCGCGCCTGGCGGACGAACTCGTTGAGCACGTAAGTCTTGCCCGCGCCGGGAGCGCCCGTCAGGAACACGTTCGCGCCGGCGTTCAGAATCGCCAGGGCTTCGGATTGGCGCATGTCGTCTCCTTCCGGGTTCGCACGGACGGATGCCCGAGGCCCGCCCGTGCGACTTTTCCGCACACGAATCCAACAATCGCACATCGGACTGATTGGCGGGATTCCAACGAAACAGCCGTTTTCATGTTCGATTGCAGGCCGTTTGAGGGTCGCACGGACGACCGCTTCCGGTCAGTTCGTGCGAAGCAGGCTGGTCGCCGCCACTTCGGCGGCGACCGCTTGGGCCTGGGCCGCATCCGGGCCGGGGGCGGGCGCCATGAAAGCCGCCCGATAATAACGCAATTCGTCCAAGGATTCGATGATGTCGGCGAGCGCGCGGTGGCCGCCGTTCTTGGCCGGGCGATGCTCGTAGACCGCCGGATACCAGCGGCGGGCCAGCTCCTTCAAGGTGCTCACGTCGACCACGCGATAGTGCAGGTGTTCCATCAGTTCGGGCATGTAGCGGTCGAGGAATTTCTTGTCGGAGCCGATGGAGTTGCCGGCGAGCAGCGGCCGCACGCCTTCCGGGGTGAAACGCTTGACGTAGTCGATCACCTTGGCCTGCGCCTCCTCAAGGGACAGACCGTTCTCCCACTCGTTGATGAGTCCGGAGCGGGTGTGCATGCCGCGCACGAAGTCGTTCATATGCTCGACCGCCGCGGCCGAGGGCTTGATCACGTAGTCGACTCCCTCGTCAAGCACATTGAGGTCGAAGTCGGTCGGCACCACCGAGATCTCCACCAGTTCGTCGCCGCCGAAGATGTCGAGTCCCGTCATCTCGCAGTCGATCCAGATCAGGCGCGAGTCCTGCGCCGTGTAGGTTTCCCCGTCGTGGCTGTCCACCATCGTTTGCCTCGTTTCCTTTGTATGACGAACAGTTCAGACTATATCGCCGATATGACAACGCCCCGGTCCCACGCTCCGCGGTGGTATCGTCGCCGCGCTACGCCCTGCATGACGGAAGGACCCGGGAACGGAAAAGGGCGCGCCCCGCGATGCGGTCGGCGCGCCCTTGTTCCTCAATGAAGTGCGACTGATCTCCTCAATGAAGTGCCGATGGTTTAGTTGCCGTGGAAACCGGAGTAGTTCGGCGCCTCAGAGGTCATCACGATGTCGTGCGGATGCGATTCGCGCAGGCCGGCGTCGGTGATGCGGATGAAGCGGCCTTTCTCGCTCATCTCGGGGATGTTGTGCGCGCCGATGTAGAACATCGACTGGTGCAGGCCGCCGATCATCTGGTAGAGCACGGCGTTGAGCGGACCGCGATACGGCACTTCGCCTTCGACGCCTTCCGGCACGACCTTGTCGCTGCTGGTCACGTCGGCCTGGAAGTAGCGGTCCTTGGAGTAGGACTTCTTGCCGCGCGGGGCCATCGCGCCCAGCGAGCCCATGCCGCGGTAGAGCTTGTACTGCTTGCCGTGCAGCAGCACCTTCTCGCCCGGGGCCTCCTCGCAGCCGGCGAGCGTGCCGCCGAGCATCACGGACGAGGCGCCGGCCACCAGGGCCTTGGCGATGTCGCCGGAGTAGTGGATGCCACCGTCGGCGATGCACGGCACGCCGGCGGCCTTGCAGGCCTGGGCGGCTTCGTACACGGCGGTGAGCTGCGGCACGCCGACGCCGGCGACCACACGGGTGGTGCAGATGGAGCCGGGGCCCACGCCGACCTTGACGGCGTCGACGCCGGCATCGATCATGGCCTGCGCGCCGGAACGGGTGGCGATGTTGCCGCCGATGATCTGCACGCCGTTGAAGGCGGAGTCGTGCTTGATGCGGCTGATCATGTCGAGCGCCAGTCGGGCCTCGCCGTTGGCGGTGTCGACCACGAGCACGTCCACGCCGGCCTCCATCAGGGCGGAGGCGCGCTGCCAGGCGTCGCCGAGGAAGCCCACGCCGGCGGCCACGCGCAGGCGTCCCTGCTCGTCCTTGGTGGCGTCCGGGTACTGCTCGGTTTTGACGAAGTCCTTCACGGTGATCAGGCCGGTCAGTCGGCCTTCGCCATCGACCAGCGGAAGCTTCTCGACCTTATGCTTGGCCAGCAGGTCGTGGGCGTCCTCCTTGGAGATGTCGGAGGGGCCGGTGATGAGGTTCTCGCGGGTCATCACGTCCTTGACCTTCAGATGGTCGTAGTCCTCGGAGGCGATGAAACGCATGTCGCGGTTGGTGATGATGCCGACGAGCTTGTTGTCCTTGTCGACCACCGGCAGGCCGGAGATGTGGAAGCGGCCGCACAGCTTGTCGAGGTCGGCCAGCGACACCTCGGGGTTCACGGTGAGCGGGTCGGTGATCATGCCGGACTCGGAACGCTTGACGATATCGACCTGGGCGGCCTGGTCGTCGATGGAGAGGTTGCGGTGCAGCACGCCGATGCCGCCGTTGCGGGCCATGGCGATGGCCATTTCGGATTCGGTGACGGTGTCCATGGCGGCGGAGATGGCGGGCACCTTCATCGTGATCTCGCGGGTCAGATGCGTGGTGGTGTCCACTTCGGACGGAATCACATCCGTCTCGTTGGGCAGCAGCAGCACATCGTCATAGGCGAGGCCCAGCTGGGCGAAAATCGGAGGGAGGGGAGCATACGCGGATTGATTATTCATATCAGTTGTAGCCATGTACCCACTATATGAATGCGCCCTGACGAGCGACACACGTCGGCCATCGGAGGCGGGCGCAGCCCATACGCGGACCACACGAGAGTCAGGCGAGAATCATGCCGAACCAGGCGGAATCAAGAGGCGATCACGCAACAATCATGCGCGGTCCACGCGGCCGCCCCGCGAATCAGACGCCGGCCGAGCCGTCATCGCCCTCCGCGTCGCCTTTGCCCTGCCGTTTGGCGGCGGCGAACTGCGCGTTCTCCTCCCGGATGTCGGGCAGACGGCGTTTGAGATACGGGAACAGCGTGGCCGCGCTCAGCAGCGCGACCGCGACCGCCATGCCGACGAGCACATAGCCGATCGGGAAAAACAGAATCGTCAGCGACCCGAAGGCGATCAGCGCTGCCCATCCCCACAGGATGAGCACCGCGCCGCGCACGCTATGACCGATTTTGAGCATGCGGTGGTGCAGGTGCATGCGGTCCGGATGCATCGGCGATTGTCCGTGGCTCAAACGCCGCACAATCGCCAGGCACATGTCGAGCACCGGCAGGAACAGCACGAGGATCGGCAGCAGGATCGGCATGAAGGCCGGCAGGTAGATGCTGGCGTGGATGGTGGCTGGGTCGAGGCGGCCGGTCATCACGATCGAAGCGCAGGTGATGAGATAGCCGAGCAGCATGGAGCCGGAATCCCCCATGAACAGTTTCGCCGGATGCCAGTTGTGCAGCAGGAATCCCACGCAGATGCCGACCAGCGCCACGTCGATCAGCGTGGCCAGGGAGGCGTAGCTGGGCGAGGAACGGGCGATGATGTACGAGTAGATGGCGAATGCGATGCCGCCGATGGCCACGATGCCCGACGACAGGCCGTCCAGTCCGTCGACGAAATTCACCGCGTTGATCGAGGCGACGATCAGAATCGCGGTGATCGCCATGGACAGGCTGGGCGAGGCGGTGACCAGCGATCCCAACGGCAGCGAGATGATCTGCAGTCCGCCCCATGCCACGAACACGGAGATGAGCAGCTGCCCCGCGAGTTTGAGCATCCAGTCGAGATCCCACAGGTCGTCGGCCATGCCGAGCAGACTGATCATCACCGCGCCGGCGAGCACCACCCACGGTTGGTGGTTGTTCGTGAACAGTCCCGACAGGAACGGCAGATGGCTGGCGAACACCATCGCAGCCGCGAAGCCGATCAGCATGCCCAAACCGCCCAGTCGGGGCGTGGGGATGGTGTGCACGTCACGGGCGCGCACCTCACCCACCGCGCCGATCTCGATGGCGATATGCCGAATCAGCGGCGTCACCAGATAGGTCACGCCTCCGGCGATGGCCGCAAGCAGCAGATAGATTCTCATGCGCCGAGCCCCCCGCCGTTCATGTGCAACGCTTTGCGGATCACATGCGAGGCGATCACGCCCTCGCGCAGGATCTCGATGCCGTCGCGTCCATGCGGATCGGCGGCGACCACCGTGCTGGCCACATGCCCTTGGGTCGGGCCGCCGTCCAGATACAGCGCCACCTGATCGCCCAGCGCGCCCACGGCCTCCCGCACGCTCTGAGCGCTGTCTTGGCCGGACAGGTTCGCGCTGGATGCCGCCAGCGGGCCGGTCGCCCGCAGGATGGCGAGCGCCGCCGCGGAATTGGGGATGCGGATGCCTTGTGTGGACGCGCCGGTCGAGGTGCGCGCCAATGTGCTCAGGGTGCAGTCCTCACGGGCCAGAGCGATCGGAGAGAACGCGCCGGGCAGGAACTGCGCGGCGAGTCGGTTGAGCGGGGCGGGCAGCTCCAGCCCGAGCCCGTCAAGCTGGTCGATGGAATGCAGCAGCACTTGCAGGGATTTGAAGCGGGGGCGCTGTTTGATGGCGAAGATGCGTGCGATGGCCTCCGGATTGCGTGGATCGCAGGCCACGCCGTATACCGTGTCGGTCGGCATCACGATGAGTTCGCCCGCGCGCACCAGGTCGGCCGCCAGGGCGAGCGAGTCGTCGTCGATTCCTCGAATGCGGGGTTCGCTCGTCATTCCTGCCCGCTCCTTACCTCTGTTGTCCGTCGATATCAGTCATATCCGCCTGCCGTCCGTCCGGCCGTCGCGCCGGACGCGGCGAATCCATTTATCCAACCTACCAGCGTGGGGCCGCGCATGCGTGCGACACTCCCCGAAAACGGCACATGCGGCGGGAAACACGGTCCATTCTCTCCCGACACGCGCCGCTAGCGAATCGCGAAAAGATACCGATCCCGCCCGGTCCAGTCACGTTCGGTGTGGGATTCGCCGAATCCCACGGAGCGTGCGTATCCGGCCAGCTGGTCGCCTTGGCTGACGTCATGCTCCATCACCAGCGCGCCGCCCTCGCGCAGCAGCCGCCAGGAGCGTTCGATGATGCGCTCGGGAATCAGCGTGCCGTCCGCCGAACCGCCGTACAGCGCCAGATGCGGATCGTGGTCGCGCACTTCGGGCTGTTCGGGGACCGCCGACAACGGCACGTACGGCGGATTGGTGATCACGAGGTCGATGGTGCCGTCGAGATGCGCGAGGGTGGTCGCGTCGGTGGCGTCGGCGACCTCCAGCTGATAGTTGGAGGCGATGGAGGGGTATTGTTTCGCCGTGTCGGCGAGGTTGCGCCGGGTCCATTCGGCCGTGCGATCGCTCAGTTCCACCGCCCATACCTGGCTGCCGGGCACTTCCGTGACGACGGACAGGCCGATGGCGCCGCTGCCCGCGCACAGGTCCACCACGCGGGGGCTGTACAACCCCTGCTGGGTGATCCAGTCGAGGCCGGCCTGCACCACGGTTTCGGTTTCCGGACGCGGGATGAACACGCCCGGCCCGACTTTCAGGTCGAGATAGCGGAACGGCGCGTGCCCCGTGATGTGCTGCAGGGGTTCGCGCGCGGCGCGTCTGGCGACGAACGACGCGAAACGCCGGTCGGCGGCGGCGTCGTTCCAGCGCTCCCCCATCAGCCTGGCTTTGTCCACGTCGCGCGGTTCGCGTCCGTAGGCTTCGGCCAGCAGGAGTTTGGCGTCATGCTCGGCGGTTTCGATTCCCGCCTCATCCAAGGTTCGCGCGGCTCCGCGGATGGTGTCGGCGACCGGCCGCGACGTATTGGTCGGATCGATCATTGCTGGCTGGCGAGACGCTCGGCCTCATCGGCCTGGATGTCGGAGTCGATCACGGCCTGCAGGTCGCCGTCGAGCACGGCGTCGAGGTTGTACGCCTTGTAGTTCGTGCGATGGTCGACGATGCGGTTCTCCGGGAAGTTGTAGGTGCGGATGCGTTCGGAGCGGTCGAGGGAGCGCACCTGGGAGTGGCGCATGTCGGCGGCCTCGGCGGCCTCCTGCTCATGCTTCATGGCCAGCAGGCGGCTTTTGAGCACACGCAGCGCGGCCGCGCGGTTCTGGATCTGCGACTTCTCGTCCTGCATGCTCACCACGATGCCGGTGGGGATATGCGTCATACGAACCGCGGAATACGTGGTGTTCACGGACTGGCCGCCCGGGCCGGAGCTCATGAAGATGTCGATTTTGAGGTCTTTGGCGTCGATCTCGATCTCATCGTCGTCCTCATCGGCTTCGGGGAACACGATCACGCCGGCCGCGGAGGTCTGGATGCGACCCTGCGATTCGGTGACGGGCACGCGCTGCACGCGGTGCACGCCGCCCTCGTATTTCAGGCTCGCCCACACGCCGTCCTCGGGAGCGGGAGTGCCCTTGGCGCGGATCGCCACCTGCACGTCCTTGACGCCGCCAAGCTCGGTGGTGTTCTCGGATTGGATGTTGACGGTCCATCCACGCTTTTCGGCGTAGCGCGTGTACATGCGCAGCAGGTCGCCGGCGAACAGCGCCGCCTCCTCGCCGCCGGTGCCGGCCTTGATCTCCATGATCGTGTCGCGCGCGTCGTCCGGATCGCGCGGGATCAGCGCGGTGCGCAGCTTCTCTTCCACCCCCGGCAGCTCGGCTTCCAGGCGCTTGGCCTCGTCGGCGAAGTCGGGATCGTCGGCGGCCATCTCCCGGGCCGCCTCAAGGTCGTCGCGCACCTGCGTGTAGGCCGTGTACGCGGCGACGATGGAGCCCAGTTCGGCGTGGCGCCGTCCGAGTTTGCGCAGCTGGTCCGGATCGGACACGATCTGCGGGTCGGCCATCTGTTGTTCGATGGAACGGTATTCCTCCAAAGCGGTCAGCGCCGCGGGAAACTGTTCGTTTGCCATGCCGTTGTTCTTTCCGCCCCGATGCGCGGGGCTTGGCGGGATTGTCGGATGAGGTCTTGAATATACAAAAACGCCAGTCCGTTGTTCGGCTGTCCAGACGCGCGGACGCGCGCCTTACCGAGCGGACTGGCGTGAAGTATGCTACTTGGTCTTCTTGCCGTAGCGCTTCTCGAAACGGGCGACGCGGCCGCCGGTGTCGAGGATCTTCTGCTTGCCGGTGTAGAAGGGGTGGCACTTCGAGCACACGTCGGCCGTCATATGATCGCCATTGGCGGTGGAACGGGTGACGAAGGTGTTGCCGCACGAGCACAGAACCTCGACGGCATGATAATCGGGATGGATACCCTGCTTCATGGTGTGTCTCCTAAGGGATTCGGGGGACCCGGGTCGCCATGCCCCTGTGGCAGGCGTGAACCGGAACCTATGGGATTGTACGCCCACCTCAAGATTTACGCGAGGCGCGAAGGAACGAGTGGGGCTGCAGGGGCTTGGACCCTGGACCGGCGGGTCCAGGGTCCAAGCCCCTGCGCTCCCGCATTATTGACTATCTCACACTCGCCGCCTAATTAGGACATGACCACAAGGAGGTGGTCATTATGGCAATGAAACAATTCAAGTTCCCGTCCGACTGGACGGTTTCGGCCGAGGCATGGCTGGTGTCGCTGAGGGCGGCGGGACGGGCCGAGTCGACTATCAGTACAAGGCGGCGCAAACTTAGGAGTTTCGCGGCTTGGGTGGGCAAGCCGCCGGCCCGCGTGACGGTCGAGGATTGCGAGATGTGGTTGGGGCGGGACGGCTTGGCGGCCGAGACCCGCAAAGGAATCAGAGCAACGCTGGCCGGCTATTTCCAATGGGCGGCCGGTCGAGGCATCATCTCCGAGGATCCGACAACGTCGCTCCCCCACATCAAACAACCGCGCCCACACCCACATCCATGTCCCGATAAGGTCATCCTGGCTGCACTCGGCAGAGCGACACCGGACGAAGTGATTATGCTGCGGTTGGGCGCGGAATGCGGTCTAAGGCGATGCGAAATCGCGCGCGTGCATAGCGATGACGTGATGGACGACCTAATCGGCAAATCATTGATTGTGCGCGGCAAAGGCGACGTGCAACGCATCGTGCCCATAGCCGACGACCTCGCCCGCGAAATCGCGTCGCGCGACGGATGGTTGCTGCCGGGACGCTGGCAAGGCCACGTCGAGGTCAGCTATGTCAGCAATCATTTGACGCGACTGCTGGGCGGGCCATGGACCGCGCACAGCCTGCGACATCGGTACGCGACCACAACGTACGAGGCCACGCACGACATCTATCTTGTCTCTCGCTTGCTGGGGCATGCGAGCGTCAAGACGACGATGGCGTACGTGGCCATGCCCGACTCACGGTTGCGTGCCGCCCTGGGTGCGGTCACGCTGGCTGGTTAGTCGCCGTCGGTGGCGGTGACGGTGATCTCCAGCGCGTCGAGTTTGGCCTTGACGGCGTCCTGGACGGCCTTGGCGATCTGCTGGGGATCGGCTCCCATGCTTTTGGACAGGGCCTCGATGGCGGCGGTCTGGGCGGTGACCATGGTCTTGAGCTCCTTGAGCTGGCCCTGTGTCTCGTACACGAGCGTGTTGTACACGTTGCCGCCCGGGGCGCTCTTCTTGTAGTCGTAGCCCCAGATTTTGCCGCCCATCTCGTATTGGACGGCGTTGTACATGTTGGGTTGGTTGGGGTCGTATTGGTAGCTCCAGACCTCGGCCGCGATCTGCTTGGCCTCGTCGGTGGTGATTGCCATGTCGGTTCCTCCTTGCACTAGTTGTTTGAATTGGTCCCATGAGTATCCCCACTTGGTGAAGTAGGGAATAGGGTCTGTGTGGTCGGTGCCGCCCCACATGCGGCAGGCCTCGTCGTGGCAGATGAGCCGGCCCGTGTCCCAGCCGCGCGCGGCGAGCCGTTCGCGCACGACCTGCGCGGCGATCTGGATGCCGCGCTGGAAGTCCGTCTCGTTGGTCGCCTCGCATATCTCGAGGCCCTCGCACAGGCTGTTGCCGTTGCCCACGTGGGCCACGAGCCGGTCGTAGGGCACGGTGTGGTACGCCTCGGTCCAGTCAGACACGAGGTGGGCCATGGGGATGGTCGGGTTGCGCGACCAGTAGGTGACGTGGTTCGCGGCCGTGGCCCCGGGGTTCGCGGTCGAGTGGACGCAGAAGTAGGACGGGTTCAGCGGCCCGCTGCCCTGGCTGACGATTGCCTTCTTGATGACGCTCATTCCGCCTCCTTGCTGGACCGGAACAGTTTCAGCACGGGACTGTCGGCGAGTTCGGGGTTGATGGTCGCGAGGTTCTCGAGGATGCTGGCCGTCTCGGTCAGGGCGATGTACACGCCGGCCGGCACGACCAAAGGCACGGCGAAGCCGAGGTCGATGACCTGCTGGGCGTGCTCGATGACCATGGCCAATACCATGACCAGCACGAGCCCGCTCTTGTGCCACAGGCCCTCGCGCATCTTCTCCGATGAGATGTCGTGCCGCATGGCGGCCTTCATCAGACCGGTGAGGTAGTCGAGGCAGATGAGCACGCCGACCACGGCCAGCGCCGCGATCTCCGTCTTGTCCATGATGGGTTTCCTTTCTCCTGTATTGGTTATGCGAGAGGCCAGCTGAAGTTGCCGCTGAACCCGGTGCTGTCCTGCGCGCCGCCGCGGTTCGAGTAGCCGATCTTGCCGTCCGTGGTGATGTAGACCATCTTGTTGTTGACCTCGTTCGACACCACGGGCGAGAACTCGACGCGCCACGGCGGCCGGTACCCCTCGGGCACGGTCCCGATGTCGCCCGACCCCCACGAGGCGGACGCGCTCGATTTCCAGTTGAGCGCCATATGCACCCATCCCTGCTTCTTCACGACGGTGCAGGTGCCGTACGACGCGAGGTTCGAGGGCACGCAGTCCACGGGAGACATGTCGGTGTCCGCGTCCGCGCGCGTCCACACACGGGTCCACACACTCCCGGACCACACGTAGGGGCCGTTGAGCGACTCGGTCGCGTCGGCGGTGACGTAGCCCGTCTGCCCGATCACGCCGGTCATGCCGGCCAGCGCCTCGTAGGTCTGCGCAATCACGGGCGCGGTCCCTTCGGGCGTGGCCCGCTGGTCGATCTCGTGCAATGCGGTTTCGATGCTTTGGCACATCTGCGCGAATTGCTCGGGCGCTTCGGACACGAGGTCGCTGGGGTCGGGCGAGTAGAGGCCATAGAGTGACGTGGTGGACATGATTTATCCTTCCTTGGTTTTGGTGACGGTGCTGATGGCGGCGAGCTCGGTCCACGAGTAGCGGACCGACTGCCATTGGGCGGTCCAGCCGTCGAGCCCGGACCATGGGATCGGACTGGTGGCCGCCGCGTGGGGCAGGGGGATGATGGTCAGTTCGTGGCGCAGGCGGGGACGGCCGCCCACCCAGTCGAAGCCGAGCAGTCCGCCGATGGCGAGCCACGCGGCCGAGAAGGCAGGCTGGCCGTCGCCGGCGGAGAGCCGGTGGAATCGACTGCCGTCGAACGTGATGGGCGGGGGCGGATAGCACCGGTAGAGGTCGGGCTGGTTGGCTGGGTCGATGTCGAGCGCGTCGATGGTCACGGTCTCAGGTTTCAGGCGGGTGTCCCAGGCGGCGAGCCACGCGGCCGCCTGCTCGCGTTGCGCGTCGGTGAGCGCGGTCGTACCCCCGTCGAGCAGTCCGCCCGATTCGTCCGCCACCACCGCGTCCGACTCCTTGGTGACGCTGGATTGCAGGCGGGTCAGATTATCGGGCAGGCGGCCTCGGCCGCCGTAGATTAATTCCGATTCCTCCCATTCGAGCTTGCCGTCCGACGCTTTGGCCGCTTTGGCGGTGACGGTGACCTGAGTGACGGGCTCGCTGATCTCCAGGCTCGCGTCGGCGGTGACCTTGCCCGCGTCGAGGCACACGCCCGTCCGGTCGCCCCGGACGGCGAGCATGCGCCCGTCCGATGTCGCCGTGAGCGTGACCGGCGTAGTTAGGTCCGTCGGCTCGATGGTCGAGCGCGTCCACCGGGGACGCTCATACCACAGGGGCAGACGGTGGTCGTGCGCGAACAGCCTGTGCAGGAGGTCGAGCTGGCTCGGACTGCTGTTCGTCTCGTACGCGGCGACGGCGTTGGGCAGGGAGAGGTCCCCTGTGCTGGCGGTCGGCGCTCCAGCCTCGGAGGCCCTCGTGTTGAGGGTCTCCAACCGGCTGGCGGGCGTGCCGACCCAATGCTGGCCCTCGTATTTCGCCGCCGAGGATACCGGCCCCTGCTTCTGCATGCGTTTCCATGTGATCAGCTGGCTCGACGCGCTCAATTCGATAAGCCAGCCCTTGTCGTCGGCGCGTTGGGTGACGGTGCCGCCGGATTGGATCTCGCCGGCGAACACGACCGGCATGAGCGGGTCCGGCTGGACGGCGGACATGGGACGGTACCGCTGGTGCAGCGTGGCCAACGTGGCCGTGCCTTGGTCGGCCCACGCGCCCATCCGCGTCATGTCCGCCCAGGTGGGAGGCGCGGTCAGGTAGAGCACCACGCGCGAGCCCATGAGCTCGGTCGCACGGCCCGCCAGCGCGCCGGTCCGGTCACGCAGGCTGAAGGTCAGCACGCTCGGTTCGGGCTGGCTGTCGGGCGAGTCCGTGCCCCAATCGACGGAAAACGAGGCGAGCGACGCGATGGCGTTGTCGTGGTCGGTGATGTCGGTCAGCACGCCGCCTATTTCGAGATACATGTAGGGAAGCTGCATTATCGGTTGCCTCGCTTGCGGTCGTAGTCGCGGGTGATTTTCCTGATTTCCCTGGCGACGGCCTCGGGGTCGGTCACGAGTCCGTCGAACCGCACGTTGATGGTCACATGGTCCTCGCGGACGGTCGGCCGGGTTTGCGAGCTTGCTGACCATGCGGCCACGGCGCGCGAGGCGACGCCGGCGGGGCGCGTGCGTGACATGAGGCTGACCGCCCTTGCGGGCTGGTAGGCGGCGTACGCGACGGGCTCCATGCTCGCGCCCGATGCCTGCGCGGACACGGACGCTGCGGCGTTGGACGCGCCGGTGATTTTGTCCCATAGGCCGGTGACCCAGTCCCATGCGCCCTTGATGGCTCCCACGATGTCGTCGAACACTCCGAGCACGGAATCCTTGAGGCCGTTGAAGAATCCTCCGATCCTGTCGACGGCGGTCTTGGCCGGCGCGGCTATCTTGTCCCACACGGCCTTGCCCGTGTTGGCGATGCTGTCCACGATGCCGCCGAACCATGTTTTGAACTCGTTCCATTTGTCGCTGATGGCCTGCGCGCACCTCATGGCCACGCTCTTGACGGTCTCCCAGTTGGCGGCGAGCAGGACGATCGCCGCGACTATGGCAGCGATGATGGCAGCGACGGGCAGGAACGCCACGTTGACGGCTCCCTGGGCGACGGCGACGATGGCGGCGACGGCCGCGTATGCGCTCATGGCGGCGTTGACTCCGATGATCGCGGCGGCGACCACGCCGACCACGACCGCCAATGGGGTGAGCCATGCGCTGTTCTGTTGCACCCATGAGACCATTTCGGTGAGTTTCTGGGTGACTGCGGTCACGACGGGCAGGAGCTGTTGGCCGAGCGCGGCCTGCGCGTTCTCCCACATGGCGTTGAGCCGCTGCTGCTGGCCTTGGGCGGTGTCGGCCTCTTTGCCGAAGTTGCCGGTAGCGTCGCCGGTCTGCTGGGTGATCGCGGCCAGGGTGGCCTGCATTTTGGCGTTGCGGTCGCCTGCCGCGTACAGGTCTCCCAGTCCCATCGAGGCGGCCTGCGCCTTCAATGTGGCGTCGTTGAGGCTCACACCGTACGCCTCGATGGGGTCCATCTCTCCCTTGAGCGCGGAGCTCAACGCCTCGACGGCCTGTGTGGTCGTGCCACCGAACATCGAGCTGAGGTCGGCGCCGAGGGTGATGAGGTCGTTGGTCTTGCCGGCGACATCGTCCATGCTCATGCCGGCGTTCTTGAGCTGCGAGCCGATGACGGTGGCGAGCTCGTTGTAGCTGTTCTGGCTCAGGCCGAGGGTCTGGGCGGCGTCCTCGGCCCAGGCGTGCACCTGCGCGGACACGTCCTTGAACACGGTGTCCACGCCGCCGATGCTCTGTTCGAGGTCGGCCGCCGCGTCGATGGCGGCTTTGCCGATCTCGGTGATCTTGCCGACCACGGCCGACGAGGCGATGGCGTTGGCCATGCCGGAGACGGCTGTGCTGGTCTTCTGCTGCATGGTCATCATCTCGCCGGTGGTCTGGTTGATGGCCTTGAGCGCGTCCCTCGCGTCGCCGGTGATGTTGACCTTGATGGTCGTGCTTTTCGATGCCAATCGTTCACCTCCCCGTCTTGCGTTCCGTTTCCTCGAGCTGTTCCTGTTCTGTTTCCAGGAGGGCCATGGCGGTGCCCCAGTCGCGTTCGTCGGCATGGGCGCGCCATTGCCATGGGGTGCCGCCGAAGCGCGCCGCGAGCACGCAGCTCAGCTCGCACAGGCTCCCCTGGGGCCATGCGTCTAGGATTTTGGGTCGTCGTCCTCGCCGTCGTCGTTGGCGTCGGTGTCGTCGTCCGGTGCGGGTGCGGCGATGCCGTCGACGTGCGACGCCCAACGCTCGAAGCCGTCCGTGACCTGGTGGCGTGACCGCAGCATCCAGTAGGCGGCGTACATGGTGGCCCTGAGGCTCTGGAAGCCTCCGGCCCAGCCCTCGCGTTGGGCCTTGTCCTCGGCTTTCATCTGCGCGAACGCGGTGATGGGCACCTTGTGTTCGGTGCCGTCGTCCATGGTGATGGTCATGGGTCGTGTCTTGGCCATGGCTATTCTCCTTTCACTTGGCTCAACGCCTTTTCGATGGCCTGGGCGAAGATGTCGTCGACCTCGTCGCGTGAGGCGTCGAGTCCCTCGCCCATGAAGTGCTGTCCGGTGATGTTGTGTCCCGGCCAGCCGAAGTTGATTGGTCCCGCGTAGGGGACGCGTTTCGATCCGGCGCGCACCACGCCGGCCCGTTGGGTCGCTCCCGAGCGGATGCTGGAGCGCAGACGGCCCGACCGTGATGGCGAGGCCTGTTGGATGCGTGGCTTGACGGCGTCGCTGGCCCGCTTGTAGGCGGCCTTGAGGTCCTGCATGTCCGCGCCGGCCTGTTTGAGGGTGCGGGCGAGGCGTGAGAGGCCTCGCGCGTCCAGGCTGAGCCGGAAGTCGCCCATGTCAGGCCTTGGCCGCCGTGGCGATATCGGTCGCGGCGAAGCTGAAGTCGATGTCGTTCTTGGACTTCACGTCGCCGCCGAACGCGACGGGCGCGATGGTGGTGTTGCCGTTGATTTCGAGCGTGCCCTTGTCGGAGGGGACGAACACGAACGGCAGGGTCTCTCCGGCGTGTTCGAGGCACCATGCCTGGAGGCCGTCGGCGCTGTAGTCCTCCTTGAGGGTGCCCTCGAGTTTCCAGCTGGTGGTCTGCGCGCCTCCTTCGGTGCCGCCGTCGAGGTAGGTGATGTCGTCGTCGGTGCTCGTGTCGGGGGTCACGGTGACGTTGGTGCAGTCGCCGCTGAAGTCCTTGGGGGTGCCGGTGTCGCCGATGGTGAGCGAGCCGGGGCCGAGCGTCCTGTTCTTGGTTGGCATAATCTATTCCTCTCGGTTGATTTGGAGTTTGTATGCGGCGAGCGTGTCGCCGTTGGGTCGTTTGAAGCCGGCGGGCTCGGCTTGGATTAGGTTCGCCTCCTGGAGGGTTTCGAGCTGGTCGATGGCTGTGTAGATGGAGTCGAGCGCGTCGGCCTGCGAGCCCATGGTGCCGGCGATGAGCCACACGTCGAAGCTCGTGGCGTGCTCGTCCCATTGCTCCCATTGGATGGATGGCGGGCCGATGAGCGCGGTGACCCTGCCCTGCGCGGGTTTGACCTGCGCGGCGTCGGTCACCGCGCGGTCGATGATGTCCGCGTGTTCGAGCTGGGCGGCCAGTGCCCTGATTTCGTCCGCGATCATGCGATCCCCAGTCCGACGGCGAGCCCGGCCGCCCGAAGTTTCGGCCACGCGGCGCGCAGGGGGTCGCCGCTGACGCGGAACGGTTGGACGCTGTCCGTGCTGGCGACGGCCATCACGCCGCTTCTCGCGTCCTTCTGCCCGTACAGGTCCGCGGCGACGGTGACGACGATGTCGTCGCGGATGGGCTTGGCGAGTTGTTCGAACCGTGTGGGGAACCGTGCGACGAGGTAGGCGCGGGCCGTCTCGAGGCTGTCCGCGATGGCGTCCGCGTCGAAGTCGGTGGCGTCGACGAACGCCGTGAGGCGTTCGGTCAGCTCGTCCTTCTGCTGTTCGTCGGCCATGGTCGGTCTCGCGATCAGGCGGAGGCGAGCGGGGCGATGCCGCCGGGGAACGTGGTGCCGAACGCGGCGTAGCCGTACACGGCGTAGTCGTCGGTCAGGGCGCGCGCGTTCATCTGCTGGAGCTGGAAGGGGCCGCCGGCCTCCCACATGGTCAATGCCTCGGGGTCGATGAACGCGGCGGTGTCCGCTGCGGCTCCGGGGAGCATGCGCACGCCGACGCGGAACACCTGGCCGGTCACGTCGCTCAGGTCCATGGTGCCGATGGTGTCCGAGCCGCGGCCGGACACGTCCATGAGGGCGTTTCCTGAGCGGGTGAGCTTGGCCATGGCGGTGAACACGTCCTTGCCGACTGCGAGTGTGCCAATCTGCGCGCCTCGCGCGTCGACGGCCTCGGCCGCGTCTATGATGACGCCTATCCACTGGTCGGCCGTCAGTGAGGACGGCGCGGCGGGGGTGGTGATCTGGTTGGCCGTGGCCCCGGCGATCGCGGAGGCGAGGTAGTCGCGTGCGGCGGTCTCGGTCGCGGTCGCGTAGGCGATGGTCATGGCGCGCAACGCGGTTGACAGGGCGGGCGCGGTCGAGCGTTCGATGACCTGGCGGCTCAGCGTGGTGTAGCCGCCGTAGGTCTCGACGTTGGAGGTCTGCGAGCTGAGCGTGACCTTGCCGAACGCGAGGGCGTCGCCTTCGGTTGCCTGCTTGGCGACCTTCATGGTGTCGGTGCCCAGGGTCAGGTATTCCACGGTCATGCCGCTTGCGGGGAGCGCCTGGTGGACGAACATGTTGGCCACGCTGCGGCGGGACTGCACGAGCCTGATCTGGTCGGCGACCCACACGTTCGCGTTGTGCGCGTCGGGGCTGGTGATGAGGTCGCGCGCGTCGCGCTGGAATTCGACGGCCTGCTCGTCGCCCGCCTCAAGGGCTTTGAGGTAGTCGCCGGCCGAGCGCCACTGGGAGCCGAGCGCGGACGGCGCGGGCCTGTCGACGCGGGCGGACAGGTCGGCCAATGCCGAGCGCGTCTGCTCGTCCATGGTCTGGATTTTCTCGAGGATGTCCTCGATGTTCATGGTGGTGTTCCTTTCAGTGGTGGTGGTTGTGGTTTGCGTGTTGGTCGCGTCGCGCTGGCCGGTGATGGCCGCGTCGGGGTAGGCGGGGATGCCGGTCACGGCGACCTCGAATAGGTCGACCTTGCGCCGGTGAACCTCGGTGATGCCGTCGTCGGTGTATTCCGTGCGGTTCTCGACCGGGGCGAAGCCTACAGATAGGCCGTCGTAGACGCCGTCGCGGATGAGCTGGGCCGTCTCGCGTGCGCTCGGGGTGTCGGACAGGCGGGCGGTGATGTGCAGTCCGTCGGGTTCGGCGCGCATGTCGGTCACCTTGCCGATGAGGTCGCCGTGTCCTCGGCTGATTTTGACGCTCTGGCGCGAGCCGAAGTCGGTGTCGGGATCGAACACCTCGGCGTAGTCGCCCCAAAGCTTGTAGCGCGTGTTGAACGGCACGGCCACGCCCTCGATGGTGCGTCCGTCGCCGCTCGCATCGGATGCGCGTAGGGACAGGCCTCCTATGGTGAGCTCGCGGCGGGCCATGAGGTCATTGGGCATTGCTGGTCTCCTTGTCTGGTTGGGTTTCGAGCGGGGCGAGGCCCTCGCGGGCGCGCACCTCGCCGACGGTCAGGAATCCGGCCTCGAGCGCGGTCTTGTAGGCGGCGTACCGGGTGCCGGTGTCCGAGCGGCGGGAGCTGTCCCAGTCCATGGCGACCGCGCGCCGTCCGGGCAGGAGCTCGCCCAGGGCCTCGCAGATCGGGTCGGCGTACGCGGCGAGCGTGTACGAGCTGAACTCGATCCAAGATTGTTCGATGTTGGTGTAGGTCAGGCTGGAGCCGTCGGTGCCGGTGAGCATGAGGTTGGCGGGGATGCCGAACAGTCGGGCCACCTGGACGCCGTCGAACTGGCGCGATTGCACGAACTGCATGTCCTCGGGGCTGAGCAGGGTGCGCGCGTAGCGCACGTTCTTTCCCAGGACCAGCGGCTGGCCGCTTTTAGCAGACATGATGCGCCGTTTGGCGTCGTCGGCCTCCTCGTCGCTGATTTCGACCTCGGTCGTGTAGATGCCGGACGGCACGCCAGCCTCCTCACGCCAGTTCGCGGCGAAATCGCGCGTGTCGGCCATGCCCTCCAGCTCGACGCGGCACGAGCCGATCGGGCCGAGCCCTCGCAGACGGCCGGGGACGGCCACGAGCCGCTTGTGGATCACGTCCTCGCGGCCGAACGTGAGACCGCGCCACGAGTAGCGGATGTCGGAGCGTCGGGGGTCGGCCGACATGTCGGTGACGGCTACCTCGCGCGGCGGAAGCGGCATAACGTCGATGACCTTGTCGCCCACGCGGCGTTTGAGCAGGAACAGGTTGCCGTCGGTCGCGAGACAGGCGACGAGGTAGGACACCAGTTCGCGGCGCGTCATATCCAGCGAGGGCGAGTTGACGATGCCGTCGGCTATGGATTGGCGGCCGGCGCGGTCGAGCTGCACGATCGGCAGGGCGCTCACGGCGGTCTCGAGGACCTGCACGGCGCGGAACACCTGGATAAGGCCGGTCGGCTCATGGTCGGCGGGCATGCGGGCCGGGAGCGACGGAGGCGCGGGCGTTTCCCGCCGCGCGGCGGTCACGGCCGGCATGCTTCTGGCCATGAGGCTGGCGAAACGGTCTCTGAATCCCATGCCACGCATGATGCGCGCCCGCGCGCCGCCGAGGCAAACCGGCTGTCCTCAAACGTCCTCAAAGCTCATCAAACGTCCTCAAACGTCCTCACGTCAGAACAGCATCATACGGACGCGCTTGGGCGGGTGCAGCGCCGCCCAAGCGGCGAGCTGGACGGCCTCGATGGGACTCACGTCGCCGGGCGACTGGCGGCGGTCGAGGTACCAGGTGTCGCCCGCCCAGCGGCGCACGGCCACGGCCACGCTCTGGTCGAGCCGCTCGTCGGGCGCGTGGAACGCGGTGCCCTGGCGCAGCATCTCGAGATAGGTCAGGCCGGTCATACCCAGTTCAGTCGCGGGCAGGTCGGCCAGTCGGCAGACGCCGTCATGGCGCAGACGGTCGGCCAGCGGCGCTGTGGGCCCCTTGGGGTCGAGCGCTATGGGCGCGTGGTAGCGGTCGGACAGGTCGGCCAGCAGTTCGAGCGCGCCGGCCGTGCCGGGCAGGACGCGCACCATGCCGGCGCGCAGTCCGTCCTTGCCGTTGTGGGCGACGGCGACGCTGGTGGCGGACTGGTCGATGTCCACAGCGACGCCGAACGCGAACGTCCCCGGCTCCAAACCGTCAAGGTCTATGGGCTCGCACGAGGAGATGTCCCAGAGGTCCTGCGTGTACACGCGCTCATTGCTGCCGTCGTCGCGGATGTTGCAGAACGCTCGCCGCCAACCGGTCGGGGAGCCCTTGAACTCGTCGCGGAACCCCTGCAATTGCCGGCGGTTGAACAGGTGGCCGGCCCCCGGATGGCTGCGCCACACCGCGTCCAAGTCCTCGGGGTCGTCGTCCAGTCCGAGCCCGTAGTCGATGAACGCCCAGCTTTTCGGGGCAAGGCCGCGACGGCATTCCGTCAGCATGGGGTTCAGAAACGTGCTGTCGGCCGTGCCCTCGGTGCTCATGATGACCAGCTGCGGCTGCTGTCCCATGAGCTGTAGACGGGTGATGGTGGTCGGAACGAACGCCTGGAGCAGCGCCTGACCCGTCTTGGCGTCGAACGCCCACGCCTCGTCCAACGTGATCATGTCGCCCTGGAAGCCATGGCCGGCGCTGTCGGTCGGCGGAGAGGGGCGGAACACGCTGCCGTTGGCCAACGTCAGGCCCATGTCGCCGGCCGAGTATTTCACATCGGCCAACAAGGGTGCCAGCGCGGGCGATTTCTGGATGTCCTTCACGACCTGCTTGAACCTCGCGGTCGCGTCCATGCCGCGCTGGGCGATGTACCAGCCCATGCGGTTCGGGCCCATGAGCAGGGAGCGTATATGCCTAGCCTCGTCGAGCGTGGTCTTGCCCGCCTGGCGGGGCACGGTCACGATCACGCGCGGATGCGTGAGTATCTTCCTGCCGTCCTCGACGCGGTACTCGCCGGCGATGTCCGCGACGAGCCGCTGCCACGGCAACAGCGGGTGTCCCAACGCCTCGGACACCGCCGCGACCGCGCCGCCGTCCGTGTCCAACGACTCGTCCCGCGGCGTCAGATATCTCGGTTCGGCCTCGTGTCTCATAGGCTCATGGCCTCCAGCAGCCGCTTGGTCTCGTCGGGCAGCTCTCCTGTCTCCGTCGCGGCCTTGGCGTCCCATTCGTGCAGTTGGCGGATCAGGTCGAGCATGCTCGCGACGTTGCGGCTTATCTCACGGCCCTTGCGGTTCTGCACGTCGATATTCTGCGCGATTGATTTCAGTGAAGAGAGCAGGAGCTTGGAATAGCCGTCGAGCTCGTCGTGTTCGTCCCTGAACTTGGCCGTGAACTCGTCGATCGCCCGTTCCTGGTAGCCGACGACGCGTCCGGCGTCCTCCATCCCATCGAAAACAGGCATGGTTGTCCTCCGATCATGTGATAGTCAATCGTGAACAAACCCAATGATTCCGCGTGCTTTGCCGGTTCGCGGAATTTTTTTGTCTCCGTTCGGAGAGATACCGAAAGAGGCGCGGGCTAATTTCGATGCGCGCGCGTCTCTAAAAAACCAGCCCGAAGCGACGCCAGTCGGCCTCGCGCTCGATCATGAGCCGGTCGATGGTGGTCTGGCCGAGCCACGAGCGCCGCCACGACTGCCACGCCCTCGCCTCGGCCTCGCACGAGCTGGCCCGCACGGTGTGCTTGCCGATAGGCCCGCACTCGACCTGGTAGCCGAGTCGTATCCATTCGCGCACCTGCGATGCCGTCGTGTCCGGCGGCGGCGCGAGCACGAGCGGCATCATGTTCGGCGTGCGCAACGCCTCGTAGACCAGGCCTCTCCACATGCCCTGCATCAATATCCAGCCCGTGTTGCCGTCCACGCCGACCATCCTCCAGCAGTCCCTCCAGTCCAGCAACAGCGCGCCGTCGGGCACGGCCACACCGTCCTCGTATGGCGTGGTGAGGTGGATGGCGGCCATGATGCCTCGCCCCTGGATCAGGCGGTCGTGGCGCGCCGAGTTGCAGTGCCGGCATGCGGGACGCAGGTTGCGCGGCATGTCCGATCCGTCCAACCGGTCGGGATAGATGTGGTCGAGCGTGTCGGCCCTTATGTCGCATCCGGGAAACCGCAGCCAGCACGATGATCCGTATGCCCTGAATACCGTCTCCCTGACCGAGGCGGGTATCTGCCTGCGTCTGGTGCTCATTTGCGATTCCTCCCCATCCAGCCGATCACGTCGCTCTTGAGGTAGTACAACCTCACGCCGCCCCACATGGCCGGATGCACGTCGAACCGCCCATCCGCCCTCATGCGGTCAAACGTCGCCACGCTCACATTCAGCAATCTGGCGACCTCGGCACGGGTCAGGTAACTCGATGCCATGCAATCCTCCCTAATACAACGCCCGCGACTGCGGTGCCGGCGCGGACGGCTGGCCGCCGCACCTGCGCCTCAACACCGACACGCGAGCCTCGGCCCACAAACCAAACTGTCGCGCGTCCAGACACCATGCGCCGCCGGACTTGACCACGCCCATATCCGGCCACTGGGCGGCCAGCGCGGCCAGCTCGACGGCTCGTTTAAGGCCCAACGGTTTGAGCGCCTCCTGCGGTTGGAGGACCTGCAAACCGACCTGCGCGCTCATGGCCTTGACCCTGCCGGCGATGTCCGTCAGCAGGGTCATGGCGTCGTATGGGTCGGCCCACACGCTCAACGCCTCCTCGATGCCGGGTTTGACGCGCGAAGCCATGATTAGGCCCACTGCCTCATGCCCGACCACAACGCCAGTGCCTTCAACGCGGCCGAAGCGTCGTACATCTTGGTGCGGAACTGTTTGTGGTCGTAACGGGGCACGTTCGCGGCGGTGAAGCAGTACTGCAATTCACGATCCTGCATGCCGCACCAGTTGCACATCACCTCACGGCTGACCCATTTGCCGCCCGATTCAACGAACGCCGAGAGCTTGTGCAGGTTCCTGGCGATGGCGGTGCGCATCATGTGTTCGTAGCGTTGCTGTGCGTTCTCACCCGTCATATCCTTTGTCCTTCCTTGGTTTCTCTTGTAGGTTTCGGTTGGTGAGAGCTGGAGAGGTCAAGACCCAAGAAGCCTCCAGACCGGGGCGCGAGGGAATCAGTCTCGGTCTAGAAGCCTCATGGTCGGGTCTCGCACATGTTTCGGTCGGAGCCGAGCCATCGAAACGCAAGAGCGGCCGAAGCCGCCGGGAATGGTCCCCAAACGAGCCCCACGCACACACTCAAAGCGCGGATATGCCGCCCGATTCCGCCTTAACCGGCGACTCGCTGGGTCGGTGACCTCATTTTCGTCTCGCAGATACCGCCGAGGTAAGGCGGCTCGACTTCCCGTGCTCAACCGGGCAATTCGCATGGCTAGGGGTAGCCGATACGCCCCATCACAGCCGTTCGCCCATTACCGGGCATGATTCGCCCTACTCGGGCACGGGGTCTGGGTCGGGCAGGATGTCGAGGCAGGCGATCAGGGCGCGCACCTCGTCAGGCAGCAGAACGTAAGACCGCGTATGCAACCGGCGCCGTCCAATGACGGGCGTGATGAACAGGGCCAGCGCGCCGGCCGAGGTCTTGGCCGACGCGAACTCGTAATGCGGCTTATCATCGCTCATCAGTCGCTCCATCCCAGAAAATCATCCAAACCAACGAACACGATGGCGACACCGAACGCCAGCAACACCAGCGGCGACACCACCAGCAACGCCAGAAACTGGCACACCCTGCGCACGCCCCTCATTCGCGACCCTGATTCACACGGGCGGACACGCGCTCGGGCACATCAGCGACCACCATCGCGCCACACAGCAGCGCCACACCCATGACGCTCCAGAAGCCGACAGCTGCGAGGATCAGAGCGCAGAATATGGCACAGAAACACATGAACCCCTTATAAAGCGCACGCATGCCTGGCCTCCCTGATGGACCGCGCGATCTCGCGGTTGATCGTCACCAACTCACCCATCGACAACCCATCCACATCCCACAACTGGCCGCGCACAAAAGCGACGACACGGAACCTGTAGGGGTTGCCGGCGCGGCCGGCCAGGTTGCAGGACACGTCGAACGTGTCGCGATTCGACTCAGGACTCAAATACGGCATCAGCACCTCCATTGGTAGATTTATTGGCATGAACGAAGTGATGGATTGGATTGGTCTCGCCGCGTCCGTGGTCACGTGCATATCGTTTGCTGCAGCGGTAGCGTCCTGGAACCTCAACCGCTCCCGCGTCATGGATGGCCTGCTCAACGTCGGCAAGGTCTGCGACGTGGACGGTACCAGCATGGTGCGGTTCCAGAACGTCGGCGGATGCGGCCTGCTCATACAATTCGTGTTCATCAAACCGCCGGCATCGGCGAAAATGATTCCAACCGGCTCTGAAACACCCAGCAACGTGCTCATGCCCGGCGAGAGCTTCAACCTCTACCTGACCGGGGCCGAGGACGTCGTGGTGTCCTACACGACCCACAACAACGTCAATGTCCGGCACATCGAACGATTCCGTATCGACGCGCTCGGCGTGGTCGCCAACCGGATCAGAACCTACGTCAAGCCCGACCGCAAAACTCGTAAGCGAATGCAGTACAAAAGCGGCGAACTGTTCGGCAAATTCACTGACATAGCGCCACAGCGACGCACAGTCAAAACAACCAATCGCCCCAAAGACGGAGACGGAATGGACAACGCCGAAAGATGGCTCAGCAAAAACGGATACCGCGCCATCCGAAACGGGATATGCTAATGATCTCATTGATGCAACCACCCGTACAACAAAGCGAGTGGAACACCCAGCGAAAACAGAAACAGTAGGCTCCCCAGCAACAGGCCAAACCAATCGAAGTCAAAAAACGACTCGATCATCGAGTAAAGCCCGTCGATAATCCCGAACAGCAGGGCCACTATGACGCACAACGCTAACGGGGCCACAAGCAGAACCGACCAATCCATCACGCCACCTCCAACGGCTCGCGGCCGAGCAGGGAGTCCACGGACACGCCGAAGTAGTCGGCAATCTTTCTGATTTGATGCAACGTAAAAACGGTTCTGCCGGTCATCTTCTGAGACATGGCCGATCTGGTGATATGCAGCTCACGGGCAAGCTCAGCACGGCTCACGTTGTTTTCACGGCACAGAAGGTCTACCGCTTCACATGCACCATTTGCGACAATTTGAGAAGTCATGCTTCACATAATACACATTGAGAAGCTAGCCTTTACACTCTATGAGCTCAAATAGACGGAATATGAGTAGTCACGCTTTACATGCTGTATACTGTGAAGCATGACTACACAAACGATAAGCACAACAGCCACAACGGTTTCACTCGAAGACGTAATCAGCGTAAACATGCGAATTGCACTTGCACTACGCAACAAAAATCAATCTGACTTATCTCGCGCATTCGGCGTGTCGCGCACGCTCATATCGCAGAAGATGCGCGGTGTCACATCCTGGACCATCGCGGATATGGAAAAAGCCGGGCAATTCCTTGGAATTGCGCCGGCTAAGTTCCTGGAGCCGAACGGTCTCGTTGCGGATGGTTTGTGGGGCCACCGGGGCTTGAACCCGGGACCGGCGGATTATGAGTCCGATGCTCTAACCGACTGAGCTACAGCCCCACGTCGGCCGTGTGAAACAGCCAACTCGCCTAGTGTATCAGCCGCCCAGACAGACACGGCGAGACGCACGGACCGGCGGCCTTGGACCCTGGACCGGCGGATTATGGGTTCCACATAATCCTCTCGGAGGGAACCCTGTCATGTCCGTGCGTGAATTCCCCGTCCGTGCCCGGAATAACACATGGGACACGCCGAGAGGCGTGCGTCAGGCTTCGGGCATGAAATGCAGCGGGTCGTCGATGAAACGGCGCAAACCCATTTCCGCGGCACCATACAAGGCGGGATGTTCGGCGACCGGCGGCACGAACACGCGCACCTGCCGTTCGGGAGAACCCAGCACTTCGGAGCGCAGACGGCCGCCGAGCACGCTGGCGAGCTCGTCGCCGAAATACGTCCACAGTCCGCCCAGCAGCACGGTGTCGATATCGCACAGGTTGATGGCCGAGGCGATGGCCGACACCAGCGCGTCCACGGCGCGGTCCACCACGCCCGCCACCACGGGGTCGCCGCCGCGCCAACCCTGCAGGAACCGTTCGAGAGCCTCGCTTCCGGTGACCGCGTCCCCTTCGGCCAGACCCGCGGCTTCGATCATGGCGCGCCGTCCGGCGAAGCATTCAAGGCAGCCATGCCGCCCGCAGCCGCATACCGGGCCATCCATCGACACCGATATATGGCCGACCTCACCGGCGAATCCCTGCACTCCGGACACGACCTCACCGTCGCGCACCACGGCGCCGCCGATGCCGATGTCGGTGGACAGGTAGATGAAGGAATCCGTGCGGTTCACGACGTTCAGGAAGTTCGCGCGCTCGGTGGCGTATCCGGGGATCTGCGCCAGCGCGGCCATCTTCGCCTCGTTGCCGCCCATCGCGTCAAGACGACGCACCACATTGAAGCGGGTGAGGTCGATGTTCTCCCAGTCGAGGTTGCGGGCCACCAGCAGCCGCATATCCTCGGTGACGAGGCCGGGCAGGGCGAGCCCGGAGCCGACCACCGTGCAGCCGCGTCGTTTCAACCGGCTTTCGAGAGGAAAGGTCATCGCGTCGAGCTTGGCGAAGATGTCGTAGGGATCGGTGCCGGTCATGTCGGCGCTCACCCATTCCCGGCCGAGGGTGTCGCCGTTCAGATCCAACGCCAGACAGCCGTATCCATCGGTGTTGATCTGCAGGCCGATGCCGCAGAACCGTCCGCCCCGCACCACCAGCGGCGTGCTGGGGCGGCCGAAGGCGGCCGACGCCGCGGGCGTCCCCTCTTCGATGACGCCGTGCTCAAGCAGCATGGAGACCAGCAGCGACATGGTCGCCTTGGTCAGGCCCGTGGTCTTGGCCAGATCCGCCCGGCTCATCGGTTCCTGAGCGCGCAGCAGCGTGTCCAGCGTGACGGACAGATTGTGGTTGCGTAGATCGTCCTGATTGATCCTGCGTAAAACACCCATATCGCTGGCCTCCTTCCGCTCAGTGAACGCTTCCAGCGGTCAATTCGTCCACCTTGACCGGCTCCCTCGACAATTCGACGCGCTCCATCGACGCGTTTCGGTTGCGTTTTGCCGTTGGAATACAGTATAGTTTATTCGTCTAACTATATTGCTCGCGGCGCGCCGAGGCACAGCGGCGGGCCCTCACCGAGGAGGAACACATGGCGAGAATTCTCGTGGCTGGCATCGATACGTCAACCCAATCAACAAAAGTGCGTGTCACCGACGCCGCAACCGGCGAAACGGTCCGTTTCGGACAGGCCAAACATCCCGACGGCACCAGCGTGAACCCCGAATTCTGGTGGACCGCCTTCCAGGAGGCCGCGGCGCAGGCCGGCGGTCTTGACGACGTCGCCGCACTGGCCGTCGGCGGCCAGCAGCATGGCATGGTGATCCTCGACAAGCAGGGCAATGTGATCCGCGACGCCATGTTGTGGAACGACGTCAGCTCCGCCCCGCAGGCCGCCGCCCTGATCGACAAGCTCGGCGAGGCGCCCGCCCAGGACGGCGAAAGCGAGGATGCGACCGTGCGCGGCAAGCAGCGCTGGGTCAAGGCCGTCGGATCCTCCCCCGTCGCCTCCTTCACACTGACCAAGGTGGCCTGGGTGGCCGAGAACGAGCCCGAGAACGCCAAGAGGATCGCCGCCGTCTGCCTGCCCCACGACTGGCTGAGCTGGCGCATCGCCGGCTACGGCCCCGTGGCCGAAGGTGAGGACGCCCATCTGGAAGCGCTGTTCACCGACCGTTCCGACGCCTCCGGCACCATCTACTACGACGCCGCCACCGACACCTACCGTCGCGATCTGATCGCCATGGTGCTCGAGGCGGCTTGGGGAGACGCGGCCGCCGCGAAGACCGCCGCCGAATCGATCGTGCTGCCCACCGTGCTGGGACCGCGCGACGCGGCCGCGGTGAAGGCCTCCCCCACCGTCGCCGGCAAGAACATCGAAGGCGGATGTCTCCTCGGCCCCGGCGGCGGAGACAATGCGATGGCCGCGCTGGGCCTGGGCATGGCCGTCGGCGACGTGTCCGTCTCGCTGGGCACCTCCGGCGTGGCCGCCGCGATCGCCCAGAACCCCGTCTACGACCTGACCGGCGCGATCTCCGGATTCGCCGACTGCACCGGCCATTACCTGCCGCTCGCCTGCACCATCAACGGATCGCGCATCCTCGACGCGGGCCGCGCCGCGCTCGGCGTGGATTACGACGAGCTGGCCGAACTGGCGTTCCAGGCCGAGCCGGGCGCCGGCGGCATCACGCTGGTGCCGTATTTCGACGGCGAGCGCACGCCGAACCGCCCGGACGCGACCGCATCCCTCACCGGACTGACCCTGAAGAACACCACCAAGGCGAATCTGGCCCGCGCCTTCGTCGAAGGCCTGCTGTGCTCGCAGCGCGACTGCCTCGAGCTGATCCGCGCGCTCGGCGCCGAAATCAACCGCATCCTGCTCATCGGCGGCGGCGCGAAGTCCGTGGCCATCCGCACACTCGCCCCGGCGATTCTCGGCATGGATGTGACCCGCCCCGAAACCGACGAGTATGTGGCCATCGGCGCCGCCCGACAGGCGGCGTGGGTGCTCTCCGGCGAAATGGAACCGCCGGCGTGGCAGCTCAACATCGAAGGCACCGACACCGCCGAGCCCACGCCCGCGGTGTATGAGGCCTATGCGGCGGCGCGCGGCTGATCACAGCCGACCGCGAAAGCCCCATCGGAGGCATCATGTTCATGAAAGCCGTTTGTTCCGCGAATCAAGCGACGTCGTTCGATGATGCTTCCGTAATCTAACGCAGCGGCCGCCAGATTGATTCCTCTCGGAGGTTCAGTCTGGCGGCCTTGCCTCATCCTATCCGCCACCCCACTGGGATGTATCGGCATCGCCGATATAATCGACCCGCTCGCAGCTTCCCCATGCCGCCCCTCGTTTGGAGACTCCGATGAACAATCGTTCCCGTATGACGCTGTACACACTGACCGCACTCGCATGCGTGGTGTGGATCTGGCAATCCGTGCGCGAGTCCATGCAGGACGGCACGCTGGCCAGCGCCCCCACCATCATCTTCCTGGTCTGCATCGGCATCGCCGCTATCTACTGCGCCGGCAACGCGCTGATGCTGTGGTGGAGGCAGGATGACAATGAGGAAGCCGGTACCGGCAAAGCCGATGAAACCTCCGTTGGGGCCCACTCCGACGTCAGGGCCGGCGACGATGCCGAGACTGGCCTCGACACCGATGGCAAGACCAAAACCAACATCGAGACCGACAAGACTGAAATCGAAACAGCCTCCGACGGCGAGGTCTCGGCCGGGAACGAACCAGATGATTCCGCCGAACTCCACGCTTAAGACATATAAAACGTATACGCGCATTGAATGCATGAGGAAAGATAGGAATAAAGTCGCCGCCGGCGGCTCCCGCCCTAGCCCGCGCCATCGTCTACGATGAAGCGGACCACCCATTCGCGCACAGTCCACCGCCCATACCACAAGGATCACATCAATGAACGCCGACACCGTACTGCTCGTTATTTCCATCATTCTGGGACTCGTCTGCGTCCCCGCCGGCTCGTTCCTCGCCTTCGTGCCGATGAAGGCCGACAATATGACCAGCAAGCAGTCCAAGGCCTCGCAGATGCTGACCTTCATCATCGCGCTGGTGTTCATCGGACTGCTGCTTGCGGGCTACGATATGCCGACCTACGCCATCGTCATCGGACTGGTCATCGGCTTCGGGCTCGGCAAGATCCCCACCATCCACGCATGGGCCATGCGCACATGGCCGTTCTTCGAACCCAAGGCGGAGTCCAAACGCGCCAAGCGTCGCTGACCTTCCCGCATTCCCATCTCCTCTTAAGCGCCACGGCCGTCGGCTGCGACTCATCACGATGCCAGGCGTGGATGGAGCGGCACTTATGCCGTTCTGCATAGTTTCAGAACAGATTTTCAAAATAAGGTTTTAGAATCACCTGGCTGCGCGTGGAAACAGGCACCGCCTGATGAATCTTACCGATCAAATCCTCCAATGCGGCAGGCGAAGCGACGCGCACCAACAGCATGTAGCTCGCCTCCCCGGTCACCGAATAACAAGACACGACTCCCTCAAGCTGTTTGAGTCGTTCAGGCATGTCCATTTCCTGTGAATATTCAAGTGGAATAACGGAGATGAACGCAGAGATCGGCAGTCCTACATGCTCATAATCCACTTCAGCCCGGTACGCGGTGATCACTCCCCTGCGTTCCAGTTTTTGAATGCGCGACTGCACCGCCGAAGCCGACATCCCCGTCAAGCAAGAAAGCTTCGACAAGGTGGCCCGACCGTTTATGCGCAGTGCCGAAACAATCGTCGCATCGGTCTCATCCATGCCCGCGGCAATCATGGCAGCACGCCCGTCATTGGGAGCCCCGCCCTGCACCTTCACCGTAGATTGCACCGTTTCCGTCACGCCAGACCTTTCGATTGAAGGAACTCTACCGCCACGTCGCGCGGCGTACGCCCTTCGATATCCACCTGATAGTTCATTTCCATCATATCCTCACCGCTAATCGCACCTTCGAGTTTGGCCATCAACGGCTCGAGTTCGGGATACGTCGCAAGAGTATCACTGCGCGCAATCGAAATTGCTTGGTAAGGCGGGAAGAATGCGATATCATCCTCGAGCTCCACAAGGTCCATCTTCTTGACCATCGCGTCAGTTTCATAGGCATCAGTCACGTCAATCTGTCCCGAGGCAATTGCCTGATATCGGATATTGCCCTCAAGTCCTTCCACAGAGAGGAACGCAACCCCTAATTCGGATTCCATCTTGGGCAGCAAATCCGGCCGCTGCGAGAACGCGACAGTACAACCGAGGCGAAGTGTCCCAGATTGCTCCACCAATTCGGAAAGCGTGGTGATGCCAGTACGCTCGGAGGCTTCACGACTCATCGCCAACACATACGTGTTCGAGAATCCCAACGGCAACGAGACCTTGGCCCCATGATTCTGCGCCATGCCATCCCTGACCTCTTCATACACCTGATCCACATCAGTGGAAACGTCAAGGTCAAGCACGTTAGGAGCCAAAACGCCCGTATAGTCAGTGAACATGTCGATATCGCCCGAATCGAAAGCGTTCATAGTCACCAAGGTGCCGTCGAGATTGAATTTCTCGTCGACTTTCAGGTTCGTGTTGCGCTGGATGAGCTGGCTGTAGATATTGCCAAGAATCAGCGCCTCGGTGAAGTTCTCCGAGCCAACGACGATTTCATCATCATGACCGACAGCCTCCGGTATCATCGATAGCAGCGGAGCGACCAACACCGCAAACGCGGCAATGGCGGCCGCCGCCGTACGCAGAACGCGATGAGGCTTGGAAAGATGCACGATTTTATCCGGAGATTTGAGTCCCTCAGGCGTTAGTATGCGCTCGACCATCGCAAGCACAGCGTCCACAGCAAGTGCAAGCATGCAAGCGGGAATGGCACCGAGCAATACCAGATTCACGTCATTGGCGTTTAGTCCAAGGTTGATCATCCAGCCCAGTCCACCGGCACCGGCGAAAGCTCCAATGGTGACGGTTCCCACGGCGGTGACAGCGGAAATACGCACGCCTCCCATAATGGTGGCGATGGCCAGCGGCAGTTTGATTTTGAGCATGATTCGCCCATCGGACAAGCCAATGCCTCTGGCCGATTCGATGGTGGACTGGTCAATGGACGTGATGCCGATGTAAGTGTTCTTAACGATGGGTAGTAACGCATAGACAATCACCATCAGCACAGCCGAGGGCTTGCCGATACCGACAATCGGCACAAGAAAGGCAAGCAGACCTAGACTCGGTATCGATTGGGTGATGTTGGCCAACCCAATCACAAAAGTACTCCAACCTTTGGAACCGGTGATGGCCAACCCCAACGGCACACCGATGATCAGAGAAAGCAACACCGCCGACGAAGTCATCTGCATGTGTTCGAGAAGCAACGATGCGAGTTCCTCACGTCGTTCCAAGAAAACAACGACAAAGGATTGAATAACATCCATCATGACGCTCCCCCTTCTTCCATCTGCTGCCTGCCGGCCTCAAGAGTCGCGGAAACCCGTTGTGCCCGGCCGATGAATCGGGTGACGAAATCGGAGGCGGGAGTGGCCAGAATATTGGCCGGGGTGTCGTATTGTATAACCTTGCCATGCTGAATGATGGCGATACGATCGGCAAGCTTGATCGCCTCGTCCATATCGTGCGTGACGAACACTATGGTTTTACCTGATTGGCGGTGCAACGCGAGAATCTGATCCTGCAAATCCTGTCTGGTTAGCGGATCAAGAGCACTGAACGGCTCATCCATAAGGATGATTGAGGGATCAGTGGCGAAGGCCCGTGCCACGCCGACCCGCTGCTGTTGTCCGCCAGACAGCTGACAGGGGTATTCGTCCATCACGGACATGGGGAGGTCGACCATGGAAAGCATTGCGCGTACCCGGTCATCGATGTCGGCCACGGATGCTCCCTTAACCTTCATCATAATCGAGATGTTGTCGGCGACCGTCATGTGGGGAAACAACCCGCCGCCCTGAATGACATATCCGATACCGCGCCGCAGCTTGTCTCCAGACACGGGCGCGGTGAGATGGCCGTCAAGGTAGATGCTGCCTGAATCAGGGAGGATGAGCTTGTTGAGCAGTTTGAGCAGTGTGGTCTTTCCGCCTCCGGATGGGCCAATGAGCACGACAAACTCACCTTTTTCAATCTCCAGACTCACACCATCGAGCACTCGGATTCCCGAATAGGATTTACTCACGTCGCGCACCAGAATCTGGGCCGGATTCTCACGAATGGCCGGCCTGGTACTGTACGGAACATTCACCTGAACATGCATTGCAGAACTCCTCACACCGTTGCTCATTCCTGCCGATTGACGTCACACGCCCGGCATGTCGTCTTATGCCCCGCCGCCGGCCACTTTCACCTTGTTGACCATGCGAAACACGTCCGCCTGTTCGCCACGCAATATATGTACGAGGTTTTCCGAGGCGATGCGCTGACATTCGTACAGCGCCTTGTCGGAATAGAACGCGCTGTGCGGAGTAAGAATCACGTTCTCCCTGCCGACAAGGGGATTGGCGAGCGTTCCCTCATTCGTTTCGTCGACGAGCACGTCAAGACCAGCGCCAAATACTCTGCCTGAATCCAGAGCTTCAACCAGGGCGGTTTCATCAATAAGGCCTCCGCGCGACACGTTGACGATAACCGGTTTACGTTCCATCATGGCAAACGCCTCCCGGTTGAGAATATGCTCGGTTTCCGGGGTAAGCAGCATATTGAGCGTGATGATGTCGGCGATGCGGAACAATTCCTCCTTGTCGACAAGTCGCACATCCACCGCCGCCGCGGCCTCGGGCGGGCAGTACGGATCGTAGGCAACGACGGTCAGTCCGAAGCCTTGGGCGCGACGAGCCACAGCCTTGCCGATCTTACCTAACCCCATAATGCCGATGGTGGACTCCTCAAGCCGCTTCATACCGGAAGTGGAATTCCAGTCATACCGGTGTTTTACTTCGATTTCGCGGTCATAGTGTTTGAGACTTTTTGAAATGCCCAAGGCAAGAGCCATCGTATGGTCGGCAACCTCCTGCGTACAGTACTCGCCAATCACCGCAACCGCCGTTCCCTGCCGTTCAGCCGCGACGGCATCCACGAAGTTGTAGCCGGTGGCCTCAATGGAGATACCTTTGAGCTTCGGCGCGCTTTCAATCACATCGGCTGGAAACTCGAGATACGAGGTGAGCACGCCATCCGCATCGGAGATGGCGGCCTTCAACGCATCCACGTCGCCATGGTGTTCATAGACGTCAATCTCAACATCATCGCCGAGCCCTTTGCGAAAGATGCCTCTCTCGATATCAAGGTCACGGTTCAACGGTTCCGGATAATCACAAATGGCGATTTTCATGATTTCTGTTTTCCTTTCTTATGACGTAAGACATCGCGTTATTCATCGCGAGACATGGTCGTCCCCTCGGGTCCTCCGGATTCGACCAATCCTGTATCGATTCGCAACTTCACACGTTGTTCGTCCCTGTACCGATCATGTTCAGTTTTGATTGAGTCGAACAGACCATCCTCATATCCCAGCCGAGCAAGTACCGTGGCCAGCGCCGAGGCGCCGTTCTGCAACGTCTCTTTGGCGCGATCGCCATGCATGAAGGATTCGAACGCCGCCGTATGCAAGCTGATGTCCGGATCCGAAGCCTGAATCTCCATGTGAATCGTAGGAATGAGCATGTCGACGTTACCCGCGTCAGTCGAAGCACCAGGCGTCTCGTATCTGCCGTACGGCCGGCCGAGATCTTCAAAGGTTTCCTCAATCGCAGACAGTTCGACGGGATTGCGATACAGTTCGGCAAACGTAGGATATTTCTGGGTGATCTCATATGTCACACCGGTGGCAACAGACACGCCGCGCACAATCTGGCGCACCCAACGGCGAAGTTCCGCTAACTCAGTAAGGTTCAACGCACGGGTGTAGTAGTTGAGCACCGCCTTGTCTGGAACAATGTTAGGCAGCGTCCCGCCTTCCTCCACGATGCCATGCACCTGCATGAACGGTTTGAACCGGGCGCGAAGAAGGGACACTCCATGCATGATGAGTTCGGCAGCCTCCATCGCGTTGATGCCTTCCCATGGAGATGCCGAAGCATGCGCGGTTTTGCCATGCAACGTGATCGTCATGTCGTTGCACGCCAAATTCCACATGATAGGAGCATTCAGATGATCCATGTGGCACATGGCCGCGAAATCATAGCAATCGAAAGCGCCGTTCACCGCCAAAGGACACTTGGCACCGTCAGTTTCCTCAGCCGGCGTACCAATCAATTCGATTTGCCAGGGGAAATCCGGAAAGGCTTCGCGTAGCGACAATGCGGTTAATACACTGATGCCGCAACTCAGAGAATGCCCACATCCATGACCGATTTCAGGCAGCGCATCGTATTCACACATGATGGCGGCTTTCGGCCTATCATCGTCGGTATCGTATGCGCGAAAGGCATACCGGTAGGCCTTGTAATCATGCTCCACGGTGTAGCCGTGGCGTTCAAGGAACTCAGTTACGAAGCGGCTGGAAAGCTCCTCGCGTCCGCCCGTCTCGGGGTGGGCCGTCAGATATTCGGTTACGGTGAAGGCCTCGTCGCGCAATGCAACGATGGCATCCAGTAGATTTTGATACACAGTAGCCATGACGGCCCCCTTTCGAGATTGCAGACAGCGAACGCTGCGGTCAAGCCTGCTCGGAAGCAGCTTCGGCCGTAACCTGCTTGGTCGCGAAGCGCCGGTAAAGCAGGAAGCTCAACACAACGGTGATCAGGCAGAAAGCCGCAAGGAACCAGAAGATCTTCGGGTATCCGGCGTTGCCGTCAGTATCAATCAGACCACCGAAGAACGGCTGAAGAATCACATCGGGCAGGTATCCGATGATCGAGGCGATGCCGATGGCGGTGCCGGCAACCTTCACGGGGATGTTGATCTCATGCATGGAAGAGAACATCACGCCATACAGGCACATGGCGAACAAACCGGGAATCAAGGTAAGGATGGCGACTAGCCAACCGTTGGCGTCGGGGCCGACGAGAATGACCGCAAGAATGGACAGTCCAAGCACCAATCCACCGACCACGAACCACTTCAAAGTCGATTTGCACACTTTGTCCGCGATGAAACCACCCAGAGGCGCGGCCACCAGCATGACCACATAGGAACGCACAATCTGAAGGTATCCGGAGGTGGTGGAGTCAAAGCCAATCACATCGGTCAGATACGGAGTGAAGAAGGAGTTGCAGCTGTACACGCCATACACGCAGAAGAACACCACCGAAATCAGCCAGATCGCCGGATTCTTCAGCACAGTACCCAGATCGGAGAAATGGAATTTCTCTTCCTCGGGTGTGGTCACCAATTCCTCGCGACTCGGCTCCTTGAGCAGCACCTGCAACAAGGCTGCGGAAATAACCATGGCGGCAATCATCACGGCCAGCGCCCAGAACATACCAGATCGCACGTCATCGCCGAACCCGTCAAAGACCTTCAGAGCGATTGCGTTGGTGACCGCGCCACCGGTGCCGTTGGCCGCATAGTAAATGCCATACATGGACCCTTGTTCCTTCTCGGTGCCGATCATGCGCACGGCCTTGAGAATCGCGGACCAGAACACGAAGCCGGAGCCGAAGGCGAACAGGAACCACACGGCGAGCGCCACTGGGTAGCTGAAGGTGAACATGAAGATCACAGTGACCAGCGCGGTGCCCAGCAGAGACAGGATGATCGCCTTCTTCGACGAAACCTTGTCCGCTAGGACGCCGCCTGGAATGTACAGGAACATGCATACGAACGCGTACATCGACAACAGGAATCCGGACTGCGCATTAGTGATGTGCATGACGTCGAGCATGGCGTCATAGAACACATACTTGATGTACGGCAGACAGTAAATCGCGCCGGCGGAAAAGCCGAGCACAATCAGACTCAAGTATTTGCGTGCTGTGGAATTCATGATGTTCTCCTTGTCAGTGGCCTTATCGGCCTGATTGGATTGGATACCGCATCGACTGGGCGATCCGGCGCTCGCTACGTGCGATAAGGTGAGGGGGTCATTTCGCTGCAAGTTCACCGAAAACAGCGCGTATCTGTTTGAGGAATTCGTTATTCTGCTCGGTGGTGCCGATTGAAACGCGCATGTGGCGTCGATATCCCCAACCTGCACACGGACGTACGATTACACCACGGCGCAACAGCGATTCACTCACTTCAACCGCGTCGTACGGCATTTCGAAGAACACGAAATTCGCGTCGGAATGCACCGGAACGCAGCCTATGGCCTCAAGTTCCTTGTTCATACGTTCGCGATCGTTGACCATCAGAGCCTTGCAGCGTTCACATTCCTCGGCATCTTGCTCAAGAAGGGCACATGCGGCGGCCAGACCAAGTCGATTTGAATTGAAGGGTTCGGAAACGGTGTCATACCAGTTAATAAAATCTGGATCGGCGATCAGATAGCCGATACGCTGACCGGCCAGCCCATAGTATTTCGAGAAAGTGCGAATGTCGATGACTTGCTTCCCCGCCTTGATGTAACTGACCACATCGGGCAAAGCTCCTTCATCGGCGAATTCAGCATAAGCTTCATCCACCACAAGCCAGCAGTTTTGGGGCATCTGATCCACGAACCAGTCGAAGTCCTCTTTGCTGACAACGGTGCCAGTGGGATTGTTCGGATTGCACAGCCACACAATCTTCGTCTTGTCGTTCATCGCTTTGGCGAATGCCTTGAGGCTGATCGTGTAGGTCGCGTCCAGAGGCACTTCGACGACCTTGGCACCCATGATTTTGGAAATCTCCGGATACAGGCGATAGGACTGCTCGGGGACAATCACCTCATCGCCTTCCTCCAACAGCGTCTTGGCGACCGAGTCCAGCACGTTTCCCGCGCCATGTCCCAAGCTAATCCATTCAGGGCCAGCAACACCGAACTTCGTGGCAAGCAGCTCCTTGAGCCGGATGTAATCACGTTCTGGATAGATGTTGACCATGTCTATTTGATCACGCATGGCCTTGAGCGCGTTCGGATACGGGGCATACATGTTCTCGTTTGACCCAAGTTTGACAACGCTGGTCAGACCATAATCGGCCATGACCTGATCCATGCTTTTGCCCGACACGTATTTCTCACACAAAAAAGCTTTCTTGCGAATGCCGTTAACCATCATTCACCTTTCATACGATCAGTACGCTCCCATCCGACATGACACCTTTCCCGACTGGAAAGTCCATCATTTGGATGCGTCACTCATATAGTGAACGATGAATATGTGTTCTCAATCCGCTTTTTTAGTTAATGTCATGTTACTAATAGGTTTTTCAAGTTTTTTTTCTTGAAATAAATCCTTTTGACGATATTTTTTCCGTTTTACCTTTCACTCGGACGACAAAGACGAGCCAGCGGTCATCACTTGTCTGACACACAAGGCATTCCAACCCCAGCCGCCATCGATACCACTTATTCAGCACACCGGCGAATCCGCTCGAGTACAAAAAGGGACGCCTCATAAGAGACGTCCCTTTCAAAGAAAGCGGAAATCGAATCACCACTTTGATGACAGCCGGAACCCGCCTGATACGTTGTGGAGCATCAGCCCTTCTTGCGCTTGGAAAGCAGATCGTAGGCGACGGCTGCGATCACGACCAGACCCTTGATGGTCTTGACCCAAGCGGCATCCACACCCATGATGGACAGGCCCTGGTTCAGCACGCCCATGATCAGAGCGCCGACCATGGCGCCGGGGATGGTGCCGACGCCGCCGGTGACGGCCGTGCCGCCGATGAAGCAGGCGGCGATGGCGTCCATCTCGAACTCCATACCGGTCTGCGCCGAGGCGGAGGCCAGACGGGACAGGGTGATGATGGCGGCGACCGAGGTCAGGAAGCCCATGTTCAGGAAGATCTGGAAGTCGACCTTCTTGGTGTCGATACCGGAGAGGATGGCGGCCTTGCGGTTGCCGCCGACGGCGTAGACGTTACGGCCGAACACCATGCGGTTGAGCACGAAGTAGTACACGCCGACAAGCACGCCGATGATGACCAGCACGATCGGAATGCCGCCCTGGGTGGCGTTGCCGGAGGAGGCCAGCAGGTAGGTGATGTAGCCGATGGCAAGGGTGGCGACGACGCACTTCAGAATCACGAAGCTCATCGGCTGGGCCTGCAGACCGTTCTTGACGGCCTTGGCGCGCTTGTTGAGCTGCGACCAGATCACCAACACGATGGCGACGATGCCCACCACCAGTGCGGTGAGCGCGAACGGGCCGACGAAGACGGTGGGCAGGTAGTTCACGGAGATCGCACGGAACGCGGAATCGGACACGGGGATGGATTCGCCGGCGACCACGGTGGCCAGACCGCGGAAGATCAGCATGCCGCCCAGCGTGGTCACGAAGCCGGGGACGCCGACGTAGGCGACCCAGAAGCCATGCCATGCGCCGATGAGCAGGCCGAGGACGATCATGATGGCGATCGCGGCGAACCACGGAAGCCCGCTTTTCATCGCCAACGCGCCCACGCCGCCGATGAAGGCGACCACGGAGCCCACGGACAGATCGATGTGGGTGGCGATGATGACCATCAGCATGCCGATGGCGGCAACCAGCACGTAGGCGTTCTGCTGGAACAGGGCGACCACGTTATTGGGGTTGAGCAAGCGGCCGCTGGTCAGGATCTGGAAGACGACGATCACCAGCACCAACGCGAGGTAGATGCCGTAGGAGCGCATGTTGCCGAGCAGCAGGTCCTTCAGACTCTGCTCGTCGCCCTTCTTGGCGGCGGGGGTTGCGGTTGCAGTAGACATTTTGGATTATCCTTTCACAAACAGGGTTTGGGTCGCCCGCACTCAGGCGTAGACCTGGTCGGCGGCGAGCGGGACGTCGGAGGTCATGTAGCGCATGAGCTCCTCCTGGTTGGTTTCCTTGGCGTTGAGGTTCGCGGTGATGACGCCGTTGCTCATCGTGTAGATGCGATCGCAGATGCCGAGCAGCTCGGGCAGCTCGGAGCTGATCACGATCACCGCGGATCCGGAATCGGCCAGCTGGTCGATGATCTCGTAGATGTCGTATTTCGCGCCGACATCGATGCCTCGGGTGGGTTCATCGAGAATCAGGACCTTCGGATCGGTGGCCATCCACTTGGCGAGCACGACCTTCTGCTGGTTGCCTCCGGAGAGGTTGCCGGCGGGCATTTCGATGGTCGGCGCCTTGGTGCGGAAGTCCTTGCGGTACTGCTCCGCGATTTTGCGTTCCTTGGCCTCGTCGATCACGCCATGGTTGCTCATGCCTTTGAGGTTGGCCATCGAGGTGTTCTCCCGAATGGTTTTCATCAGGTTCAGGCCGTAGACCTTGCGATCCTCGGTGGCGTAGGCGACGCCATGGTCGATGGCGGCACGGACCGTCGGGAACTGGACCTCCTTGCCCTCCATATACACCTTGCCGGTGGCGTGGGTGCCGTACTGGCGTCCGAACACGCTCATCGCGGTTTCCGTGCGGCCCGCGCCGATCAGGCCGGCCAGACCGACGATTTCGCCGGCGCGCACGTTGATGCTCACGCTCTTGGCGACGAGACGGGACTCGTCGAGCGGATGGTGCATCTTCCAATCCTCGATGCGGAACATCTCCTTGCCGATGTTGGACTCATGCTCCGGATAGCGGTTGGTCAGCGGACGGCCGACCATATCCCTGATCAACGCGTCCTGATCGAGCGGATGTTCGGCGTCGATGTCGATATGGCTGATGGTCTGGCCGTCGCGGATCACCTGCACCGCGTCGGCGGAGGCGGCGATCTCGTTGAGCTTGTGCGAGATGATGATGGCGGTGACGCCTTCGTTCCTGCGCAGGTCGTCGACCAGCTTGAGCAGCTTGAACGAGTCCTCGTCGTTCAGAGCGGCGGTGGGCTCGTCGAGGATGAGCAGCTTCACGTTCTTGGTCAGCGCCTTGGCGATTTCGACGAGTTGCTGCTTGCCGACGCCGATGTTGGCGATCAGTGTGTCGGGGCTTTCCTCCAGTCCGACCTTCTTCATCACCTCAAGAGCGATTTTGCGCTGCGCGTCGGCGTCGATGGCGATGCCTTTCCTGTGCTGGTTGCCCAGGAAGATGTTCTCCTCGATGGACATATAGGGCACAAGCGCCAGCTCCTGATGGATAATCACGATGCCTTGGCTCTCGGAATCACGAATGGTTTTGAACTGGCTGACGTCGCCGTTGTAGACGATGTCGCCTTCGTAGGTGCCGTACGGATAAACGCCCGACAGCACGTTCATCAGTGTGGATTTGCCGGCTCCGTTCTCACCGCAGATCGAGAATATCTGGCCTCGTTTGACCGTGATATTCACATCGTTCAATGCGGTGACCGGGCCGAAGCGTTTGATGATATGACGCATTTCAAGAATCACGTCATCGTTGGTAGCCACAGTTGCCTCCTCCGTCTGTATGTCACTGTGCATGGCGAGGGCGCCGCACCGCTGGTTGTGGCGGAGCGGCGCCCTCGATCGACTACGTCGTCAGATTCGGGATCACAGACCCGCGTCTTCGGCGGAGATGTAGCCACCGTCGATGAGGACTTCCTGGATGTTGTCCTTATCAACCGTGACCGGGGTGAGCAGCTGGGACGGAACGTCCTTGTTGCCGTTGTTGAAGGTGTCGGGCGCCTCGGGGGTGTCGCCGTCGACCAGAGCCTTGATCATCTCGGCGGTCGCCTTGGCGAGCTCACGGGTGTCCTTATAGACGGTCATGGACTGCTTGCCCTGAACGATGGCCTGCACGTTGGCCTTTTCGGCGTCCTGGCCGGTGATGATCGGATAGTAGTCCCAACCGGCGGCTTCGATGGTGTTGTAGGTGCCAGTGGCCTCGGCGTCGTTCTGGGCGAGCACCGCGTCGAGCTTGGTGCCGTCGTTGTAGAAGGAGTTGATGCGGTTCTCCATCTCGTTCTGGGCCTTCTGGCGGTCCCAGTTGTCGATGCCGATGGACTGCCAATCGTCGACGGAGGCCGGAACCTTGCCGGACTGGGACTGCAGCACGCCGGACTCGAAGTACGGTCCGAGCACTTCCCAAGCGCCTTCGAAGTAGTAGCGGGCGTTGTTGTCGGTCGGCGAGCCGGCCATCAGTTCGACGTTGAACGGACCGGTCGCCCCGTCCTTGAGTCCGAGCTTCTCTTCGATGTACTCGCCCTGCATACGTCCGACATCGGTCAGGGAGAAGGTTGCGTAATAGTCGACCGCGTCCGTGTTCATGATCAGACGGTCGTAGGCGATGACGGTGCCGCCGTTGGCGGCCACCTGTTCGGCCGCGGCGCCGGTCGCGGTACCATCGATGGAGGCGATGACCACGTAATCCATGCCGTTGTTGGCCATGTTCTGAATTTGTGAGGTCTGCTGGTCGGTCTTGCCGTCCGCATACTGCAGGGTGACGTTGTATCCGTATCCCTCAAGCTGTTCCTTGAGGTTCTCGCCGTCGATCTTCCAACGCTCGAGCATCTGCTCGGGCATGGAGATGCCGACGTTCACCTCATCATCGGAAGCCCCCCCCCCGCTGGTTTCGCCACGGGTGCTGCCGCAGGCAGCCAGCGGGATCATAAGAGCGGCGGCCGCAACAACACCGATAGCCTTGGTCCACTTGTTCATTGTCATTCCTTTCATCATTGACAGGAATAGTGTTCCTCTTCCTTGCAGATTCGACAGTCTCTGTCGAACCTGAGGAAAATATAGCACATAGTTTTTTGATTTAACAATCTGCGTGTCGCAAAAAATGGACTTTTCTTGCGAAATCACACCCCTTTAGTTCAGTGCGCAAATTATATAATCGGCAGAAAACCGGGCACGACGGGCCACTCGGGAATACGGAAATCGGATGCGAGGACGCGTCACTCGACGTCAGGTCCAGGACCCTCCACCTCGGCGAACGCGGGATCGTAATCGGGAATCGATTTGACCACGCGGCACGGATTGCCGACCGCGACGGAATCGGCGGGGATGTCATGCGTGACGACGGAGCCGGCGCCGATAATCGAGTTGTCGCCGATGGTCACACCAGGACAGACGGTGACGTTGACGCCGAACCATACATTATTGCCGATGCTCACGCGGGCGGTATGCTCCCACCCCTCCAGCCGGGTGGCGGCATCGAGCGCGTGGTTGGGAGTCGCGATGGAGCAGCGAGGGCCGATCAGGCAGTTCTCGCCGATATCGATATACCCGCCGCCGACGATCAGGAAGTCCTTGTTGATGAAGGTGCCCTTGCCGATGGTCAGACCGATGCCGTAATCCACGTTGAACGGCGGAGTGAACTGCACGCCCTCCCCCGCGCCGGGAATGAGCTCGTGGAACAGGCGATACGCCTCGTCGGGATCGTCGAAGTAGATGCGGTTGATGGCGGCGCATGCCCGCATCGCCTGTGCGGTGTATTGCGGCAGCGTCTGCGATTTGCGGTACTGCATGGGACGCCCGGAGAACAGCCGTCGGACATCCTCATCCTCGTCGATCAGACGTTCGAGATCTTCGGTCATGGCGCACGCCTCCTTCATCGGAGTTTGATAGTTAGACGATTTAACTATCATAGCGCGCGCCGACGACCCAGCGCTCAGGACACCAGGCTCGCGACACGCCGGAAAACGAACATTCATGTTCGTTTTTTCTTAAGAGTCAACAAAACGTTTGTTTGTTTTAACAGAAAAACGAACAGAATACCAAACAGGCCAACAATACGCCCCAGTTTGCGAACAACTTCGCAAATCAGACCAGAAAACTTGATTTTCCGTCATTTTCACCGCTTTAACAATGGTAGGCTGTAACGCAGGCGTTCCGACAACGTCAAAATACAAGAGAACAATCAGCTAAAAAACGAACATCATCGACCAACTATAAAGAACATGAAATATGTTCGTTTTCACCATCCAATGAGGAGGGACAGACATGGCAGACAACAAGACCATCACCGTGAATCTGGAGATGTTCGGCAAGGACGCCGCCGCCAAAACCGCCGCCGCGAACAAGGTGGCCAAGGAATTCGGCATCAGCGACGAGGCGCTCGCCAAGGTCGAGGATTTCAAGGCCGAACTCACCAAGCACAACGCATGGGGTCTGCCGTTCATGGGCTATGTGAACGAGGACGGCTACGGTTACGCCTACGTGCCGGACGCCGCCATCACCATGACTCCGTACTGGGACGCCCATCAGGCCTTCCTCGCCCTGCCCGAGGACGTGCAGACCGCGTTCGCGATCCGCATGCTCTTCACCCACCGCGAGGTCGACCGCTACGGCGCCAACATGTTCCTGCACTACCACCGCGGATTCACCGTCAAGTGGGAGGGCACCGGCGCCAACCAGTACTGATCGGCGAGCGCGCTTTCCAAGAGGCGCTTCCTAAGCTGAAACTTACACCCCATAGAACGAGGTCCGCACAACGGCGTGCGGACCTCGTTCGTTGTAAGTTGCATCCTGAAGGAAAAGGACGCGCTCCGCCCAGAGCGACGCCGCCACGCCGCACACCACAACAGGCATCGTCCGACCCGTTAGCCGACAGCCTTACGCCGTCGGCCGAGCGGAGATGCCTAACATGGCCGCGAGCCATAGAGCCGTATGAGTCCCAGCCCCGCCACTCGCGGCCGTGTCATCAGACGACCTCACACACTGCGCTTGCGCCAGAGCAGCATCACAGTCCCAGATGCGATAAGGACCACCGCGACTGACAGGATTCCAGCGACGGCCGTTCCCGTATCGCCGAGATTCCGACGATCGTCTCGCTCCAGATCCGACGTGTCGGAACCGCTCTGTCCGTCGTAGCCTGAGACGATCTCCTTCAGACCTCCGATACCGTCACGCAGAGCAGCGACGGCGGCATCCACCTCATCTTGACTGGCATCATCCTTGGCGAGGATCGCCTCCGCCTTGGTCAACGAATCCTTGAGCGCCGCATACGATTCGGAGGTATACCCGTCGGCATCAATACGTTTTGCCTGCTCGATGACCTTGTTCAGTTCGGCCTTATCCGCAGGCTGCGTCCCTGGATCGGCGTCCGGCTTAGCGGATGTCTGCGCTGCGGTTTTCGCCACGGTGATGTAATCGAGGTTCGGCGCATAGCCTGTGGCGTTGCCCACCATGACGGTATTGGACCCCTCCTTCAGACACACGCGAATGGAAGTGGTCCAGAAATCATTCCAGTCGCGAGTATTGGCGAACACCACACGCTGCGTAGTGGAGGAATCGTCATTCACCGTCACATCAGCCCAACGATTCACGATTTGGAATTCGTTGTCGTTCGTGTATTCGTTGTGCGCATATGCGAAAGTGATCGTATAGTCTCCTTCCTCCGCGGCCTCGATGTTGTTGAAACGCAGGGTGTTTCCCTCACCGTTGCCGATATAGGACACGATGTTGCCCTCGACCCGGGCGGCACCTTCAAGATCGTTGTATCCGCTTTCCGCCTCGTACGTGCGCACGGCGTCATCGTCGGCGGCAAGGACTTCCAAGGAGTCGACTTTGATGCCGTAAGTGCCGCCGGTCAAATCAACCTGATTGATGCCCAACGGCATATAGACGCGCGCCACGGCGGTGCCCCACGCATCAGAGCCGCCAGTTCCCGGCAATTCGAGTTCCACAGCGTCCTGACGGTTGAGCTTGAGCACGATTCTCGCGTCGGACGCGCTGGAGTAGCGCACCGACAGATCGTAGTATCCGTCCTTCTCCGCGGTCACGAAAAACGCGGTGTCCGCATCGGCTCCGTCATATCCCTGCACATAGCCGACCCCTGAGATATCGGAACCGTCCTCATACATGGGGGTCGCCTCGCCCGAAACGCGGGCGTACTCGGCCTCGTACAGACCGGATGCAGTCTCATCGGCCGTCCGGCCGGGCGTCACGATGGCGTAATAGGCGGAGTATCGATTCAAGCCGCTCAATTCAAGAGTCGCGTCATCACCGGAGATGTTGTATTCGGCCACTCGATACGGACCATCCGACGCCTCGGGAACGTCCTTGGTCGCATTCGAGGCCTTTGCCGTGGCGTCAACGCCATATACGGTGACGTGTGCGCCATCCGCGTATCGGGATGAGAGACCATTCAACGTGAGCGTCGACGAGGTGTCTCCGCCGAACAGCACGCGGGTCTGCCGCGTGGATTCGTCATATGCGGCGAGCGCTTGCATCGACTGGTCGCGATCCGTCATCGCCACCTCCAACAGTTGGCCTTTCATTTGGCCGTACCAGCTATACAACCACCACGAACCGGTCGCCTGGTTGTTGTGGGTGGCCAACCAGTCCAGGTCTCCGGCGGGGTACCAATATGGCAGAGCCGCGCTCACTCCGGCGGTTTCAAAACGTGAGATGTACTGCACCAGCGTCCCCGGCTGCACCTGTTCGTCGCCACCGGATTTGGCGTATTCGTTGATGCTTATGGGCAGATCGGAATCAACTCCGAGATACTCGTCCTCCAGCGCCCGCCAGTTCTCGATATCCTCATAGATTCGAGGAATGGCTCCGTCGAGTTCATGCCATGTCACAATGTCCGGCACGGTGTCGTTCTCAACGGCATGCTTCAGAAAAGCCTCGTATTTGGCGCTGTCATACACAGCGAAGTTCAGTCCCGCTATGCGCGCATCGGGATCCAACGTTTTAATCGTTCGATACGCGGTGTCCCAATCTTCCAATAACGCATCGAATTTGTCGCTTTTGTTGTAGTTGGCGTCGTTGTAGTCCGGCTCGTTGAATGGCACGTAGACGAAAGACTGAGCATATGGACTTTCATTCACGGCGTTCACCATCTGCTCGATCTTCGGAACATAGTCTTCCTCCATGGAGCCTGAATAGGCTTCATAGCCCCACTGGGAGTAGTAGTCCTTCATATAGATCTGAATATCGCCGCCGCCGTTGCGCTTCCATTGGTCGGCTGTGGCGATTGCATCGCCATTGGGATGCTGAGCGCCGCCCGGAGCCCGCCCGACCGTGGTGTGCAGACTCGTCAGACCGTTCAGCAAAGTGTCGGAAGGCACGCCATCATCCGCAAGACCGTATAGGAAGCCCGTCGCCCCATGTGTAATCTCTCCGGTGGTTGCGTTGAGATCCACCGTCACGGAATTAGCCGAGGCCGCCACGGCGGGAGTCGCCACGGCCATGCTGCCGCCCAATAGCGCCACAGCCGACGCGAGAGCCACAGACTTGCATAATTTCAACTTCATTGTTTTCATCTCTTCTTGTAGTTGGATAGTGGAATTCAGTTATATGAAGCCGGCGCGGGACGTTCCCGCGCCGGCACAGCCATCAGTGGGATTCGCGCATCCAGACCTGCATCTGCCCTTCGGCACGGTTGCACCAGGAGTAGTAGGGGATCATGGTGAGCCGATGCGGTCGCTCGGCCAATGCCCGGTCCGCGACCACATACTGTCCGGCGCGCTCACATTCGAGGCGAAGGCCTTCCACCGTGAGCACTTCGACGCCTTCGAGCAGATCGGCGTCATACCGCTCATCGATGGGCGAATCCACACGCATACCGTCCAGCCACAACGGACCTTCGTTATCGACTTCCTCCATGCAGAACACAATCGGACCACGGGCCACCGCAAGCTTGCCGACATCCGCCTTGACATCAAGGCTGGCGCGCATACGTCTCACCGACATATCCAACTTCAGGCGAATCTCCGTGGCCTTCCCGGACACGTCGACGCAGATGAATCCATCGACCGAGTCCAGATGCACCGCGCTGCCGTTGACCTCCAACGACCAGCGTTCGCTCCACGCGGGAATACGAACGGCCAAACGCTTGGGAACCCTATTGGGATTGTCGACGACGAACCGGATATCCCCGCACCACGGATATTCCTCACCGCCCTGCGTCTGTTCGATCACCACACCATCGTCGAATTCAGCGCGGTTGGCGATGAACTGATGCGCATACACGGTATCTCCGTCCACCGTGTACAGATATTGGTCGAGCGAAGTGATCAGACGAATCAGATTGGCCGGACAGCACGCGCAGTCGAACCAACCCGCGCGACGGGTGAGCACATGCCGTCTGACGGGATTGCCCGCGGATCCGACCGGATCGGCGTCCAATGGATTGACGTAGAAATAACGGGTTCCATCAAGCTGCACGCCTGCGAGCATGCCGTTGAACAGCTGCAGCTCCATCACATCGGCCACGGCACCGCGAGGATGCGCCTGCATCAAAGCCCGGCCGTAGAACAGCATGCCCACGGAGGCGCAGGTCTCGCCATATACCAGATCGTTGGGCAGATCGTCGTCGTAGGAGAACGCCTCGCCCACTTGGCAGGAGCCGACCGCGCCGGTGATGTACATACGGTGGCCGACGATGTTGTTCCACAGGCGTTCGGCGGTTTGCCGCATTCCGTCATCCGCGAGCAGATGGCCGACCTTGGCGATGGCCGTCGCCATATAGATCAGGCGTACGGCATGCCCATCGGCCTTCTCGAGATCAAGGACGGGCCCGTCCGCGACGAAGTATCGGCGAGGCATGTCCAGTCCGGGATAGAACCGCGGACCACCCGCCTTGTCCTGTTCGTCGAAAAATTCAGGATCGACGCCACGGATGCGGATGAACCACGCGGCGAGTTCCAGCCAACGCCGCTCGCCCGTCGCCTCATACAGGCGCGCCAACGCCAACTCGACTTCGGGATGCCCGTCAGGTCCGTGCACTTTGCCGGGTTCGTCGCCGAAATGCCTGTCGATGCAGTCGGCCGCACGTTCGGCCACATCAAGCGCCTTACGCGAACCTGTGACCTCATAATGCGCCACCGCAGCTTCGATGAAATGACCCATGGTATACAGCTCGTGGCTAAACCGCAGGCCTTGGAAACGTTGTTCGACCGGCATGTCAAGCTCGAATTTGGTGTCGAGATACCCGTCTTCGTCTTGGGCCTCCTCGAACAGTGAGACCACGTAGTCGACCTGCGTCGCCAACTCATCGACGTCCATGCCTTCGTCTTCGCATCGCAACGCGTAACTGGCGGCCTCGAGCCATTTCGACACGTCGGTGTCTTGAAACGGCTGTCCGCTGAACTTGCCCTCCTCACGGCCAGCTGCGATGCGCAGGTTACGTAGAGAATGGCTGAACATGCTGCCGTTCTCCCCCCAGGCGGCCCCTTCTGGAACGTCCACCGGCACTTCGTCGTTCAACGCACGCCACTGATAAGGAAGCGCGTTGTCGACGGCCATCGCGCGGTAACGGTTCCAGAACTTCGAGGTGATCCGCACGCGAGGGTACGGGATGCTCTGGTTGGTCATGATAGAGACTCCTTTTTGGATACGCTCAGTCCTTCATACCGCTGGTTTTGATACCGTCCGTGATGTATTTGGAACAGCAGATGTACAGGATGGCGGGCGGAAGAATCATCAGCATGGAGAACGCCATCTGCAACGGCCAATTGGTCTGGTTGCCGCCGCCGGCAAGCTGGAACGACGTCAGCGCGCCCACGGTCAGGGGCTTCAGTTCATCGGAGTTGATGAACACCAGCGGAGAGAACAGCTCGTTCCACCAAAAGCTGGCGGACATGATGCCCACTGTGATGAAAATCGGCTTGCCCAACGGCACTATGACCCGCCAAAACGCCTGCCAGCGGTTGCATCCGTCAAGCATCGCCGCCTCATCGATTGATTCCGGAATCGACACGAAGAACTGCCGGAACAGAAACACGTTATACGGTTGGGCGAAGAAGCTTGGCAGAATCAGCGGCCAGAACGAATCAAGCATGCCGAAAGCGCGGAACAGCAGGTACTGCGGGATGATCAACGTGGCCGTCGGCACCATCATCGTGGCGATGATGATGGCGAACACCACGCCGCGCCCGCGGAAACGCATGCGCGACAACGGATACGCCACCAGCGAGCTGGAGAGCAGCGTACCTGCGGTGTTGGCCACGCACAGAATCAACGTGTTGCGTAGATACAGCAGCGTGGAGGGATCGGAAAGCACCGTTTTGTAGTTCTCCCACTGCGGGTCGCTCGGAAAGAACGAGGGCGCGGACGAGATGCCGGTCAGCGTCTTCAGGGAGTTCACGAAAATCCAATAGATCGGGAAGAACATGAACAGGGCGACGATGATCATCACCGTATACTGCAGGACCGTATACCATTTCGGAGCTTTGAACATGATATTTCCTTTCGACCCTTATTTGCGATCCATGAGCTTGAACTGCACGGCGCCGATGACGGCGACGATAAGGAACAGCACCACGGCCAACGCGCACGCCTGGCCCATATTGAAGCTTTTGAAGGCCTTGTCGTAGATCAGCAGACCAAGCACCTTGGTGGCGTCGCCGGGGCCTCCTCCAGTCAACGGATAGAGCAGCGTGAACGCGCCGTTAAAGGAATTGACGGTGCAGGAGACGACGTTGAACAGCATCATCGGGGCGATTCCCGGAATGGTCACATGAATGAATTTCTTCCAGGCGCCGGCACCGTCAAGCGACGCGGCCTCGTACAGTTCAGTGGGAACGTCTTTGAGGGCCGCGGAGAACACCAGCATCTGCTGGCCTGTGGCGAAGGTGAAAACCGACGCATAGGCCACGACGACCCACACCAAAGTGGTGCTGCCCGTCCAATTCGGAGGATTGTCCACGCCTATGGCCCGCAGCACATAATTGACCACGCCCAGCTGTGAGTTGAACATCAGGGTCATGCAGCCCGCCATGACGACGGAGGGCATGATGGTGGGAACATAGTAGAAGAACTGGAAAAGCCCTTTGAACCGGACGTTCTGATTCAGCAGCAGCGCCAGAATCAACGATGAGAGAATGGAGACGCCCACATTGATGACGGTGAATATCAGTGTGACGACCAGGGTTCTGCCGAGTTCCGAATCCCCCGACAGCAGATCCCGATAGTTTTTGAGGCCGACGAACTGCGGCTCTCCGAGAAGATTCCATTTGGTCAGACTCAGATAGAAGCTGAACAGAATGGGGAAACCGCTGAACACCAGAAAACCGATGATCCAAGGACTGAGAAAACCCCAAGCCGCAGCGGCATCCGAATGCCGTTTCGGGTTCCCCGCGCGCCGCGGCTTGGAAACAGCGACAGAAGCCATGATAACGATACCTTTCCAGAGAGGGTCATAAAACATGGGATGCCGTCCGTCGGCCGAATCGGCGAACGGCATCCTCATCAGAAGAGGGAATGAGAGGAGTCAGGAAGAAGCGTCTGACGACTACTCGGCTTCGGCGATGTCCTTGTTGGCCTTATCCACGGAATTCGTGAGCACATCCTCCATGGACTTCTGTCCGAGCACATACGCGTTCAGATCGTTGTAGATATCGAAGGTCGGAGTGGAGGCGACGGTGGTGTAGCCGAACTTGCCTTCCTCGGCCGCCTTCTCAAAGGCCTCCCAGTTGGTCGGGCCATTGGTTCCCTGCACCTGCCAATCGCCCTTCTCTCCGATGGTCTTGAGCGCGGATATGTTGGCGTTGGCCTTTTCGAGGGCGATCTGGCCTTCTTCGCTCATCATCCACTTGATGAACTTCTGGGCGGCGGTCTTATGCTCGGAAGTGGACGAGATAGCGAAGAAGGACGTGTGCAGGGAGTTGTAGTCCTGTCCGCCAGGCGCGGCGGGCATGGTGGCGATGTCCCAGTTGAATTCTACGTCCTTGTACGTGGTGGAGATCAGCCAGCTGCCACCCAACGTCATGGCGGCCTGTCCGGCGGCGAACAGATCGGTGATCTTGGAACCGGAGGACGGCTCCGGTTGCGCCTTGAGCTCGTTGGTCATCTTGTCCTGATATTCCATGGCGGCTTTCAGACCATCGCCAAGCGACAGCTTGCCGTCATCGACGACCTTGTCGCCTCCCTGTCCCGCCAAGGAATACCAGATGCCGTTGAAGCTCGGGGCGTCGGATCCCCACTGGACGGTCTGTCCGTTCTCGGTTTTGGTGAGCTTCTGCGCGGCCTCCGCGTAGTCGTCCCACGTCCAGTCATCGGTCGGGTAGTCAAGCCCGGCCGCATCGAACATATCCTTGTTGTAATACATGATCTCGGTGGCCATGCCCTGAGGGAAACCATAGGTTCCGCCGGTCTGCTCGGCGATGTCGGCCACCGCCGGCTGGAAGTCGGATTCGTCGACGCCGTACTCGGACGCATCCAGCTCGTCGATGACGCCATTCTTGGCGTAACGCACATAATCGGCTTCCTGCAGCAGCATGACATCAGGCGCCTGGTCGCCGAGAATCATCTGATTGATTTTGGTGTTGTAGTCGTCGCCGGGAACGTTGACTTCCTTGAGTTCGATTTCGGGGTTGGCCTTCTTGAACTCCTCAAGAACCGGGAAGGTATCCCAATAGGAGAAGGTCAACGTGTTGTCATCATCACTGCTGGCGGTGCTCGAGCCGCAGGCGGCCATCGAAGCGAGGGTCGCGACGGCGACTGCGGCGGCGGTGACGCGCTTGAAATTAACGTTCATCGTGGTTCCTTTCTGATCCAGTCCCGTCACTTGCTTACGGATGGTCTCTACTTTGAGGTGACGGCGAACTGTTACCTCCAGAGTATGAATCGCGGGATTCGTCCATCCGGGATTTGCATGGTGCGGAAAATTTTCCTAGAATTCTTCCGTGCCCAATCGCATCACCCTGCACACCATCGCCGAAGCGGCCAACGTTTCCGTAGCCACCGTGTCGAAAGCGCTTAACGACACCGGACAGCTTTCCGCGCATACACGTCGCGTGGTGCTGAACACCGCCAAAGAACTCGGCTACGAGAAATCCAAAGGAGCCATCGCCCTACGCCACCAGTCGGGACTGATCGGTCTGGTGTCCGCGGATCTTGAAGGCCGATTCTCCATGCCTGCGCTCATCGGCGCGGAGAACACCCTGGGAGCCTCCAATCACGCCGTGCTGCTCACCAACTCACGCGGCGATCCCAAACTGGAACGCGCCCATATCGATCAGCTCGCCGCGCGCGGCGTGGATGGGCTGCTGATTCTTGGAGGCGAAACCGACTCACGCCCACCCGTAAAACCCAATACGGCGCTCGGCATTCCCATCGTCTACGCTTACGCTCCATCCAATGATCCCGACGACTGCTCCGTGACATGCGACAATACGGCGGCGGGAGCCGCGGCGATCAACCATCTCATCGACCGAGGCTGTTCCCGCATCGCGATCATATCCGGCCCTGAACACTATCTGGCCACCAAAGAGCGCATCGATGGCGCCATGGCAGCGCTGCGCAAATCCGGCATGCGGCCCGCGGCTCCCACCCGCTACGGCAACTGGCATGAGTCATGGGGAAGAACGGCGGCTCGTCTTCTTTTGGATTCCGGCGCACGCTTCGATGGCATCTATTGTCTGAACGACATGTTGGCCAGAGGCGCCATCGAAACCTTGCTGGCACGAGGACTGAAGGTTCCGCAGGATGTCGCGGTAGTGGGACATGACAATTGGGCGGTCACCGCCACGGAATGCCAGGTTCCCATCACCTCGTTCGACAACAATCTCCAGGAGATCGGACGTCGCGCGGCGCGGCTCCTCCTCGATTCCATTCGCGGCAACCGCCATCGTGGCGTCATGAAAATCGGTTGTTCGCTCATCGTGCGCGAATCGACCTTGACGAAACCCCGCTAGACGAACGTGAGTCTGAACGTGCGGGAAACATACCCTCCCGCCGGCACATCCACCGACAGCGTTCCCGTGCCGGAATCCCAATCCGCACTCCAACGCGAGAACGTGGCGGAAGGCTCCGGGAACACCTGTTCGACCAGAGCGTCACGCGCGGACCAGCGTGGCATCGCAAGGTCCACCGCAGAACCTCCCCCATCACGATTCCACACAGTGACCAGCGCCGTGGCCCCCGCGTCAAGACCGACCGCCACCACCGTATCCGTCCATTCGGGCAATCCCAATGGCCAGAACGGCCGAGCCTTACCGACCACCGGCTGCACATAACGTTTGTACGCGTCGATGCCCGCAGCGGTGAGCGCATGCTGTTCGGCATCCATGCGATTGATGTATCCAGACAGGAAGAACCGCCCCAAGAAGGTGGTGTTGATATTGAACGCGGCCTGTTCCAATGTCATATCCGCCTGTGGATACGCCCAGTTGGCGCTTTGCTCCGGCAGAGCCATCATCAATGCGGACGAGGCGATGGCCGGATACAGACGATAATCCTGCTGGTCCGAGGTGGATTGCACCTGAAAACGGGAAAGCTGTGCGAAGTCCTCACGCATGCCTCCGGACGAGCAGTTCTCCAAAATCACGTCGGGATGGCGACGGCGCACGTCATCCACCCACGCGCAGTACGCGCGGTTATGGCCCAGCAGGCCTTCGCCGGGGCTGTCCGCCCGATAATCGGTGCCCGCGCCAGGCGAGACATTGTAGTCCATCTTGAAATAGCCGATGCCATACTCATTGACCAGACGGTCAATCACCGCGTCGAGATGCGCACGTGCCGCACGATCACGCAAATCGAGAATATACCGGTCCTGCTCCACCACGCGCTGTCCATGACGTTGGAAGAACGCGGAATCAGGAAGCTTCCACGCCATCGGCGACTTCACGCCGATCACTTCCGGCTCCAGCCAGATACCCGGCACCATGCCCGCATCGCGAATGGCGTCGATCACTTCCACGATGCCCTTTTCGCCGGGGAAGCGCGTGGCGCTGGGAATCCATTCACCCACAGAAGGCCACCAATCACCGGAATCGTCATACCAGCCACAGTCGATGACGAAGATCTCGACGCCGATCTCGCCGGCCGCCTTGATCAGGGGTAGCTCCTTGGCTGTGGTCGGATCGCCGTAGAGCGTGTTCATATAGTCGTTGAACACCACGCGTGGCTCGTCGTTGTCACGGTGCGGCGAACGCATGGCACGACGATAATCGGTGACGTTGGCGATGACCGCGTCGAAATCGCAGCCCACCGTGAACGATACCGGCACGGCGGTGAAGGACTCACCTTGGCGGAGCACCCGTTCCCAATTATGGTTCTCGCTGGTGGGACCTGCGAGCGCGATGACGCCGTCAACGGTGTCGTCCTGAACATCCCAACGCCACGCGCCGTTATGCTCGATCTGGAACAGCCACGTCAAACCCAGTTCGCGCGATTCAAGAATCCCCAAAGGCGCGAACCGACCGGTGGACCATGTGCCGGACGAGATGACCGCATGTTGCTGGCGGGGATCGACGTTGGTAAGTTCCTGTCCGATGGCCGGCAGCAGATCCGCTATCGGCGTGGTGCGCCAGCGGCCTTCGGCCAGCCAGTCGTATGCGCCTTCGGTCAGATTCCACGAGCGCATATCCGCGCCGCCCCCTTGCGGCGCTCCGAAGGAGGAAGTCCAGCTGGTGATGGAGTCCAGTATCACCGGCTCGACGGAGTTTTCGTTGACGACGGTGGTTTCGGTACGCACCATGGCAGCCGACCCGTCGACTTCGTATCGCACGAAGACCGCGATGCCGTGGTCCGGCGCGGCAAGCTCGATGGTGAGCGCTTTGCGGGAGCCGTTGGATTCCTCACGATGCCGCCGATATCGCAACGTCTGCCCCAGTACGGTGTGGGTGAGTTTGTTGCACGACAGACGATGGCCGTCACCCACCGTATTGATCTCCACAATCGGAACCCGGTGAGGGAACACGACTTCGATTCCCTTCATGACGATTGACGGCACCGTGACCGGCGATTCAGCATCATACGAGAAAGCCATCGCCACGCTACCGGCATTCCAAGTGAAAGTCTGGGCCATCGTCGCTCCCTTCCGCATGACGCACCGCCATGCGTACGTTCGATTGGGGGTATTCGCTCAGCCTATCGGCAGAACAATCCGGATGGGACGCTTCTTTCCGCACACGGAAAACTTTCCGTAAATGCTCGGCCGCATACAAACCATATAGATCGCCTGCAAGTACCGTTCTTACGATTAACTTGTTCATAAGCAAGTTAATCGTAAGCACGGTATAATATTGATTATCGCACGCAACATTACGGTTTCCACGGCAAAGGCACCACCTATGACATTCGTCGGACGAGAAGAGGAGCTGGCGGCCCTCAACGAACTCATCGATAAGAACAGCTTCCAGATGGCGGTCATCTATGGCCGGCGGCGCGTGGGTAAGACCGCCCTCATCTCACACGTATGCGCCATGAGTTCCCAGCGGGCGCTCATGTTCACCGCGCGAGAACAAAGCTCGGCCAACAATCTGGCCGATTTCTCCCAAGCCATATACGAATTCTTCGGCATCCCCGCCTCGGCCGGAGCCATCGGCAACTGGCTTGACGCCTTCGTCTTCATCGCCGAACAAGCGCAAGCGGACGCGGAGCATCCGTTCATTCTCGTCTTCGACGAGTTCCCATACGCGGCCGCGACGGAGAAAGCCCTGCCCTCCATCCTGCAGATCGCCATAGACCACTCGTTCAAGCAGACCAACATCACACTGATTCTGTGCGGCAGCAACGAGGGGTTCATGGAAAGCGACGTGCTCGGCGCGAAAAGCCCGCTTTACGGCCGCCGCACCGCGCAAATCAGACTGAAACCTTTCGACCTGTTCACTGCGACGAAGCTTATGCCATCACAGAGTACCTGGGAGGATCAGATCCACTACTACGCCGCTCTGGGAGGAACCCCCTATTATCTCGAGCAACTCGACGATGCGAAAACATTCAGCGAGAACATCGCGGCGTTATGCTTCCGCACCTCAGGGATCCTCTATGAGGAACCAGCCATGCTGATGCGCCAGGAACTCAGGGAGCCCGCTCTCTACAATTCCATACTCAACGCGATAGGCGCAAGTCGAACACGCCCCAAGGAAATCGCCGAAAAAGCCGGAGTCGACGCCAATACCGTCGGCGCATATCTGAAAACGCTCTCCGCCCTTGGCGTGATCCAGCGAACGGTGCCTTTCGGAGAGGACGCATCGCGATCCAGAAAAGGACTGTGGACGTTCAAAGACCCGTTCTTCGACTTCTGGTACCACTTCGTCAGCCCCTATGTTCCGCTGATCGAAAGCGGCACCGCATCCGGTGCCGTACGATACGCCACCTCCGGAGGAGTGTTCGAAACCCATGTCGGCACTCAATTCGAAAGCCTGTGCATGCAATGGCTGTTGCGTGAATGCCGCGAAGGACGATTGGACTTCCAGCCCACGGCCTTCGGCAAATGGTGGGGAAACGATCCCGTGGCGCGCGAGCAGACGGATATCGACATCGTCATGACCGATTCGTTCGACCACAAGATGCTGTTGGGCGAATGCAAGTGGCGCAACACCTTCGACGAATCCGAAGCGATCGACAAACTCAAGCGCCGCACCGCGCTTATCGATTTCAAAGGCGAGACAGCCTACTACCTGTTCAGCAAGCAACGCGCGTCCGAAGGCACCCGCGCGAAAGCGAACGGCGACCCCTCGCTCACCCTCGTCGACGCGCAGACCATGCTGGAGGGATGAACCACATCCGTCATGCGACACGGAACGCGACGGCGCGTCGCCATCGGCCCGTCGAAGTAGATACGGCTGACGGCAACGCGCCTTCCTTAGGTTTTTGTCAACATCCCATGAATGTTCGTCAGGTTTTTGCACGGCACGCCGAAATCTTCCTTAGGAAAATTGCAATCTCATGAGCGCCCCGGCAAACTTCATCCCTCCCGAACTGCGATAACGACCATCATGATTCCCTTTGAAGTATGAATCAGCAGTCCGGGCACAAGCTCGAGGGGGCGGAGGACAACCGCAAACACATCAAACATGTCGCTTGGAACCGACGGACAACGTTTTCGAGAACACCATCGGCCCCATGGAATCGGTTGTGGACTTTTCCCATTGCGGCAACGGGTCACCATCCATATCCGAACCATTGGGGTCTCCCGAAAGAGCGAAATTCGCCCAATACGAGCACATCATGCGCGCAAGATCATAATGCCAACCGACAAATGGACGCCAGCACTTCGAAAGCGTCCCGAAACTAAACCACAAGTCGCTCGAATGGAACGCCCCCGCATCGTCGCCGGGCATAGGAACGTCGAAACGATAATAGAACGGCTCTTTGCCTCCGGCTTCCACCCATAAACGTCCAAGTTCCCGATTGCCTTCCTCGCCTGCGGCGACAAACACCCCATCCCGCTCTTCGTTGAATTCGTTGGTGGTGTTTCCGAAAAGCAAATCGACATCGACGCACGCGCCGGATTCGATGGTCTTCGCATACTGATCGGTCAGGAAACGGCCGTCGACGCATGGAATCCAATTCTCCACCATGGGCCAGCCGCCATTCGACCCCTCAGGAGAGGAAAGGGATTCCGCCGCCGCAAGCACATCACGGGCCGGTATCGCACGAGCCTCATCCAATGAACCCACACCAAGATGACGCAGGAATCGCTCACCGTTGCGTTGAGCCTCTTCCAACGACCATATATGGGCGTTGAACACCCCGACGCCTCCGCTGCTTTGTATGATGGCACGGTCGAACAAACCTCGTCTCATAGGCGAGCACATCTGCGCGAGCACGCTTGCGCCTCCCGCGGACTGCCCGAACACCGTGATGTTGGCCGGATCCCCTCCGAACGCCGCAATATTGTCATGAACCCACTGAATGCCCATGCGCTGATCAAGAAATCCGAAATTCGCGCAGGCATCGCCCAGCCGCTCATCCCGGACTTCCATCTCCAAATCAGCGTGAGAGAAGAATCCGAATACATTAAGGCGGTAGGCCAGACTGACCACCACAACGCCACGTCGCGCCAACTGGTACCCATCAAATTCTTTCTCCGCGACGCTTCCGCACTGGAAGGCACCACCATGAATCCACACCATCACCGGCAAGCCTTTTGCATTCGCCGTCGGGACGACACGGGTCTGATCGCCGACGCCACGAAGCGATGGCGTCCAAATATTGAGGTAGAGGCAATCTTCGGACATTGGAGCGTCCGCATCCATCTGCCACTCTTTGCCGTAGAAATCGTCCGGGGATCCCAGCGGTTGCATCGCCATCGGCGCGAACGTATGGGCGCAACGCACTTCCCGCCAAGGAGAGACTGGCTGCGGAGGTTTCCAACGCAGATTTCCCACAGGCGGCGCAGCAAAAGGAACACCTCGGAACACAGTGACGCATGGATCGGACTCGGCTAGCCCTTCAACCGGACCACAACCGGTACGCACAAGACGGATAACCATGGAATTCCTCAGTTTTTACATATCACAGTGAATCATCGACGAACCGCAAAGCCGTCTTCACCATGCATGACGATATTCGCCGCTCAACGCCAACATCGCGAAGGCGTAGAGGAAGTTGTCGTAGTAGCGGCGGGAACCCACGCGCATCGGGATGTTCCAGAACATGTCCACCCAGATGCGGGCGTTCTCGCGCGCGTCAGGCATATCGGAATGCCACGAGGCCAGCGAGCCCTCGGCCGTGGCGGCGATGAATCCCACCGGATGCAGCACCGTCTCGTCCACAGCCGTGCCGTCGACCGCGTACACGCTGGTGCGGTCATGGGTCAGGAAGAACCGCTGCAGCGCCGCGACACGGTCGCTCAGAGCGGGAACCGGTCCGCGCCACATAGCGTCCAATCCGATATTGCCCGCGGTGCGATAGGCGTCGGAATAGAAGTTCCAATGTCCACGCTCGCACACATGGGGAGACCCGTCGTAGTTCGAGTATTCGGGGTTCAGTCCGGTACGCCCGTCGCACGCTTTCACCAGATAGTCGCGGCTGGCGCGGGCCGCCGCCTTCCAGAACGCGCGGTCCTCTTCATCGGCCTCTTCGGCGAACACCTCATAGAAATGCGGCAGATGGTACGAGGGGTCCGTCCATTCGGTTTCGGGAATGAATTTGATGAGCTTGTTGTCCGGATTCCACATCGGCTCGCCCGCGAAGTCCGCGCCGCGATCCGATTCGCCTTTGTGCACGCAGTAGCGCAGAATCTCCCGGGCCTGCGCCGCGTACGCGAAAACGCCGCTTCCATCTCCCCAGCGCCTGGACGCCAAGAACAACGCCATCGCGAAATATTCCTCGCCGTCGGGCGCGGGACCGTCCGCGTTCGGCACGCCGTCGGGGCGCACCGACCATGCGAAATAATGAGCGTGATGCCCTTGCGGCATATACATGTACCGCATCACCCAGCCCCAGAGTTTGTCGAACACGTCCCGACGGTCGTACTGCACGGCGAGCATCATCGCGTAGCTCATGCCTTCGGTGCGCACATCGTGGTTTCCGGTGTCCATCACATAGCCCAGTCCGGTCTCGTTCTCCCAATAGAACCGGTTCGGTCCTTCGAAGATCTCATACCAGACCTGCGCCACGCGACGGTCGATGGCCTCCCGTCCGTAACCGCACCGCTCCAACAGCGACGCGTCCGCGTTCCATTCGATCATTCCTGATTCTCCTTTCCATGCGTGATGCACCGGTCCCAATACAAACCGGTCAAACCGTCGAGGATGGCACCGATGGCCCACGGCATCAGCGCGAACCATGTGCTGGCTATCGAGCCGTCCTCGTACCGTTCCTCCAACAGCCCTTGGCTGTGACAGAAGCGCTCCGACATCCAGCCCACCTTGCCATAGTCGTATTCGCCGTCGAAGGTGTTGTAGGTCTGGCAGCTCCACCGCACGGCATCCTCCATACGGGAACGGACGTAATCGTCTTCGCGGTGGTCGAGGTAGTACCGCATGTCGCCGATGATGTTGCTGGACATCGGATGGATATGCGGATTGCAGGTGGAGGTGACGCTCCCGCCGCAGCTCGACCAGCCGACTCTGCCAAGCGGCGGCACCGTGACAGGGGAGTTCCAGCAGAAGCGGAACGTGGACTCGTAGGCGAGCGCTTCGGCGAGATGGTCGAGATAGAGGTCGTCGCCGGTGATCTCGTGCAGTAGGCGCGTCGCCTTGACGTAGGCCAGCACTCCTTCGCTGTCCACCGCCTTCGAGGTGTCCAATGGGGCTCCGTAGCATTCCATATGCCGCACGTACGCGTCATGGTAATGCCGTTCCGACGCCTTCAATCCGTCAAGATCGGACATGTCGCCGCCCACCTTCGCCCAATACGCGCCCGCCGCCAGACACCAGGCGCCTGCGAACGCGCCGTAGTCCAGTCCCGCTCCCGTCGTCTCGCTGAAGATGAAGGGGTATTCGCCGTCGCTGTTGCGTTGCGCGGCGAGCCTCGGAACGACGCCGCCGACCATATCGAGCCAGTCGGCATGTTCCGCGTGCCCCAGACCACGCTCGTATTCGTAGGATTGCAGTACGTAGTACAGCATCTGTCCGACCAGATAGGCGCTATGCCCCGGTTCGGGAATACGGTCGCGCCACCAGCCATGGTTGCTCCAGACGCCATCATCCACCGCGTCGAACGGCAGACCATTGTTGGGGTTGACGCAATAACGCACGATATGGTCGATGCAATCCAAAGCCTGCGAACGCATCCTCTCGTCGCCGAGTCTCAGACCGCTGGCCAGCATCGGGGCCGCCGCGGCCATACCGTTCGTCCAACCGCTCGACCCTAATTTCTGGTACCAATACGGCCCATCGCCAAGTCGTACGCCCAACTCGCTGGGACGGTCGAACACGAATCCGGCGTACATGTGATCGTCAGGCAGCCACGCATCGCGGCTCACCGCTCCGGCGAGGTCTTCCACCGCCCGCCGCGGATCGCCCACCATACGCGGAGATTCATGGAAGCGGCGGTACACGGTCCGCAATGCCGGAATAATGGCTCTCTCATCGGAGGCCTCATAGTCGAACACGTCCACAAGAACGACCGCACGGCCGCCGGCGGGCAAAATCAGGCATTGGTCTTCGATTCCCGGTCTGGGCCGTATGTTGGCGGAGCTGACGAACAGCCAAGGCGCGTTCTCGTATCCCAGCGTCACGCCGATCGAAGCGATTCCGCGCGTCGGCGCATCCACGTCGTCGGAGGAAAGCGAGCAGGTGTATCCCGAATACTGCGCAAAAGCACCATCGTCGCCGGCCTCATGGCCGCGCAAGGAGTCGTCCGCCCCATGGACCAGATACGCGCCCATCGAAACGCCTCTCACCCTGCCGTCGGACACGGCGAGCGCGCAGGGATTCGCCAGACGGTCCGCGCGCACCATCCACCATGACGACGCCGGCAGCCGCGTTTCGCCATCGCGCATCCGCGGGAATCGGTCCGGCGTGGCAAGCGGCGCCTCGCCGCGATTGCGCCCGTACATGAATCCCGGAAGGAAGAACCGGGGATCGTCGCCTTCCACCGGCAGGTCGATACGCACCACGCCCTGAAACGTCGCGTCGGAAACGTTCGTCAAAGTCACCTCGTGCCGCCATGGCGTTTCGGCGCCGCCATCACCGCCCCGGCATCGGTCATCGATGGCGAGTCCGACCATGTCGGGAGACAGGTACCGCGGAGTTTCGCCATCAACCGGTCGTACGCTGTACCGCAGACGCATCATTCTCACCATTCCCATACCACGATGCGGGTCTTTCCGGCCGGCAGCCCGTCGATCGGACCTGGCGTGCGCATCGTCTGGCACGGGCGTCCGAGCAGGTCGATGTCCAGGACGATGTCGGCGCCGTCCGGGCTCTCGAAGCGTTCCTCCACAATGCGGGGCACCGGCAGGTCCTTGGACCCGGTCACGGGGACCCTCGTCTCCGACAGCCCGTCGGGCACGTCGCATACGAGCGTCAACGTCCCGCCATCCTCTTCAAGCCGCACCGGAATCGCGGCGGTATGGACGACGGCCCGCTCGTGTCCGCTGTCGTCGACGCGGCCGCAATACACGTTGTGCGCGGCGTACAGCGGCTGCAGCGGATTGCGCTCTCCCCCGCCCTGGGACGGGTCGGCCCACATCGCGTGCAACGCATCCAAATAGCCGCGCATGTCGTTCGGATGCTCCGCGTAGGACGCGAGTCCGAAGGCGCCCACGACCGCCTCCTCCCATTGCGGCGCGAACACGTTGCCGCGGTACCTGTCGTCACCGCCGGAGACGACCGCGCAACCGGCCACCTCGGTGCTGTGGGGGAAGTGGTACGGCGTGGAACGGTCAGGCACCGTATACAAGTCGATGGCGCCGCAGATGAGGTTGTTGACGAACGCGCCGCCCTGCGACCAGTTCTGGAACGTCACCGGCGAGGCGAAGATATTGTCGTCCACCAGATAGGGGCCGTGGCTCACTTCGATCATCATGTCGCGCACGTTGCGGTGCATGATGTTGCGGCTGATTCTGGTGCCCTGCGTCTGCCAGTCCATCCACAGGCCCAACGAGCAGTCGGCGATGTCGTTGTGGTCGATCACCGTGTCGATGGCGGCGTGGAATTTGATGCCGGCCACCTCCCATCCGAAGAATTCGTGCTTTTGCGCGATGCGGCGGATGCGGTTGTGTTCTATGCGGCTGAACGCGCATCCCATATGGCCGACGATGGCGTTCTGCCCGCAATCGTAGATATGGTTGTTCCGCACGATATGCGAGCCAACCACGCCTTTGCGCCATCCGATGCGAAGCGCTTTGAATACGGATTCGAGCTGATACTGGTAGCCTGTTTTACGCTCGGTTCTCGCCCATTCGTTGTCACCGCTCGACAGTTCCTTGCCCAATGACACCGCGGAGAACTTGGCGTCATGCAGCACATTGTCCTCGATGATCCAGCCGTACGCCCAGTTCGGGCCGACCATGCCCCACTGCTGCGCGGTGGGCGGCGCCCAATCGCCGGTGGCCTGCGCCATCTCGAAGCCCCGCACGGTGATGTAGTTGACATGATGGCGTGAGGGGAAGAAGCAGGTGCGGCGCACGCTGATCTCGACAAACTCCTCGTTGGGATCCGCATCTTGGAAATTCGCCCAGATGGTGGTGGTCCCCGCCGCCTCGTCGACTTCGGCATGCCATACGTATCGCGTCTGGTCGGGATCGAGCACGGGCCCGACGGTTTTCAGCGCGTAATCCTCGACCTCCGTGCGCATCCGGGGATCGAAGGTGTCTTCCACGGTCGGAACCTCGTAGAACGAACGGCCGTTGAGATACACGTCGCCCAGATGTTTGTCCGGCTCCTCGCCACGCTTGGGGGATTCCAGCCAATCGCCGAAGATGACCTCCTTGAACGGATTGAAATCACCGAACAGCGCGTTCGGCACCGCGGCCCGCCACACCGTGGGATGTCCGTCGAGACGCACCCATCCTTGGAGACGTTCCGATCCCTTGATGACGGGCTTGCCCTCACCTTCCGCGGCGCGGTAGACGATGCGTTCGTTCTCGCTTAAGCCGCCGTTGCGCGGGTCGACCTCCTCTCGATACACGCCTTCATGCACGGTGACGATGTCACCGGGCCGGGCGATGCGTGCCGCACGGCCGATTGTGGCGAAGGGACGGTCGACGCTGCCGTCGCCGGTATCCTCACCTGCGGAAGAGACATGGTATTCGGTCATCGTTCAGACTCCTTTGACTTCCCGACCTGAGATGGATGATAGGACGATGGCGGGGTTCGCCCGCCCGTCTATGGCGCACCCGTCAGTCTCGGGGGAACGCCACGCGTAACGGTGTGAGCAACGACCCCCGCTCGTTGCAGAGCAATCCGCGTTCCGGATTGTTGCGCCAAGCATACCGAATCTCATCCGGTCGACGATTCGGTCGGCGCAATCGGATATGACAGCCGTCGATCCGCGCCTCTGTGGGCACATCCAAGCCATCATCCCAATGGAACGAGAATTCGCCCGGAGACCTGCCATCGACGGTCGACAGCGTTATCGGACCAAACGATGCGCCGCCCGCCTTCTTCTGCGAAATATGCCGATTCGCGAATGAAAGCACCACATCGTCGCCTTCCACGCATACGTCGGTCAGGCATGGCTGCGAGCAGCCGACATCCTCTCCATACACCAACTGCAGCGCGGCATCGCATAGCTGCTCTCCAATCGGCCGTTTGCGCACCGGATGCAGATCGTTGCGTTCGCCTACATCCAAGGCCACCACCGTGGCGACATCGTCCACATCACACGACACCTGCCATTGGGCTTCGCGCACCACCGGCCAGCCGCCGTCCTCGACGCAGTCGATATCGATATTGGGCAATTGGACGATCAGAAACGGCAGACGATCCTGATTCCAGCGGCGTCGCCACAAGCCGATCATCGCGGTCAGCATGCGTCGATACTCCGACGCGCCGTCGCCGGTGTTCGACTCGCCCTGATACCACAACACCGCCCGGAGCGCGTATCGCGTGCAGACTGACAGCATCGCGTTATACAGGCCGGTCGGCTTCCAACGGACGAAATCCTCATATGGACATTCCGTGTCCGCCTGCGTCGCCACGGCGTACCGCCATGCGCCTGACAGATCCACGCATTCGCCGTCCACGCGCAATTCCAAACGTTTTCCCGGCGTCACACGACCTGAACCATGCTCGCAGGTCAGCCTGACGCGAATCTCATTCGTCCCTTCCCGCAGCACGTTCTCATCGATCCGGTAATCGCGCAATTCATACCGGTTGTCATGCCCACCGAGGCGACGCCCATTCATCCAAGTCTCATCGGCGTCGGCCATCGTTCCCAAGCGCAGCATCGCCGGCATACCCGCCTGATCCCGGCGCAGGTGAATCGTCTTACGTAATTCAAGCACGCCGTTCCAATCAGACAGCCCCACGCAATCGAAAGCATTCGGCAGTTCGATATCATGCCATGACAATTCGTCTTCCGGCTTCGCCCGAAGTTCGAGCGCATCATGCCATCGCCGAATCCGGGCGAGACTGGACGCGCTTTTCGCCTCGGCGACCCCATCGCCCAGATAGGGGTTCAGCACCTCGAGCGCGGAGGGAAACGACGAAAGCGTTTCACGGTCCATCCAACTTTCGATGGGCGAACCGCCAAGCGACACATTCATCAGCCCCACCGGAACGCCGAGATGGCGGCGCAGCGCGCGGCCGAAGAAATACGCGACCGCGGAGAATCCACCGAGATGATCGGCATCGACGCCCGACCATGAACCTTCCTCATGATCGACCACGGGCCCTTGGAAATCATAGCGCGGAGACACTTTGTACTGTCGCAGCAGAGGATCATCCGGCTTGGAGAACTCCTCCGGATACTCCCGGCTTACCCATGACATCGGCAGTTCCATATTGGATTGGCCACCGCACAGGAACACCTCGCCCACATAGCAGGTCCGTCGCAGAGAGCCGCCCTCGCCATCCGACGCCGAAAGCTCGAACGGCCCTCCGGCCATCAACGGTTCCACAACGACCTGCCACGCACCGGTTGCGTCGACAAGCGCCGACGAACGCCGATGCTGCACCTCGACGACCACTTCGCTTCCGGGAACGCCCCAACCCCAAATCGTCACAGGCATATCGGATTGCAGCACGCATCCGTCGCCAAACAGTTTCGCAAGAACGAGTTCCATTCCACCCACTTCCTTGTAGGGCTGTGATATGACGGGAGTCGTGCACGGGGCGATCGGATTCGCCATCGCCCCGCCTCCCCGGTGCTTCGGCATCGAGGAACGCCCGCCGTCATGTCCTAGCCGTGGTTCGGCAGTTCTTTGTAGTCGAAGTGGTCGAACGTCGCCTCGGCGCCGTAACCGGCCACATCCACGCAGGCCAGTCCGACGAAGGCTCCGGTGAAGAATCCGCCGTAGCGTTGGTTCACATAGTCGTCCGACAACAGCTTCGCATCGAGCCTGACAGGAATCTCGTTCCAGAGCTCGCCGTCGAAGGAGTATTCGTACGTGTAGAAACGCGTGCGCACCTTGGTGCGCAGCCACACCGCATCCACGTCATCCGGCACCACGATGGCGTCGTCCTTCAGGAATGAGGTGTAGACGCCGAAGTCGTTCTGCGCCACTTCGATCACGCGGGTTTCGCGCTTCTCATCCCAGGTCACATACACCCACGACCAGGTCACGTCGGAATAATAGTTGGTCAGACCGGCCATGGCCATATAGGTGGTCGGACGGAACTCGACTTTGGTTTCGGCGTCGAAGTCGAAGGCCTGCCAGCGGCGCGCCACCAACGACAGCTCATGCAGGTTGCGCAGCGACCCTTGGCCTCGCAACGTCAGTTCGCCGCCGCCGACCCGCCCCATAGCTTCGGTGAACGGCACGCGCAGGGTGTTCCAGTCATGCCCCAGGGTGTCGGATTCGAACTCGTCGTGCTGTGAGTGATCGGCAGGAGCGACGGTTTCGACCGCGTCCTTGGGCGCGTCGACATACCGTTCGCCTCCGTGACCGCCGACGATATGGGGCCAACCGTCCTCATCCCATTCGACCTTCTGGATCGAGGTTTCGCGTCCCAGCGTGCACCAGCCGCGCGGATCGTTGGCGGCTTCGGTTTCGTGATGCCACGGGCGGGCGCACAGCGAGGCGTAATACCACTCCCCCGACGGGGTTTCGACCAACGAACCGTGGCCCTGCTTCTGCAGGTAGGATCGCGGGGTGTCGAAGTTGGTGAGGAAGGGATCGCCGGGCATACCCTCGAAGGAGAGCGCGTCCAACGAACGGGAGCGGGCGACCGACTCCTGATGCGCGTATACGGTGCCGCCTTCGGCCGCGAAGAGATAGTAGTAGCCGTTGATTTTGTACAGATGCGGTCCTTCGACCAGTTTGGCCTCGGTGCCCGCCCAGATGGTGCGTGCGGTTTCGGGCTTGAGACGCATCGTGTCGACGTCGAATTCGGTCAATGTGATGCCGTCGAAGGGATGACGGTATTCACGGAAGTCCCAGGTCTGCTGCACCAGATACTTGCGCCCGTCGTCGTCATGGAACAGACTGGCGTCGAATCCCACGCCGTTGAGCCGGATCGGTTCGCTCCAAGGTCCGCGGATGTCTTCGGAGGTGACCAGATAGTTGGTGCAGTCCTTGAACGCCCCGTCCACCATTTTGACGTCGGCGTACACCAGCCAGAACCTGCCGTCGGCGTAGCTGAGATCAGGCGCCCAAACGCCTCCGGACGAGCAGTTGCCTTTCATGTCGATCTGGCTGGCGCGGTCCAGCGCGCCAGGCAACGTGTTCCAGTGCACCATGTCCTTGGATTCGTGCAGACGCACTGCCGGGAACCAGTCGAATGTGGAATTGGCGATGTAGTAGGTGTCGCCGACGCGGATCATCGAAGGATCGGCGTGGAAGCCGGGAATCACCGGATTCGAGATCTTCATGTCTACTTACTCCTTGCACAACGAAAAGGAATCCGGGGAGACGGAAGAGGGAATCTCCCCGGATCACAGCGAGACGCGGGAACGCGCGTCAGCCCTTGACCGCGCCGGTCAGGCCGCCGACGATCTTCTTCTGGAAGATCGTGAAGCAGATCAGGGCGGGCAGCATCGCCAACGAGGTGAATGCGAGCACACGGGCGGTGTCAACGGAATGCTCGGAACTGAACATCGACACGCCAAGCGGCAAGGTGTAGTTATCGGAGCTGCTGAGCACGAACAGCGGCAGCATATAGGCGTTCCAGCTGCCCACGAACTGCAGAATGCCGACGGTGGCGACGCCGGGCATCGACAACGGTATGACCATGCGCCAGAAGAATCCCAGTCGTGAGCATCCGTCCAGCAATGCGGCTTCCTCCAATTCCATCGGAATGGACTGCAGGAACGGCACCAAGATGATGATGGTCTGCGGCAGGCCGAAGGCGATCTGAGGAAGAATGATGCCGGCAAGAGAGTTCGACAATCCCAGATTGCGAATCATCAGATACAGCGGCGTGATGCCCACGGTCATCGGAAACATCAGACCGGCGGAGAACAGCGCATACATCAGCGGCGCGTACTTGAAACGGTAGCGGGCGATCACAAAGCTCACCATGATGCCCAGCACGACCACGCCCACCATCGTGCAGATCGCCACGATCAGCGAGTTGCCAAGTTCGGTCCAGAACACATCGCTGGCCACCACGGCCAGATAGTTGTCCCACACCCACGGGTCGGGCAGACCCGACGGATTGACGGTGATCTGCGAATTCGTACGGAAACCGCCGAGAACGATGTACAGCACCGGCGTCACGCAGATGGCCACCAGTATCAAGGCGAAGAAATACACAATGGGATTGCCCCAGGGCGTCTTCGCGGACACACGGTACCCATTGGCGGCCGAATACTTACCTCCGCGAGCCTTGCGTCGCGCGGTCACACTGATGGACATGTTATTTCACCTCATTCATCGTGACGGCCTGGCGGCGAGCTTCTTCCTTCGCGCGCTTCGCGGCACGTTTCTTCTGCTGCTTCTGCTCAAGGGCGCCGTCGAGATCACGGTTAAGCACAAACCGCTGATACAGCAATGCGATCACCAGGGAGATCAGGAAGATGATGATCGCGACGGCGGAGCCGTATCCGTAGTTGCCGGAGTCGCGCCCCTGACGCACCATGTAGGTGGCCATGGTGGACACACCTGCGGTCTCCGAGATGAAGCTGCCCCAAATGATGTACACGAGATCGAACAGCTGCAGCGAACCGATCATGGACAGGAACACCCAGATGCGCAGCGTCGGAGCCAGCAGCGGCAGGGTGATACGCCATTGCATCTGCCAGAAGCTCGCGCCGTCGACTTTCGCGGCCTCATACAATTCCTCCGGAATCGACTGCATGCCGGCCAGCATCAGAATGACCGCGAAACCGATGTACTTCCAACTGATGAGCAACAGCAGCGTGATCATCGCCAGATTGGGGTCGGCCAGCCAGTCCGGCCCCTCGATGCCCAGATAGCCCAACAGCTCATTCACGGCACCGGTTTTCTGCAGCAACAGACTCCAACCGGTTCCGACGATGACCTCGGACACCACGTAGGGAACGAAGATCAGCGTGCGGATCAGGCCGCGTCCTTTGAATTTCTGATTCAGCAGAAGCGCGAACAGGATGGCGAGCGGCGCTTGGATCACCAGCGAACCGATGACGACTTCGAAGGTATGAAGCACCGCCTTCTGGAAGCTGGCGTCGGTCAGAGCGGTGATGTAGTTCTGCAGCCCTACGAATTCACCGGTTTCCGAAGGCTGCCCGAATCCCTTCCACTTGTAGAAGCCGTAATAGGCGCCAAAGAGAAGAGGCAGGATCACGAAACAGACGAACAGCAGAATCGCCGGCGCCGAAAGAACGGTGATTTCCGCATAGCGACGGAGTTTGCCATCGTTGGGTCGTGAAGTGTTGCGCGACAGCCCCCACCGTTTTTTCGCTGCAGCTGTATTGGTCATTGTTGCTCCATCAGACATCATTATGTACAAGGTTGGATTGCCATGTGATGGGATGGTTCCCGCCATCCCATCACATGAGTCTCATTCAGAGCGATCAGCCCTTCGCGGCGGCGTCTTCCATCGCGGTCACGATGTCTTCGGCGGAGCCTTGTCCGGACAGCAGGTTGACGACTCCCGTGTTCAGAGCGTTGCCGATGTTGCTGCCGAGCGCGGCGTCCATCCACAGCTGCATCTCGGAGGAATCGTTGAGATATTCAATGATCTGCAGCAGGTTCTCATCGGTGACGGCCTCGCGGGCCTCTTCGGAGGCGGGGATGGTGGAGAAGGCGGTCGCGTACTTCTCCTGCCATTCCTTCTCGGCCATGAAGTTCACGAAGTCGACGGCGATGTCGCCGGATTCGGGATTGACGGAGAATCCGGTGGCGGCACCCATCAGCGCGCCGTCCTCACCTTCGCCGCCGTCGACCGAGGGGAACGCGAAGAATCCCAAATCCTCCATCGCCTCACCGTCTTCGGTCAGATCCTTGACCACACCGGGCTCCCACGTGCCCATCAGTTCCATGGCGGCCTGGTGGTTCGCCAGCAAACCTGCGGAGGAGCTGGCGCCCTGCTGGGCGGTGGTGGTCAGATAGCCTTCGTTGAACACATCCAAATCGGCAAGTTCCTGCAGATCCTCGCCGGCCTTCACCCAGCACGCATCGGAGAAATCCTGATTTTCGGTACCGGCGGCGTACGCGTCGGACGAGCACTCGCGCAGAGACAGCCAGTAGTACCAGTGCGCGGCCGGCCAGGCGTCCTTGGCACCGAGCGCGATGGCCGCGATGCCCGCCTCCTTCAGCTTCAGGCAGGCCTCCTTAAGCTCTTCGAATGTGGTGGGGACCTCCGTGATGCCCGCCTGCTCGAACAGATCCTTCGAGTACCAGATGCCGCCGGGCTGGACCGTGACCGGCACATCGTAGACCTTGCCGTCATACGTACTGGACGACAACGCCGAAGCCATCTGGGTGGTCACGGTGTCCGAAAGCTTATCCGTAAGGTCCATCGCCTGGCCGGCGTTGACCATGTCCTGGGTTTTCGCGCCGCCAAGGGACATATACACGTCCGGGCCCGAGGACAGATCCTGCATGGCGGTGGTCAGCTTGCCTTCGTAATCCTCGTTCTGGATCGCCTCGATATTGACCGTAACGCCAGGATTCTCCTCTTCGAAGGCTGCGGCAAGATCCTCCCAATACTGCTTGCCATCACCGGAGGTGGCATTATGCCAGAACGTGATGGCCTGATCATCGCTAGCGCCATTCGAGCTGCCGCAGGCACCCAAGCTCACCACTGTGGCTGCTATGAGAGCGGCGGCCGCCAGAGACTTCAACTTCATCGTCTACTCCTTACCTTGTTTCATGCCGACTATGTCTCGCCATGAAATCCATTTACCCAGTGACGCAAAATTTTCGAAGACGGGAATGCTGAAACATTGCCTTCAACGAATCCCCAGAAGAGTTCCCACCGTGGAACCACTAGGTTTTCGCTTAACCACCTCCGAAATTTATTTCACTTTTTCGAAAACTTCTACTTTGTTTTCGATATCCTTAAGAATATATCCATTTAGTACAACCGTCAAATTAATTACTCATCTCAAAACAATGACGTAGAAATGCTGATTTCTCAACGTTTTTGGACACCTTTTTCTGACAAACACGACACGAAAACCTCATGTTTGCAAAAATCGAAACTTTCGATGTATGATATACCCCATCCAGCTAGAGAAGGAACATCCATGTCAACCAGCGCACCTCGCGACGCCCGTCGTCGATCAGTACGACTCAGCGACATCGCCGAACAGACCGGGTATTCCCTGGCCACGGTATCCAAGGCCCTCAATGGACGCGCGGACGTCTCCGAAACCACCCGGCAGGCCATCGACGCCGCATTGCGCGACAGCGGCTACACCCGGCGTCCCACTACCCCCAAACAACAGCGGCTGATTGAAGTGGTGTTCGAGGACTTCGAAACGGTCTGGGCTCTGGATGTCCTCCGCGGCGTCATCGCCGAGGCCAAGCAGCACGACCTCAGCGTCACCGTCACCGAAGGCGGCACCAAACAACACCCCGACCCCTCATGGCTCGACGGCGTACTTCGTCGCCAACCGCTCGGCGCGATCCTCGTGTTCTCCAATCTATCCAAAACGGAACGCACCAAACTCAAGGCCCGCAACATCCCCTTCGTGGTGTTCGACCCTTCCGGAGACCCCTCCGCCGACAGTCTGTCGGTGCAGGCAGACAATTGGACCGGAGGCGTGATCGCGACACGCCATCTGCTGTCCTTAGGACATACCCGCATCGGCATCATCACGGGCCCGGACTATATGATGTGTTCGCGCGCCCGTCTGGACGGCTACTCGTCCGCACTGGCGGAGAAGGGCATACCCGCGGATCCGACGTTGGTCACCGAGGGGGATTTCACCACGCCGAGCGGATACGCGCAGGCCATGGCGATGCTGGAGAACCCCAACACCCGTCCCACCGCCGTATTCGCAGGCAATGACCTTCAGGCCATGGGCGTCTACGAAGCCGCCAGACAGCTCGGGTTGCGCATTCCCGAGGATCTTTCCGTCGTCGGGTTCGACGACGTGCAGACCGCCGCGTTCATGGGACCGTCGCTCACCACCGTCCGCCAGCCGCTGCAAGAGATGGCGGGTGCCGCCACGCGCATGCTGATACAGGCCACGCGCGGCGAGACGCCGTCAAGCGTGATTCTGCCCACCAGTCTGATCGTCCGCAACAGCACGCGGGCGCTGAACGACTGAGAGACCGAACGACTGAGCACGCAATCACGCGCCGCACCGCACGGTGCGAAAACACACTGCCGACGCCAGAGCGCACAACGCGCCGAACACGAACACATAGGCGTATCCGAACCGGCCGATCACTGCGGCACCGAGCAAGGACCCACAAACACCGCCCAAGGTGTTGGCGAGGTTCAAAAATCCCAAGTCTTTGGCGGCGGCGCTAGGATCCGGCAAAGCCTGCAAACTTATGGTCTGCACCAACGCCGAATTCGCCCCCTGCCCCACTCCGACGATGCATGCGAAGGCCACCAAACCAACAGGCGTGGGAATCAGGAACGGCACGATGATGCCGACCGCGACCACCACCATAGTCGCAACGGCCAGCGAGCGGGTATGTCCCAAGCGGTCCGCCACAGGCCCCGCCGCCACGCAGCACACCAGCCCGATCACCAGCATCAGCGCCGAGTTCAACGACAGCAACGCGGCCGCCCCCGCACGGTCCAATCCCAAATAATCCTGCATCACATACAGCATGTATCCGCTGGCCATATTCGAAGCGATGACCATCGCGAAACGTCCGGCAAGCACCTTGTAGAAATCCGACGCATTGGACATGGGGAACATCAACACGCGCAGCACACCACGCAACCCCAACGATTCACGGGGTTCGTCCGCATTCCCCGGCTCCCCCGCCAGCCACGCGGCGCACAACCCGCCAACCAGCGCGATCATAGCCAGAAAATCAAGCCCCAGCCGCACATCGCCTAGGAACTGCGCGCTCATCAACACACCCAATTGAGATCCCGCCATCTGTCCGATGCCATACGCCGACGATGCCGTGCCGCGCCATCGTTCAGGCACACGATCAGACATCTGGGCGATCATCGCGGCCGCGACCCCATTAACCACCAGCTCATACAAACACCACGTCACCAACATGCCGGCGATGGTGGAACTTCGCGCGAACGCGAGCAACACCAAACAAGACAGCACCGAACAGGAAACGATCCATGGCCGCCGTTTGCCGAACCGCGAGCGCGTGCGGTCGGAACATGCGCCCAGCACGATATTCGACAGCAACGCCACAATCATCGCCGTGGATGAGAACACCATCATCAGCGGCACTTTATCAGCCGGAGCGATGTCGCCTACGCGTTGCGGAAGCAGCGTCGCAATCGCCCCTTGATGAGGCATCAGCCAGCAGGCCGGGCCGATTACCAGCGAGGCGGTGAACCGAACGGATGGCCGGCCGACGTTCGCTTCGACATGCTGTTGCGTGACGGACCTGTTCATACTCCGACCATGCAGCCCACGAAACCGCCCGACCACTCGGTGCTGAGGAATCTCGCATCGAAGGAGGTGAGCACGGTGGCGTTGTGCGGCAGGCCCTGCCCCACACGCATCGGCAACGACGGGCAGGCGAAGCCGAACTCCGAGCCGGAATCTTCCGAGGCGGTGAGGCACGACACCATGTTGCCATACAGCCGAACACCAATCCACGCCGCATCTTTCGACATCTTATACGAGGTCGCGGTGCTTACGCCGGCGGATAGCGTCTCGCAATGCAGCATCCCATCCTCAATATGGATGAGAACATGGTTCCGTGAATCCTGGAACAGCATTAGTGGCGAGTCGGCATCGCGCGAGACGCGACGCATCGCGGTGTAGTCATAGTCGTTCACGCGCACGAACCGTTTGCCGGGAGCCTTGCCGATGGTCAGCGTCTCACTGATTGCCGAGGGGACCACGTGGACTTCCCCCGCACGGTCTCCCTCTGTTGGAGACGGACAGCTCCCTGGAATCTCCATGGTCTGCGGCAGACGGCCGGTTCCATTCGCAAGCACCGGCCATCCCGGATCGCTGGCATCGCGGCCCGCTGACGGATCGCCTCCGGCGGAGAGTTTCCAGTTCGCCGGATCATGCCGCCACTCCACCGGAGCCACGAAAGTCTCCCGGCCGAAGTAGCTCAGCAGCTCCCTTTCGTCCTCTCCCGCGGTCTGACGCACACCCAAGCAGGTGAGCCACCAGCCGAACTCGGGATGATGCAACAGATCGGCATGGCCGACGCATTGCACCGACTCGGACAGGCCCAAGTGCCTATGAGTGAGGAAGGGGTTCTTCTTGTCGGGATGGAATAGTCGATGGTATTCACCGACCGCGGAACGCTCGTCGTCGCGCCCGGCATCGGCCCACACCGCCGCGCCCCCGTTCGCATCGTCACGGAATGCGTGCAGCGCGGAGGCGAATCCTTCAGGCGCGTGCACGCGCATCATCATCTCGCTATGGTCGAAACTGGTGCCGCCTTCGGCCGTCATCAGATACAGATAATCGCCGATGCGATACAGATGCGGTCCTTCGGCCCACACAGCCTCGATTCCATAACCTCGCCAGATCACGATTTTGCCGTAGTTGCCATGCGAGTCGGAGCTCTCCTCCAGCCGCCATGTTTCAGGATCGATGCGCTGCGCCCAGACCTCGGTCTGCCCCTCCCACCGGGGATGCAATGCGGGACGCGTCTGCGTCCACCATACTGTGCCGTCGATGTCCTCGAATACGTCCGGATCGATGCCTTCCGCGCCGGTGACCCAATACGGTCCTTCCCACGGCCCTTCCACCGTGTCCGAGGTGATGATGAAGTTGCCTTGCGCGGATTGAACCTCATCCAGCACCGCCTGCGGTACTCCGGCCTTGGCGGCGGCGTCGCGACTCAGGCGGGCGACGGTGCATGCAATCACATATTTGCCGCCGATATGCCGCAGGGTTGGGGCATATACACCGCCGGAATCCTCCATAAAGCCAAGCAGCAGACGATCGGCCATCGTCTCGTCGACCGCGTGCGAGACGAGATGCCAATGCGCCAGATCGGACGAGGCGTGGATCGGCAGTCCGGGCGCGAGTTCGAACGACGAGTTGACCAGAAGAACCTCGTCTCTCGCCTTGTCCCACATCCAGCTGGGATCGGGATACATGCCGGTCAGAATCGGATTGGAGAAGGTCATGGTGTCGCTCATATATCCCGCCTTGGCAAGGTGCATGGAGTCCCTTCGCGCGACATCGCGCGAGGTCGCAGATTGAAAGTTTCGAAGCCCCAATACTGGAAAACCGCCCGCAGCTAAGGCTACGGACGGTTTTCCGGTTTGGAAGGAAAGAAGGAGATGGAAGAATGTGCGCCGGTCGACGAACCACCCATTGTTCGCCGACCGGCTGTTCAGTTATCAGCTCGACCACAGCTTCACACTGCGATCATCGCCCAAAACTCAGGCATTAGCAAGGGTTTCGAGCATGTAGTTGTTGATCGTGGCCTTGACGGACTCGAGGTGGTCGGACTTGGTCGCGGCGATGAGCTCGGACTGCGGCTTGTCGAGGCTGTAAGCCTCGAGGTCGGCCAGGGTGACCTTGCCCTCGTCGATGTCCTTGCCGATGCCGGAGTCGTAGGAGCTGTAGCGCTCGGCCTGCAGGTTCTGGATGAACTTGTCCTGGTGCATCTTGTCGGCGATCAGCAGACCGGCGGCGAAGGTGTCCATGCCGGCGATGTGCGAGCGGAACAGATCCTCGGCGTAGAAGGAGGTACGACGCGGCTTGGCGTCGAAGTTCAGGCCGCCCTTGGGGCCGATGGAGCCCTCGTCGAGCACCTCCCACATCACGGTGGTGGTCTCGTACAGGTCGGTCGGGAACTCATCCATATCCCAGCCGATGAGCTTGTCACCCTGGTTGGCATCCAGCGAGCCGAGCACGCCGGCCTCACGGGCGGTGCGGATCTCGTGCTGGTAGGTGTGGCCGGCCAGGTTGGCGTGGTTGCCCTCGAGGTTGAGCTTCATGAAGTCGATGTCGTAGGTCTTCAGGAAGGCGATGGCGGTGGCGGCATCGAAGTCGTACTGGTGCATCGTGGGTTCCTTGGCCTTCGGCTCGATCAGGAACTGGGCGTCCAGGCCGATCTCCTTGGCGTACTCATGGCACATGTGGAAGAACTGGGCCATGTGGGCCTGCTCGCGCTGCATCTGCGTGTTCCACAGGTTCTCGTAGCCTTCGCGGCCGCCCCAGAACACGTAGTTCTCGGCACCCAGACGCTTGGCGATTTCGAGGGAGTGCTTCAGCTGGCCGCCGGAGTAGGCGTAGATGTCGGCGAACGGCGAGGTGGAGGCGCCGGAGACGAAGCGCGGGTTGGTGAACAGGGAGGAGGTGTTCCACAGCAGCTTGACGCCGGTGGACTTCATGTTCTCCTCGATCTTGTCCACAACCTTGTCGAGGTTGGCGTTGGTCTCGCGCAGAGTGTCGCCTTCGGGGGCGATGTCGCGATCATGGAAGCAGAAGAACTCGGCGCCGAGCTTGGTGAAGAACTCGAAGGCGTAGTCCACCTTGGCGAGCGCCTCGTCCATCGGGTTGGAGTACTTGCCGTACCACGGACGATGCGAGGTGCCGGTGCCGAACGGATCGACCAGCTCCTGGTCGAAGGTGTGCCACCAAGCGACGCCGAAGCGCATCCAATCCTTCATCTTCTTGCCGGCAACGACCTTCTCGGCGTCGTAATAGTGGAAGGCGAGGCCTTCCTGCGGACCCTGCTCGCGGCCGACGTACTCAATCTTGTCGATATCCCACAGACCCATTTGGGCGCTCCTTTGCAGTAGTGGTTGCTGGAACTTACGAGTACATAATAAAACGGGCTAACTTAGTTTGTCAAATGATTTAATTTACTCGCGTGTGTCACGCGTGTCGCCTTGCAATCATTGGGATTCACGCCATCGCGAAGTCCACGATGACACGTACTGACCGACACGCCACCCCCGTCGGAATGTGCCGTGAAACACGACCGAATCACATGTTTCACGAGCCCTACCGCGTTACCCCCGTCAGAATGTACCGTGAAACACGGTCGAATCACATGTTTCACGGCACTTTCCGACGTCCGACGTCAGGAGGTACCGCGACGGCATCACGGCATTGGACCGCGTTCATGATCGGACCGCATGCCGTGACGGACCTCATGCCGTAATGGACCACATACCGTGACTGACCGGCACACCGTGGCGGACCGCACACCGTAACGGACCGGCATGCCGTAACGGACCACATACCGTAACGGATCGCACACCGTAACGGACCGGCACACCGTGGCGGACCGCACACCGTAACGGACCGGCATGCCGTAACGGACCGCACACCGTGACGGACCACACACCGTGACGGACCACACACCGTAACAGACCGGCACACCTGCAACGGGACCGGCACGCCAGTAAGGACACACGCTCACATCAGGCCGCGGGAAAGCTTGGCCCAGATGGTTTCGACGCCGTGGGCGCGCTCGTAGTCGCGCAACACGTCATAGCCCACATGACGGCCCGCGTCCCGGCCGTGGAAGAAGCGCACCAAGTCGGCGAACCGTGGCTGCCGCACATTCAGCAACTGGCAGAACCGCACATGCGCGCGGTTAGCCTCCCCTCGACGCGACATATGCAACGGCTCCCCCACCAGACGCCACTCCCCATGGGACATGGCGATCCGCGCGACCAGCGAGCCGCCGCGCACGCCATCAAGCTCGCCCGCCAGCCGACGATCCCTCACCTCATAAAGCTGATCCGAGGCGAGGTCCTCCAACATCAACACACCACGGACGGCTTCGGCACTCAATATCCGAAACCACGACGCGCGGTTCGAGGCCGAAACGCGGCGCAGATTCGCGTATTCGCTCCTATCGATGTCGCGGGTCACGTTGAACCGGTAGCGGGCGGCGAGGTCGAACGGCGTCTTGCCCCGCTCGTCGATCTCGCAATCGAAGGCGAACCATTCCTCGAACGCGCGCCGCATACGCGACGCGGCATCACCATCGGCACCATGGTCCGAACCGATGACCGGACCGATATTCGCCCACAGCAGGAAATCACGCCAAGCGTCGCCATACAACGCAAGATCCGCGCGCTGGAACAGCACCGCTATGGCATGTGGGGTCATCGTCGGGGGAAGCGCCGCCCGCGCATCCTCAGAACGGCTGGAATCAATGGCATCGGCGCATACGGACATGGTCATGGTCGTTCCCTTCCCGAACGTGCGGACGGCTTCGTTACCGTCCGTCGGACCGCCACCATAAGGCGGTTCCGCCAGCCGGCGCAACCACCCTCGAAAAGCTGGGGACGGCGGTGGATAACTTTTCGTTTTCCACCGTTATGCACACCATGAAAGACGCCCCTGCCGCAATGGACCGGCGCGACGTCTGATGGTGAGCACGTTGCCGGAATCCCCGTATGAAAGACGCCCCTGCCGCAATAGACCGACGCAATCTCAGGGGGCGGCATCGCTCCGGCCCCGCCCCGTCTTATAGCAAAAGGCCGACGGCGGGAAGCCATCGGCCATGAAATGCGATATCGGCTCACGCACGGACGCGCACGCAAGCCAAGATCAGCGTACTGGATTCCGGAATCGGCTCACACGCGGGCGCATGCGATCAGCGACCGCTGCGGAAGGGTGCCGCGGCGCGCTTTCCAGAGCGCGACGAGCGGAATCCGGCGGCGGAACGACGACCGCCCCGCCCGTTTTCGCCGCGCGAACCACGCGAGTCGGTGTTCCAATCGTTCCACTGCTGCGAGCGCTTGCCTTCACGGCGCTGCTCGGTGCTTGCGGTGGACTTGCGGTTGTCGTATTTGCCGACCTTGCCGCCCGAGGCTTTCTCATCGCGCGGCCTCAGCCCCTCGGCGGAACGCTTGCGTTCGGAACCGGACGTTTTGCGGTACTGTCCGCCGGCGTTCTTGCCGTACGAACCGGATCCCTTGCGTCGACGCGAGCGCCCCGCGGAGGGATTGACCACCGGAACGCTCAGCGTCCAGCCATGCACCAGCGGCGCATGCTCGCCGACGAGCTCCTCGAGAACCGGCGAGTTCGGAGTGATCGTCTCGCATTGCACCTGGATGCCGGCGCGGCGCATCATCGAACGGGTGCCGCGTTCCTGGTTCGGCAGAACCAGCGTGACCACGTCGCCCTTCTCGCCGGCGCGCGCGGTGCGGCCGGAACGATGCAGGAAGGACTTGGGATCCTCCGGCGGCTCGGTCTGCACCACCATCTCCACATCGCTCACGTCGATGCCGCGCGCGGCCACGTCAGTGGCGACCAGCACGCGCACCTCGCCGCTGGAGAACGCGGCCAGATTGCGGTCGCGCTGGTTCTGGTTGAGGTTGCCCTGCAGGTCGACCGCGGGAATGCCCTGGTCGACGAGCTTCTTGGCCATGTTCTTGGCTTGGAATTTGGTGCGGGTGAACAGGATGCGCTTGCCCTTGCCGGAGGCGAGCTCGCGGATCACCTCATGCTTGTTGCCTTGGGATACTGCGAACACGTGATGGGTCATGGTGTCGACCTGCGCGTCGGCGTCGTCGACCGCATGCACGCGCGCGTCGGTGAGGAAGCGCTTGACCACCTTGTCGACGCCGTGGTCGAGCGTGGCGGAGAACAGCATGCGCTGTCCGTCGGCGTCCACCTGTTCGAGCAGGCGGGTGACCGCGGGCAGGAAGCCCATGTCGGCCATCTCATCGGCCTCGTCGAGCACGGTGATCTCCACGGATTCGAGCGAGAGCGCGTTCTGGCGCAGCAGATCCTCGAGTCGGCCGGGGCAGGCGACGATGATGTCGGCGCCGTCGCGCAGTTCGGCGATCTGCCGGCTGTATTTGACGCCGCCGTAGATGGTGGCGGTGCTCATGCCGTAGGCGTCGGCGAGCGGGCGGATCACCTCGTCGATCTGGTTGACCAGTTCGCGGGTCGGTGCCAGCACCAGGCCGCGGGGGTGGGGCAGCATCGCCTTGCGGCGCGCGTCGTTGTCTTTGATGTTGCGCAGCTGTTCGAATTCCTGCATGGCCAGTTCGGTCACGCTGGTCTCGTCGTTCAGACGGGCGACCAGCGGAATCGCGAAGGCGAGCGTCTTGCCGGAGCCGGTGCGGCCGCGGCCGAGCAGATCGCGGCCTGCCAGCGAATCGGCCAGAGTGTCGGCCTGGATGGGGAACGCGGTGGTTTTGCCGTCGGCGGCGAGCACGCGCACCAGCGGCTGGGGAACGCCCAGCTCGGCGAAGGTCTTCGCGGGGGCGTCGGCGGCGTTCAGATCGCCGGAAACGGTCGCGGCGTTATTGGAGAAGTCGGCGGAGAAATCCTCGCGCGCCTTCGGCGAACGCGAACGGTCGCGGGAGAAATCCTTGGAATACGAACGAGAACCGGATCCACCGGAGCGCGATCCGTACCGTGAGCCGGAACGTGAACCGGCATGCGAAAACGACTTGGAATGGGATTGGTAATTCGGCACAATAGCCTTTCAGACTTCGAAGCCGATTAACTTGTATCTTCTTTTCACCTGCGGCTTCGTAACAGACACTTCACTCTTTCAGCACCGCTCGACATCGGTGTGTCGGCCCATCATGGGCGTGCCGGCGTTCGGCTATCCGGGCACGTAGACCCCTCAAGGAATAATGGGTGATGTTTTATGACCGAAACCCATTCCAAGAGAACGGAACAACGTTGGCTGAATTCGTATATCAGATGATCAAGGCGCGCAAGGCCTTCGGCGACCGCGTGATCCTCGACGACGTGACCCTGAGCTTCCTGCCGGGCGCGAAGATCGGCGTGGTGGGCCCCAACGGCATGGGCAAGTCCACGCTGCTCAAGATCATGGCCGGCATCGAAACCGTGAGCAACGGCGAGGCCTCCCTCACCCCCGGCTTCACGGTCGGCATCCTGCAGCAGGAGCCGCCGCTGGACGACACCAAAACCGTGGGCGAGAACATCAAGATGGCCTTCGGCGAAATCGCCCAGAAGGTGGCGCGTTTCAACGAGATCGGCGAGGAGATGGCGAATCCCGACGCCGACTTCGACGCGCTGATGGATGAGATGGGCAAGCTGCAGAACGACATCGACGCCGCGGACGGCTGGGATCTCGACTCCCAGCTCGAGCAGGCGATGGACGCGCTGCAGTGCCCCGACCCGGACACCCCGGTGAACGTGTGCTCCGGTGGCGAGCGCCGCCGCGTGGCCCTGTGCAAGCTGCTGCTCGAGGCCCCCGACCTGCTGCTGCTCGACGAGCCCACCAACCACCTCGACGCCGAGTCGATCCTGTGGCTGGAGCAGTTCCTGCACCAGTACAAGGGCGCCGTCATCGCCGTCACCCACGACCGCTACTTCATGGACAATGTGGCCGAGTGGATCTGCGAGGTCGACCGCGGCCACCTCTACCCCTACAAGGGCAACTACACCACCTATTTGGAAACCAAGGCGAAGCGTATGGAGATCCAGGGCGCCAAGGACGCCAAGCTCGCCAAGCGTCTGAAGGACGAGCTCGACTGGGTGCGCTCCTCCCCCAAGGCCCGCCAGGCCAAGAACAAGGCCCGTCTGGAGCGTTACGACCAGATGGAGCAGGAGGCGCGCAACAACAAGAAGCTCGACTTCTCCGAGATTCAGATTCCGGCCGGCCCCCGTCTGGGCTCCATGGTGCTCGAAGCCAACCACATCCACAAGGCCTTCGGAGACCGCGTGCTCATCGACGATCTGAGCTTCACGCTGCCGCGCAACGGCATCGTCGGCGTGATCGGCCCCAACGGCGTGGGCAAGTCCACGCTGTTCAAGACGATCGTCGGCCTGGAGCCGCTCTCCGGCGGCGAACTGAAGGTCGGCGAAACCGTGAAGATCAGCTACGTGGACCAGAACCGCGCCGGACTCGACCCGAACAAGAACCTGTGGGAGGCCGTCTCCGACGGTCTTGACTTCATCGAGGTCGCCGGCGTCGAGGTGCCGACCCGCGCCTATGTGGCGAGCTTCGGTTTCAAGGGCTCCGACCAGCAGAAGCTCACAGGCGTGCTCTCCGGCGGCGAGCGCAACCGCCTGAATCTGGCCCTGACCCTCAAGCAGGGCGGCAACCTGCTGCTGCTCGACGAGCCCACCAACGATCTGGACGTCGAGACGCTGGAAAGCCTGGAGAACGCGCTGATTCAGTTCCCCGGCTGCGCCGTGGTCGTCTCCCACGACCGTTGGTTCCTCGACCGCGTCGCCACGCATATCCTCGCGTGGGAGGGCGATGACGAGAATCCGGCCCGTTGGTACTGGTTCGAGGGCAACTTCCAGTCCTACCAGGAGAACAAGGTGGAGCGTCTGGGTGAGGAGGCGTCCCGCCCGCACCGCCTGCACCGCAAGCTGACCCGCGTCTGATATTGGGTCGACCGGCTTTCGACCATAAGCCATAAGCCGAGAGCCGAAAAAAACTCAACCGCAAAACAGGCCGCCGGAACCATCGTTCCGACGGCCTTTGCATATCCATCACCCGTCACAGACCCACCCGCACACCGTAGGATTCGTGACTGCGGTGGTGTCTTTGGGCACGATGAACGGTCCCACCCGCACACACCGCAGGATTCGACCACATAGCGTGTCCCAACCGCAAAAGACCGCAAATCCCTCACGCGCCGCAGGATCCGACGGACCGGCGCTCCCGGCGCGACGCGTACGTGTGACGGAAGCACGGCGAAGCCGGGAAACAGGCGCGGGCGGGGCAGCACGCCTGGTGGGGTGGAGCGGCCGTGGGAGGCGGATTATGATGATTCGTTACATTCCCTGACGAATACGGTTACTTACGGACGCTAAACTGCTCAGCAGGATTGAACACACCACCGGCGCTCCCAGCGCGCTCCAAGAATCGAGGAGATTATGACCGATACCGCCACGACCACACCTCTGGACCATCTGGTGAACGTGCTGCGGTTGGGAAGGCCCTCCGATTACCGCAACCACACGTACATCAACGGCGAAAGCCTCTACTTCCCCACCGGCCGCGTCTACGGCGGCCAGGTGATCGCGCAGGCGATGATGGCCGCGGCGAAAACCGTCTCCCCGAGCCGCCTGCCGCATTCGATCCACGGCTATTTCATCGCGGCCGGCGACATCCGTCAGGACTTGCTGTTCGACGTCGAAACGCTGCGCGACGGCCGCTCGTTCTCCGCGAGACGGGTGAATGTGACGCAGGCCGAGGGGCCGATCCTCACCGCGATCGCCAGCTTCCAGGAGAGCGGGCAGTCCGGCGTCGAATTCGCCGACCCCATGCCCGCCGACGTGCCGGCGCCGGAAACCCTGACCAGCGCCAAGGAGCTCATGGCCCCGTACGCCGAACATTCCCCGTTCGCGAACTACTACGCGCAGAAGTCGCCGTTCGACATCCGCCATGTGACGCCCACGATCATGCTGGGCGCCGACAATGAGTCCGCGAAACGCGATTCCGGCAAGCAGATGGTGTGGATGAAGGTGGATGGCACGGTGGACGCGCCACAGGTGATGCACCGCGCGATCCTCGCGATGGAATGCGATCAGGTGATGATGGAGCCGGTGCTGCGCCGCGCCGGACTGAGCATCTCCACGCCGGGCATCTCCTACGCCTCGATCGACCATTCGATGTGGTGGTACCGCGACATCGACATCAACCAGTGGCATCTATACGTGCAGGACACGCCGACCGCCGCGCACGGCCGCGGACTGGGCACGGCGAAGGTCTACGCGCAGGACGGCGAACTGGTGGCGGTCATGACCCAGGAGGCCATGATCCGCGTGCCGCACAAGTGACACCCACTCGTCGTGCTGAGCGGAGCCAGCCGCCCTCATGCCATCCTAAGCGGAGTCCAGCCATCATTCCGTCATCCTGAGCGGAGTCCGAAGGACGGAGTCGAAGGATCTCTAATCGGCGTGAGATCCTTCGACTCCGCTGCGCTCCGCTCAGGATGACGTTGATGATGGTTATTGCCGGTTTGTCCGGTGATAATTGAAGGTGGCGGTCCGGGCGGTGACCCCCAGGATGACTGACGCCGTTCCTTTCGGGAAGCGGCTGTCCCGCCCTCGATCTGTCCCGCCCGGGACCGCCGGACCGAGGGCCATGGACGCATGACCTCATAGGAGCGTGGACGCTCCCATCGGACCCCGCATCGTCCATGGTAGCGTGTCCCGTCAACGTCCCGTCTGCGCCGGAAGCCCCCGGAACGACCATCGACGGCCAGCGAAGGAGGACAACGATGACGCCGCCCATGGAGACGATCTACGCCGGGGTGGACACCCACACCGACACCCACACGCTCGCCCTGCTCGACTGGCGCGGACGGCCGCTGGCCACGCGGACGTTCCCGACCGACGCCGCCGGCTACGAGGCGCTGGCGGGCATGCTGCCCGACCCGTCCCGGGTCGTGGTGGGCGTGGAGGGGACCAACTCGTACGGCGCGGCCCTGGCCCGCAGGCTCGCCGCCGCGGGCTACGAGACGCGCGAGGTGCTGCGCCCCAAACGCGCGGTGCGCCGCAGGGACGGCAAGTCCGACCCCGTCGACGCCGCCGAGGCGGCCAGGAGCGTCATGGCCGGAGACGGGACCGGGCCGAAGAGCTCGGACGGCTGGGTCGAGGCCCTGCGCCACCTCAACACGCAGCGCGACCGGCTGGTGTCGGCCATGACCACGCTGTCCAACAGCGTCAACGGCATGCTCGTCACCGCGCCCGAGACCGTCCGGGACCGCTACCGGAGCCTGAGGACCGGGAGGCGCATGACCCGCCTTGCCGCCTGCCGGCCCGCCGGCGGGCCGGTCGAGCGCGCCGCGCTCACCGCGATGAAGGCGTCCGCGACGGCGTGGAAGGCCCTCCGCGAACAGGCGGACGGGCTCGAGAGGGCGATGCGCGAGATCCTCGAGGAACACGCCCGCGCGCTGCTCGACCTGAACGGGGTCGGCGTCGTCACCGCGGCCACCCTGGCCGTCGTCGCCGGCGACAACCCCGAACGAGTCAGAAGCGAGGCCGCGTTCGCCAAACTGTGCGGCGCGTGCCCCCTGCCCGCCTCCAGCGGCAGGACCAGCCGCCACCGGCTCAACCGGGGAGGCAACCGGCAGGGCAACAAGGCCCTGCACCAGATCGCCGTCGTGCGCCTGCGCCACCACCAGCCCACCCGCGACTACATGGCCAAAAGGACCCGCGAGGGCAAAAGCAAGATGGAGACCATCCGCTGCCTCAAACGCTACATCGCCCGCGAGATCCACCGCGTCCTCATCGCCGTCCGCGACGGCGACCCCGGACGCGAGCCACCCGCCCGGCGCGGCGCCATGCTGCGCGAACTGAGGCTCTCCCACGCGCTGACCCAGCGACAGGTCGGACAGGCCCTCGGCGTGCCCTCCAGCAGGATCAGCGAGATCGAACGAGGCGCCCGCGACCTGCCCGAACTCGAACGACGAGCCACCCAATGGATCCACAGCACCACCGACACACCACCCCAACAACAGCTTGACAAACTATAGGAGCATCGAGGTTCTATTCGGCGGATTTGGAGACCGCGCCCGCCATTTGGCGGCTTCTGGCCGCCTTCTTCATTTTGGGATGCTCCGCGCCTTCGGTGGGAGGCAACTGGCACAGCCACTCCCCCACGATGCCGATCACCATATCGGCCAGGCAGACCACCACGGCGATCGCGCATTCGAGCACGACCTGCGAGTAATAATCCGCCTCCATATGCGCGATGGACAGCAGCGCCTGGCCGCCGTACCATCCGGCGAGCGCCGCGCCGGCGAGTCCCAAGGCTTTGGCCAGCACCAGCGTGTACACGGCCAAAGTGGGATTCACGAACGTGTTCGGCCGCTTGCGGGGGTCGGTGGTGGCGTATTTATGCACCTGCAGGGCCAGCACGAGCACGACGACCCCAAGCACGGCCAGCAGTCCGGAGACGAACCAAGGCGCGCCGAGCATCGATGCTCCGGAATGCTCGTCGTAGACGGCGATGCCGGCGCCGCCCAATAGGCCGAGCGCGATGGCGATGAGGTAATACCACCATGAGGTGCGCCGTGCGTTCATATGTTCTCCTTATATTCCAACGTCCGTCCCGCCCGCGAAGATGGGACGAACCGGACGGGATCCCGCCCGTCGGGCGTTCAGTCGATCAGTCCCTGCGCTCCGAGGATCCAATTGTCGCTCAGCATTCCCACGAATCCCGCGTCGGGAGCCATCGCCAGCAGGAACGAAACCGGATCGCCTCCCAATTCGGCGTCGGGATCCATATCAAGCCAAGGGGCCAGCACGCCCGCATGCTCACGGGCCGAGGGCCACGGCACGCGGCAGTCCGGCTCGTCGGATCGCACGCCTTCCATATCCACCAGATCCAAATCCACCGCTCCCTCGTGGGAAGCCTCCACCGCGCCGAGCACACCGATGAGTTCGCGCGCGCTCATCCGGGTGGTGATCTGGATGACGGCGGCCATCGCGTCCGGTCCGGTGACGCCGCTGACATGGTAGAGCGGAGAGATGCCTTCCACCTGGTTGCCGGGGATACCATCGATGGCGACGATCGCCGCACGGAATATCGACTCGGCCCGTTGAGACACGCTGTCCAGTGAAATGACGGCCCTGCGGGAGGCGATGGCCGCGCCAACGTCCGTCCGTTCGTCCCCATCGGTCTCGACGGCGGTGGTCGGGGCGGCCGAATCCGGCCCGAATCCGACACGATTCGCGCCGCTGCCGCCGCCGTCGATGATGTCGCCGCCGTCGATGCCGTCGATCCGCACATCGACGTCGTGCGCGAAGGCCACGAATTCGCCGCCGGCGTCACGCACGATAACGTCCACATGCGCGCCCGGGGCGAGCCGTCGCGCCTGACTCGGGGTCAGCCGCAGCGTCACCTCGGCGTCGAGCTCCTGATGTTCGGTGTTTGTCACGGTCTTCTCCCCCATATGGCAGGGGGCCTGCCGCCCGGCACGCCCCCTTGGTTGTCGCTTGCGATCACTCGCCCGGCTTCATACCCACCGAGCGCTTCAGCGACTCGGGGATCTCGACCGGCGGCTTGTACGAATCGGGTCGGCGCTCGTCGGAGAGCCACACCTCGCGCTTCGGGGCCTTCTTGATGTTCGCGAAGATCGAGGCCAATTCCTTCTCGTTCAGGGTCTCCTTGACGAGCAGCTGGCGCACGAGTTCGTCGAGCACGTCGCGGTTCTCGTTGATGATGTTCCACGCCTCGGTGTGCGCGGTCTCCACGAGCTTCAACACTTCGTCGTCGATGACCTCGGCGGTGCGGTCGGAGTACTTGCGCGGGGCGAGTCCGTCCATCACCGTGGTCTGGTCGTCGTCATCCGCCCACTTGATCGCGCCGAGCTTCGCGGAGAAGCCGTATTCGACGACCATGGTGCGGGCGATCTTCGTCGCCTTCTCGATGTCGTTCGAAGCGCCGGTGGTCGGATCGTGGAAGACGATCTCCTCGGCGGTGCGGCCGCCCATCGCGTAGGCCATCTGGTCGAGCAGCTGGTTGCGCGACTGCGAGTAGCGGTCGGAGGTGGGCATCACGGCCGTATAGCCGAGCGCGCGGCCTCGCGGCAGAATCGTCACCTTGGTCACCGGATCGGTGTCGTTGAGGGCCGCCGCGACAAGCGCGTGGCCGCCCTCATGGTAGGCGGTGTTGCGCAGCTCTTCGAGGGCCATGCCCTTCGACTGCTTCTTCGGTCCGGCCTGCACGCGGTCGATGGCCTCGTCGATGGCGCGGTTGTCGATGAGCTGGGCGCCGGCGCGGGCGCACAGCAGCGCGGCCTCGTTGAGCACATTGGCCAGATCGGCGCCGGTGAAGCCCGGCGTGCGCACGGCGATCATATGCAGATCGACGTCCGGCACGAAGGGCTTGCCCTTGGCGTGCACCTTCAGAATCGCCTCGCGGCCTTCCAGATCGGGGGCGGCGACGCCCACCTGGCGGTCGAATCGGCCCGGACGCAGCAGGGCCGGATCGAGCACGTCGGGGCGGTTGGTGGCGGCGATGATGATGAGGTTGGTGTCGTTGTTGAAGCCGTCCATCTCGACAAGCAGCTGGTTGAGCGTCTGCTCGCGCTCATCGTGGCCGCCGCCCATGCCGGAGCCGCGCTTGCGGCCGACGGCGTCGATCTCGTCGATGAAGATGATCGCGGGGGCGTTCTTCTTGGCCTCTTCGAACAGGTCGCGCACACGGGAGGCGCCCAGGCCGACGAACATCTCGACGAAGTCGGAGCCGGCCATCGAGTAGAACGGCACGCCGGCCTCGCCGGCGATGGCGCGCGCGAGCAGCGTCTTACCGGTGCCGGGAGGGCCGTACAGCAGCACGCCGCGCGGGATGCGCGCGCCCAGCGCCTTGTACTTGGACGGATCCTTCAGGAAGTCCTTGATCTCCTCGACCTCGGCCACGGCCTCGTCCTCGCCGGCCACGTCGGCGAACTTGGTCGTCGGGGTCTGGCCTTCGAGCAGCTTGCCCGCGTTCTTCTTGCCTCCCATGCCGAACATGCCGGAGGCGCCGCCCATACGGCTCATCAGGAACCAGAACAGGCCGAAGATGATGAGGAAGGGCAGCAGCGAGGACAGCAGATAGCTGACCACGCTGGTCTGCGCGATATTCGAGGTCCAGCCCTTCGACAGATTGGCCTCCTCGACCATCTGCGCCAGCTGGGAGCCCTGCGCGAAGGTGTAGTAGAACTGCACCTCCTTGCCGTAGTTCACCTCCCGGCCGGTGTCGGGGTCGGTTTTGGTGAAGTCGCTGCTCAACTCCAGCCGCACCTGCTGCCGGTTGTCGGTGATCTCGGCGTAGGTGGCCTGACCGCTCTGAATCAGCTCGAAGCCGTCCTTGGTGTCGATGGTGCGGGTGCTGGAGCCGGCGAACATCTGGAACATGAGCACGCTGAGCATCACCAGCACCACGCCCCACAGCCACGGCGACTGCCAGAACGGCTTGGGCTCGTTGGAGTTGCCCCGCTTGTTGCCGTTGCCGTCGCCGCCGCGGTTGAACGGGTTGGTGAACGGGTTGCCGTTGTTGCGGTTGTCACCGCCGTTGGGCGAGTTCCCGTTGCCTGATTGGCCGGGTCCTTGAGGGAAGGTCATGCTTGTTCTCCTTGGTATACGGACGGTTTGAGCACCGCGATCGAGTCGAGGTTGCGGAATCGCTCGTCATAGTCGAGACCGAATCCGACCACGAATTCGTCCGGAATCTCGTAGCCGCTGTATTTCACATCCACGTCCACTTCGCGGCGCGAAGGCTTGCTCAGCAGCGCGAACACCTCGACCGAGGCGGCGCCGCGCGCTTTGAGCTCATCGACCAGCCAGGCGAGCGTGCGTCCTGAATCCACAATATCCTCAACGATCAGAATGTGCCGGCCGCGAACATCGGCGGACAGATCCTGCCGCACGGTGACGGCGCCGCTCGACGTGACCCCCGAACCGTAGCTCGACAGGCTCATGAAATCCATCTGAACGGGAATGGTCATGGCCTGGGAGAACGCGACCAAGGTGTTCACGGCCCCCTTCAGAACCGCCACCAGCAACGGATCCTTGCCACGGTAGTCGGCGCTAGCGCGCGCCGCGGCCTGGCGGATTATGGTATCAATCTGCCGCGCACTGACCAGCTCGTGGTCAATGCACTCCTGAACATCAGCGATTCGCATGCGCTCCATCTTGGCACACACGAATGACGTGTTTCTTGCGGTTCGCTGAATATCCTCTGGGAAGGGCCACACCCCCCTGGCCATGCCAGTCGCAGATCAGCGCGTCGATGGACTCGACCTGTTTCATGGAACAGGCGATGCCGGCCGCGAGCAACGCGTGCGCGACCACACGTCTGCGGATCGCCGGATGCGCTTCGGCGAGCACGCGCGCGTCGAAGCGCACCACCTCGCCCTCGGCGGCGTGGTTCAGCACGCTCCGACATGCCAACCGGTCGGACTGATCGTCCAGAAAATCCTTGTCCTGCCGCGCCTGATTCGCCCCCTCGGCCAGATGACCCACGATATCGGCGTCGGCGAAACGTTCGATGTACGGGATGAGGTCGTGCCGCACACGCGAACGCAGCGGGAACCCACGGGGCAGACCATCATCGACATCCCCCCGCTCCGCGGCGGCGTCGCCGTTGGTCGGATCGTCCCAATACGCCAGTCCCAGATCCTCGCAGATGCCGGTGGTGTCCGCGCGGGGCAGGGCCAGCCACGGACGCAGGAAGACGACGCCGCCGCGCTCGAAACGCGGGGGCATACCGGCGAGCGCATCCACGCCACCGGAACGCAGCAGTCCCATCAACACGGTTTCGGCCTGATCGTCACGCGTGTGGGCCAACGCCACCACGCAGCGGGTTCCGCAAGACGCCGCCTCGCTGACCAGCGCGGCGTAGCGCGCCTCACGGGCCGCGGATTCCGTCCCTTCGCCGTTGGGCGTCACCGTAACCGGACGCACAACCGCTTCGGAGATGCCCAGCGCACGGCAACGGTCGGCCGTCTCACGCGCCACCCGCGCCGAATCCGACTGCAATCCATGGTCGACGATCACGACGCCGCAGCGCAGTCCCAGCGAGGCGCACACACGACGCGACACCGCGGCCAGCGCCATCGAATCCCGCCCTCCCGAACAGGCGACCAGCACCATAGGCGCGTCCGGATCAGGCTCATGTTCCCCATGTTCGGCGAAGCGGGGCGATTGCATGCCCAGACCGGCCTGTTCCAGCGATGAGCGCAGCAGGCCGATCGCGTTGCGCAGACGTGCCGAATACACCATGCGATCACAGCCCGACCAGAGCGGTCACGAACGCGTCGATTGCGGAACGCGCGGCCTCGTAGTCCGTCGGATCGTTGACGACCACGGCGAAGGAGAGCGCGCCGCCATCGATGCGCGAGACGTTGCCGGCCATCGACGTGACCGTGCCGAGGCTGCCGGTTTTCACTCGCAGCAGACCGGCCGCCGATTCGTCGGTGTATCGGGTGGCGGCGGTGCCGACCAGTCCCGCGATGGACAATCCCTCCGCCGCGGCGGCGCCGTTGCCGGCGGTGAGGTTATGCGTCTGCACGGCGGCCAGGGTGCGCACGGTCAGCCGCGAACCTGGGGTCAGTCCCGAACAGTCGGCCATCGTCAGTCCCGTGGTGTCGATGCCCAGTTCCCGCAGCGCCTCCTCGACCGCGGCGGTGGCGCCGGCGGGCGAATTGTCGGCGCCGCGCGCGATGGCGGTCAGCCTGCCGAACTCCTCGGCGAGCGTGTTGTCCGAATATCGCAGCGCGAAGGCGAGCACCTCGGCCAATGTGGCCGATGAGACGCTGGCCAGGGGTGAAAGATCCTCCGGCGTGGTTCCCTCGCTGGGCCCGCCGCTCACGGTGATGCCTTGCTCGGCCAGCCGGGTGGCGAATACGGCGGCCGCATCGGCCGCGGTGGTCTGCGACAACGGCGGATACAACGAGGAATCGTCGGGATTGGAGGGTTTGGGCAGGGCGCTCGACCATTGACGGCCGCCATCCACGGCCATGGACGAGACGGGCGTGTAGTAAAGGTGGTCGCCGTTGTTCTCCTCGATGCCCTCCGGCGAGCGCAGGTCGCCGAACAGGGTATCGTCGTAGACCAGTGTGACGGCGGTGATGCCGCGCTGCGACAACGCGGCGGCCGTCCTTTCCGCCAGTGTGCCCAATCCAGCGCGTCCGTTGACGTGCTCGGGGTCGCTTGCGCCCTCGCCGAGCAGCATGTCGCCGTTGCCGGTAAGCACCAATGTGGCGGTGCCGTCGTCGTGTTGGATGAGATAGGTTTCGGTGTCGAGCGTCGAGCCCATGTCGAGGGTGGTGGAGGCGGCGAGCGCGGTCAGCGTCTTCATAGTGGAGGCCGGCTCACGCGGGGTGCTTGACTCGTATTGCGCCACGACATCGCCTTGGGCGTCGACGATGATGGCCGAAAGGCCGTCGCCGACGCCTTCGGCGGAGACGAGCGTTTCGATCAGGTCGGATGCGGCCTGCGGATCGACGGTTTTGGTCGAGTCGAGATCGCCCACGATGCCGTCGCCGACGCGCACGACGGACGGGGCGGGATAGTCGCTTGCGGCGACGGTCCGTTGCGTCAGCAGGCCCGGGGCCGCGTCATACACGTCGGCCACGGCGTATCCCACGCACAGCGCCACGGTGAGCGCCACCGAAACCAGAACGGTCCACCGGCGCCGCCGCATGTCATGCACGGTTTGGGTTCCGGGCCGTGGCCGTTGATTCGCCGTCTCGAAAGCCAACTGCCGCACTCCTTGTCTTCCAACAACCGATGGGACCCTCGCCCACCGAAGCGCGTCACTTCTGCAGGCTGGCGAACGATTCGAGCGTCTGTACGATCTTGACCATCCGCACATCCATCAGCTTACCGCCAAGCCATGAACCCACGAGCAACGCCACGACGCCGTTGACCAACGCGCCCACGCCGACGCCCGCCAACACGACCGTGGCGTCGCCCACGGTCAGGCCAAGCACCAGCGCCACGATGCCGGTCGGCAGCATGAGGATGACGGAGCCGAACAGATGCGCGAAGGGGAAGAAGCCCTGCGCGGCCAAGCGCCCCTGCGGAGACGAGAACGGCTTTTCGATCGAGGGAACCGGGTACATGAGCACGCAGGACAGCACTTCGGCCAGGCCGAGGCCTGCGAACACGACGCCGATGCCGATGCCGGTGCACACCAGTCCGAGCGCCAGCCCGTCGCCGGTGCGCCAATCCCCCGTGAATACGAAGATGCCCAAGGAGAGAACCAGTATGTAGACCAGCGAGAACGTCGCGTAGACACGCACGCGGCCGAAGCGGTCGTCGCGCCCGCGCACGCCGGCGAGCACCTGCATGGTGAAGCCGCCGCCGTCATAGGCCAGGCCGTTGCCCTCCACCATCATCATGAACAGGCCCATCCAAGTGAGCGACTGCCAGATCATCACGGAAAGACCATGCGACTGAATGCCGAAAATCACCACGAACAGCAGCGGCATAAGGAACATCACCGACAGGCGCGGGTCCCGGCGCATCGAAATGAGCAGTCGGGCGGAGATCGCGCCGGACGGCGAGTCAGGCATCCATGAGAACGCGCCGATACCTTTGATTTTGGCAGTCGCGGCATCGCGCCCGGCGACCAGGCGTTCGCGACGCAGACACCAGGTGCAGACCATGAAGCACACCACCCAGGTGAGCGCGAGCACGGCGAGACGGCCGAGCAACGGCAGCCAAGCGCCGGCGAACGCGTCGAACGGCAGTTGGAAGGCGGCCGCGAGCGGCGTCCAAGCCAGGATGTCGGCGAGCATCGTACCGCCGGCCATCAGGGCGGCCGTATCGAAACCTTCGGATTCCACACTGCTGTTGAGCACGATGCTCGGCATCTGGCACAGCAGAATGGACACCACCGTCGTGACGATATAGAACATGGTCCGACCGCGCGTGGAAGTGACCATCGAGGTGGCCAATGAGATGATCATACGCGAGATGCTGATCATCGTGACGACGGCCAGCGGCGCGGCGACGACCGCCACCAGCACGGGCACCGGCCCCATCCAACGGTAGGCCATGGCCCACAGCGCGAAGGCGAGCGTGCCGCCGATGGCAGGCGCCCCGGAAAGCCCCGCAAGCAGCAGACCGAACTGCAGCGTGCGGTCCTCGATACCATATAATTCGAATTTTTTAGGGCTCAGCGAGGATCCCTCGCCGATCAGCATAAGCTGGATGGCCGCGACGAACAGCAGCAGGCAGGCCGCGACGATGACGACCACACAGCGGGTCACCGACGCGTAGTCACGAGCCGCAGCCGAAGCCTGTCCCGCCGGCGATCCCATCAAATCAGGACCGAAACCGAGAGCGAACGCACCCGCCGCCACACCGATGACGCACATGGCACCCATCGCCAGACAGACGACATAGCCGACGGTCTGCCACACGGATTTGCGCATGGCCGCGAAAGTCAGCGCCCAACGCAGGCGGACGATATTCAACGCGATGGTCATCGCACGCCTCCGTTGCCGTCCGACGCGCCGGTACGACCGGTCGGCGCGGGCGTCCCGATCGGATTCTGGACCGGGGTCATGGGCTGGACCGGAACCATGGGCTGGATTGGATTTGTGGCGGAACCCGGCGCGGAAGCCGGCATGGACGCATCATTCGCGCCGCCGTCGAGCCAGTCGAGTTTGGCCGCGCCGTGACGCCCGCCGACAAGCGTGAGGAAGCGCTCCTCCAAGTCGCCGCCCGCCGCCACTTGGTCGACGGTGCCGGCCGCGCACACCTGGCCGCGGTTGATGATGGCCACATGCGTGCACATCTTCTCGACCAGCGCCATCACATGCGAGGAGATGATCACCGTACCGCCGGTGGCCGCGTATTCAATCAGGATATCGCGCAGATTCGCGCTGGAAACCGGATCGACCGATTCGAACGGCTCGTCGAGCACAAGAATGCGCGGACTGTGGATCATCGCGGCCGCAAGACAGATCTTCTTGGTCATGCCGGAGGAATAGTCAACCACCATCGTGTTCGCCGACTGCGCCAAATCGAAGGCGTTCAGCAGATCGTTGGCGCGGCGCAGCACCTCGTCGCGGCGCATGCCGCGCAGCATGCCCGAGTAGACCAGCAGCTGCAGGCCGGTAAGCCTGTCGAAGATCTGACCGGCCTGCGGCATCACGCCGATTTCGCGCTTGACGCGGTTGACGTCGCTCCACACGTCGTTGCCGAGGATCATCGCCGTGCCCGCGTCCGGCACGAGCAGGCCGGTGAGCATGTTCAGCGTGGTGGTTTTGCCAGCGCCGTTGGGGCCGACCAAGCCGTAGAAGGAACCGACGGGAATGTCGAGAGCCAGACCGTTGACGGCGACCTTGTCGTCGAAGCGCTTGAACAGGCCGCGGATCGACACGGCGGCGGAAGGATCGGGAGGAATCGGAGCATAACCAACAGAATTGGCGAAAGTGTCGAATGTCATGGTTTCCATACTACCCCACACGCGAAGGGCTGCCTTGCTGTTGTCAACACCCGTGCACAGCCGCGCAGCGGCATATCATGTGGCACATGGTGCGGTCCATGGTGCGGTGGTGCCCATGGTGCGGCACTTTCCATGGTGCGGTGCCTCGAAAACGTTGAAATTCCAACCCACCGCACCATGTAGTCACCGCACCATGGACCGCACCATGTGATGGCTCCGCGGCCTTTGTATAATCGCGCAACGATTACGAGGGTGACATCTTAAGGAGCTACGCTCGGGAAAACCCACAGGGTTTTCCCTTCACTGCGCCGCCTCCGCGGCCTTTGTGTAATTGCTTCGCAATTACGAGGCCGCGCCTTTATGTTGTATGGGTTTCCATTGGGCTTTGGCGAAGATGGCCTGGAAGGAAATCGGCACGTAGCTGAGCATGTAGATCGGGAAGCTGAGCACGTAGGCGAACAGCTCCTTGTTGGTGGCGCCGATCTGATCGCGTTCCGCGAGAATCGTCAGGGCCGCCAACGCCATCATTCCGAGGATGCTGGTGATGATGCCGCTCGACCATCCGGTCAGCGACTGCAATTGGCTGGACCAGGTCACGAATCCGAACGCGGCGAACAGACATCCCATCGCCACGCGTACCACGCCAAGCACGGTGAACGGGCACAGCAGCAGCGTGAAATCGATGCAGGAGAAGTCGCGTTCGCGCACGGCGCGCTTGATCAGCGCCTCGCCGTAATAGCGGAACACCTGCAGGAATCCCTTGCTCCAACGCAAGCGCTGCCGCCAGCTCTGCGCGAAGGTGACCGGCTGCTCGTCGTAGAGAATGGCGGTGCCGCAATAGCCGATGCGGTCGCCATGCAGAATCGAATCCATGGTGAATTCGAGATCCTCGGTGAGCAGATGGAACTTCCACCCCTTGTTGCGCTGCATCACCTCGCGCGAGAACATGAAACCGGTGCCGCCCACATGGCAGCTGGAGCCGAAGATCATACGCGAGCTGTTGAGGAACCGCGATTCGCGGATGAACCACAGCGCCGAGCCGGACGACACCCAGTTGTCGGCGAGGTTCACCGAATTGCGGTAGCTGGTCAGAATGCGGAAGCCCGACTGGTAGGCCTTGTTCATCTCCGCGACATAACGACGGTCGAGCTTATTGTCCGCGTCGAACACGAAATACGCGTCGTACCGCTCGGCCGCTCCGGATTCGATCATATGGTTGAGCAGATAGCTGAGCGCGTAGCCTTTGCCGATCTGCTCGGTGTTGTGCCGTTCGACCACATGGCAGCCCAGATCGCGCCCCACCTGGGCGGTCTGGTCGGTGCAGTTGTCGGCCACCAGCCAGATGTCGATGAGTTCGCCGGGATAGGTCTGTTCGCGGATCGAGGCGATGAGGTTGCCGATCACATTCTCCTCGTTGCGCGCGGAGATCAGCACGGCGAAATGCCTGTCTTCGGGCGCGTCGGGGAACCGGGCCGGCTTGGCCAGCAGCGACATGATGATGCAGGCGGCTTGGTAGAGGATGCCCGCCGCGCCCAGGATGACCAGCAGGACATCCAACACGTTCAGCAGCAGCATCAGCGCCACCCCGCACGAGGATTGCCGTCGGCCGAACGCGCGCCGCTCCCGTCCTCACGCCCGTCGACGTCGGACCGACCACGGTCTTCGGCTCCGGATTCGTCCCCGTCCACGATCCCGCCTTCGTTCTCGTCGGCACCCGCGAGCGGACGGCGCTCCTGTCCGGACAGCACGTTCTTCGGAATCGCCACCGTGGCGGAATCCTCGTCATCCCCGTCGTCGGACGACGCGATGTTGTAGATCTGCTCCTGCAGGCGGCGCAGCTCGTCGTTGATCGGCACACGGCCGGCCGTGCTTTTGGCCGCGCGCGGCATATGCTCGGCCACCGGTTTGATCACATGGTCGGCGATCACCTCGCCGGCCTCCACCACCTTGGACTTCTTCACCGGCTCGGGATCGTTCATCAACGGAGAATCGACCAGCTCATACCGCTTGGTGTATGCGCGGAACACGGCCTGCAGACTGGCGGTGATCGGCAAAGCCAGGAATGCGCCGAGCGCGCCGAACAGGGAGCCGAACAGCAGCACGGCGAGGAAGGCCACGGCCTCGTTGAGATCCATCGTGCGCTGCGAGATCTTCGGCGAGAGGATCATGTTCTCGATCTGCTGGTAGACGACGATGAACACCAGCACGGCGAGCGCCGCCGGCACGCCGTTGTTGCTCCATGCGAACAGCACCGGCAGCGCGCCGCCGACGTAGGTGCCGACCACGGGGATGAACTGGGAGACCAGACCGCAGAAGATCGCCAACGGCAGCCAATAGGGCACGTGGATGACCTCAAGGAAGATGCCGGTGCAGGTGGCGTTGATCAGGGCGAGGATCGAACGGGAGAACAGGAATCCGGAGATCTGCTCCTGCACGATCGTCCACACCAGCAGGAAACGGCGCTGCTGGGAGGGCCCCATCCACTGGCACAGCGAACGGCGCATTTTGGGGCCGGCCGCCGAAACGTAGAAGGTCACCATCAGCACGGTGAGCAGGTCGATCAGCACACTGAAGACGCCCATCGTGGTGTTGAGCGCCTGTCCGGCGAAGTCGGTGACCCACGAGGTCTGCAGGTTCTTGATGATCTCCGTGCCCAAGCTGTCGATCTCCGGCAGCCGGAACGTGGTGTACTGGGCCACCAGATCGGCGATCTGCTGGTAGAGCGCGGGCATCCCCCGCACCATGCCGACGACCTGCTGCACGAACATGTTGCCGAACAACGCCAGCAGGCCGACGATCGCCACGCACAGCAGCAGCAGGGCGGAGGCCGAGGCGACGCCCCGCTTCCACCCATGCCGCACCAGGGCGACGACCATCGGCTCCACCGCCAACGCGATGAAGATGGAGATGACCACATCGAGCACGATGTAGTCGATCTTGCTCCACGACCTCCAGACGAAATACGCCAGGAACACGGCTATGGCCGTGTACAGCAAGGCGCGCCCGAACCATTCCGGAGGCCGGCGCGCATCCCCTTTGGAGGGGAACACCGACGCGAAGTCGATCCGTTCGTTGTCTTCATCGTTGATGCTCATGGCTCACCATTCTCGTTATCGGCGTTGGCCGCGTCGGTCGATCAGAGAGATTCGTTGTACTGGCGGACCTTCAGCGTGCGGCGCGACGAATCCACGTTCTCGATGATCAGTCGCCTGAGCGCGTTGTCCGCGTCCTGGTGAGATTCGAGCCACGCGTCGCCCAGCTCCGTCAGATCGGCCGGATCGGCGTAGGACGGATACAGGCCGGTCAGCAGCGCTTCGGCCATATGGTAGGTTTTGTTCGCCCACACCCAGTCGACCGTGTCGAAGTACTGCTTCGCGTACGGTTCGGCCAGGTCGGCGCGCGGCGTGCCGGAGAAGCCGCGGGCCACGGCCTCCATCTGCGAGTTCGTCAGCCCGTCGTTGTGCAGCGCCTCGTTCCAAGCCCAGCTCTTCGCGTCGGCCGTGGCGTGGGAGGCGCGGGCGCCCAGCGCGAACTCGCGGTTCTCCGTGGTCTCCTTCTTGGCCAGTTCGGCCTGCACATCGGCCTCGTCCATCTCGTTGACCGAGGTGAGCGCGGTGATGATCGTCCAACGGAGGTTGTTGTCGATCTCAAGCTCAGGCAGGCTGATCGTGCCGTTGAGCAGACCGCGCGCGTTCGCGGCGAACGCGTCGTCGCCCTCCTCGCCATAACCCAGATAGGCGGTGGCCAGCTGGAACTGGTTGTCGGAGCCGGCATCGGCCACATTGGCCAGCGCCCACAGCTCGGCGGCCACATGACGCAGCATCTCGTCGCGGGAGTCGGCGGGCACGTAATGGTGCACGGCGGTGCCCATGCAGCTGAGCGCATAGCGGAAGGTGGTGGATTCGGTCTCCGCGGACAGCAGACGCAGCGTCATGTCGATGAAGCGCGTGGCCGGGAACTCGCCGTCGCGGGTCATATCCCAGAAGGCGAGCCAGATGACGGCGCGGGCGAGCGCATCGTCGAAACGGTGCAGGTTGGCCTCGGCGAAGGCGAGGGACTCCTCGTCGAAACGGATCTTCGTGTAGGTCAGGTCCTCGTCGTTGACCAGAATCAGCGCGGGGCGGGGCTTGCCGGCGGCCTCGGCCACCACGGTCGTCTCGCCGTCCACATCCAGTTCCACACGCTCGGTGCGTACGATCTTGCCGCTGGCGGGGTCCTCGTCGTAGAAGCCGAGGGCCAGACGGTGCGGGCGCAGCACGGCATGGTCCGCCGGAGCGGTCTGACGCAGGGTGAGCGAGCGCAACGCGCCGTTCTCGTCGGTCTCGACCTGCGGGGTGATGGTGTTGATGCCGGACTCCTCCAGCCACTTCGCGCTCCACGCCTTCAGGTCGCGGCCGGAGGTGGCCTCCAGCTCGCCCAGCAGGTCGGCGAGGGTGGCGTTGGCGTAGGCGTGCTTGTCGAGATAGTTGTGGATGCCCTCGAAGAAACGCTCACGGCCCACATAGAACACCAGCTGCTTCAGGACGGACGCGCCCTTGGCGTAGGTGATGCCGTCGAAGTTCACGTAGGTGTCGTTGAGGTCGTTGATCGGAGCGACGATCGGATGCGTGGTGGGCAGCTGGTCCTGACGCAGCGCCCAACTCTTCTCGCCGGAGCAGAACGTGGCCCAGGCGTCATGCCATTCGGTGGCCTCGGCGGTGGCGAGGGTGGAGGTGAACTCGGCGAAGGATTCGTTGAGCCACAGGTCGTTCCACCACTTCATGGTCACATAGTCGCCGAACCACATGTGGGCCAACTCATGCAGCACGGTCACCACACGGCGTTCGGCGAGCGCGTCGGTGACCTTCGAATCGAACACGTACTGGTCGCGGATGGTGACCATGCCGATGTTCTCCATGGCGCCCGCGTTGTATTCGGGCACGTAGATCTGGTCGTACTTGGCGTACGGGTAGGGCACGCCCCACGTCTTGGCATAGAACGCGAAGCCCTTCTTGGTGATGTCGAACAGGTAGTCGACGTCCCTCTCGAACGCTTCGGCCAGGGATTGGCGGCAGTACTGCGCCATCGGCACGACGCGTCCGTCCTCGTTGTGGTATTCGGTGTGCCACTCGGCGTACGGGCCGGCGCAGATGGCGGTCAGATAGGAGCTCATCACCGGGGTGGGCTCGAACGTCCAACGCTTGGTCGTCTCGTTCGGCTTGTCGCCGAGGGTGCCGTCGGCGGTTTCGGTTTCGCTCTCCTCGACGGAGGCGACCGGCATATTCGAGGTGACGATCCAGCTTTGGGGCGCCAGCACGGAGAAGTTGAACACGGCTTTCAGATCGGGCTGGTCGAACACGGCGTAGACGCGGCGGGCGTCCGGCACCTCGAACTGGGAGTACAGGTAGACGTTGCCGTCGGTGGGGTCCACCGAACGATGCAGGCCCTCGCCGGTGTTGGAGTAGCGGCACAGCGCCTCCACCACCACGTCGTTGCTTTCCTTCAGATCATTCAGCGCGATGCGGTCGTCGGCGAACACTTCGGCCGGATCCAAGGCCTCGCCGTTGAGCGTGACCGCGGTCACCTCGTCGGCGATGAGATCCAGGAAGGTGCTCGCGCCGGCCATGGCGTCGAATGTGATGTGGGAGACCGAACCGAAGGTGCGCTCCCCTCGAGTCAGATCCAGATCGACATGATAGGCGATCGGCGCTTCGACGACGCCTTTGCGTTCCTCAGCCTCGACTCGGGTCAGGTTAGAACCGGGCATGCTACTCCTTTGCCACAAGCTGGCGCGCTTCCGCCACGCCATATGAAAACGGCGCAACCGATTCGGTTACGCCGCTCTGCCATTCCGATAGGAACAACTGTATACCCTTTATCGGCGCGGAGCCAATTATCGCTCCTGGCCGGCAAGCTCGTCCACGTCGGTGGCCAGATCGGCCACCACGGGCACGATCATCGGCTTGCGCTTGAGCTGTCGGGAGATCCAACCGCCCAGCGTGCGGCGCATCAGCTGCTGCAGCTTGTAGGTGTCCTTCGTGCCGCTCATCATCGCGTCGTTGAGCTGTTCGACGATCTGATGACGCACCTTGTTGAATTCGCTTTCGTCCTCGGCCACGGCGTTCAGGTAGATCTTCGGACCGGAGACCACCTCGCGCGCCTCGGTGTCGACCACCACGAAGGCGGAGACGAAGCCTTCGGTGCCGAGGATGCGGCGCTTCTCCAGCTCCTCCTCGGTCAGCTCGCCCACCGAGTCGCCGTCCACATACACGTAGCCGCACGGCACGGAGCCGACGACCGCGGCCTTGCCGTGGTAGAGGTCCACCACGTCGCCGTCCTCGGCGAGCACCACGTTCTGCGGATCCACGCCGGTTTTCACGGCGATCAGGCCGTTGGCCACCAGATGGCGGTTCTCGCCGTGGATCGGCATGGCGCACTTGGGCTTGACGATGTTGTACATGTACAGCAGCTCGCCCTCGTTGCAGTGGCCGGAGACGTGCACGGCCGCGTTGTCGCGGTTGACCACGCGCGCGCCCATCTGCACGAGCTTGTTGATGATCTTGTACACGCCGTGCTCGTTGCCGGGGATCAGGGAGCTGGCCAGGATCACCGTGTCGAACTCGTTGATCGAGATGTCGCGGTGGTTGCCGTCGGCGATGCGGCCCAGCGCGGCCATCGGCTCGCCCTGGGAGCCGGTGCACATGTACACCAGGTTCTTGTCCTCAATGTCGTTGGCCTGCTTGAGGTCGACGACCGTGCCTTCGGGAATGTGCAGGAAACCCAGATCGGCGGCGATGGACATGTTGCGCACCATGGAACGGCCGACGAACACGACCTTGCGGCCGTACTTGTGGGCGGCGTCCACCACCTGCTGCACGCGGTGCACATGCGAGGAGAAGCTGGCGACGATGATCTTGCGGGTCGCCTGCGCGAAAGCCTGGTCGAGCGCGGGACCGATCGTGGTCTCGGGCTTGACGAAACCGGGCACCTCGGCGTTGGTGGAATCCATCATGAGCAGATCCACGCCCTGCTCGCCGAGCTTGCCGAACTCCACCAGGTCGGTGACGCGGTGGTCGAGCGGCAGCTGGTCCAGCTTGATGTCACCGGTGTCGATCAGGCTTCCGGCCGGGGTCTTCACGTAGACGGCGAGCGCGTCCGGAATCGAATGGGTCACGTTCACGAACTCGAGGTTGAACGGGCCCACCTTGAGCTTGTCGCGGCCGGAGACCTCCACCTTGGTGGGGTTGATGCGATGCTCCTTGCACTTTGCGTCCACGAAGGCGAGGGTGAGCTTGGAGCCGATCAGCGGGATGTCCGGGCGCAGCTTGAGCAGGTAGGGCACGCCGCCGATATGGTCCTCATGGCCGTGGGTGAGCACGAGCGCGTCGACCTGGTCGAGGCGATCCTTGATATAGCTGAAGTCGGGCAGGATCAGGTCCACGCCCGGCTGCTCCTCTTCGGGGAAGAGCACGCCGCAGTCGATGAGCAGCAGGTGGCCGTTGTATTCGACCACGTTCATGTTGCGGCCGATTTCGCCAAGGCCGCCGAGCGGGGTGATGCGCATCGAGCCCTTGCGGTACTTCGGCGGCGCGATCAGGGTCGCGTTCTGCTGGGGCGCGGTGGCCTGCGTGGAGTTGTTCTGGTGGCGGGGACGGCTGCCGCCCCTGCCGGCGCGCTGTCCGGACTTGTTCGCGGGCGCGTTCTTCGCTTTCGCGGTGGATTTCGCCGCGGCCTTGGTGTTGGATGCCTTGGTGCTGGCGGTTTTGGCGGAGCCGCGGCGGCGGGTGCCGCGGGTCGATGATGAGGAGTTGGAATCGTTGGTGTTGTTTTCTTGTGCCATGTACTTTCGTTGGTTTCTTATGGTTATTGCCTTCGTGCTCTCACGGAGGCGACGTGGGGTGCGTCCGCTCAGAGCAGACCGGAGGCGCGCATGCCCTCCTCGGCCTTGTCGAGCTGGACGGCGTCCGGGCCGATGTTCGGCAGACGCATTTCAGTGGATTCAAGCGTGCCGTTGACGCGGCAGGCGGCCTTGGCCATCACGGCCTGATAGCCGTCGCCGTTCAGGGCGTGCACCAGCGGCGCGAGCTGGTTGGCGAGGCGCTGCGCCTCGTGGATGTCGCCGCGGTCGAAGGCCTCGGCCAGTTCGCGCATCGGCGCTGAGGCGACGTGCGCGATCACGGAGATGATGCCCACCGCGCCGATGGACAGGAACGGCAGGAACAGGCCGTCGTCACCCGAATACCAGGCCAGACCGGTGCGCTGCTGCTTCTCGACCGCCGCGGCGAGGTCGCCGGTGGCGTCCTTGACTGCCACGACATGGTCGAGCGCGGCCAGACGGTCGTAGGTGTCGACCGTGACCTTCAGGCCGGTGCGGCCGGGCACGTCGTAGACGATGATCGGCTTGTCGGTGGAGTCGTTGACGGCCTTGTAGTGGCCGACGACGCCGTCCTGCGAGGGACGGGAATAGTAGGGCATGACGACGAGCACCGCGTCGGCGCCCGCCTCCTGGGTCTGCTCGACCATACGCACGGTATGCGCGGTGTCGTTGGATCCGGCGCCCGAAATGACGGGCACGTCCACGACCTCTTTGACCGCGCGCACGAGGTCGACCTTCTCGTCGATATGGGTGACGGGCGATTCACCGGTGGTGCCGTTGACCACGATGCCATCCGCGCCGTCGGCGACCAACGCCTTGGCCAGCTTCTGCGCGGCATCGAAATCGACGCTGCCGTCGTCCTTCATCGGAGTGACCATCGCGGGAAGGATGCGGCCGAACGGGGCTGGATTCAGAAGGTGGATGTCATGCTCACTCATAATGTTCACCGTACTTCTCGTTATGGACTGTGTTAGGCACCGTGGGCACTCCCATAGGGTGATGCTCGACACGCTCCGGGCCGCTCAGGCCAAGTCTTTACGGTCGAGCATCACCCTATGGGATTGCCCACTCCTATTGGACTCCTGACAACATGGCGAGCATGACGCAGGAGGGAGGGATTAAAGGTCGAGGAAGTTGGCGAGGCCGACGGTCAGGCCTGCGGGGGCGTCGGAGGCGAGCTTGCGCGCGGCGAGCAGTACGCCCGGCATAAAGGATCCGCGGTCGAAGCTGTCGGCGCGGATCGTCAGCTGCTCCCCCGCATTGCCGAACAATACCTCTTCATGGGCGTTGAGTCCGCGCAGACGCACGGCGTGCACCTGGATGCCGTCGACCGACTGGCCGCGCGAGCCGCCGTCGGTTTCGGTGGCGTCCGGCACGGCCGGCAGTCCGGCGGCCTTGCGGGCCGCGGCGATGCCCTGCGCCGTGTGGATCGCGGTGCCGGAGGGGGCGTCCACCTTGTTCGGATGGTGCAGTTCGATCACCTCGACGGATTCGAAATACTTCGCCGCCTGCGTGGAGAAATAATCGGCCAGCACGGCGGAGATGGCGAAGTTCGGCGCGATGAACGCCTTCTGCCCTTCGCGTGGGGCCTTGGCGAGCGCCTCGCGCACCTGGTCGAGCCTCTCGTCGGTCCATCCGGTGGTGCCCACCACCACGTCGACTCCCTGCGCGATCAGCGTGAGCACATTGTCGAGCGTGACGGACGGCACGGTGAATTCAACCGCCACGTCGGTGTTCTCGGGAGTGATCCGGGTCAGGTCGTCGCCCGCGTCAAGTGCGAGCGCCAGCTGCATGTCGGCCGCGCCGTTCACCGCGTCCACCACATGCCGGCCCATACGGCCCTTCGCGCCAACCACGGAAACCTTGATCATATTCGCTCCTTACCGTTCATGGCCCATCTTCACGGATAGGGCCCTGTCACTCTTCCCAAAAAGCGTAGCGCGGGCCATGGCGGAACACACCCCCAAGTCCACATGCTTGTCGCGAAACCCGCCCGTCGTCCCGAGCGGACGTAGTTCCTCTTCGTCATCCTGAGCGGAGCGTAGCGAGGCGCAAGGATCTCAAGCCAAGAGATGCCTCGACTTCGCTCGGCATGACGGAGGTTTCACCCGCATGACGAGGGTTTCACCCCGGCATGACGAAGGGTTTCACCCGATACGACGGATTTCGCCCGGCACGACGGAGGTCCGGCTCAGCGCTTGGATGGGCGATGGGACAGACGCCAGCCCAAGAGGGCGAGGGGCAGTGCGGCGGCGGTGAAGATCCAGGGCAGCATCATGCCGGAGTGCACGCCGGAGGCGTCGAGCACGATGCCCCCGATCGACGAGCCGATGGAAGTGCCCACCGTGCCTGCGGTGGACAGCCAAGAGAGGCCTTCGGTGAGCGATTCAGCCGGCACCAGGCTTTTGACGATGAGGTTGCCGGTGGTGAACAGCGGCGAGACGCACAGGCCGGCGAGGATCTCCACCACTCCCAGCAGGAAGAAGTTGTCCATCGTCAGACGGAACAGCACGAATCCGATGGTGAGCAGACCGAGGAAGATCACCATATGCGCCCAATGCGAGCCTTTGAGCTGGCGGGAGCCGAACACCACCGCGCCGATGCACGAGCCGAGGGCGAACATGGCGAGCTGCAGGCCGAGGAACTTCTCGACGCCCGCCTCCTGCATGGCGGCGGTGATGGACACGTCGAAGGAGGTGAAGCTCATGTTGAAGACGACGAACACCACCAGCAGCGGCAGCACGCCCGTGTACAGCAGCACGTTCTTCGGCTTGGTGCCCTGATGGCGCAACTGGTCCAACGACAGCGTGTCCATCGCGCCGTCGGCGCGCGCGGACGCGGCTTCGGCGGTGGGCAGCGAGACGGTCTGGACCTGTTCGATCATCGGCTTGGGCTGTGTGGATTTGAGCATGAAGAATACGGTGCCGCCGATGCCGCAGGCCAGCGTCGGCACGAACAGCTGGCTGACCGGGTGCACGGAGGTGGCCAGCCACGCGGCGAGGATCGGCCCCAAAATGAACACGACCTCGTCGATGGCGGCCTCCATCGCATAGGCGGTGTTGAGCAGCTGTTCGCCGCCGTCGACGCCGCGCAGCGCGTACGCCCAACGGGTGCGCACCAACGCGCCGAAGGAGAATTGGGTCAGGCCCATGATCACGGCGAGCGCGAACAGCAACGGAATCGGCACACGCATCAGCGCGCCGAACGCGAAGCCCAGCATGGACGCGACCTGCACGGCGAGCGCGAACCGCCCCACTCGGGCCTGGCCGAAACGGTCGAAGGCGCGCGCGTAGAACGGGGTCACACAGGAAAGCGCGAACACGTAGGCCGCGCTCATGGTGCCGGCGACGGTCCAGTTGTCGTATAGATGGTTGAGCGCGAGCACGATGCCGAGACTCATCATGGAGATCGGCAACCGCGCCACCGCGCCGGACACGCAGAAGGCCTTCGCTCCGGGTATGCGGAACAGCCTGGCGTACGGCGAGGCCTTGGGAGCGCGGCCGTCGCCGCTCGCGGTAGTCTCCCGCGCACGCCGCGTATCCGGCGTATCCGGCATGGTCTGCGCGGTTTGGTCGTTCTTCGGGTCGGTCGTGGGGCTTGTCGTCGCCACGGCATCTCTCCTTACTGTCGTCCGTTGCGCGTGTGCCCGCCCACACGTCGCACCAAGGGTAGCGGCTCCCCGGACTCACGACGTTCGCGATGCGTTCCTCTCGCGGGACCGGCGACTGCCCTATGCGCCTGCGACGCGCGCCGTGTCGGCGTGCGGGGCGCACGGAACCGTGGCCGGTCTAGTCGTTGTCCGATTGCTCGGGGATGCCGGAGCTCAACTCGGCAAGGATGTCCTGTTCTGTTTTCGCGCGGGCACGCAGCTCGCGCCGGCCCTCATCGGGCTCACTCACATAGTAGAGAGACGCGTCGATACTGTCCAACTCGATGCCTTCGACGGCGGCGAGCAGAAGACGGTACATGTCCAGCTGGGCGAGTTTACGTTCGATCTCCTCCGGATTGGTAGGGCGTTTGCCGGTTTTCCAGTCGACCACCGTGTAGGTGGGAGACGTCGCCTCGCCGGAGACGACGGATGCGACGGATGCGGCGGTGGCGACGGAGACCGGAACGTCCGACGATGCCGCCGTAGCCCCCGTGGCGTCATTCCCAGCGCCGTTGTTCCCCGCGCCGGTGTTCCCCGCGGTGACGTTCTCCGCGCCGGCGTTCTCCCCGTCATCGTCCAAACGGCCGTAAAACACGGCGTCGAGTTTGCCGTTGACGATGCCGACGCCGGGAATGTCCACGACGATCTGCCGCTCCGCCCAAGCCGGCGTGCGGCGCGCCCAACGCGACGCGGCCAAGCGTTCGGCCCATACGCGGATTTTCTCGTTGGGGTCCCGCGCGGCTTCGGCGATCAATGCTTCGCGGGATTCGCCACCATCCGTCGAACCGGCACCGATCACACCGGAAACACCGACGCTTGCGTCACCGGTTCCGAAGCCACCGATGCCGGAGCCGTAGGCGAGCGCCTCGCCGGCACCGGGCAGACCCGCGTTCACGAAACGCTCCGCCCAATCATGCAATCGCGTGCCCGCTTCGGCGGCGGGCGAGGCAACACGTGGAATCGGACGGATGATGCCGCGCCAATACTCGCGCTCCTCACGTTCGCCCATGCCTCCGGCACGCGCCTGCAGGCCAGTGACGTTCTGGCGACCGGCCGCACCGATACGCAAAGCCTTGGCCTTGACCGCCTGGTCGAAAGCCGCGCCGTCGAGCAGATTGGCCATCAGATCGGGGTCGGAGACCAACATGCGCGCACGCTCCGTCAGCGAGCCTTCTCCATGCCGCCTCCCCATGCTCGCTTCACTCGCCGGGCCATCACGCCGTGCGCGAATGGCTTCGCGCAGTTCAGACACGCCGCGGGTGATCTCCTCATGTTTGGAGTCGCTCAATCTGGCCGGCCATGGCATGTCCTCCGCTTGGGCGGACGGTTCGATCGGAGACCTCCACGCTTCGGTGACGACGGCTTCGCCGTATTCGCGGGCACGGTCGCCGACAAAGAAGCCTTCGGGAGCCTGCGCATCCGCAAAGTCCTCGACGGGATCCACCACGAGATCCTTCGCCCAAAGCACGTCATGATGCCGGTGTATGGAGTCATGAACCTCCGACCAGAAGTTGGATGGGCTCTTTTTCCGAGCCCTTCCTCCCACCGCGGAGGGATCGCGGGAGCCTTCGTTGTAATGCGCGTAGGTGAGCAGCACGTCCTCGCGGGCGCGCGTGAGCGCCACATAGGCCAACCGTCGCTCATCGGCGTGCAAACGCCGCCCGTATTCCTCCATCTGGGTCAGATACCAGCCGTCGGCGTTCGCTCCGTCACGCTCATCGACGAACTCACGTATGGAGCCGAACACCTCATCGTCGATGGTCTCCGCATCGTCGAGCGCGTCCAATCCTTCGATGGGATCGGCACCAACGGCCAGATCATGCGGGAATCGAGGCAGAATATCGGCATCGGCACGCACCGGGACCGGAACCGCGGTGGGATTCGTCAGCCATGTGTTGGCCTTCTCGTCGTAACGAGGCGCCGACCATCGTCCGCTGCCGGGGTTTTCCGTCTGCCGTTCGGCAAGAGAGACCTTGAGACCATCCCCTTGACCGCTGGGGAATCCGCCATCGGACATGCCGACCACGACCACGGCGTCCCATTCCAATCCCTTGGATTGGTGCACGGTCATCAGTTCCACGTCGACCGGCCCGGTCGGCAGGGACGCGCTTTCGTCATCGATCGATTTGAGCCGGTCGACCCATGCCGTAAAACCACGCAACGTCGGAGTCTGGTCCACGGCGATCTCCTGCGCGTAGGTATCCACCAGGTCGATGATCGACTCCATCGGCAGGCGGGACAGTGTGGGATCGGGCCGGTGGTCGGGCTGCCGCAGCGCATGGGCGATCACGGTGTCGATATCCAATTCCAGCGCTTCCACCGCGGCGCGTACCACATCGTGAATCGGCCGGCCGATGGCGTCCTGCACATGCTTGAGCATCGTCGAGGCGCGGGTGATCGCCGCAGCCCCCTGTTCGCTGATCGAATCGCACTTGTCCAGCAACGATGCGAGTTCGCCATCGATCAGCAGGTCCGCGAGGAACACCGCGTTGGCGACTTTGTCACGGTAGTCGCGCACCGCATCCGCCCACTCGTGTTTGGGTATGTCCGCGGAGACCAGTCCCGCCTGCACCAATGCGTGGAACCGCTGCTCGGTGTTGGCTTGTTCCGCGAATCGGGCTAATGAGGCGAGGTCTCCGGCCGCGACGTTGAATCGCGGCGTGGCCAGCAGGCGCATCAGCGCCGCGCTGTCCGTGTGGTTGGATACGACATGCAGCAAGGCGAACACATCAAGGATCTCCGGACGTTCGAGCAGCGCGGAGTACCCCACCGTAAAAGTGCGCAATCCCGCGTTTTCCAAAGCCTCCTGATATTCGGGCATGATTGTTTTCGTTCGGAACAGCACCGCCACCGAAGCCGATTCCCGATTCCCCCGCTTATGCTGGCGTGCGACCGCGGCCTTGCAGAAGCGCACCACGGCGTCGATCTCCTGTCCGTGCGTCTCAAACCCAAGCACTCCAAGGGTGCCCGCGTCGGCATCGTCAAGCGGATCGAGCGGTGCGACGTCCACCTCGCGCATCAGCGAACTGCTCGCACGATCGGGCTTGACGCGCAAAGGCTCGGTGAGATTGTTGGCGGCCTCCAACACCAACCGTGGATTACGTCTGGTGACGCTTAGAGGATATGGCTTGGCGTCGGACGGCATGCCGAAAGCGCTTTGGAACATACGGAACGCGCCCGGACTCGCCCCTCTCCATGCGTAGATGGATTGGAAGGGGTCTCCCACGGCGTTGACCGCGCAACGGTCATGGTCATCCGCGTGAAACAGCGAGGCGAGCAGCGCGGCCTGTGTGGTGGAGGTGTCCTGATATTCGTCCAGCAGCACGTGGCTGTATCGACGTCGGCATCGTTGCGCGATGGAGGGAAAGCGTTCGATGAGCTGATAGGCCGCGATGGTGAAATCCGAGAATTCCGCCATATTCCGCATACGCTTGGCTTTCGCGTACTCCTCCACCAGAGTGAGCAACGCCTCACGTTTCTGCGTGGTCTCATACAGTCGCCCGCATTGCCCCACGCAGAACGGATGGAGATCGCTCTCCATGAACGCATCGACTTTGGTCCGCCACTCCTCGTCCGTGTCTTTTTTGCCACGTACGGGCTTGACCGGCATCGGCTCCGGCAGAGGTTCGTCACCGATCACCCGTTCGAGCCTTGCCATAAACGCCTGATCCCATGCGCGCACGCGGTCCACCGCTTCTTCGAAGTTGGTGCAGTCCGAACCGATCATGGCGCTGGAGATGGATTCCGAAAGTTTGAGCACATTGTCGGCCAAGGTGTCGAATGCGCCGAGGTTCCGTTCGAGCGCGCTTCCCATATGCGCATCGATCACGTCGCTGACCAGCTGATGTCTGCCCGCCTCGCTCAACGGCTGCGTGTTCTGGTCGAAGCCCACCAGCAGACCGTATTGCCGCACCAAGGTTTGGAAAAAGGCGTCGTAGGTGAAAATCGCCGGTTTCAGGAAGGCATGGTCCATCGAGCCCGCATCCGCCTGGCCATCCGCTGACGCATGCTCTCCGGATACGGCGGCGGACACGCGTTCCAGCAATTCGCCGGCGGCCTTGCGCGTGAAGGTCAGGCCGAGAATGCGTTCCGGGGCGACGCCCCGCCGAATCAACGCGATGATGCGCTGGGTCATGGTGAAGGTTTTGCCGCTACCCGCGCCGGCGACGACCAGCACGTCCGAGTCGACAGGCGCGTCAATGATGGCGCTTTGCTCAGCGCTTGGCGTGAATCCGGTCATGCTTGCCTCGTTTCGAACACGGTGTCGACCATCCCCGCGCATGCGGGACAGGTCCTTGATTTGCAATATTCCAGATGGCTTGGCTGCGGATGCGCGATCAATGCGCCGGAACGTTTGGCCGCTGCCGCATAGAACACGCGGGCGATCATGGTCAGCGCCCATAGCGTCTGCGTGCCGGCGAGCGTCACGAACCGCGCCCACTTCTCGTCCGGTATGCCTTCCGGTTTGGCATCGGGTGTGGGAACCGGCATGTCCATAAGCTTCTCGACGACGTTGGGGATTCTGTAACGCTTCAATGGCGGTTCCGCGTTCAGCGAGCCGTCGACGAACAGAGGAGGCTGGAACCCGCCTTCCGGCGCTTGGGCGAAGCCGGCGCTGCTGCGATGCCTGACATAGAACAGCACGCTCTGACCGATACGCGGCACGTTGCGCACCGCCTCGTAACCGCGTGGGCCGCCTTCGGGGAACGCAAGACCCAACTGATAGCACACCAGCTGCAAATCGTTGAATATTCCCGGGCCTCCGCGGTCCTTGCCGGTTTTGTAGTCGACCAGTCGCAGATGCCTGCTCCCATCGGAAAGCACGCGGGTTTCCATACGATCGATGCGTCCGGCGAGCCGCACGGTAAGGTTCTCACGCATGCCTTCCGGCCATCCCCCCACCAACATCCCCATCGCGGCATAGAGCTGCGGCCGGTTCAGCGGTTCGATGCCCGGCACCGCGTTATAGGCGGCGAGAATATCATTCAGATCGAAAAGCGCGCTGAACTCGCATTCATTGCTGACATGCTCCAACCGCCCGATTTCCAATAGTTTGGCATTCCCGCCCAGATACTCGGCGTTCTCGCTGTCGGCAAAGTAATGCGCGATATTCGCCAGAATCTCATTCGCCGACATGGCGGTTTTCATCGCCTGATACCGTTCTTTGACGTCGGCTATGGCATCGGGGTCCGGACGCAGGGATTCGTAGATCTCCTCAAGACGCCCCGCGATCGCTTCGGCGGAAAGACGAGAGCGATCAAGCCCCTCCTCGCTGCCACGTTGTGCCACCTCGTGGATCAACGAGCCGAATCCCATCGCCAATGATCCCGGCCTGGGGCCGGAGAAACGGTTCTCCAACAGCCAGCACACCGGGCACGCCCATAGTTGGTCAGCCGACGAGGGCGACAACGACACCACCACAGGACGCTCCGACGATAGGTCACGAGCTCCCGTCCGAGCATCGACATCGACATCGATATCGACATCAGCCGCGTGCGCGGGCCCATCCCCCGGGTCGGAGCTTGTGGCATCCGATTCGGCGGTTCCGTCGTCGGTCGTATCATCGTCGCCACCCAAGCCGGAGGCCACGAACGGCCATTGCGCGGGGTCGGCGACGTCCACGCCGTGTTCGGCGAGTAAGGCGAGCGTGTCGATGGCGTCCTTGGCCGCATCGCTTTCCGGCTTGTTGGTGGCGAGCATGATGCGCGCGGCGGCGACCAATCCTCGCGCGCTGGCATCCAGTCCGGAGAAATCGCCGTGATCGTTCGCCGTGGTGTACCGCGCGTTCGAACGTTCGCGCTTGAATCGTTCGGGCATATAGCCGAACAGGAAGTCCGAAGGGCTGGAGTCGTCGTTCCACACCGCGCTGACCGTCGCACGCTCATCGGCTCGGGTGAGGGCCACCAGCAGACTCTTCTTCTCACCGGACAGCACCGACACCAGCCGCGGATCACGCTCGCCTTGCGTCACTTCGACAAGTCGACCACGCAATACGAGTTCGACCAGATCCTCGCCTGCGAACATGGTGTTGCGTTCGGCGAGATTCGGCCATACGTCCTGTTGCATGGACGGCAGCCAGACGTAGCGGAAATGCCGCCCGGCCGCGCCGGCCGGCGTGGTCAGGGTCACGGCCTCCTCGACGGGGCCGATATGGGCGAGCGAGTCCGCCTCGATCTGTTGCGAGCGCATATTGGCGATGAACCCCGTCACGTCCATCGAGCTGCCTTCGGCGAACTGGAACAGTCGCATGGCCGCGTCCAGCCGGTCATTGGCCGCGCGGCCTTCAGGCGTATTGGACAGCGCGAGGTTCTGCCACTGTTTGGCCACGCCGGTGGCGTTCCATGCGACCGCAAGCACATACTGGGGTTCCAGTCGGCGCGTCGGGCCGGCCGCGCTCAGGGAGTCCATCCCCCGCACGATCGCCGCGACCAGCTGCCACAATCGGCTGAACGCCTTGGACTGGGCATCGGTGCCGAGCACCGCTTGAATGGCGTCCATGACGAGTTCGGCGGGTGCGAGTTCGCTGTCGAACGCCAACATCACATAGACGGCGTCCGCCCCGAAGGCGAGATCGTCTCCCCGAGCCGCCAACTCGTCCACCAAAGCGTCATCCACGCTGATGGAAGACGATAGGGTATCCGCTTGTTCCCGGCGAGCCTCTTCGACATGGGAACGCAGACGTCCCCACGCCTCGACCAGCCGGGAGACCGCCGCGTCGTCATCCGTGACGATGCCCGACAGCGAATCCAACGCGACGATCGCCGATTCGATGGGGGCGAGTCGTGCGGGACGGCCTCCCGCGGCACTGACCAATGGGCTGGCGAGGATGGTGGCGACGCGGGACCGCACGAACGCCGCCGTCCGGACCAATCCCATACGATTGCGATCCTCGCCTTGCCTGCGCAGATCGGCCAGCTCCACCAACGCGAACAGCCCTTGGACGAAAGGCTCGTCCTTCAGCGGACGCGCGACCGACGAATAGCGCACCGGCACGCCTTCGCGACGCAAACGTTCCCCGAAACGTCTCACGATGCTGTTGTCGTGGGCGATAACGGCCATATCGTTCCATGTGACGTCCTCGTCAAGTCGCGCGCGCTTGATCTGCCACACCACATCGTCAAGCTCCTCACGGGGGGAACGATACAACGAGGTCTCCAAACTGCCGTCGGCGACCGGCGACGCGCCACCGGCGGCAGTTTGGAGCAGTTTGCCCGGACGCTGCGCGATGGGCACCGGGTCGTGCTCCTGCGAGGGGATCGACAGGGAGATGCGAGAAGCGACCACATCAAGATAACGAGGACCGGAAGCGCCGGCCATCCCCTCATTCTCGGCAGCGGATGCGTCATCGGTTGCGGACATGTCCCCAGCAGCGGACACGCCTTCGGCGACGGTCGCGCGGACGCGAGCGGCAGCGCCTGCGGACGGCAGCGCCGAAGCGTCGCACATCCGCGCATGGATGTCGCCATCCTGGGCCCTGCGGAACAGGTATTCGGGGTAGGAGCCCCGGAAGGTCTGCACGGCCTCGTCCGGGTTGCCGACCAGCAACAGCCGCACACCCGCCTCATGCAGCGACTCGAGAAAGCGCAGTCCGGCGAGCGTGGTGTCCTGGAAGTCGTCGACGACCAGCAGTTCGGGCAGCGTCTCGCCGCGGGCGAGCTGGGGGATCGCATTGGCGCCGGCAACCAGCAGATAGGAGGCGTCGAGCCGGTAATCGTGCGCGTAGGTCTCGCCCAGCATCGCGATGTATTCGGCGCGCAAGGCGAACGCCAACCGCCACTGTTCGGCCAAGCGGGTTCGCCCCTCGCCCAACCGGGCCAGCAGCTCCGCCTCATGCTTCGCCGTGACGCCAAGCTCATCCATGCGGGCGAGCATGTCGCGAAGCTGGGCGATGAACGCGCCCGACACCCCACGCGCGAACACCTCCGCGGTGGGCGACCCGCCGACCTCGGAAGTCCGCAAGCCGATGTTCCTCGACGGCGATTGTAGGCTCACATGCGTGTCCGACGGCACGGCCGACGCTTCGGTGATCAGCGTGGACCATGCCCGTTGCGCGAAATAGCCACGCAACAACGCGCATGTGGGGCAGTCGTCGCCCGCGGCGGCATGGCCCAGATGCACGGCGACGACCTGGCGCAGCAGGGCATCCTGTTCGGCGCCGTTGAGCAGGCGAGGCGCGCTCAATCCCGCTCGGGCTCGGGCAGCGGAGATCGCTCGAAACGCGATGGCGGCCAATGTGGTGACGGGGCGCACTTGGGTGGATGCGCCCATATGACGAATCACACGATTGGACAGCCGATCGGCGGCGGTACGGCCGGACACCGCCATCACGGCACCCTGCATGCCGAACGTCTCCAAACCGCGCAGCAGCGTGGCGAACGCGTATTCGGTTTTGCCGGCGCGAGGCGGCGCGACCAACAGCATCGCCCCACCCGGCCCCATCCCGGCCGCGTCGGCGTGATTCGCCTGGCTGTTTTGCGTATTCGTGTTCGTGCTCATGCCTCCAGCCTAAACGCCCGTATCGGCAAGGGAAAAGTTTTACTTTCCACGCGTGTTACCCCTTACACACCATATGAATTTCTGTCCGATTGCGTGGCGACAATGACTGGACCAATGAACCCGCAACGAGGAGGGCATCATGATCAACGCACCACCATTCCCGTCTCCGCCACGGTTGCCCGGCTATGATTTCATCCGAGTGTTGGGCTCCGGATCCACCGCCGTGGTGCTGCTCTACGCCCATCACACGCCCAGCCGCCATGTGGCGGTGAAGGTCAGCGATCCCGCCGCAGGCTCCCTCGCCGCGAGCGCGCTCCGGCACGAGGCCGCGGTGATGGCCCGACTGCCCCGTCATCCGCACATCCTTCGCATCTTCGACTCCGGGTGCACCGATGACGGTCGCGCTTACATCGTCGTCGACTACGCCGAGCAGGGCGCCCTCGCCGATCTGCTGCGCCACGGGCCGTTGCCCTGCGCACGCGCGGTGGATGTGGGCGTCCGTCTGGCAAGCGGCTTGTATGCCGCCCACCGCTGCGGCATCATCCACCACGACATCAAACCCAGCAATGTGCTGATCGGAACGCGGGGACTGCCGATATTGGGCGACTTCGGCGTTTCCCGCGACATCTACGCAGACCATCCGGCCGGACATTCGCCGCCATGGGCCGCACCGGAGGTGTTGCGGGGAACCAGCGCCGGCGACGAGGCGTCGGATATCTATTCGCTGGCCGCCACGATATTCGCGATGCTCGCGGGAGCCTCCCCCTACGAGCACGGATACCGTCCCCGCTGCGAGACCGAGCTGATCGCGTCGATACTCGGAAAGCCGCTGCCGCATATCGGACGTGACGATGTTCCCGCGGATGTGGAACGAGCCCTGCGCATGGCGCTTGACAAGAATCCCGGCGACCGCCATTACTCCGCGCTGGAATTCGCCAGGGCGTTGCAGCGGGCGCAGCACGCCAGCGGATTCCCACCCACTCCTGTGGACGCGGAGAACACGCCCCGATACCCGGACGATCTTCAGCGGTGTGTATCGGGAGGGTTTCGCAGGTGCGATGGATCCGACGGACTTGACGAACGCAACGGGTTTCGCGGGCTTGACGAACGCGATGCGTTTCGCAGACGCAAGGGGCGCGGCATGCCACGCCCGTCGCGTTCGGATACGTCCCATCCGACGGCGGCGCTTTCAACATGCCCGGCACGTTCGCGGCACCGGGCGAAAACCCTCGCCGTCATCGTCGCCGGCACGGCGGTGTCGGCGACCGTGGCGGCGATAGTCGCATGTACCGTCATGGTTTTCATGGATGCCGTGCCCAGCCCGACCGGAAGTCGGATCGACGTTCCCCGCGGCAACGGTGGATACCGCCTACGCGCGCCGGACGAGGCCCTCGTCCAAACCGCCGGAACAGGCGGTTCCATCCGCGTCGCGCCTGGCGGCACGCTTCAGAAGGAGGTGGCATGATGACATGGCGATCTCGATCGACAAGACGATCTCGGACGACAAGACGATTTCGAAAGACATGGCGCCCTCGCGCCCACGCCGCGCATCCCGCAAGCGCAACGTGCGACGGCCGGCGCATGAACATCGCTCGACGCCTCGCCTCCATCGCCGCCAGCCGGTGGGCGCTGCCCGTGGCCGCGCTGCTGGCGATGACCGCTCTTATGGTGGGATCCATCGTCATCAGTTCGGTGACCAGACGGCATGTGCGTCTTGATGACGGCACCGTATGGGTTTCCTCCTTGGCGCAGGGCAAGGCGGCGCGTTTCAATGTGCGCAACCGGGAGGCAGATGCCGGCGTGGCCTCCTCCGCCGCGCGTTTCGACGTCGTTCAACATAACGACGCCACCGTATTGGCGCAGCCCGGCCGTCTCATGTCGATCTCGGCATCCACTGCGAGCACGGACGCCGTCGTGGACGCCTCAAGCGCCGCCATAGCCGCCATCGGAGGCGAGACCATCGCCGTCCTCAACAGCGCGACCGGCGGCGTGTGGGCCGAGACGACCGATAGATTCAGCGCTCTTGACCCCAGCGGCGATCCCCCGTGCATGCGGCTCGGTTCCGGCGGCAGAATCGCCGTCAACGCCGATGGCCATGTATACGGATACCGGCCGAAGGACGGCGTGGTGCTGCGATGGCATCCCGCCGATGGCGGCGCGCCCGAACAGCTCGAATCGCTCACCGGCGGACGCTTCACCCATGCCGACGATTTCACCGTCATCGACGACGTGCCGGTGATCGTCACGGGAGACACCGTGCTGTTCCCACATGGCGACGCCGTCGTCGATGGTGCCGACACGCTCACCTTGCAATCCCCTCCCGTCGACGGGCGGCAACAAGGATGGGTGGCGGCCGCCAGCGACCGCGGATTGGCGGTCATCGATCTTGGCTCCGACTCCCCCGCTCCCTTGGTGTCCACGACCGGAGGAAGGTCCGCCGCCGCGCGGCCGGCCGCCATGGCCGGCTGCGTGTATGCGGCTTGGAGCCAGAACGCCAACAATTACCTGCGATGGTGCGCGCCCGACGCCGACTATGATTCCACGGATCTTCTCACGTTGGAATCGGTGCATGCCGGCAGCGAGCTGGTGTTCCGGACCAACCATCGGCTGGTGGTGCTTAATGACGTGACGGACGGCACGGTATGGAATACGGATGGGAGCACCGCCGCCATCACCATCCAATGGGATGCCGTGCGAGCGGAAGAGACGGAACACGAACGCGGCCATACCGGTTCCATCAGCGACCATCGCGAGTTCAGCGCCACATGTTCCGCCCAATCCGAACGGTTCGCCGCGGTGGATGACGAATTTGGAGTCAGGGCGGGAACCTCTCGGATCGTCGACGTATTGCGCAACGACGAGCACGGCGACTGTTCCGTGCTGCGCGTCACCGCCGTGGGCATGCCAGACAACCCGGATGTGTCCGCGCACACCATCTACGACGGAAGATACCTGCAGGTCGACGCCACCGACGCGACCGTCGGCAGCGCACGGTTCCGATATGACATCTCCGACGGCCGGGGACGAACCGCCAGCGCCACGGTGCTCATCACAATCACCGGCAAAGACAATCATGCGCCCGTGCAATCCGACATGCCTCCGCATTTCGATGTGGAGCAGGGGTCCACGTATACGGCCAACGCGTTGGCAGGCTTCACGGATCCCGACGGCGATCCGATGACGTTGACGTCCGCGGTGGCGCAGCATACCGATCAGGTGGCGGTGTCCACCCGAGCGGACGGGCAGCTGGTGTTCGACGCCGGATCCCTATCGTCCGGACGCATAGGCGTGCAGGTCGCCGTCTCCGATGGCCGGAGCTCCGGCACGGGCATCGTGTATTTCTCGATCAAACCGGCGAACACCCTCACCGCGGTTATCGACCCGGTGGTGCGGCAGACCATGCCTGGAACCGACACCGTCATCGATCTGAGCACGTATGTGCACGGCACGTCCTCGCAACCGGCACGGCTCACGAAGGCGGATGCCGTCGGCGGCGGAGACGACGCCCGAGTCACCGCCGACTCCGATGATATGAGCATCGCGTTCCGTTCTTCGCAAACAGGCACCCACTATGTCTCCTACACGATTGAGCAGGGCTCGATTCCCGCCACAGGGCTGGTGCGCGTGGAGGTCAACCCGGCCACCGCCGAACGCGCCGGGCCGGTGGTGGCCGATGATGCGACGTCTTTGGCTTCAGATCTCACCTCCATCGTGGAACCACTCGCCAATGACGTTGATCCGATGGGCGGAGTCCTGGCGATCACCGAGATCCACGTCGACGAGGGCTCCGGAGTCACCGCCGCCGTGGTGGGTCATCGACGCGTGTATCTCACCGCGAGCCAAGCGCCGACGGCACCGGTGCCGGTCTCGTATACGGCGGCCAACGTGGCCGGCACCGCCAGCGGCACCATCGTGGTGCATCCGCCCGCCTGGGAGGCCGCCGGCCATGCTCCGAAAGCGGAGGATATCGCCGTGCGCGTACGCGCAGGAGGCATCGTCACCGTGGATGTGCTCGACCACGTCACCGCCGCCGGCGGCGGCACCGCCATACGCGTGAGCGATGATCTGCGCGTCGACGAATCCGCGTTCCGCGGTCTGGCGTTCGTATCCGGCGGCACCGTGCGATATCAGGCTTCCGACGAGCCCGGCACCTACAGCATCGTCTACACCGTGGCGGACGCTTTGGGGAATGCGGCTTCGGCCACCATCACCGTCGCCGTGCATGCCTGCGACGCCGATTCCAAAGCCGCTCCCACGCCACGCGCCATCGAAGCGCAGGCGGCCGCCGGACGACGCACGCGTATTGCCGTCGACCTGACCGGCATCGACGTGGACGGCGACGATGTGCAGCTGCTGGGATTGGGCAATAGCGCGCCCAAGCTCGGACGCATCGTCGAAGTCGGATCCGATTACATGATGTATGAGGCGTATGCCGATTCCTATGGAACGGACGATTTCACGTATGCGGTGGAGGATTGGACCGGACAACGGGCGCAGGCATGGATCCGCGTGGGCGTGGTCCCCACCTCGAGCTCCTCAAATGGCTCAAGAGTGACGGCACGCGATGATGAGATCGTCTTGCGCCCGAACACCTCGGCCGCGGTGCCGGTGACGCATAACGACATCGCCGCCGATGACGCCGATCTCACCCTCGACGCGCGATTGGACACGCAAGGCATCGTGGACGCGCGGGTGGACGGCGATATGGTCGCGTTCACCGCGCCGGCGTCGCCGGGAACCTCTTATATCTCCTATACGGTCGCCGACAAGGCGGGATTGCGCGATACCGGCACGCTGCGCGTGACCGTCGACCCGGACGCCGCCATCGAAGCGCCCACCGTCAACGACTATCGGGTGCCTTCATCCGCCACCATCGACAAACGGTCCGTGGATGTGGATGTGTCCGATTGGATCTCCAACCCTTCCGGTCCCATCGACGACCTGCGGGTGGAGGTGCATGCGTCCGCGCGCGATCATGCGCGTCTCGCCGACGGCGAGGGATCCACGATAATCAGCGTGGACTTGACCGACGAGGCGCGCGCCGTGCCGTATACGGTGATGAACACGGCATACGGCGTCACCGCCACGGCTTTCATCCATGTGCCCGCCTATGGCGTGTTTCCTCCGACGTTGCGCCCCAAAGCACCGCCGTTGACGGTGAACGCCGGGGAGACCATCACCATCGCCATCGCCGACTATGTGCGGGTGGGCGCGGGAAAACGGCCATATGTGGCCGATACCGGCTCCATCAGCGCCACCAAAGCCGCCGACGGCGACCTGATGGTGGATGACGAGACCCTGCGGTTCACCGCGCTCCGGGAATATGCGGGCCCTGCCTCCATCACCTTCACCGCAGTGGATGGCAGGCAAGGTTCGGATGCCGCGATCATCAATTCATCCGTGATCACGCTGCCCATCACGGTGGTCGGCCGAAACACTCCCGCGCCGATGTTCTCGTCGGCGACCATCGAGGTGGAGGCCGGCGCGGACGCGGCCGTCATCGATCTGGCCGCGCTGACGCATACACCGGACAATGCCTCGAATACCGAACGACGGTATTCCTTTTCCAGCGCGGGCTCATCCGACGAGCGCGTCGAGGCGACCGTCACCGCCGCCGGACTGCTGCGCGTCAGCGCCGCCGTAACCGCCAAGCCCGGCGTCACGGCCGCCATTCCCATCACCATCGACTATGGCCACGGCACCATACGTGCCGGCATGACCGCGCGCGTGGTGGCGTCCACCAGGCCTTTGGCCCGCGTCGGCAACACCACCGTGAAGGTTCACGCGGGTTCGAACGTATCGGTGGACCTGCTGTCCGAGGCATACAATCCTTTCCCCGGCACCTCTTTGCGGGTGGTGTCCTGCGAAGGGGGCGAAGGCTTGGCGATCGACGTCGAATGCGGGAAGTCCGGCATGGTCGACATCCATGTCGCTTCGGATATCGGCGCTTCCACCACCACCGTGCTCGCCACCGTGAGGGATGGCACCGATACGCGGGAACGCGAAGTCACCGCCGGCATCACCGTCGCCATCGTGGACAGGCCCGAGGCGCCGTTGCTGTCCGCAGTGGCCGGCGCCGCCGAAAACGGACGGGTGACGTTGCGTTGGACTCCGGGCTCGCCCAATGGCGAAGCCATCGACGAGTATCGCGTGTCTTGGTCGGGCGGCGGCATCGGCGAGCGCTCCTGCGGCACGGCCACCCGTTGCGTGGTCGACGGTCTGATCAACGGACGACGATATGAGTTCACCGTCGCCGCGCACAACGCGGTCGGATGGTCCGAGGAATCCCATACCGCCGTCGCCACGCCGGATACGACGCCCTCCGCGCCCACGGATGTCGCCGTCACCGCGGGCCACCGGCGGGCGAAGGTGCGTTGGGCCGCGCCACAAGGTGATTTCACCGCGGTCACCGGATACACGGTGACGCTCACGTTCAGCGATGGACGCTCGCTCATCCAGCAGACCGACGGGCTCACACACACCTTCGTCATCGATGACGAATACGTCAGCGACGGCGTCACCGCCACGGCCACGGTGACGGCCGCGAACGCCATCGGAGACAGTCCCGCCTCAACCCCGTCCGCCCCCAGCGTGATTTGGGGGACTCCCGACGACATCGACGGCTTGGTGTCGGCCACGCAGGACGAACGCAATGGCGATTCGGTCACGGTGGGGTTGCGGGCGCTGCCCGATATGCGCAATGCCGGATGCGAGGCGTTGCGGTTCACCGTGGGTGAGGCATCCACCTCCGCGCCTTGCACGACGCTTTCGGCGAATCTGCGTATTGACCCATCGGATTTCGGGCGTCGACTCACCGCCACGGTCACGGTGGTTCCCGAACGTTCGGAAGTCGACGCTCCCGCCGCGTCCGTTACGGTCGTGCCCGTGTATACGCCGTCGCCGCCAATCGACGCGCGCATCATCCGCAACGACGGCGTGTGCATCGTATCGGCCCGCAGTTCAGACCCATCCCATAACGACGGCATGGCGATCACCCGCAACGGCGTGGCGGTCGACGGCGACCGATATGCCATCAGCGAATGGACCAGCTGCGGTTCCGTGGAGGTCAGACAAATGTTCCGAGGGCAATCCAGCGAGGCCGTGACCGCATCCAACACCGACGTGTGGAAGGTCGCGCCTGCGTTCCGCACCGACTATCGGCCGACGTGGAGTGGCCGCGACCGCCTTGTGTTCCGACCGAACGCCATGGTGGACGCGTGGGGACAGCCGGTCACCGCCGTCATCACGGTGATGCGCGGCGACAAGACCATCGCCTCGACGGGTTCGTTAACCACACTTTCCTCCGCCGTCACCGTGGATTTGGCCGACACGTCCGACGAATCCCTCATCTGGACGATCACGCTCGTCTCCGGCGAGCCGATGCTGTGCGGGCGAGCCAGCGGCATCGTGCCACGGCGTGCCGCGTCCCAATCGGTATGCGCCGTCCGTACGTTCCGCGTTTCGACAAGGAGATGATGATGACCGGCTCACAGAACACATTCCTCTCCGACGAAACGGTGCTCGTCGACGCCACACGACCGTCTGACAAAACGCGGCCGCCCGGAGATCCGTTTCAAGGCACGCCGCCTGAGGCGGTTTCGGGCATGCCGGAGAATATGCCAGGCATCGTCACGGCACCTCCGCCGCAGATCGCATGGTTCCGGCAATGCTTCTCCGCTTTGGTGGAGAACGTCTCCGCGGTGGTGCTCGGCCAGACCATGCCGATCACGCAATGCGTCACCGCGCTGCTGGCCGGCGGCCATGCGCTGATCGAAGGCGATCCAGGAACCGGCAAAACACAGATGGCGCGCAGTGTGGCGTATTCCATCGCTGCATCGTTCAAACGCATCCAATTCACACCGGACCTGTTGCCTTCCGACGTGCTCGGCGTGACGTTCTACGACCAGCGGCACGCAGAATTCACGTTCCGCCAAGGTCCGGTGTTCGCCTCCATCGTGTTGGCCGACGAAATCAACCGCGCCAGCGCGAAAACCCAATCCGCGCTGCTGGAGGTCATGGAGGAGCGGAAGGTCACCGTGGACGGCACCTCCTATGAGGTTCCCCAACCGTTCATGGTGATCGCCACGCAGAATCCCAACGAGCAGGCCGGCACCTATCCATTGCCCGAAGCACAGCTCGACCGTTTTCTGATGCGCATCGCCATCACGCATCCCGACCACGCCACATCGGTGGCGGCGCTTCGGCAGATCGACGTCATCGACCGTGCGCGCACCATCCGGCCCGTATGCGCCACGGACGATATTCTTCGCATGCGCCAAATCGCGGCCATGGTGCATATCGATGAGGCGATCCGCGAATACATCGTGCGTCTGGTCGAAGCGACCCGACATGACGAACGCATCGCCGGCGGCGCCTCCATGCGGGCCATATTGGCGTTGGCCCGCTGCGCGCGCATTTCGGCCGCCGCGGAGGGGCGCGCCTATGTGGTTCCGAGCGATGTCTGCGATCTGGCGCGCGCCGTCCTCGCCCATCGTCTACGGCTCACCACCCAAGCCGCGTACGAGGGCGTAGGTGCGGAAGAACTCATCACGCGGATTCTCGAGAACGTTCCCATACCGCAAGTCGACGAAGGCCCCGTCAATCGTCCGGCGCATCGACGAAAGGGCGGATCATGACTGGATTGCTATCCACCGGCCGTCCGCCTGTCGTACTGCGGCCATTGGCGGCCGCCGCGCGTATCGCGTATGGCGTACGCAGCACATATGGCGCACGCAGCGCATATGGCGTACGCAGCGTCGCACATGGCATACGCCGGCGAGCGCACAACATATGGCGACGAGCGCGCGATGTATGGCATCGCGTTCCCGTCGAATCCGTGCGCCGGCACGCTCGCGTCGTCTCTCCTTTGGGATGGGCGGTATCCGCATGCGCGGTGATATGCCTGACGGTTTTCCCCTATTGCGGATGGCATGAATCGTTGACGTTCGGATTGTTCGCGTCGACTCTGATGACGGTCGCTTTGCTGTCGTCGCTTGGCGGCATGCGATACGATGCCTCGATGCAGGTGTCCGACCGACGAGTCAAAGCGGGCGATGCGTTCAGTGTGCATATGGAGGTCAGCGAGCGTGGCGCGGGCCGATTCCGTATCTCCGGACCGTTTGTGGATCTTCCCATCGGTAGGATGCGCACACGATTCGCCATCCCTCGACTGGCGTCGGGCGAGTCCGCCGTCATGGATGTGCGTCATGTCGCCGAAGCCCGCGCCGTATTGCGAATCGGCCCGCCGCTTATCCGCCAGGGTGACCCGTTCGGTTTCATATGCCGTGAACGGCCTCTGACCACGCACGCCTGTGTGTTCGTCCATCCCGCCACCGTGCGTCTGGTATTGCCGCGCACTGGAGTTTCCCACGATTTCGAGGGGTTGGCGAACGGTCGGGTCGTCTCCGACGATCTTGACCTCCACGGACTGCGCCCATACGAGTTCGGCGATGACATACGCCATGCGCACTGGTTGAGCAGCGCGAAAAGCGGGCGGCTGATGATTCGCCAATACGAGGAGACATGCCGCTCCGACACCTCGTTGACGCTTGACGTGGCCGCCGATCATTACGATTCGCCGGAGGAGTTCGAATTGGCCGTATCCGTCCACGCCTCCATCGGCATCGCCTGTCTCGAGCAGGAAAGGGCGATCGCCATGCACGCCGGCACCACGCATATCATGCCGCATGATGCCTTGGCGTTGCTCGACGCGGCCAGCGCCATACGCCGCAACGTCGGCGATTCCTCCGACACCGACGATGCGGTCAGCGTCGACGTTGCCGACAGAACCAACAGCGCAGATACAGGGACTCGCCCCCGTCACGCTACCGCTGACGCCGACGCCGACGCCGATAGTGTCGGCACAAGGACTCCCCCGCACCAAGCCACCGCCGATGCCGCGAATCTCATGGGCGAAACCGTACGATATACGCCTCGTGCCTCACGGTACGTGCTGGTCACAGGTTCTCGCACGAGTCTGGACCGGATCGCACATGCCGTGATGGCGCTGCCCCACTCCGCCCGCCGCGTGGTGGTGCGAGCCGCTCTCGGCGGGTCCGGCGATGTACGGGACCTCGCCGGATTCACCATAGTCGCCGTCGGTTCCTTGGATGGTCTGCCGCCGTTCTCGGAGGTGATCATATGACCGCCCTCACCTCCTCCGCCACCGTCGTCTCCTCCACCAACGCCATCCGCGCTCGCAGCAACCGACGCCTGCGTGTTCGGGAATTTCATCCGTCCCGCCGCCGTGACAACACCATCCACGTCCGCGCCGACCGACGCGGCAAGGCACGCGCGGAGAACGGCGGCGCAGGCCACAGCGCAGACGTTTTGCACGAGAACGTTTTGCGTGCGGATGCCGCCTGCGGTCAGGCGCTGCGGCAAAGCCGAATCATCACCATGGCATGCGTAATCACAGTCATGCTGCTCGCCGTGGCCAATCTCATCGACGTATACGGCGACCTCTCGCAATGGGCGTCGGCGGCCGTCCCCGCCGTAATCGCAGGCGCGGCGATCGCGTGGGCCGGCACGCGACCGGCATGGCGGCTCTGGTGGCAGCTGGTATTGCTGGCGGCCTCCCAATGCGTGCTTGGCCCGATCATCGCCGTGAACCACACCACGGTGGCGCATATGCTGCCCACATGGCGCACCCTGGCCTTGGGATGGGAGGCGACGTTCGGCTCGTTCAAATATCTCATCGCCATAGAACCCCCGACCGGAACCGCCGATGGTTCGCTGATGGCGGTATGGACGATCGGCTTGTGGTTCACGTTGCTGGCGGGTGTGTTCGCATTCGCCGAAACCGCCTGGCTCAATACGCTGTCCGCGCTGCCGATCGGCATGGCGGTGGCGGTCTGCGCATGGCTCGGCACCGATTCGGGATGGCACCGCGCGGGTTGCGGCATACTGATGGGAATCATGCTTACCGTCTGGCTGTCGTGGAAATGGCGACTGCTTGAGTGGCGGAGGTGGCGAACGGCGGTGGCCATGCTGGCCGTCGCCGTCACCATCGCGGGATCAAGCCCACTTATGCTGGCGCAGCATCGTCGCGTTCTGCGCGATGCATACGATCCACCGTTGACCCCGATCGCCTACGCCAGTCCGTTAAGTGGTTTTCGATCCTATATCAAAGATCATCGGGACGAGACGCTGCTCACCGTCGAAGGACTGCCCAAGGGTACGCCGATACGGCTTGCGGTGATGGACCATTTCGACGGCGTCGTATGGAATCTCACCGGATCCACGGAATATGACGATTCCACGCGACCTCACGAATCCACGCGGTCCGCCGGATCATCACGGTATCGCCGTATGGGGACGCGTATCCGTAACGAAGAACGGGGCGAACCCTTCACGGCCACATTCACCATCGGATCCGGTTTCACCGATGTCTGGCTGCCGCTGGCCGGTGCCGCCACCGCCGTCGATTTCCTCGACGATGAGGATTCACGCGCGTTCTTCTACAACGTCGACACCGATTCCGGCATTCTCCCTCATGGCACAGCCGAAGGCATGACCTATACCGAAACCGGCGTGTTCCCCGCCGTTCCCAGCGACGCGGCCATCAACCGGGCGACCGCCGCGCATATCACCCAACCTCAGGCGTTGGATGTTCCCGAAGCCGTCGACGAACTCGCTTCGGCTATCGCCGGAGGCCAGACCAGCGGCGGCGAAGCGGCTCGGGCGTTGGCCGCCGTGCTCAGGGAGTCCGGCTGGTTCTCGCATGGGCTCGAAGGCGACTATCCCTCTCTTGCCGGTCACGGCAATTACCGTATCACCAGCCTGTTGTCCGGCGACGCCATGGTGGGCGACGACGAACAATACGCCTCCGCCATGGCGCTTATGGCCAGGGCGGTCGGCCTGCCCAGTCGTGTGGTGATGGGATTCAGATCAGAAAACGGTTCCGCGAACGCCAAAAGCGCAACCGATGTCGGAATCCTAGGTGGGACCCGAGGCGAGGTCCAAGGCGAAATCCAAGGTGGAGCCGATTCCGCGGGCGACCATGGTTCCGCAGTCTCGTTCACCGGTGATGATATCGCCGCCTGGGTGGAGATAAACCTGTCCGGATTGGGTTGGGTGGCGTTCCATCCCACGCCCGACGAGGCGAAAACCCCCAACGACGATCTCACGCTCGCGCCTCCCGATCCGCAAGTTTTGGTGCGCCAGCCGCCGGTGCCGCTCACCGATCCGCTGCGGGACGCGCCACGGATTCGGCCGCACAGTTCGATCACAGGAACCGACGCCGAGAGGAACGAAGGCAATCCGTTCTGGGAAGGGTTCATAGGCATCGTCGTTCGCATCATCTTGGTTGGCAGCCCGCTGTGGATGGCCATCATCCTTATCTGCGGCATCCTCGTCCTCAACGCGGCGCGACGCGTGCTGGCGCGTTGCCGCGGCACGCCGCGACAGCGTATCCTCGCAGGCTGGGGTACGCTGTGCGATCTCGCCGAACGTGACGGCATACCGCTATCAGGCTCTCGACGCCAGCAGGCGGCCGATATCGTCGACCACATGCCGCTCTTACGCGAGAATCTGGCGCAGACCGTGCGGGCGTTGGGCTATGCGGCCGATTTCGCCGCTTTCTCAGGCCAGTCGATTCACGCCAAACAGGCGCGCCGATACTGGCGACATGTCGACCGACTCCATGCGGCCATGCTGCGCGCACTCCCCCGGACCCGCCGGTGGCGCGCGCGTCTCGCGCTGCGAGGAACGCGTCCAAAACGAAGTCCTTCCATACGTGATTCTCCGCGGAGACGGGCAAAGCGACCCCGACGCGGACCAAATCCACGTCATTGCGCATGCCCCCCCCGGGATACGGGCAGGGCCCCGGCATCCCTTGGGAATGCCGGGGCCCTGTGGTCAGCGTGTCAGGCGTTTCGCTTTACAGCACGTCTCCCAGATCGCCGCCGAGGTCGACCTGACCGCCGGCGTCGTTGAGGAAGTCGTCCGGATTGAAGTCGTCGCCGAGCTTCAGATCGCCGAAGTCGATGTTGGAGAAGTCCACATCGCTCAGATCGGCGTCGGAGAAGTCGGCGCCGGCCTCCATATCGCCACCCAGACCGAAGTTCGGGTAGATGGTGTCGCGGATCGCCTTGTCGGGCTCGACCACGGCGTTGCGGTAGCGGGCGAGGCCCGTACCGGCCGGGATGAGCTTACCGATGATGACGTTCTCCTTGAGGCCCTTCAGGTCGTCGACCTTCTGGCTCAGAGCGGCTTCGGTGAGCACGCGGGTCGTCTCCTGGAAGGAGGCGGCCGACAGCCACGAATCGGTGGCCAGCGAGGCCTTGGTGATGCCCATCAGCGCAGGACGGCCGACGGCGGGCTTGCCGCCGTTCTTCACGGTCGCCATGTTGGTGGCGCGGAAGCGGGCGTTGTCCACCAACTCGCCGGGCAGCAGATCGGTGTCGCCGGAGTCGATGATGGTGATGCGGCGGGTCATCTGATGCACGATGACCTCGATGTGCTTGTCGTGGATATCCACACCCTGGGAGCGGTACACGTTGTGCACCTCCTCCACGATGTTCACCTGGGCGGCGCGCTTGCCGAGGATCGTAAGGATCTTCTTCGGATCGACGGAGCCTTCGACCAGCTGGGTGCCGGTCTTGACGTGTTCGCCGTCCTTGACAAGCATCGGCACGCGGCGGGACACCTGATACGTGATCGGCTTGATCACGCCGTCCTCGGTCGGAGCGCCGGAGTCGGCGTCCGGAGTGAGGACGATCTGGCGGCCGCGGTCGTTCTCGGTGACCTTGATGGTGCCGGCGAACTCGGTGATCGGCGCCTCACCCTTCGGGGTGCGGGCCTCGAACAACTCGGTGACACGGGGAAGACCCTGCGTGATATCGGAGGCCGAGGCGACGCCGCCGGAGTGGAAGGAGCGCAGCGTCAGCTGGGTACCGGGCTCGCCGATGGACTGGGCGGCGACGATACCGACGGTTTCGCCGACGTCGACCAGCTTGTTGGTGGCCAGCGACCAACCGTAGCACTTGGAGCACACGCCGCGCTTGGACTCGCAGGTGAGCACGGAACGGCACTTGACCTCTTCGATGCCATGCTCGACCAGCGTGTTGAGCGCGTCCATCGACAGGGCGTCGTCGCGCTTGAACAGCACGGTCTCGCCGTCGGCCGGGTCGATCACGTCGGCCGCGAGCAGGCGGGAGTACGGGCCACCGTCGGCGGCCTTGACCAGCGTCAGGTTGCCGTCGGCGTCGCGGTCGGCCACGCGCAGCATGAGTCCGGCCTTGGTGCCGCAGTCCTCTTCGCGCACGATCACGTCCTGGGAGACGTCGACCAGACGACGGGTCAGGTAGCCCGACTCGGCGGTACGCAGTGCGGTATCGGCCAGACCCTTGCGGGCGCCGTGCTGCGAGATGAAGTACTCCAGCACGGACAGGCCCTCGCGGTAGTTGGACTTGACCGGACGGGGGATGATCTCGCCCTTCGGGTTGGCCACGAGGCCTCGCATACCCGCGATCTGGCGGATCTGCATCCAGTTGCCTCGCGCTCCCGACTGCACCATGATGTTCACGTTGTTGGCGTCGTGGAAGTTGTCGCGCATGGCCTCGGCCACTTTGTCGGTGCACTCGGTCCACAGGCTGATGAGCTCCTCGCGGCGGTCCTCCGCGGTGAGCAGACCCATGTCGAACTGGTCGTTGACCTTGGCGGCCTGCTGCTCGTAGTCGGCGATGATCGCGTCGCCTTCCGGCGGGGTGGCGATGTCGGAGAAGGACATGGTCACGCCGGACCACGGGGCGCGGGTGAAGCCGAGATCCTTCAGGGCGTCGAGCGTGGCGGCCACCTGCTGGGTGGAGTAGCGCATGGCGATGTCGTCGACGATGTTCGACAGACGGCCCTTGGCGACCTGGTCGTTGACGAACGGGTAGTCCGTCGGCAGGGTCTCGTTGAACAGGATGCGGCCGAAGGAGGTGGCGAACAGCACGGTGCCGTCGTGGAAGCGCTCTTCCTTGACGACCTCGGCGCTGCCCGGCTGCGGGTCGACGACCTGCACCTCGCCCGGCTCCCAATCGGTGGGCAGGGTGAAGTCCTGCGGCAGGCGGATCAGCACCTTGGCCTGCATGTCGATCTCGTGCAGGTCGAGCGACATCTCGGCCTCGTCCAGCGAGGAGAACACGCGGCCCTGGCCCTTGGCGCCCTCCACCACGGTGGACAGGTAGTACAGACCGAGGATCATATCCTGCGAAGGCATGGTCACGGTGTGGCCGTCGGCGGGCTTGAGGATGTTGTCGGACGACATCATCAGCGAGCGGGCCTCGGCCTGGGCTTCGGCGCTCAGCGGCAGGTGCACGGCCATCTGGTCGCCGTCGAAGTCGGCGTTGAAGGCGGCGCAGGCGAGCGGCGGCAGGTGGATGGCCTTGCCTTCGACCAGAATCGGCTCGAAGGCCTGGATGCCCAGACGGTGCAGCGTGGGCGCGCGGTTGAGCAGCACGGGATGCTCGGCGATGACCTCTTCGAGCACGCCCCACACCTCGGAATCGCCGCGGTCGACCAGACGCTTGGCGCTCTTCATGTTCTGCGCGTAGTTGAGGTCCACCAGACGCTTGATGACGAAGGGCTTGAACAGCTCGAGCGCCATCGGCTTGGGCAGACCGCACTGGTGCATGCGCAGGGACGGGCCCACCACGATCACGGAACGGCCGGAGTAGTCCACGCGCTTGCCGAGCAGGTTCTGACGGAAGCGGCCCTGCTTGCCCTTGAGCATGTCGGACAGGGACTTGAGCGGACGGTTCGAGGCGCCGGTGACCGGGCGTCCACGGCGGCCGTTGTCGAACAGCGAGTCGACGGCCTCCTGGAGCATGCGCTTCTCGTTGTTGAGCATGATCTCCGGGGCGCCGAGCTCGATGAGGCGCTTCAAACGGTTGTTGCGGTTGATCACACGACGGTAGAGGTCGTTCAGATCGGAGGTCGCGAAGCGGCCGCCGTCGAGCTGCACCATAGGCCGCAGATCCGGCGGGATGACCGGAATCGCGTCGAGCACCATGGCCTCCGGCTTGTTGCCGGTGGTCAGGAAGGCGTTGACGACCTTGAGACGCTTCAGGGCCTTGGTCTTGCGCTGCTCGGAGGCGTCCTTGATCTCTTCCTTCAGCTCCATGGAGATGGCCTCAAGATCGAGGGACTGCAGACGCTTCTTGATCGCCTCGGCGCCCATGCAGCCGTCGAAGTAGTCGCCGTAGCGGTCCTGCATCTCACGCCACAGATCCACATCGTCGATCATGTCGCCGGGGGCAAGCTTCTTGAACTTGTCGAACACGGCGTCCAGACGGGAGATCTGGTCGTTGAAACGCTGGCGGATGGCGGCCATCTCGCGCTCGGCGCTGTTGCGCAGCTTGGCGCGGGCGGGTCCCTTGGCCTCGCCGGCGGCCTCGAGCTCGGCCAGATCGGATTCGACCTTCTTGGCGCGCTCCTCGATCTCGTTGTCGCGGCGGCGTTCCAGCTGCTTGATCTCGGTGTCGAACTCGTCCTGCAGACCGGGCAGATCCGTGTGGCGCTGCTCATCGTCGACCTCGGTGACCATGTAGGAGGCGAAGTAGATCACGCGCTCCAGATCCTTCGGGGTCACGTTGAGCAGGTAGCCCAGACGCGACGGCACACCCTTGAAGAACCAGATATGCGTCACCGGAGCGGCCAGTTCGATATGGCCCATGCGCTCGCGGCGCACGCGGCTCTTGGTCACCTCGACGCCGCATCGCTCGCACACGATGCCCTTGAAGCGCACGCGCTTGTACTTGCCGCAGGCGCACTCCCAGTCGCGGGTCGGGCCGAAGATCTGCTCGCCGAACAGACCGTCCTTCTCGGGCTTGAGGGTACGGTAGTTGATGGTTTCGGGCTTCTTGACCTCGCCGTGGCTCCAACCGCGAATATCGTCGGCGGTGGCGAGACCAATCCTCAGTTTGTCAAAAGCGTTGACATCCAGCACTTGTGTTGTCCTGTCTTTCGTAAATTCGGATACAAGTTCAGATCAGTTCAGATCACTGATATTCGGGCGTGTCGACGATCTGGTCCTCTTTGGCGGACGCGTCGGGACGCGCGCCGATGTTGAAGCCGAGGTCGTCGGAGGATGAGACGGGGTCGTCGTCCTCGTCCTTCATGTCGATGGCGACGCCTTCCGCGTTGAGCACCTCGACGTTCAGGGACAGGGACTGCATTTCCTTCAGGAGCACCTTGAAGGACTCGGGAATGCCCGCCGGCGGCAGGTTGTCGCCCTTCACGATGGCGCCGTAGACGCGCACGCGGCCGTCGACGTCATCGGACTTGGTGGTCATCATCTCGTGCAGCGTGTACGCGGCGCCGTAGGCCTCGAGGGCCCACACCTCCATCTCGCCGAAGCGCTGGCCGCCGAACTGCGCCTTGCCGCCCAGCGGCTGCTGGGTGATCATCGAGTACGGGCCGGTGGAGCGGGCGTGGATCTTGTCGTCCACGAGGTGGTGCAGCTTCAGCATGTACATGTAGCCCACGGAGATCGGCTTGCCGAAGGGTTCGCCGGTGCGGCCGTCGAACAGCGTCGCCTTGCCGTCGGGGCCGACCAGACGGTCGCCGTCGCGGTTGGGCAGCGTGGTGGACAGCAGGCCTTCGAGGGCCTCCGGACGCACGCCGTCGAACACCGGGGTGGCCACCGGGGTGCCCGGCTCGGCCTTCTCGGCGCCGGCGGGGATGAGCTTCTTCCACTCGGCCTCCATATTCGGGTCGAGGGAGATGTCCCAGCCGGAGTGCGCGATCCAGCCGAGGTGCAGTTCGAGCACCTGGCCGAGGTTCATTCGCGAAGGCACGCCAAGCGGGTTGAGCATGATGTCGACCGGAGTGCCGTCCGCGAGGAACGGCATGTCCTCCTCGGGCAGAATGCGCGAGATGCAGCCCTTGTTGCCGTGGCGGCCGGAGAGCTTGTCGCCCACAGTGATCTTACGGTGCTGGGCGATGTACACGCGGATCATCTGGTTGACGCCGTTGGGCAGCTCGTCGCCGTCGTCCTCGGCGTCCTCGCGGGTGATCTCCTTGACGCCGATGACGGTGCCGGTCTCGCCGTGGGGCACGCGCAGGGAGGTGTCGCGCACCTCGCGGGACTTCTCGCCGAAGATGGCGCGCAGCAGACGCTCCTCCGGGGTCAGCTCGGTCTCGCCCTTCGGGGTGACCTTGCCGACGAGGATGTCGCCGGCCTCGACCTCGGCGCCGATGCGGATGATGCCGCGCTCGTCGAGGTTGGCCACCGCGTCCTCGCCGACGTTCGGCAGGTCACGGGTGATCTCCTCGGCGCCCAGCTTGGTTTCGCGGGCGTCGATCTCGTACTCCTCGATGTGGATGGAGCTGAGCGTGTCGTCCTGGACGATGCGCTGCGAGATGATGATGGCGTCCTCGTAGTTGTAGCCGTTCCACGGCATGAACGCGATGAGCAGGTTCTTGCCCAGAGCCAGCTCGCCCTTCTCGATGGCGGGGCCGTCGGCCAGCACGGTGCCGGCCTCGACGCGTTCGCCGTCCTTGATGATCGGGCGCTGGTTGTAGCAGGTGGTCTGGTTGGAACGCTGGAACTTGGCCAGCTTGTAGCTGGACTGCGTGCCGTCGTCGTTCATCGTGCGGATGATGTCGGCGGAGACGTAGGTCACCACGCCGTCCTTCTCGGCCTTGATCACGTCGCCGGAGTCGTTGGCGGCGCGCCATTCGGAACCGGTGCCCACCAGCGGGCGCTCGGATTCGATCAGCGGCACGGCCTGGCGCTGCATGTTGGTGCCCATCAGCGCTCGGTGGCCCTCGTCGTGCTCCAGGAACGGGATCAGGGAGGCGCCGAGGGAGACCATCTGGCGCGGGGAGACGTCCATGTAATCGACCTGGGAGACCGGAACGTCGACCGCCTCCTCCTCGCCGACTCGGGCGAGGGCCTCAGCCTTGACGAAGTTGCCGTCCGCGTCGAGCTCCTGGTTGGCCTGGGCGATCACGTGGTCGAGATCGCGGTCGGCGGTCATGTACTCGACCTCGTCGGTCACGCGGCCGTCCACGACCTTGCGGTACGGGGTCTCGATGAAGCCGAACGGGTTCACGCGGCCGAAGGTGGCCAGCGAGCCGATCAGACCGATGTTCGGACCTTCGGGGCTTTCGATCGGGCACATGCGGCCGAAGTGGGACGGGTGCACGTCGCGCACCTCCATGGAGGCGCGGTCGCGGCTCAGACCGCCGGGTCCCAGGGCGCTCAGACGGCGCTTGTTGGTCACGCCGGAGAGCGGGTTGTTCTGGTCCATGAACTGGCTCAGCTGAGAGGTGCCGAAGAACTCCTTGATGGTGGCGTTCACCGGGCGGATGTTGATCAGGGACTGCGGGGTGATGGCCTCGGCGTCCTGGGTGGTCATGCGTTCGCGCACGACGCGCTCCATACGGCTCAGGCCGGTGCGCAGCTGGTTCTGGATCAGCTCGCCGACCTGGCGGATGCGGCGGTTGCCGAAGTGGTCGATATCGTCCACATCCACGCGCAGGTCCACGTCCTGGCCGTCGCGCTTGCCCGGGAAGGCGGTCTTGCCGTCATGCAGCGTCACCAGATACTTGATGGTGGCGATGATGTCTTCCTGATGCAGGGAACGGTCGTTGTAGTCGGTTTCCAGACCGAGCTTGCGGTTGATCTTGTAACGGCCGACGCGGGCCAGATCGTAGCGCTTGGTGTTGAAGTAGAAGGAGTCGAGCAGGTTCTTGCCGGCCTCCGGAGTGGGGGTGTCGGCCGGGCGGATCTTGCGGTACAGGTCGACCAGGGCCTCTTCCTGGGTCTCCAGGGTCTCCTTCTCGAGCGCGTCGAGCACCAGCGGATAGTCCTTGAACGCGTCGGCGATCTCGGACTTGCTCATGCCGATGGCCATCAGGAACACGATGGCGGACTGCTTGCGCTTGCGATCCACGCGCACCTGCGGCTGGTCCTTCTTGTCCACCTCGAACTCAAGCCACGCGCCGCGGCTGGGGATAATCTTCGCGCCGAAGACCTCCTTGTCGGAGGTGCGGTCCTGCTGGCGGTCGAAGTACACGCCCGGGGAGCGCACGAGCTGCGAGACGATCACACGCTCGGTGCCGCCGATGATGAAGGTGCCGTGCGGGGTCTGCAGCGGGAAGTCGCCCATGAACACGGTCTGGGACTTGATCTCGCCGGTGTCGCCGTTCTCGAATTCGGCGTTCACGTACAGCGGGGCGGAGTAGGTGTAGTCCTTCTCCTTGCACTCCTGCACGGTGTGGCGGGGCTCCTCGAAGTACGGGTCGGAGAACGTCAGGCTCATGGTCTGGGCGAAGTTCTCGATCGGGGAGATCTCCTGGAAGACCTCGTCGAGGCCGGAGATGTGCGGCACGGTGTTGGTGCCGTTTTCGATGTCTTCCTCGACGCGCTTCTTCCAGCGGTCGGCGCCGATCAGCCAATCGAAGCTGTCGGTCTGCACGCCCAGCAGGTAGGGCACATCGATGGGTTCCTTGATGGAACCGAAGTTCACACGGTCCGAAGCCTTATGCAGTTCGATTTCGCGGCTATCGGCGCGCGCGTTCATGGTGGTGTTCGTCGTAGCTTCAGTGGCAGCCAATGGACGTTCCTTATCGCTCGCTAGTCTTTCGGCGGAATTCCGCCGTTTTACCGGGGAGAGACGCCGGCACGGCCACCATATGCCTGTGCGGGCGCTCATCGTCGTTGGTGGGGCTTAAAGCCCTGGTCGGCATGCCCGCAATATGACACACCTCATGCAAAGTCACAAGACTACCTGTACACGCGGACATTCCCGTCCCGTCATCACTGGACGGTGAACACCACCTGGTCGCTGGTCGCGTCGGGAACGTCTTTGAGGCTGAGCCGCGCCACATAGGTGCCGGGATTCACCGTGGACCAGTCCGCCTCGTCTGTGCATTCGGTGAGCGTGGCGTTCGCATTCGTGTTCCACGTGATCGTCTGGATGTCCTTGTCGCCTTTGGCCATCAGCAGCATGCGCGGATCGGCCGCGCACACATCCGACCTCCAGATGGTCTCCTCGCCGGAGGTGATGGTGAGCACACGGCTGGAATCCGAGCCGTCGATCAGGCAGCTGCCCGACCCCTCATGCACGATCGAGGCGGAGAATTCCAACGCTCCCCCGACCGCCACGGTCTGTGACTGCGCGGTGAGCTGCAGACTCACGTTCTGCGCCGTGCAATCCTTGGTGCCGCTGGACTGCTTGGCCTCGGGCACCTCCTCGCGCGAGATCGCGTATATGTCGTCATGGTTGATCAGGGTTCCTATGGCGCTCGCGCCGCGGGTCAGACTGTAGCAGCAGAACACCACCACCGCGATCGCCAACGCCAACGCCAACGCGACCACGATGCGGCGACGGCGGTACATCGCCCTTTTCTTGCGCGCCTTCGCGCTTAACGGCTTGCGCGGCTTTCTCGTCGAGGCCCCGCCCAATCCCAGTCGAGCCGAGACACCCGGCTTCTTCGCCGAGGTGCGCGACGAAGCACGCGCGGAATCCCCTCGCGACGTTCCCGTCCGACGCGACCGGCCGTCCGAGGCGGCACGCTTGGACGAGCCGCCGACGCCCGACGACGAATTCGCTCCGGATCCGACCCCACGACGGGTGCCCGAGGCACGGCCGGCGCTGTCGGCGCGGCCATTCCCGGCGGAACGTGGCTGTCTGGTCTGAGGCATATCCACGAGTGTATGCCCTCCTCACCGCATCCTCATGCGAGACACGGCATCCCCGTCTCCTTTTCACATGCGGGCCGCATCATCCGCCATCACCCACGTTCGGTAATCCGTCGAAGCGCACGCAATATCATCCGTCCCAATCCGACCATCCGAACGCTGACGAAAGGAATCCGACGCGCCTCCGTCAGCCCAAGCCGCACTCAACCATTAGCGGGGCAGACGCAGCGAGCCGTCGGGAAGAATCTCGATCAGACCATCCTCATCCAACGAGGCGATGCAGGAGTCGAGCTGCACATGGTCCTTCCACAGCGATTCCACCTGTTCGCGCGGCAGCGAGCGCGGCGCGGCGGCATGGGCCCGCGAGGCGGCGGCCGTCGTCCGCGGCTGCGACGACGCGTGTTCCGAAGACAATCCTCGTAACGCGTTCAGCACGATGCCACGCACCTGGCGATCGGTGCCTTGGAAGCGCTGCCGCGGACGCGTGCGCTTCTCCCCCAGTCCCGGCAGACCGGATTCGAGAAACAGACACTCCCCCGCGATCGGGCAGCGCTCGCACAGCGGCTTCTTCGCCGCGCACACCACCGCGCCCAACTCCATCACCGCCTGGTTCCACATCACCGAAGCGGACGGATCCTGAGGAAGCACGGTATTGGCGAGGGCGCGTTCCGCGGCGCTGGCCGCCCCTCCCATCGATTCCTTGCCGAGGAACACACGACTGAGCACGCGGCGGATATTCGTGTCGATCACCGCGACGCGTTTGCCGTATGCGAAACTCATCACCGCGCTGGCCGTATAGTCGCCGATGCCGGGCAACGCGACCAGCCGCTCATAGGTGCGCGGCAGTTCGTCGGCGTAGCGTTCGGATACTGCTTGCGCGCATTCCTGCAATCGCAGCGCGCGGCGCGGATATCCCAACCGGCCCCACATGGTGATGACCTCGGCCGTCGACGCGCCGGCGAGCGCCGACGCGTCCGGCCACAGCTCCATCCAGGCCTGCCAGTACGGCACCACCCGGCTCATCTGCGTCTGCTGGCTCATCACTTCGGAGACGAGCACGCCCCATGGCGTCGCGCGCCCGAACCGCCATGGCAGATCGCGCGCGTTCGCCTCCCACCATGCCGCCAGTCGCTTCGCGATCCGCGGCGCGGCGGCCACGGCCGTCCGTTCCGCCCCGTCATCCCCGACACAGGACGCAGCCCGCTCGTTCCCGTCACCTTGAACACGAGTCGCGGGCCGACCTTCCCCGTCGCCCCGAACACAAGCCGCGGGCCGTCTCTCCTCATCTTCACGGGCATATGCCTCAGCCTGCCCTTTCCCGTCGTTCCGACCGGAGAGCGAAGCTCGAGGCGCAGGAATCTCATACGCAGTGTCGTTCATCATTCATATTCTTAGCAGCTATGACGAACGATATGAAACGCCCTGAGGAATCCCAAGTCGGCAAGATGTTCGAATACGGCTACCGCAAATCGAATTACGGCCCGGACGAATTGGTGACCGACGCGCATGGCAATCCGATCTCCGTGGTCGATGCCATGCTCACGGCGGAGAAGGCCGCGGCGACGGAAACCGTGACGCCTCATCTGTGCTATTACTCGCCGCGCATTCCCGGCAACACCGGTTCCGCGATCCGCCTGTGCGCGGTGACCGGAACGATTCTGCATCTGGTGGAGCCGTTGGGGTTCAACCTGCGCGACACCAAGCTGCGCCGGGCCGGTCTCGACTACCACGACATGGCGCATGTGGTGCTGCATCCGAATTTCGACAATCTGGTCGAATCGATGCCGAACTCGCGTATCATCGCGTTCACCGCGCACGCCACCAAGCTCTACACCGAGGTGGAATACCGTCCGACCGATATTCTGCTGTTCGGCCCGGAGCCGGGCGATATCCCCGATCCGATGGATATCATGGCCGGTCCGCATGTGGCCGAGCAGGTGCGTCTGCCGATGCGGCCGAGCCTACGTTCCCTGAATCTCACCAACTGCGCGTCGATCGCCATCTACGAGGCGTGGCGTCAGCTGAATTTCGCCGGCGGGAAATAGTCGTGATCGAGTTTGGTGTGTCCGGATTGCTGAATTGACCGAAGACCAAAACAAAAACCGCGGAATTCCGCGGTTTTTGTTTTTAGGCACACTGCCTAGTGGCGGGTTTGGACACACCAAACTCGCAATGACGCCCTTCCTCCGTCATCCCGAGCGGAGCACGCAGGGCGGAGTCGAGGGATCTCTAACCTTTGGGATCCCTCGACTCCGCTCGGGATGACGCACGACGAATAGACGTTGTGCGTCAGTTCTTGAAGCTGTGGATCGGGGCGGGGATGCGGCCGCCACGGGTCACGAACGCCTCGCAGCTCGTCTGGTTCACCGGCATGATCGGCGCATAGCCCATCAGGCCGCCGAAGTTCGCCATCTCGCCCACGCCCTTGCCTTCGACCGGAATGATGCGCACGGCGGTGGTCTTCTGGTTCACCATGCCGATGGCCGCCTCGTCGGCGATGATGCCGGAGATGGTCGAAGCGGTGGTGTCGCCCGGAATCGCGATCATATCAAGGCCGACCGAGCACACGCAGGTCATGGCCTCGAGCTTCTCAATCGTCAGGCAGCCGGCTGCGGCCGCGTCGATCATGTTCTTGTCTTCGGAGACCGGAATGAACGCGCCGGACAGGCCGCCGACATATGAGGAGGCCATGATGCCGCCCTTCTTCACCTGGTCGTTGAGCATGGCGAGCGCCGCGGTGGTGCCGGGCGCGCCGACCTGCTCCAGCCCGATCTTCTCGAGCACCTCGCCCACCGAATCACCCACGGCCGGGGTCGGCGCGAGGGAAAGATCGATGATGCCGAACGGAATGCCGAGGCGGCGCGACGCCTCCTGCGCGACCAGCTGGCCCACGCGCGTGATCTTGAACGCGGTGCGCTTGATCGTCTCGCACAGGAATTCGAAATCCTTGCCCTTGGCCGCGTCGAGCGCGCGGGAGACCACGCCGGGGCCGGAGACGCCGACGTTGATCACGGCGTCTCCCTCGGTCACGCCATGGAAGCCGCCGGCCATGAACGGGTTGTCGTCGGGCACGTTGCAGAAGGCCACGAACTTCACGCATCCGTAGGAATCGTTGTCGCGGGTGGCGTAGGCGATGTCCTTGACGATATGGCCGAGCAGCTCCACCGCGTTCATGTCGATGCCGGTTTTGGTGGAGCCGACGTTGACGGACGAGCAGACGATGTCGGTTTCGCTTAAGGCCTGCGGCAGCGAGCGGATCAGCAGCTCCTCGGCCGGGGTCATCGACTTGGAGACGAGCGCGGAGTAGCCGCCGATCAGATCGACGCCGACCTCTTTGGCCGCGCGGTCAAGCGCGTGCGCGATCTTCACGAAGTCCTCGGAGGTCTTGCACGAGCTCGCGCCGACCAGCGAGATGGGGGTGACGGTGATGCGCTTGTTCACGATCGGAATGCCGTAATCGCGTTCGATGGCCTGCCCGGTGGAGACGAGGTCGCGCGCGTAGGTGGTGATTTTGCGGTAGATGTTGTCGCACACCTCGTCCACGGTGTCGGCCGCGCAGTCGAGCAGGCTGATGCCCATGGTGATGGTGCGCACGTCGAGCTTCTCCTGCTCGATCATCTGGTTGGTCTCGTGGACCTCCATGATATTCAGCATGGTGTTTCCTTATATCCCTGTCATTGCGGGCGAACGAAGCGGATTCTCATACACGACGCTTCGGCTTCGCCCGGCACGACGATAACGATCAGATACGGTGCATCTTCGTGAAGATCTCTTCGCGCTGGCAGCGGATGCGCACGCCGATCTGCTCGCCGAGCTGGTCGAGCTCCTCGACGATGGCGCCGAATTCCTCGTCGGCCTCGGTCACGTCGACAATCATCATCATGTTGAAGAAGCCGTCGATGATGGTCTGCGAGATGTCGAGCACGTTGATCTTGCGCTCGGACAGGTAGGTGCAGACGCGCGCGATGATGCCGACCGTGTCTTGGCCGACCACGGTGATGATTGCCTTGTTCATGGGTTTAGGCTCCCTCGGAGTAAGCAAAAAGAAATTATGTGTGGACTTGTTCAGTATAGAGGTCGGGGTCACCGCCGCGACGCGTCGTCTCACGACACCACGCCGACGCCACGCCGGCAACGCCGCGCGCGGGCGGTCCGCCGGGGCGCGCGACTGCTCTACGTCCCGAAAACCCGATCGGCAAACGTGCAGTTCGTAAGCGATCGAGTAATCGAGCGGACCGCACTTACGCGCCCGTCACCGCATCCGTTTGTGCAGCTCGCCCACGCGGTCGGACAGCATCTCCAGCTTGCGTTCGATTTTGTCGGCCTGCGCGGTGGTGACGGGCGCGGTTTTGTCGCCGTTGAGGCTGATCTCCTTGATCACCCATGCGGCGCAGGCACCGGTGATCACACCGATCAGGGCGATGCCGGCGATCACCACCGCCACCGTGATGAGTTTGCCCTCGGCCGTCACCGGATAGTATTCGCCGTATCCGATGGTGGTCACGGACACGAAGGCCCACCACAGCGCGTCCGTGTAGTTGTCGATCGACGCGCCGGGCACGCCGCGTTCCGCCTCGAGCACCAGCAGCGCTCCGGTGGAGAGCAGCAGCGCGCCCGCGCAGGCAATGTAGATGTTGATGTGACCGCGCACCCAGGAGAGCGAGCCGCGGTGCAGCGCGTACAGCGCCGCCACCACGCGCACGAAGCGCAGGCCGGGGATCAGCGGGGCGACCAGGATCAGCAGGCCGAGGATATGCTTGCTCATCCACTTCCAGCTGTGTTCGGCCACGTACATGGTCAGCACGTAGTCCACCGCATAGAACACCCACAGCAGGTTGAGCAGGATTTCGATGCACAGCGAGACGCCCGCGGGAGGCTGGCAGATCACGTCGACCGCATACAGCGCAAGGAACGCGACCGCCGAGCCGAGCAGCGCCCACCGGTTGCCCCGATCCCATTCGGCCATCGGCATGTCATGCAGAATCCGCGGCACCCGCCTGATCCATGCCGACAGCCGCCTCGCCCAGTCCATCAATCTCATGCGCCCCACTCTACTATTCGCACCCGTTCCAGTACACGCCCCATAGTGCGGTCCATGGTGCGAAAGCGCCCATGGTGCGGTGACCACATGGTGCGGTGGGTTGGAATTCCAACGTTTCTAAGGCACCGCACGATGGGCACACCGCACCATGGAAAGCCCCGAACCCGGGTCTACGCGCAGTATGCTTTGCAGAAATCCGCGATGTCGGCGATGGCCTCGCGCGCCTCGCTCGCTTCCTGATCGCCGGCCTGGGTGATGTTGAACACATGGCCGAGCGGCCGTTCGCCGCCGCGCGCCCATACCTTCATCGCATGGTCGCGGTGGCGGGCATGGAGGATGCGCGCCAGCTCATAGCTGTTGTCGGCGATGAAATCCTCCACGCTGGTGACCATATACACCGGTGGCAGCCCCTCGCCCGCATCCACCACCAGCTTGTCCAAATCCAGATAGGGGTTCATCATCACATGGTCGTCGGGCGTCTGGAAGTAACCACGTCCGTAATACGACAGCGCGGTGGCATGCACGCCGCCGGACAGGCGGAACATGCCCGAGGTGACCGCGAGCGCGCGCACGTCGATGGCGCACGGCTTCACGCCCAATGCCGCAGCCAATTGCGCGGAGCCGTTCGCCGCGCACAGGTACAGCGCCAACGCCCCTCCGGCCGAGTCGCCTGTGACGCACACTCTGCTCGTATCCAGCCCATATTCGGCTCCGTGGGCCGCGACCCACTCGAGCACCGCCATCGCGTCCTTCAGTTGAGAGGGGAAGCTCACCGTCGGCACCAGCCGGTAGTTGGCGTTCACCACGGCGAAGCCCCGCGCCGTCAGCAGCATGTCGCGGCATTCGTTGTTCTCTTTGTTGCCGTAGTACAGGCCGCCGCCGTGGAAGTCCACAATCACCGGCAGCAGGGCGTCGTCCGGCGAATCAGCGGGCTTGTAAATATCCAGCAGGTGGGCGGTTTTCGCCTCGGTGTCGACCGCGCCGTCCTGATTCCCCGTATAGGGCAGGTCCTTGATACGTTCCACGCCGTCCGGCAGCTTCTGCGCCGCCAGATGGGGAGCGTCGCCTTCGGCCATGGCGGCGGCGTTGCCCGCGAACAGATTCAATACTTCCTGATCGATCATCATTAGTCCTTTCTACGGTATTCACATTCGGTCGGCGGTTGCGATCGGCAGCACCACCGCCGACGGGGTGGTCGCTCCCATATGGATGGTTTGGCGCGCGGTCACCGCCTCACTTTGCGCGCTCCACAGTCCGGCGGTGTTCGTGTGCACGGAGTACTGCGGAAAGTCGGATGAGGAGATGTCGCAGCGGATGCGTGAGCCGGCGGGCACCTTCCAGCAGATATCCCACATGTCGACGCTCACCCGCCGCACCCCGCCGGGCATGTAGTCGGGCGTGTCGGGATCGTCCAAGGCGAGGGTGGTGATGGAGCTGCGGTAGTTGCGCGCCGTGCCGTCCGGGTCCACGCACATTAGTTTGGCCGTGAAGGCGGTGTCGGCGGCGGAGCTGGACACGTACAGTTCCACGCGGATCGTCCCTTGGATGTGCAGGTCTTCGTCGAGTGGCTGCGACACGAAGCTCAGCACGTCGTCGCGGTAGCCGGGCCGCGGCTGGATGCGCGCGCCGATCTCGCCCATTGTGGTCAGCAGCGCCTCCCCTCCGCGGGTGGGCACCGGATCGTTGGGATCGTAGTCGTATTCCAACGCGCCTTCCGCCGGCGGAGCGAGGGCCAGCCCGTTCTCACCGCACGCGTCTTCATTCTGCCCGGCGGCCAGGTACAGCCTGATTTCGCCGCTTCCGGCGGCATCGCCGGCGTCGGGCGGCCAATGATCCGTGGTGTGCCATGAGTCGTCGCCGATTTCGTAGTATTCCACTTTGCGGCGCGGAGTTTGGCGTCGTTTGAGCGTCAGGTCGAACCATTCGAGCGCGGCCGGCACTTCGGTGGCGTCGAGTCCGCTCGGTTCCAGTCCTTCCAGCGGATTGAGGAAGTAGTGGTTCCAGCAGCCGATGCGCAGCCAGGAATGCTCCTTGGCCTGAGGGTTGAGGCTCTGATATCCGGTGAGCGCGCTGCCGAGATGATGGTCGAACCACCCTTCCTGGATGAACATGGGCACCGTGACCTTCGCGGGGATGGATTTGAGCAGCCCCCAGAAACCCTCGTCCCAGTAGGGGTCGTCTCCTCGCGGATGGCTGATCCAGTCGCGGTACCAGTCCAGCCGGCCGCCCCACATGTCCTCGTCCACACTCAATTGTGGTCGGTGGAGCGCGGATTGCAGGTAGTCGGCCTCCACCGGATGTCCCGCGTTCTGCATGGCCCACGCGGTCAGCACGTCGCAACGGAACGCGCCTTTCTGGTATGCGGAGGCGAAACGGTCGGTGCCATAGTGGTTGGCGCAGATGGACGCCACTTTGGGGGTTGTGATGTCGGCCATCACCCAGCATGCCAGCGACAGGTACGAGGTTCCCCACAGGCCGACCACATCGACCCAGTCCCGCTCCTCCAGCCAGGCGAGCAGATCCGCGCCATCGTCGCGTTCGTTGACGTTCGGCTCCCACTCCCCACCGGAGGTGTGGGTGCCGCGGCACCATTCGCACACCATCGCGTATCCCCGACGCGCCAGCTCCTCGCCGTGCAGCTCCCACAGCGGCACCTGCTGCGGGTATGGGCACCGCACCACAATCGTGGGGTACGGCCCCGGCATCGCGGGCGTGTAGATGTCGGCGGTCAACTCCACGCCGTCGCGGCAGACAACCGTCTCGGTGCGTTTGGGATTGGCCTCGCATACGGGCGCGTAGGCGGACTGTTCGTATTGCCGGCGGATGTTCGCCAGATAGTTGTTCATGAATTCATCGGCATCGCTCATTGCGGCTCCTTGTGATGGGTCGTCTGTCCTGTGCGGATGGCGGTCGTCCGGCCGATCCGCGCGCCGGTTTCACCGGCTGGCGCGCGCGTCCTTGACGGGACGCAGTTTGTAGGCCATGATGGCCGCGGCGGCGGCGATCACGTAGAACGCGACGTTGCCCACCAGCGACGGCAGATAGCTGCCGGTCAGGTCGTACACAGCGCCGTGCGCGGTGCCGGCGATGGCCGAGGCGACCGAGCCGAATACGGAGACCACGCTCAGAATCGTGGCGTAGTCCTTTTGGCCGAAGAACTGGCGGATCATCCAAGGCAGGGCCACCAGCACCACGCCTTGGCCGAGGCCTGCGAGGAATCCGGCGATGGTGGCGGGCGTCACGGCTCCGGACAGCGCCATCAATCCCCAGCCGATAAGGCCCACGGCGGCGTAGATGAGGATCACCAGCTCGGTTTTCATACGGTCGAGCAGCATGCCGATGGTCGCCTTGCCCACCGCGGCGCCGAGCATGATGCCGGAGACCACCAGCGAACCTTGTTCCAACGTCAGGCCCTGCGCCACCTCATGGCCGGAAACGTGCTGCACCATGGCGGCCACCACCTGCAGCAGCACGGAGACCACGACCAGCAACGCGAACGACTTGGTTTTGAACGCCTGCTTGGCGCTCATGCCGGTGAGTTCGGTCTGCACGCCCTGCTTCTCATCGGCGCTGGCCACATGGCCGTACGCATATTCGTTCCGGCTCGCGTCCGGACGGAATTTGAACGCGAAGATCGCGAAAGGCAGGATGCAAACCGCCAGCACCAGCGCGGTGATGCGGTATGACGAGCGCCAGCCGAGATTGGTGATCCAAGCGGAGACGATGGGGTTGAAGATCATGCCGCCGATGCCGCTGATGCCCAAGGCGATGCCCATCGCCAGGCCGAGTTTGTCTTCGAACCAGTTGGTGAGCAGCACGCTGGGGGCCAAGGAGATCGGGATGACGTACGCGACGCCCATCAGCGCGAACGACACGTAGAACTGCCACAGTTGGGTGAAGAACGACTGGAGGAGGAACAGCAGCGCGACCACGGTGATGCAGACGGAGATCAGCACGCGCGAGTCGACGCGTTTCATGATGCCTCCGGCCAACAGCATCGTCGGCATGGTGGCGATGGCCATGATCGACGAGGCCAACGCGATCTGCGCGCGGGAGATGCCCAGCTCTTCGCACAGTGGGGTGTAATACAGGCCGGCCGTGTTGACGATCAGGCCGAAACCGACGAGCGAAAGCACGCAGCATCCGGCGAACACCAGCCACGGCCTCCAGTTGGTTTTGTGTTGTGACGACATATGAACCTCCATGTTCATGCGCGGGTTTTCCGCATATGTACGCGGGACGGACCGGTGGTCCACCCGCCCTTCGCGCCGGACGGCCTCGCCCGGCACGGCACCGCGGTTGATCGGCGACGCATCGCTGCGATACGACCGTCACCTTTCGCGGTACCCGTTTCCTCTTGATAAGTAAATACTTACTTACCAATGTGGATTAGAATAATACGAGGAGGAAATCTTGTCAACGCGTGTCGTCGACGACGGGTCAGCACCCGCCGTCGGAGGTACGGCGACTATATTGATGAAGACAGAGGCACACGAGGAGATGCACCATGAGAAAACAACGTTCCCAACGGGTCAAGGACATCACGCAGGCGGCGATGGAAGTGCTGTCGGAACGCGGCTTCTACGGCATGACCATCCAGGAGGTCGCGGACCGCACCGGACTCAGCCAAGCGGGAATACTGAGATACGTCAAGAACAAAAACGGACTGCTTTCGCTCATCCTCGAAGAATACGACGAACACGGCAACGGGAATACGGGCAAGCAATATCTGGACGACAAACTCTCCCTATCCAAGGAAGAGCTGGAACGCTCCCCGGCGCTGATGCCGGAATGGTACCGCATCATCGCGCAGGAAAGCCTACGCAACCCCATGCTCACACAGCTCTATATCGTGCTGCGCGCCGAAGCGCTGGACCCCCACCATCCAGCCCATGACTACTTCTCCCAACGAGGAGAGCGGCTGCGCGAAGAAGTCGGACGATTCCCCTGGAAGCTGCCTCCGGAATTCTCCACGCCGCAATCGATAGCGCTGCTGTCCATGACGGTGGGCTCGGCGATGGAGGGATTGCAGTCCCGCTGGCTCGGCGAGCCCAACATCGACCTGCTCGACACCTGGGCGCAATACGAGAACATCCTCTTCCCCCTCCCCCACTGGCAGGGCTATCGCTAGCCCCGCCCTCTGCGCCATACATCCTCTTTTGACGCCGCAAAGCAAAACGCCCTCCGTCTGGGACGGAGGGCGATGTCGTAACGTAGCTCACGCCTCGCGTGACGCACTCGCCGCAGCCACTGCAGCTAATGCGCGCGGCGCGTGGAAGCCTTGGCGTTCGAATTCGTCGGCGATGAGCTGGGCGACCTCTTGGGAACGGCCCTTATCCACCAACGCGATGATGGAGCCGCCGAAGCCGCCGCCGGTCATACGCGCGCCGTACGCGCCGTTGGCCCGCGCCACATCCACGGCGATGTCGAGTTCGGGAACCGTCACCTCGTAATCCGCGGCGAGCGAGTCGTGCGAGGCGTTGAACAGACGTCCGGACGCTTCGATGTCGCCCTGCGCGAAGGCGCGCACGAAGGAGCGCACGCGTTCGATTTCGGTGACCACGTGGCGCACGCGCTTCTTCATGGTCTCGTCGTCCAGCGCGTCCAGGGTCTCCTTGAGCGCCTGGAACTGGTCGTCCGCCTTGGCGATGCCGTCGGCTGCGACACGCAGGTTGGCCACGCCGAGGATGCGCGCGGCCTCCTCGCAGGTGGCGCGGCGCTGCGCGTACTGGCCGTCGTTGAGCTGGTGCGGCGCCTGGGTGTCGACCACAAGCAGTTCCAGTCCGTGGGCATCCAGATCGAAGACCTGCTGGGAGACGTTCTCCAGCGCGGTCAGCTCCGGACGGCAGTCGAGCAGCAGCGCATGCCCCGGGGTGCAGCGCATGGAGGCGGACTGGTCGAGGCCGCCCGTGGAGGCGCCGGCCATCTCGTTCTCCGACTTGATGGCGGCGTTGATCAGGGTCACACGTCCCGCGTCGGACGAGCCATAGCCCAGGCCATATACCTCATCCAAGGCCAGTGCGGTGGAGCAGGTCATGGCGGCGGACGAGCTCAGGCCCGAACCTAGCGGCACGCAGGAGGCGAAGGCCGCGTCGAAGCCCTGCACCTGATCGAATCCGGCCTCGCGCAACGCCCACGCCACGCCCACCGGGTAGGCGGCCCAACCGTCGACGTCGCCGGCGGCGAGTCCGTCGAGGTCGGCTTCGGCGACCTGGTCCGGCTTCACGTCGGAGACGACGTGCACCACGGTGTCCTCGCGCGGAGCGAGGGCCACGAAGGTGCGGTGCGGCAACGCGATCGGCAGGCACAGGCCCGCGTTGTAGTCGGTGTGCTCGCCGATCAGGTTCACGCGGCCCGGCGCGGCCCACACGCCGGCCGGCTGCTTGCCGTAGGTCTTCACGAACAGGTCGGTGGCGATCTTCACGCCTTCGTCGTGCGAAAGCGGCGCGATGAATTCAACAGCAGTCATGATGATTCCTTGTGGGGTCAGTCGGCGATGTCGATGGCTCCCAGCTCGCGGAAGCGCTGGGCGATGAGTTCGGGGGTGGTGTCGGAGATCCAAGCGGCCATGCCGGATTCGGATCCGGCGAGGTACTTGATCTTGTTGGCGGCGCGGCGGAACGAGAAGAACTGCAGGTTCAGACGGTAGTGTTCGCGGCGCGCGTCATGGATCGGCGCCTGATGCCACGCGGCGATGTAGGGCAGGTCCATACCCAGCCCGTCGCCCTTGTCGAAGAAGGCGTTGCCGCGCTTGAGCAGCGTGGAGTACATCTGGGCCAGATCCCAGCGCTCCTGATCGTCGAGCTCGTCGAGCGTGAGCACGTCGCGCACGGGGGCCACATGCACCTCGAGGGGCCAACGGGCGGCGGCCGGCACGTAGGCGATCCATGAGTGGTTGCGCATCACGATGCGCTCCTCCGCCTCGATCTCCGCGTTCATGATGTCTTTGAGCAGGTTGCCGCCGGTTTTCTCGAAGTAGGCTTCGGTGTGCTTGAGCTCGGTCTCCATCTTGGGGGCGATGAACGGATAGCAGTACACCTGGCCGTGCGGGTGGGCGAGCGAGACGCCGATCTCCTGGCCATGGTTCTCGAAGGGGAAGATCTGCTCGATGCCGTCCATTGTGGAGATCTCCGCGGTGCGGAAGGCCCACGCCTCCACGACGGTGCGCAGACGGGTCACGGGCAGGTCGGCGGGCAGGCCGGTCTCGTTCGGGTCGAAGCAGATGACCTCGCAGCGTCCGGCGGCGAGCTTCCGCTCCCACAGCGGGCTGCCGTTAATGTATTCCACCGCTTCGGAGCGTCCGGGAACCTTGACCATGGAGGGGAAGCGGTTCTCGAACACCACGACGTTGTAGTCCGTGTCGGGCACTTCGCCGTCCTGGTAGGGGTCGCCGGGCTTGCGCGCGGCCAGCGGATTGCCGGTGGCGGTGGCGCCGGGGCCGGCGGTGATCGGGCGGTTCATGCGGGCGGTGGCCATGGGGATCCAGTCGCCGGTCAGCGGGTCGCGGCGCATCTCGGGGGCGGCGTAGGGCACCTCCTCGCCCGCGGCGTTCAGCTGGTTGGAGAACCGGTACGCCAGCTCGCGCGGATCGTTCAGTTCGCGCGTTTTCGCACCGGAGACGTATTCGGGATCGTCGTCCAGATAGAAAAAGTCACGTCCGTCCGCCAGGGTCGTCGGTGTGATGCGGATATGCTCCTTCGCATACGCCCCAGGGGTGTAGTTCGCGAATTGCGACATTGTTGTCACTCACTTTCCTCTTCGGGTTCGCTCTGGTGTGCCAGAACGAGTTCTTTCACCAAATCCTTGGTTTTGGCGGCGGAGTCGGGGTCGAGTCCGTCGTCGGTGATCACCGTGTCCACCTGGTCGAAGCGTGCGAACAGCGACAGGGATGTGCAGCTCCACTTCGTATGGTCGGTCAGGATGATCGTGCGGTCGGCGATGTCCATCATCGCCATGTCGGTGGCGGCCTCCAGCGAGTTCGGCATGAGGAAGCCGCGCGGGATGGAGACCGAATGCGTGCCGAGGAACACGGTGTTGACGCGCAGGGACGCGACCACCTTGTCGGCGATGGGGCCCACCAGCGAGTTGGAGCGTGTAATCACGCCTCCGGTGACGATCACCTCGACGTCCTTCGACTCGAGCGCCTGCACCAGCTCGGCCACGGGGATCGAGTTGGTGAGGATGGTGATGCCGCTGGCCTGCTGCGATTCGAGCAGATGCTGGGCGAACACGTAGGCCGTGGTGCCGCCGCCGATGGCGATCACGTCGCCGGGGGCCACGTATTTCACGGCTTCTTGGGCGATGGCGTCTTTCAGGCCGATGTCCATCTGTGATTTTACCGAGAACAACGGCTCGCTCAGCAGGGTGCTGGTGGTCACGGCACCGCCGTGGACGCGCTTGAGCAGACCCTTGTCGGAGAGTTCGGCGATGTCGCGGCGGATGGTCATCGCTGACACACCCAACTCCTTCGACAACGCCGTAATGCGCACGGCACCACGCGTGCGCAGCCTGCTCAAAATGAGGTGCTGACGCTGTGACGAAATCATACGAACATTATCGCACATAAAAGCTCATATTTCAAACCCGGATGAGCGATTCTTATAAAATTTGCGTCAACTTTCGCACATCCCCTTATCTCGGTTACAACGCTTTAACCACCGCGAATCAACGAGCCTTGGAAACAAGCCGATTCTGGTGCGGGCGGACACCCCCTATGGTTAAAGCGTTATAACTGACAGCACGTCAACTACAACGCTTTAACCATCAGGGCTCCCAAACACCGAAAACAAGCCGTTTTTCGCCCCTGGCGGTTAAAGCGTTGTAAAACCTCGCGATTGAATCGTCGCAAAACCTCGCGCCCAAAACGTTGTGGAAACGGCACCGACCGTGACACAATGGACCCCATGAGTTACGTTTCCGAAAGCTTCTGGCACGACGCCGTCAACAAAGCCACCACCGACCTGTTCACTTTTGGGTATAAGCACATCATCAAGCCGAACTTCGTGTTCAACGTGCCGCCGGACGAGGCGCACGACCGCATGATCACCTTCTGCCAGCTGACCAAGAACATCACGCCGCTGATGTGGCTCGAACGCCAGATGCTCAACTACACCGATCCCGTGCTCGAGACCACGGTGATGGGCGTGGACTTCGCCAATCCCTTCGGCCTGTCCGCCGGCCTCGACAAGAACTGCGAGATGCCGGTGCTGCTCGACAACGCCGGATTCGGCTTCGAAACGGTGGGATCCACCACCTCGCGCGTCTGCCCCGGAAACGCCAAACCGTGGTTCCACCGCCTGCCCGAATACGACTCCATGATGGTGCACGTCGGATTGGCCAACATCGGCTCCGACACGGTGATCGAACGCGCCGAGCAGGCGTGGACCAAGGCGCGTTCCATGCAGATCTCCGTCTCCATCGCGCGCACCAACGATTCGCTCACCGGCGACCTCGCCGAAGGCATCGAGGACTACTGCATCTCCATGCGCCGCGCCGCGGGCCGCACCGCCATGGTCGAGGTCAACGTCTCCTGCCCCAACACCAAGGCCGGCGAGCCCTTCACCGCCAGCCCCGACAATCTCGACCAGCTGTTTACCGCGCTCGACCGGATCGACCGCCCGCAGCCCACGCTGGTCAAGCTTCCGCTCAACAAGCCGTGGGCCGAGCTCAAGGACCTGCTCGACGTGCTCGCCGAGCATAACGTGCAGGGCCTGTCCATCGCGAATCTGCAGAAGGACCGCACCGGTCTCGCCATCCCCCACGATTGGGAGGGCGGCCTGTCCGGCGGCCCCACCTACCGCGCCAGCAACGATCTGATCCGTCAGGTGCGTCGCGAGTACGGCGACCGTTTCGCCATCGCCGGCATCGGCGGCGTCTTCATCCCCGAACAGGCCTATGCCAAGATTCGCTCCGGCGCGGATCTGGTGATGTTCATCAGCGCGCTGATGTACCGCGGACCGCAGCAGATCACCGTGCTCAAGCGTGGTCTGGCCGAGCTGCTCAAGCGCGACGGCTTCGAGCACGTCTCCGAGGCCGTCGGCGCGGATCTGTAGGTCCCTGCCGTCGCCCGGAGGGAAACGCCCTTCCCTTCCGTCCCCTTCCGTCATCTTGAGCGGAGCGTAGAGTCGAAAGATCTCAAATCCATACCGTCAAAGGCGATAAGATCCTTCGACTCCGGCCTTCGACTCCGGCCTTCGGCCTTCGCTCAGGATGACGGGGAATCCGCACTAACGCATTAATACGCGCCGCGCAGATATTGCGGCGCGTACGGCATGTCGGCGGAACGCACGCCGAGCTTGTCGGCGGCGCGCAACGGCCAGTAGGGGTCGCGCAGCGCGGCGCGGCCGATTTCGATGGCGTCCGCGTCGCCGGCGCGCAGAATCTTCTCCGCCTGCTTCGCCTTGGTGATCAATCCCACCGCGGTCACCGGAACGCCGGCCTTCTCACGCACCTGTGCGGAGAACGGCACCTGGTAGTTCGCCTTCACGGGAATCGTCACGCCGTCGATGATGCCGCCGGTGGACACATCCACCAAGTCCACGCCGCGCTCTTTCATCATGGCGGACACCGCGATCGTCTGGTCCAGATCCCAGCCGCCCGCAGCCCAATCGGTGGCGGATATGCGCACCAGCAGCGGCATATCCTGCGGTATCGTGGCACGCACCGCATCCACGATCTCCAGCATGAAGCGCGCGCGTCCGTTCAGGTCGCCGCCGTATTCGTCGTCGCGCTCGTTGCACAGCGGGTCGAGGAACTGCGAGATCAGATAGCCGTGCGCGGCATGCAGCTCGATCGCCTGGAAGCCCGCGGCCACCGCGCGCCCGGCCGCATAGGCGAACGCGGTCACGATGCCGTGGATCTCATCCACACCCAACGCGCGCGGCTTGGCCAACGAGCCGAATGGAATGGGCGAGGGCGCGACCGTGGGCCACCCGCCGGCCTCGGCGGGCACGCTTTCGCGGTCGTATCCCACGGCGAAGCAACCGGTGGAGGCTTTGCGTCCGGCATGGTTGAGCTGGATGGCGGGCACCGCGCCCGCGGCTTTGATGCCGTCGACGATCCAGCGCCACGACTCTATCTGCCCGTCCTCCCACAGGCCCACGTCGCATGGGGAGATGCGGCCTTCGGGCGCGACGGCCGTCGTTTCGACGATGATCATGCCGAATCCGCCCATCGCGCGGGAGACGTAATGCTGGTAGTGGAAGGGCGTGGGCTTGCCGTCGCGCGCGAACGCCGAATACATGTCCATCGGCGGAAGCCACACGCGGTTGCGCATGGTCACGCCGCGCAGGGTCATCGGCTCGAACAGTTTGACGCCCGCGGCGCTCCCCCGCTGTTCGTCGCGCGCGTCGTCTCGTTCGGCGGACCGCACGGCTTTCCCGTCCTTCCCGGCTTTCCCGACCTTCGCGCCCTTCGTGTTCGTTTTCGACTTCTTCACCTTCGCGCCCTTCTCCTTCTTCTTCCCGTTCTTCGGGATTGCGGAGCCTTCCCCACCGTCCGCGGCCTTCGCGTGTTTCGCACGCTTCGCGCCCGCCTCTTGGGCGGCCAACGTCACCGCCTCCAACTCAGGCACGTCGAATCCCCGAAAATCGAAGTTCTCGTGGATCTGTTCATCCTGCGTCATCGCATCCTCCCTTTCGATGGCATCGCTTCGGCAAAGACCGCTACTCACATATTGTAGACGGGCGTTCACCGCTGTCGGTGAACGCCCGTCGAATACATGCCCAACTCAGGCGGAACCAGGCCGCCGGACGAATCTCACGTCAGATCAGTCGTCCTGCTGGCTGGTGGTGCCGTCGGTCGAATTGGTCGTCGAATTGGTCGTCGAATTGCTGTTGCTGCTGGTCGACGTGGAGGACAGGGTGGTGCCTTGAATCGAGGTCACCGTGCTGCTGGTCGCCGTGTATTTCGACGATGGTTGTCCGTAGTCGTTGTCGATGGCCAACTGTTTGCGTTCCGCGTAGGCGTTCATGAACCGACGCCATGCGGGGGCCGCGATGGTGGAGCCGTCCCAATACGAGTTGTACGAGCCGTTGATGGTGATGTTCTCGATCGCGGTCGAGCCCTGCGCGTCGCCGACGAGCACGAAGGTGGCGATTTCATTGGGGATGAAGCCGCCCGTCGACACGTAGGTGTTGCCGTTCGTACCGGTTTTCGCGAAGGTTTTGCGCCCGTTGTCCAACTGGGCCGAGCCGCCCGCGCCGTCCGATCTGACCACGCCTTGGTTGAGGGTGTAGGCCAATGTCTGGATGATCTCCGGGTCGACCGCCTGATGGCAGTTGGCGGAGGGCACGTCGATGTCGTTGCCGTTCTTGTCGGTCACCTTGGTCAGGGCGATCGGGTTGCACTGCACGCCGTTGGAGGCGTACACGGCGAAGATGCTGGCCATGGTCAACGGCGAGACGTTCACCGTGCCGATCAGCATCGAAGGCGTGAACGAGGTGCTCTCCTGCAACGTCGATCCCGTGTAGGCGTCGTGGTAGCCCAGCTCGGTGGCGGTGTTGGCCACCGCGCACAGGCCGATGATCGCGCCCATCGACGCCTGCGTGGTGTTGTGCGAGCGCACCAGGCCCAAGAACGGGCTTTCCGGGTTCGTGGTTCCGGTGCCCAACGCGTTCTGCACCGACCATATCGTCGATCCGCCGTTATACCCGTCGCAATCGAATTCCGATTGCGCGTACCGTGTGGTGGTCTGCAGGTTCTCGTTGATCGAGCGCCCGGCTTCCATCCATGCGATCAGATTGACCGGCTTCCACGAGGAGCCGATCGGGAAGCCCGATCCGCCGCCGTCGACCATGTCCACCGCGTAGTTGATGGAGGTTTTGGTCGGGTCCGAAGCCGCGTCCGATGTGGCGTCGTATGTCTTGTTGATGCCGAAACCCAGCACCTCGCCGGTGCCCGGTTTGACCGATGCCATGACGATCTCCATGCCGCTGGCGTCGTCCGCGGGGATCGTGTTGCGGGCCTCCTCCATCAGCAGGCTGTTCGCGTCGACGTCCAGCGTGGTCACGATCGTCAGGCCGCCTTCGTTGAGCAGCTTCTCGCGCTCCTCGGCGGTTTCGCCGAATTCCTCGGAGTTCTCGATCTTATGCACCACATAGTCGCAGAAGAAGGCGTAGTCGCCGGCGTCCTGGCAACCCACCTGCACGTCCTGGACGTCGAGCGTGTCGACCAGCGGGGTGTTCACCGCCTCGTCGTATTCATCCTGCGAAATGTAGCCTTCCTGCAGCATCAGGCCCAGCACGATGTTGCGCTGCGTCTCGCATTCGGCCTGGTTCTCCTCGATCGTGGGATCGTAGTTGCTCGGGTTCTGGGTGATGGATGCGATTGTGGCGGCCTGCACGATATTGAGTTCGGCGGCGGTCGTGTTGAAGTAGCGTTCCGCGGCGGTCTCCACGCCGTACAGATTCACGCCGAACTGGGCGATGTTGAGGTAGCCCTGCAGAATCTCCGCCTTGGAGTAGGTCTTCTCCATCTGCACGGCGATGAGCATCTCGCGGATCTTGCGCGCGATGGTGCTTTCCGACGCGTGGTATTGCGCGATCGGATCATTGTCTTCGATCGCCTGCATAAGCAGCACGTTCTTGACGTATTGCTGGGTGAGCGACGAACCGCCCTGCTGTTCGCCGCCGATCAGATAGGTCTGCACGAACGCGCGCAGCACGCCCTGCACGTCCACGCCGGAATGCTGCCAGAAGCGGCGGTCCTCACGCGCCACCATGGCCTGCTGCATCGGCTCCGAGATGTCCTTCAGCGGCACGACGATGCGGTTCTGGCTGTAGAACTGCGCGATTTCGGTGGTGCCGTCGCTCGCGTACATCACCGACCTCTGCGGCAGGCTGGTCACGTCGAAGTCCACGCCTTCCACCTGCAGCGAGGGCACGACGGCCTTCGCCACGGTATTGGCGCCGAACACGGCAGGCATGAACAGCAGACTGGCCACCACACCGCCGGAAACGGCGAGCACGACATAGGTCAGCATGAGTACGAGCGCACGATGGACTGTTACAGACTTCTCTTTGGGCATGCTGCCCATTCTAAAGGGCCCGCTCTACCAAGGCACCCCCGGATTCACCATCGCGACGAATCGTCACAAGAACCGCACTCTCCTAAAAAACACTGGGAAAAAGCCTGAAATAGCGCCTCAACGCCCCCGATGCCCCCAAACCCGATCCCGTCTCATCGCGCGGTACCGGCACCATATAATCCGCGAAGACGAGCATACGGAATATGCGCGAATAGGGCAGGGAATCCCTCGGACGCGTCCAAGACCGACACGTTGCCGCCGTGCTGCCCATCATGCCGGCCGGAATCCCCCGGACGTGTCCGAGACCGATCAGCGCCGCAACCGCATGGCCCGCACGCGCCGCCGGCGACGGACCAGCGAGGGCCACCCTCCACCGCGACCGCGGTCGGCTAGCGCCGGGAACGCCGGATCAGCATGCCGGGCTGGTAGATGATGATCGAACGGCCCTCGCGGGCGATCCACCCACGATTGGCGAAATCCATCAGCGCCTTGTTCACCGTCTCGCGCGAGGAACCGACCAGCTGCGCCATCTCCTCCTGGGTCAGATCGTGCGGCACCTTGAGCCCGGCCTCGACCGGCTCGCCGAAGCGCGAGGCGAGGTTCAGCAGCGTCTTGGCCAATCGCGCCGGCACATCCATAAACACCAGATCGCAGATGCGCTCGTTATTGGAACGCATGCGTCCGGCCAGCACCTGCAGCATGTCCACCGCCACGCGCGGATGCTCGTCCAGCCATTCGAACAGCGCCTCGCGTTCCAGATAGGCGACGCGCGTGCCGTAGTTCATCGCGATCGCGGAGGCGGTGCGCGGGCCGCCGCTGGGATCGAACACCGGAATCTCCCCCAACACCTCGCCGGGCGCGTGGATGGACAGCAGCTGAATGCGCTCGTCGTTCGCCTGGCGAATCAGCTTCACACGGCCTTCTTCCAGCAGATACATGCGGTGGTCGGTGTCGCCTTCGGAGAAAATGTAATCGCCTTTGTCGAACACGGCGAATCGCAGGTGCGGAATCAGTTCCTCGGCTTCCTCGGAAGACACCTGCTTGAACAACGCGGTATGCAGCAGCAGATTCTCCTCCTCAGGAGTCGCGTTCGGCTTCTCCATGCTCATCGCACCGTCCTTGTTCCTCGTGACCGGTCAGGCGTAGACCATCCGCCCATTGTATCGCGGCACGTCCACGGAGAGCGATTTTGAGTTTGGTGTGTCCGTTTGCCGACAATGCCTCAAGAATCCACACCAAATTCAAGAATCAATCGTTTTACATGAGCCCGGTTTCAAGGCCGGACACACCGAACTCGCCGATCAGATGATTCACGAGCTCGTCGCGGGTGAATCCGGTCTGCCGTTTGAGGGGATCGACCCGTTTCACGGCGGATTTCACGGCTTTGTCCCGCATCTTCTCACGGCTGGTGTTGAGCACGCGTCCCATCTTTTGCGCGTCGATATCGTAGGAGAGGGTCACATGATGCAGCACCGCGCCCATGCCGCCGTTTATGTCGGCATGTTCCCCGGCCGCGCCGGAGTCGCCGGCAGAGGCAGCGGGGGCAGCGGAGGCAGCGGGAACAGCGGGTTCAACAGGAGCAACGGAAGCAACGGAACGCGGGTCGTCGATAGTGGCGCCCGCGCCTTCATGCGGGACCTCCGCCCGTTTGGAGGCATCGACGCCCGTACGGGGCCGGGGGAAACGACGCTGCGCGGCGCCTCCGATTTTGCCCGATTGCGAGGCGATGTCGTTCAATCCGCTGAACCGCGCGTCGACGCCCAACTTACGCAACGCCTCGACCAGCCAGCGATCGCACAGGCGGTAGGATTCCTCGATGTCGATCCCCTCGACGAACCACAGGGGCGCGTACAGCGAATAGGTGATGGTGTTGCCCGGTTCGATGAACATGGCGCCACCGCCGGTGCATCGCCGCACCACCGAGAAACCCAAGTCCCGCGCCACGTCGAGGTTGACCTCGTCGGGCTCGGATTGGAATCGGCCGATCACCACGCATGGCGCGGCCCATTCCCAGAACCGCAACGTCGCGGGCCGCGTGCCGGCCGCGACCTCGCGCGCCCACTGTTCGTCGAGCGCCATCTGCTCGGCCGGCGGGCGCGGACGGTCGTGCGTCACCACAAGCTCACGCGCCAGCGCCTCCCATCGCGCCCGCGCATCATCCGCGTTCACATCATCCGCGTTCACATCATCCGCGTTCACATCGCCTGCGTTCGCGTCGTGGCCGTTCATACCATGAACGCCCACTCCATAGGCACCGTCGGTTCCCTCTCCGTCAGATTCGCCGAGCATGACTTCGCGATTCGTTTCATCGGCGATCCCTTCGTCCGCGACCGGTTCCTGCCGACCCATAATGCCGGCGGCCCCATCGCTATGCTCCGACCGGTTCATCGCGCGAGCGAACGCGGTTGCTATGGCTTGGGCATCGGTGCCCACAAGCCGTGCCTCGCCATGACGCGCGATCGCCCCATCCACCGGATCTCCGAAGAGCAGCGCCCGTTCGATGTCGCGAAGCAACGCGTCGCAAGCATCATTCGTTCCCTCGATGAAGAAGTCGCCGTCGATACGGCATGCCGTCGCACGCCCCGCCTCGTCGACGTCGACGCCGACGGCGACGAGTTTGCCGCCCGGGGTTTTGCACTCCCCCCGCCGCATGCGCGTCGGCTTCCCACCAAATTCAAATGTCGCACCAACCATGGCACACCAGCATAGCAACGCGAACGGCCTCCATCCCGATCATTGGGATGGAGGCCGTTTCGTTCGGTCTCGTCCGGAACTCAACGCGTTGCGCCCAATACGCGGCGCTCAACGTTCAGCATCCGATATTCAACGCCTGATTCAACGCCGTCGTCACGCGATGCGGGCGAGGATGTCGCGGCCCACCTCGTCGGTGGAACGCTGAGTGGAGCCCAGCTCCTCGATATCCGCTTCCACGGCCGCGTCGATCTTCGCGGCGGCCTCGTCGAATCCGAGATGGCGCAGCAGCATCGCGGCGGAGAGGATCGCGGCGGTCGGATTGGCCTTGTTCTGTCCGGCGATGTCGGGCGCGGATCCATGAATCGGCTCGAACATGGACGGGAATTCGTTGGTCGCGTTGATGCAGCCGGAGGCGGAATAGCCCACGCCGCCCACCACGGCGCCGGCCTCATCGGTGAGGATGTCGCCAAAGAGGTTGTCGGTGAGAATCACGTCGAAGCGGCTCGGATCGGACACGAGGAAGATCGTGGCCGCGTCGATGTGCTGGTAGTCGTGCGTGACCTCCGGATATTCGGCGGAGACCTTCTCGACCAGACGCTGCCACATGTCGCCAGCGTTGACGAGCACGTTCTTCTTGTGCACGAGCGTCACATGCTTCCTGCGCTTCATGGCCAGCTGGAAGGCGTAGCGCACCACGCGCTCCACTCCATACGCGGTATTGATCGACACCTCGGTGGCCACCTCGTTGGGGGTGTCGCGACGGACCGCTCCGCCAGCGCCGCAATACAGGCCTTCGGTGCCCTCGCGCACCACCACGAAGTCGATGTCGCCCGGGTTGGAGAGCGGCGAGGTGACGCCCTTGTACAGCTTGGAGGGTCGCAGGTTCACGAACTGGTCCAGGTCGAAGCGCAGTTTGAGCAGCAGGCCGCGCTCCAGAATGCCGGCCTTGATGCGCGGGTCGCCGACCGCGCCCAGCAGGATCGCGTCGTTGGCTTTGATGCGTTCCTCCTCGTCTTCGGGAAGGATCGCACCGTCGCGCAGATAGCGTTCCGCGCCAAGATCGAAATGCTCGTAGGTGAACTCAGCCTCTCCCTGCGCGGCCTTCTCCAGCGCCTGCTGGGCCCACGGGGTGACTTCCTTGCCAATGCCGTCGCCGGGAATCACGGCGATCTTGTATGTCTTTGCCATGCAGGATAACCTACACTCGCGCGCGTCATCCAAGCCCGCCGCGTCCCGTCTAATGGACAACGCATTCAGCGCGCGATGCCCATCACGCTCAGACACCACGCGTTCTCGTAGGAGACCTCCTCCCACTGTTTGTAACGGCCGGAGATGCCGCCGTGCCCGGCCTCCACCTCGATTTTGGCCACGGCGTCGAATCCGCGCGCATGCATGGCCGCCAGCCATTTGAGCGGCTCCACCACGAGCACACGCGTGTCGTTCATCGACGTGGTGATGAAGATCTTCGGGAACGCGCCCCCTTCGGGCAGGTTCTCGTACGGCGTATACGACTTCATGTACCGGTACACCTCGGCGTCGTGCAACGGATCGCCCCACTCGTCCCATTCGGTCACGGTCAACGGCAGCGACGGGTCGAGGATCGAGGTCAACGCGTCCACGAACGGCACATCCGCCTCGATGCCGGCGAAGCGTTCGGGCGCGAGGTTCGCGACCGCGCCCATAAGCAGGCCGCCGGCCGATCCGCCGTTCGCCACGGTCCGGCGCTTATCCGCCAGCCGCGCGTCCTGCAGGGCGATGGTCGCGTCGACGAAATCCTCGAAGGAATGCCGTTTGTTCAGCCGCCGCCCCTGCTCATACCAGGCGCGGCCCATCTCGCCGCCGCCGCGGATATGCGGCACGGCGTACAGCACGCCGCGGTCGAGCATGCTCAGTCGGGATACTGAGAATCCCGGATCCGAGCTGATTTCGTACGCGCCGTAGCTGGTGATGAACATGGGGGCGTCCTGCACGGGCAGGTCGCGACGCCACACCAATGAGACGGGCACGCGTTCGCCGTCGCGCGCGGTGATCCACACGCGCCGTTCCATATAGTCGCGCGCGTCGAAGTCGCCCAACACTTGGGCGCGTTTGAGCAGCACGTCCCGTCCGGTGACCGGGTCGATTTCGCGCAGTTCGCCGGGGCGCGTGTAGCTGGAGAAGGAGTAGCGCATGCGCGGCGCCTCATACGAGGGGTTGCCGCCCGCGCCGATTGAATACAGACGGCGGGTTTCGCCCGGCATCTCGTCGGCCGACGCGCCGTCGAAGGCGGAGAGGCTGTCGCGCATCGCCGCGCCGCCGGTAGCGATGTCAGCCACGTCGCCGGACGCACCACCGGCCGCTGCACCACCGGCCACACCGTCAGCCGTACCGCCAATCCCGTTGACGCCATTGACACCATTGACGTCGGAGTTCCCAGCGGACACGGCATCCCGCACGGGAGGCCGGCGATGCGGACCGGCGGTGTCGTCGGCGATCAGAGGTTCGACGCCGATCTGCGCTCCGAACGCCTCGGCGAACACGGAATCGTCGTGATCGTCCACATCCCAGTCGTTCTCCAACGCAGGCGGCGTGAGCTCGCGGAAACGCCACGCGCGGCCGGCCAGAAAGTCCTCGGCGGCATCACGCTTGGTCATCATCGCCACACGCGGCAGACCGTCGGCCCTATAGCTCAGGGTGACGAAATGCTGGTGGATCGCGATCCCCTCAATGCCCAGACCATGCATGCCCTGCAGGATGGGCGGGTTCGAGGGGTTGAAATACGGTGTTGCGATCGGCCGCGCCGACGCTCCCGGCTCCACATCGTCGCCGCGTTCGCAGCCGTACGGCGATCCGGCCGCCACGCACACGCCCTCGCCCAAACGGTAGGGCGGTTCGTGTTCGCGCATGTCGATCACGTCGATTTCGAAGTTCGGATTCTTCGCGTTGTGGTAGACCACGGCCAAAGGAATGTCCGAACCGTTCTCGCCGGCCCCTTCGAAGCAGGCGAAGCTCACATCGTATTCCACGTCCGTCTCGCGCGGGATGAACGCGCGGAATTCGCCCTCGGGAGTGTCGACGGGCAGCATCAGCACCTCGGTGGTGGTTTTCGAACCGGTGCCGATCACCACGTTGCGTTCGTCGAAGCTGATGCCCACGCCGGCCCAGAACCGTTCGTCGGCCTCGCGGTACACGCACGTGTCCGATTCGACCGGCGTGCCGACTTTGTGCCGCCAGATCGCGAACGGACGCCATGCGTCGTCGAGCTCCACCCAGAACACGTATCGCCCGTCGGGCGTCAGGCACGCGCCGCCGATACCGACGAACACCTCCGGCAGTTCGACGTGTGCGCCGTCAGAGGACCCGCCGGATGAGATTCCGTCAGAGGAGATTCCGACGGATACGGTTTCACCGCCAACCGCCCCATCAGACACGGCCACTTCAGACACGGCCCCACTGCCAACCGTTCCGCCGGACGCGGCCCCTTCAGACACGGTCTCGCCGATGGTGCCAGACCCTTCGGCTGCCAGATCGCGGATGTGAAAGTCATAGCGTTCGTCGCCGCTCACATCCACGCCGTACAACAGCCAGCGGCCGTCGCGGCTCAGATCCATACCGCCCAGACGGAAGAAGTCGTGGTCTTGCGCCTCGACGTTGGCATCGAACACGATCTGCTCGCCGGGCATCGATCCCGGTTCGCCTTTGGGATCCACCTGTGGCGGATCCCAGTCATCAGCGCCGCGGATCGGCAATCGGCATTGGATGCCGTACTGCCGGCCCTCCTGCGTGCGCGTGAAATACCAGTAGTCGTTCACACGCGTGGGCACTGACATGTCGGTCTCCTCGACATGCGATTTCAGCTCTTCGAACAGCGTGCCGCGCAATCCGGCCAGATGCGCCATACGCGCCTCGCAGTACCGGTTCTGCGCGTCCACGTATTCGCACACCTCGGGAGAGTCCTTGTCGCGCATCCACGCGTAGTCGTCGTGGAACACGTCGCCGTGGAACTCCCGCGCTTCAGGCGCGCGCCGCGCCACAGGCGGGCGCATACCCGTCTCATCAAAAGAGTTCATCGCCACCACCGTCTCGTCACTCATACGCGCGATTATATGGGCTCCCCCGCATTTTCCGCGCGCCACGCACGGCACAAGAACCGACCGCGTCAATTCGCTCCGTATCCAGTTGGCACTTAAGGCCTCTAGTTGGCACCCGACTTCCGACACTTTCCAACAAGATGGGCGAAATCAAGCCGATTCCGTTTACGGTAATCATCTCGCGGGTGCCAACTGGAGGCATCAAGTGCCAACTGGTTCAAAAGGGATCAGGCCACATGCGCTTTGAGGTACGGCAGCATGGTTTTGAGCAGGTTCGATCCCGTGGTTCCCGTGAACACCGGCACGTCGGTCACCGGCATGGGCTGCGTGGTGGTGATGCCGGTCATCGGCGCAAAGCCCAGCGATTCCTTGGGTGAGAGCTGCCGGATCGCGATGGCGAGCACACGCCCCGGATACCGTTTGGCGATGGTCGCATACGTGGTGGGGTCCTTCTGACCATCGTCGCCCACGAGGATAAACTTCATATCGGGAAAATCGGCCATGAGCTGCTCGGCGAATTCGAGCTTGTGCTGCACGCCCGACGGCACAAAGGTCTTGGGCCGCGGGTCCAGGTCGCGCAGCAACAGCGGCCCCGGCGGATAGCCGTGGTCCTTGATGAAATGCCGGATGGAGCTCTCCACGTTCCACGGCGAGGTCGACAGGTAGAAGAACGGCGCGTCCGGAAACAGGTCCGCAAGCTTGTTGAACAGCACGTTCATACCCGGCACGGGCGCTTTTTTCTTCGGATTCAAGAACAGCAGGTTCCACGCGGCCTTCCAGAACACTGGCGCCTGCGTGATCATGACCGTGTCGTCCACATCGGAGATGATGCCGACCTTCGCACTGGATGGGATCGTGTACAGGTTCGCCCCCACCGGCTTGCGGCGGCTGGTGCGGTAGGTCACGCGGTGCACGCCGACCGGCAGCTCGTGTTCGGCCAGCAGGTCGAGGTAGCCGGCCGTGTCGGAGACCGCGTATTCCAAGCTGGTCGTCTGCGCAGGATCCGGCTTGTCGTGCACTTCGGACGCGCCGACCTGCACGGTGTTCAACGGCACGCCGTCGATGCTGATGCGCACATGCGTGTGGGGCGCGGCGACGGCCAGCATGCCGCGGATGCCGCGTTTGAGCGTGCCCTCCTGCGAGCGCTCGGGTCCGTAGACGGTGCGGCAGATGAGGCGCGAGTATTGGTCGGTGCCATAGCCCACGTAGGGTTCGATGCGCGGATACCAGCCGAGTTGGCGCACCACCGCGGTCGACAGGCGCGACCAGACGCCGAATCCGCCGATGATCGCACGGCGGGTGAGTTGCACCAGCGGCGGCTTGCCTTCGATGCGTTCCCGTCTGGACGCCGTGTCGAAGTTGGTGACCGTGGTGCGCGCAGGAATGGGCACGGTGGCCATTTCGTCGGCCACCGTCTCGGATGCGGCTGCTTCCTTGCGTGGACTATTCATGTTCCCCAATATAAGCCATGTTCCTGAACCGGCGTGTGGTTTGGCTCAGCGCACCGCTTTCGCGTATTGCTCGGCGTTCAGCAGTTCGGGTTCGTCGTCGTCGAGTTCGATTTTGAGGATCCAGCCTTCGCCGTAGGGGTCGCCGTTGATCACGGAGGGGTCGTCGGCCACGTCGCGGTTGACGTAGCGGATGGTGCCGGAGATGGGGCTGATCAGCGGCTGCACGGCTTTGGAGGATTCGAGTTCGACGATTTCGTCGCCTGCGTCCACGTGGCCGCCCGGCTCGGGCAGGTCCACGTACACGAGTTCGCCGAATTGCTCGGCGGCGTATTCGGTGATGCCCACGACGGCGAGTTCGCCGTCCGCGAGGTCCACCCACACGTGGTCGTCGGAGTATTCCAGATGGTTGGGGATGTCGAGGTTCAGCGGCTGTTCTTCGTTGTGTTCACTCATGGTTCCCAGCCTATCAGCCCGCCCTGTCGAGATCCTTCGACTGCGCTCAGAATGACATTCCTTCCGTCACGTCGAGAGATCCTTCGACTGCGCCTACGGCTCCGCTCAGGATGACGTCCCCTTTTTCGTCATGCCAAACAGCACCGCATTTCCTTCCGCCGTACTGAGAGATCCTTCGACTGCGTTCGCTTCGCGCACTTCGCTCAGGATGACGTCCCTTCTTCGTCATGCCGAGCGGAGCCGTAGGCGCAGTCGAGGCATCTCACAGCTCGCGTCCGAGCCATTCCTCGATCATGTAGCGGGCGATGGTGGCCTTGCCCGGCGCGACCATCCGCCCCGAAACCAGTTCGGCGGTGTATTCGTCGCGCGTCACCCACCGTGCGTTCATCGTTTCGGTGCCGTCCGGCCGCACGTCGGTGTTGATCGCATGCGCTTTGAACGCCACCATCAGCGAGGCCGGGTACGGCCACGGCTGCGAGCCCAGATACCGCACCTCACCCAACTGGATGCCAACTTCCTCCAAGGTTTCGCGCCGGCAGGCGTGTTCCAGGTTCTCGCCGGCCTCCACGAATCCCGCGGACACCGAATACAGCCGCGCGTCCTTCCACGCGGCGTTGTGTTGCAGCAGCAGCCGGTCCTGCCCGTCGACCACCGCGGTGATCACCGCCGGTTCGACGCGGGGGAACAGCACGCGGTTGCCGTCCGCCTGGTTCGTGCACCGCTGCGCCCATCCGCTCATCGCCGTTTCGACCGGGGCTCCGCAGGTGGGGCAGTGCCGCTGCCTGCTGTGCCAGATGCTCAGGGTGATGGCGCTGGTCGCTTGTCCCGCCTCACGCGCGGTGGCGTGCGGGGCGAAGCCGCGCAGGTCGACCCAGTCGAATCTGGTGACGGCCTGCTGCAGCAGCGTCGGCTTGGGGATGTTCGCCTCCTGAGTGCCGCCCACTGACTCGTCGAAGGCGTCGTCCGCGCCAAGTCCGGCCGAGTCCGGAACCGCCCGCAATGCCGCGTCCGCCGCTACGGGGGCGGATGCTCCGGTCGCGCCGACCGCTCCCAAATGCCCGTCGACGGTTCCGGAATCCTCGATTCCGGACACGGTCGCGCGGGCGGATGCCACGTCGGCGCCCGCTTCGGGAACACGGGTGATGTCGACGGCCAGCACATGTTCGTCCCGCACTCCGCCGTAGGCGCCGAGGAACATGGCTACGGCCTGCGGATGGCGGTCCAGTTCCGCGAGCACGTACGCGCCGGGCAGGGTGGCCAGTCGCATGCTGACGGTTTCGCGGTCCACGAGTTCGCCTTGGCCGCGCGGCACGGCGATCCGACCGTTGCGGGTCAGGATCACTTTGGTCGCGGTGTCGGTGAGCAGCGTGGCGACCAGGTCGGGATCGCCGCGACGTTCGGTCTGATAGTCGATGTCGCCCTGCGCGAGCGGCAGGAACGGCAGCGCCTGGGTGAGCGCCAATGGAGAAAACATAGGAATATCGCCTTTCTAACGTTGATGGAGATGGGATCCTTCGACTTCGCCTATCGGCTCCGCTCAGGATGACGCCCCTCCTCGGCATCCTGTGGGATGCCTCGACTTCGGCTTCGCCTTCGCTCGGCATGACGAAGGGGTGTCATCCTGAGCGAAGTGAGCGAAGCGAACGCAGTCGAAGGATCTCACGCCGGCATACGTCACATCACAGTCCCTGCACGCGCTTGACGAGGTCCACGAGGGCGCGGGCCACCGTTTCGGGGTGTTCCACGGCGCTGAAATGGCCGCAGTCCTCGATCTGCGTGAACACGGCGTTGCCGCCGATGCGTTCGGCGAGCGGCCGCATCACACTCGGATCGCTGGTTGGATCGAGAGTTCCGGACACCACGGCCACCGGCACGTCGATCGACGCCGGCACATCGCTCAAATCCGCGCGCCCGTAGGTCATGCGCTGCCGCCATGCGGCTCCGGCCGGCGTCTGGTCCTGGATCCACGCGGTCATCTTCTCCACGAACGCCGGCGAGCGCTTCACGGTGGAGTCCCCCGGCTGCGGCTGTGCGAAATGCATCACCGGTTCCAGCGAGTCGCTCCGCTCGCACGCGTCGGCCGTGGCGAGCCGCCCTTCGCCGCCGACGCCGTCGGATGCGGCCATGGTGTCGCACAACGCGAGTCCGGCCACCGCTTCGGGGTGGATCCGGCACAGGTTCATGACCATGTATCCGCCCATCGACAGCCCCACCCATATGGCTTTCTCGTACCCGCCTTCGCGCATCAGCCGTACATAGGCCTCGCCCGCGCGGTTCAGGGCCTGCGGGTAGGATCCGTTGGATTCCTGCGGGCCGGATTCCTCGGCCGTGGGCACGCCGGATTCGCCCGAGCCGGGCATGTCGGGCGCCCAGATCGGGAACGCGGGTATGCCTTCGGCGTCGGCGATGCGTGCCACCGCGACCGCGCATTCGTCCCACATGCGGTGGTCCACCGGATAGGCGTTCAGCAGGATGAGCGGCAGTCCCTCACCGCCGCGGTAGATATGGTTCGCGATGCGCATATTCCTCCAATCGTCGTCAGATTCCCGCCCAGGCCAACGCTTGACGCACGATTCGGTCGTGCCCGTTGACCATCTGCGCGAGGAAGGTCTCCATTGTGCCGCCGCGCGGATCGACCCATTCCACGTCGAGCGTCTCGTCCTGCGGTTTGCAGTCGCCGGCGATGGGCACCACATAGCAGAGGGCGATCGCGTGCTGGCGCGGGTCGTAGCATTCGCTCAGGCCCGGTGTGGGGAAGAATTCCGCCACGGTGAACGGCTGCAGGTTCGCCGGCAGCATCGGCAGGGCGATGTCGCCCAGGTCTTTGGCCACGTTGCGTGCGATCGCCTCGCGCAGGGTTTCGTGGAACAGCACGCGTCCGGTGATCAGCGTGCGTTCGATGTTGCCGTCGTCCGACACGCACAGCAGCGATCCGACCTGGCTAATGCGGCCGAGGTCGTCGGTTCGCGCCGGCACGATTTCCACATAGGCGATGGGCAGCTGCCGCCGGGCGCGGTCGATGTCGTCGCGGCCGAGCCATCCGGGCGGATTGCCGCGGCCCGCGCCGCCTGATCCGCGGATGAAATCCTCGGGCGTGATCGAATCGAATTCGCCGCGACGGCGACCGGCGTCGAAGTCGCCCTCGCTGGGCACCTCATCATTCAGGACTGGCATGGTTCCCATTATCGCGCGCGTTCGCGCGTCCCCTATTCTCCCGGCGTAAAGACCGCGTAAATGTTGAGTGGTGATGGGAAGCTGAAGGCGACAACCCAAGGTAAGGAGCAGATTATGGCCACTCATGCCATCAGCACCGCTGAGTTCGAGAAGACCGTCAATGGCAATGAGATCGTGTTCGTGGATTTCTGGGCCACCTGGTGCGGTCCGTGCCGCTCGTTCGGCCCGGTGTTCGAGGCCGCGAGCGAGAAGAATCCGGATGTGTTCTTCGCGAAGGTCGATATCGACGCCAATCAGGAGCTCGCGCAGGCCGCCGGCGTGCAGGCCGTGCCCACGCTGATGGTCGCCAAGCAGGGGCAGATCATCTTCCAGCAGGCGGGCGCGCTGCCCGCCGAGGCGCTTGATGATCTGATCGAGCAGGCCAAGGCCCTCGATATGACCCAGGCCGCCAAAACCGCCGACGCCGAGTAAAACGGTCTGAGATCCTTCGACTCCGGCTGCGCCTCCGCTCAGGATGACGAAGAGAAGGAGGTGCACTCCACTCAGGATGATTCCTTCTCGTCATGCTGAGCGGAGCGTAGCGGAGTCGAAGCATCTCCACGCGAAGCGTGGCAACGTCAAGACATCCCATCCCGTCTGTCCCTTTTCGGGCAGGCGGGATTTCACATTATGCACACACTGAACTACACTGGAAGAAGTGTGTGCGCACACGCAATATCGCCGAGTCAAGGAGCGTAATGGCCAGCCATCGCAAGAACGTCCCCACTTTGAAGTCCCTGAGCAAACGCCAGTGGATGAAGATCGCGGCATCTTTCGCCGCCGTGGGAATGCTTGCCGCAGCCGGCGTGGCGACGAGCGCCTTCTACCGTAACGAGCTGGCTCCGTCACAGTCCGTCACTGAATTCTCCGCCACCGACACGCTCGGCACCACCGTCTCCCGTGGCACGTCGCGCGAATCCCTCAAGGGCGCCGACAAGAACACCACGTTCGTGACCGTGAAGATCAACGGCGAAACTCGCATCGTGCTCGGTGAAAAGGACGCCTTCACCGACGTCAAATCCGTGCTCGACGCGGGCAACATCACACTCGAATCGGGCGACACCGTCTCCCCCGCCCTGAGCGACGAGGTCGACGAGTCCACCGTCATCACCATCGAGCGCGCCGGCGCCGAACTGGAAACCTCGGAAACCGCAATCGCGTTCAACACCGTCTATAAGGAGACCGACGAACTCGCCGAAGGCGAGGAGAAAGTGGAATCCGAAGGCGAGGAGGGCGTGATGGAGACCACCAGTCTGGTCACCCGCGCCGGAGACACGGTCGTCTCCTCCAACGTGTTCGCCTCCTACGTCAAGAAAGCCCCGGTCGACCGCGTGATTCTGGTCGGCACAGGCAGCTCGTCGTCCGGCTCCAGCTCGTCGAACTCCAGCCTCGGCACCACCGTGCCGGCCAGCGAGATGCAGCAGTGGGCGCACGACTACCTCATCTCCAACGGCTACAGCGAAAGCGACTTCTCCGCCGCCGTGTACATCATCAACCACGAGTCCGGCTGGAATCCCACCGCCACCAACGCCAGCTCCGGCGCGTACGGTCTGGCCCAGGCGCTGCCGGGCAGCAAGATGGCCTCCGCCGGCGCCGACTGGCAGACCAACTACCAGACGCAGTTCAAGTGGTTCGTCAGCTACTGCAACAGCCGCTATGGATCCATTGCCGGCGCATACGACTTCTGGGTCGCCAACAACTGGTACTAATCCGCGCAATCCTTCCGTGAAGCCCCGCCACGCGCGGGGCTTCACCATATCCCCCCGTTACCTTCCCTCGAAACCGCGCCGGCGGTGCTAGATTCTTCTATAGAACGGCCGTATGGGTTCAAGGGCGGCACGTCGATACCGTGATATGGAAGAGGAGCGATTCCACGATGACCTTCAACCGATACATCTCATTCCGCATGGTCGTCGAAATAGTGGGAGCGGTGTGCTGCGCCTTGCTGCTGCTGTTCCAGAACAATCTTGTGGGAGTGATTGCCACCGGAATCGTCGCCGTGCTGTGGATCGTCGGCGAGGTGCTGGTGTTCCTGGTGCTCGACCGGCAGGATCCGCGCCGCGACGAGCTTTCCGACAAACACCAGAGCGACGCCATGCAGTTCGCGTTGACCACGATGATCGCCGTGCTGATCCTGTTGGGCTTCGTCTACACCATGCTGGCGCTGCTGCAGCCGGGCATGCACCAGATCCGGCCGATGACGCTGCCCACGCTCGCCATGGCCGCGCTGGCGCTCTCCGACGCGCGCTACCTGTGGCTTGAGCACCAGGGAGTCAGGGGAGGCGACGATGAGGACTAGTCTGAAGCTGCATCGCCTCGAGAGGGATATGAAGCAGTCCGATCTTGCGGATCTGGTCAATGTGCGCCGCGAGACCATAGGACGTTTGGAGCAGGGCCTGTACTGCCCGTCGCTGCGGCTGGCCATGGATATCGCGAAGGTGTTCGACACCACCGTGGAAGAGCTGTTCAGCTTCGACGACGAGGATGACGCCACCACAGCGGCGGCAGGCAAAGCCGCTTGATCTGTTTGATCACCATGTTGTACCCAACGCACCAAACGACACGCCGAAGAGCGACTTGGACTGCGTTTTTCGTAACATTCGCCGCACTGCGCCAACATCGTTGACATTCCGCGGGTTTACCCTCGTACCCATAATTCGGGGGTGTGCGAATAGCCTCACACCACGTGACGGACTTGTCACACAGCGGCAATTTCCCGCCATTTTTCTCAGGTTTTCCATATCGTAAGGGGGTGTATAGTGAGGCACTGTACACGGAGCAAGGGGATGACCTCTGAACTCCACGACCAAGTCTCAGAGGGGTATCGGGCCCCACAAGCTGAGAGGTAAAGGATAACTATCATGAAGAAGAAAATCGTGGCCCTTCTCGCCACCATCGCCGCTGTGTTCGGCTTCGGTTTCGCCGCCAACACCGCTATGGCTTTCGACTCCGCCCACGAAACCGTTATGGCCGCCGATTACTCTGATACCACCGCCCCGTCCGGCAACACGCTTGTCTACACCATCCCGGCCGGCACCTTCAAGGGCGGCGAGACGGTCAACGTCGAATACGACACCACCTATGTCTCCGACGTTGTGAAAGCTGCTATCAAGTCCAAGCCGTTCACCGCCGAGGAGGACGGATCCTTGGCCCTCAAGTACATCCTGACCGACGCAGGTGTGAAGAAGGCCGCCAACGGTGGCTTCACCATCACCGCCACCGGTGAGGAGAGCAAGACCACTTACACCGTCACCGTCAAGGGAGCCCAGACCGGTACCGGAGACACCGGCAATGCCAACGACACCGCCAACACGGGTGCCGCTGTGGCCCCGTACGGTGTGGCGATCGTGCTGATGGCCGCCGCTAGCGTGGCCCTCTTCGCTGTGCGTAAGAAAGCCCGCTGATTCAAGTCTCTTGAATTCAATTAAGGTCTTCGAGAAATTCTCTCGAAGACCTTTTCATATTCATATGCCATATGCGGCGAACTACTCCAGAGTCGGCGTCTGACGCAGTTTCAATTCCCCAATCGCTTCCGTTGAGGTCATCAGATGTACGGTGAGTTCACAGCTCTCCCCCGGCTGTAACGTAATCTTCTTCACACCATAGGTCAATCCCTCATGCACGCTGACGGTATCATATTCACCATCGCCGACGCCGCTCCCGCTGAATGACCAACTCACCAAGCGCCCCCCGGCTGGCGCATACGTATATACAGAAGTGATGATTTCCCCAGACCGCGTATTGTCGGCTTCATCATAACCGCGCACATATTCAGGAATTGAATCCACAGCGGCCGGATCGACGGTATTGGTCAGTTTGACATGCAGCACATACTGCTTGGCCCCATTGGGATATGTCTTCTCGTATTCCAGAGAGGACTCACGCTGGAGATACCAGTCCATTTTGCCCATCGTGCCATCGTTAAAATACAGGCCTGCAACTGGTTTGGTGGAATCTGTTTCCAGTTCGCCGGAGACGGTGGTGCCGGAAATCAGTTCCTGCTCGTCCTCATGCGCCGACCACAGCAGAATATGACCATCGGTGACGGCGGAATTCAACGCCTTGATCAGTGCGACGTTGTCGCTGCTTCCTTGCTTGATCCTATCGAACACGCATTGGGCGGCGTCGGAGAAGAACGTATCCGTCTCGGCGGGAGTCATGGAGGCGTAGCTATCGCTAAGCAGCGCCTTCACCGTGTTCTGTCCATCCAGCACCGTGCCATTGGAAGTGGTCACGCTGCCGGTAACGGCCAGAATCCGCTGCAAAGCCACCGGGTCCACACTGATCATACCGTCCACATCCTGGCCTTTAAGCTGTTTCCACATCACGCTGCCGATATAAGCGGAACGCGGGAAATCGGGCGTGAAGTTGATGCTTTGCTGATACTTGGCCAGATTATCGCCATACAGCACCCTCTCTTCAGCCGTCAGTTCCACCACCGGCGTATCAGACACTTTATATGCCGAATCGAATTCCGAAATCGAAATCGCACCGTTACTCACGGTGATCACACCCCACGAACCCGGAATGCCGCCCGTGGCTCGAATTTCGGCGTTGTTCTGCGAAATCAGCAGATAGTTGCGCGTCTGCCCGTCCTCAAGCCCCAGCATCTTCGGCAGCAGCTGCGCCGCGCGCGAGACGGTGTCAAGCAGAGACGAAACCGTGTTGAACTTGGTTTTCGCGCTATCCACCGCGTCGGCCAGCTGCGCGATCCGCAATCCATCCACGGCCTGCAGCTCGTCGTTGGCCTGGCTGATCACCTCACTGGCCGTCGTCAGATCGGTGGCCCGGCTGGCCAGGTCGCCGATCTGTACCTGTCCGTTCTCCACGGCGATGGAATCCAGTGAGAATCCGTCCAACGCGGTGGACAACGACGGCAGCGCATCGGTGGACACCGTCTCCAACGCGCTCACCACAGATCGCACCGCACCGATATCCGACCCCACGTACGGCGTCCAAGAGGCGAGCGCCCAAATCGGGCTGTTGGTCTGCCGGTAGGCCGCGTCGATATGCTCCGCCAAATCGTTCAACCCACTGACGGCTTGGTCGACGTCGCACTCCCCCACGCTGGTCTGGATCTGCGAAACGACCGCCACCGCTTGTTCGACCTCGCTTTTCGCCTTCAGCGCCGAAACGCCGAACCATGCGCCCAAGGCGATCAGCACGCCCAGCACCACCGCCACAACAATCAGAATGCGACGGTTGCGCCTGCGCCTGCGTTCACGCAGCCGGCGCTGGGCGGCGCGACGAGACCGACGCTCCCCCGACGCCGACGAAGCCCCAGCTGGCGGCATCGGAGGTTCCACCCCCGCCATCGGGGCATCCGTCAACCCCTCGAACAGGTTCTCGCCATCATTGTTGAACGTCATGGCTCCGTCTCCTTCCATGCCCCGCTCCGTGCTTCCAGGGCGACGACGTGATCATGCTTTCATCCCGGTGATATCCCCATCCCACAATACCGTGTCTTGCCCCGAAGCCGTGCGATTCGGTACCCCCCTTGTAAAACACTCCACATTCGAGAACCCAGAGGAGAACATGCTATTCAGGAATGGCCAGATGCAGGTTCGAGCCTCTTCGCAGCGACGAGACGCCGTTTTGGACGGCGTCCCACGTGTCTCGGTAGTCGCCGGGCACCGCCACCTCCGGGCTTCGCATAAAGGCTTTGAACTGCGGCAAGTCGTTTGCGAACCGCCGGCGGAACGACTGGGCGAGTTTCGACTTCTCGGAGTTGGAGAGGCTGCCGGATCGATTATGCAGCGCGTGTTCCATATTCCTGGAGAAGTAGTAGATCCGATACGGAACCTCATGCTTCTGATACGTCAGGCATGAGATGCTCGACAGTTTGCGCAACGATTCGCTTTTTCTGCGGTTGCGCAAACGTATGCTTTCCGTTTTGCCGGTGAGTATGCGATCCTCACGATATTCGATCGCGTCCGTCTCCCCCGCAAGCACAAGGCTTTCCGGGATGAAGGCGCCATCCATGTCGCATATCTGCACGATCTGCGCGATGTCCTTCCATTGGTAGCCGCGGTCACGTTTCAGCTCGCCAACGATCAGGTCCCGCACCCGATCGCGGGGCTCTTTGGACGTCTGCGCGACGGTCACATCGCCGTGCACGACGTCGAACTTCACAAGATGGCCGTTGAACAGTCGTTGGAAAACGCTTCCGAGGGCGGTTTCCTCCGTGGGTCCCTCCACTATGAACAGAATGACCTTTCTGGTCGCCGGGTTCGCCATGGGAATCACCCGTTCTCCGGAAAGCCGGAATCGTAGAACGCGCCGTCGATATCGAATATGTTGGTCGGTTCGTACACGGTTTCCGCCTGGCCTCCGAGGTTGATCGCACGCAGGTATTGGCTGCGCAGGTTGCTTTTCTCCCGGCTGCCGCGGAATTTGATATAGCGCCGTTCGGGATTGGTGGTGGTGAACACCAACGATCCTTTGTTCAGGGTTTCCAGGGGGCGCAGGTTGTGCGCGGTGAAGATCAGCTGCCCCCGACCGTGATTCTGAAGCACCTGAAGAATCTCCCCCAAGAGAAATTCGAATACGCCGGAGTCCAATTCGTCGATGGCGACGCAGGCTCCAGGCTTGGAGTACACGTCAATGAGCAGGGTGAGGATTGAGACCAGTTTTTTGATGCCTTCGGATTCGCACCGTAGCGGAACGGTTGTCCCGCCTCGAGTGCAGGTGATTTCAACTCGCTCGGCCGGGGTTCCGTCATCGCCCAGCATGCCTCCGAGCTGGACGACGCCCAATGAGAGCCCCGGCACCAGCGCGGAAAGCACTGGAGTCATTTTCTCCACCGTATTGCGCAGATCATTGAGCTGTTTCTCGTTTAGGGTAGCTGGTTCGGCCAAGTTCACGATGAACGACGCGTCCGCCAATCTGCCCAGCTCCCCTTCATGCGTCGCGATGTGCAGATGGTTCAGCATGGAGACCGCGTATTGGGAGACAGCGACCACCGCCAGGTCGGTCAGAGCGAACAGCTTCATGCCTGTGATCAATTGCCATAGCATCGCAAGCGCCGATGCGGAGCCGAGCGTTTTCCCAACGCCACCCGCGGTTTTCGATTTCGCATTCGATTTCGCTTTGCCGACGGTCTTATTGCTCAGTTCTCCAGCCAAGAGGAAGAAATCGTTCGAGAAAACAAGCGAGCAGGATTTGTCGGCTGAAAGACGTTGGGCCACCGCCAATCCGGTTTTCGCATCCTCATCCAAAGACATGATGTCTTTCCAGAATTGTTTCGGCTTAAGTTCGTAGCCCCAGTGTCCACCGTCCTTCAAGGAGTACGACAATAAGGTACGCATGGGCTCTTTCCTGGAAAGATCCTTGCACGCGAGTTCTTCGCCGATCGGCGACGGTCCGTTGCTCGACTCGGTAAAAGTCACCTTATAGACGAACAAAAGATCGGCTTCCTGCGTTTCATTATTGAAAAGAACGCCTTCGACGACGATTTCCGCCTCATCGCTTTCTTTCGATACGCAGTCGGCGGCGACGTTTCGAATGCCTTTTCCGCTCCACAGATGTTTCACTATGCCAAGCGCCTGAATCACAGAGGTCTTGCCGGAACCATTCTGCCCGTAGATGCCCACGATATCGGCGTCCGGAGCGGGCTCGCCTTTTTTCCACGTCGACAGAGCGACCTCGCCATGCCCAACATTCTTGAAACCATTCAGCGTGATTGACCGAAGACGAATCATGGCACTCCTTTCACCATATTCGTCTCATTCTATACGAAATCAAGATAAACCATCTTGAAAATCGTAAAAAAGTAACGTTTTACAACAATCCATACTTCAGCAAACGACCCCAAGCCGCAACGTTCTTCAGCTACGTCATCCCCCGAACAAAGGCGCAGCCATTCTCCCTCGTCACCCTAAACAAGGACGCTGTCCTTCTCCCTAGTCATCCTGAGCGAGGGGCGCAGCCTTCTCCTCGTGTCATCCTGAGCGAAGGGCGCAGCCCGAAGTCGAAGGATTCCAACTTCCAAAACTTGGAATTTTTGACATTTCACCATGTTTGAAACTTGGAATTTTTGTCATTTTCACCCGTTTCAAACTTGGAATTTTTGACATCCACTGCTCTCAGGACTATTCTTACAAGCCATATCCCACGCGAGGAGGCCCGATGCTGCAACGAAAAGTCACCGCGAAACTGCTCAACTGGAAGAACTCCGAGAGCCGCAAGGCGTTGTTTCTCACCGGAGCACGGCAGGTAGGCAAAAGCTATGTGGTACGAGACTTCGCCAAACAACACTTCGACGTCAACGTTGAAATCAATCTTTACGAGAACCGGCAGGCCGCGCAGGCCCTTGAAGAGGCGACCAGCGCGCAGGACTTCATCCAAAGGATCACGCTGTTCGCAAATCAGCCTCTTGTGCCGCATCACACTCTAATCTTCATCGATGAGGTGCAGGAACGCCCGGATATTATGACCATGGTGAAGTTCCTCGTGGAGGATGGCCGTTTCGACTACGTGTTCTCAGGTTCGATGTTGGGCACGGAGCTCAAGGGAGTGCGGTCCTATCCCGTTGGCTTCGTGACGGAGCAGACCATGCATCCGCTAGATTTTGAAGAATTCTGCTGGGCCATCGGCGTTCAGGAATCCACCCTGGATACGATACGCGAGTCCTGCGAAAACGGCTCTCCCGTACCCGATTACATCCATGAAGCCATGATGGCGAATTTCAGAACGTATCTGGTGGTGGGCGGTATGCCGGAGACCGTGCAATGTTTTCTCAATACCAAAGGCGATCTGGCCGCCGTTCGAGAACTCCAGCAGGATCTCAACCGCCAATACCGGCATGACATCTCGCAGTACGCCGGCAACCGCGCGCTGCAGGTTCAGGAGATTTTCGACCAGCTTCCCACCCAACTGGTTGAGGGCAATGGACGATTCAACGTCTCCAGTCTCGCCGCCGGAGCGCGATATGACCGCAGTCAAAAGGATTTCATATGGCTGGTCGATGCCGGCGTCGCATTGAAAACGGATTGCGTTTCCGAGGCGAAGCATCCGCTTCGGCATACCGCTCAATCCCCCAAATTCAAGCTGTACCAGTCCGATACCGGCATGCTGATGGCCAGATACCCCGCGGCGACAGCGCGTGCGGCATACTTGGATGACAAAGAGCCAAATCTAGGCGCGATTTATGAGAACGTCGTGGCGCAGGAACTCACCGCGCAAGATGTCCCCTTACATTACTTCATGGTGAAAAAGCAGGGGGAGGCCGATTTCATCGCGGATACCAGCGAAGGAAAGGTGATGCCGTTCGAGGTGAAATCCGGACGCAATTTCCGCGCCCACTCCTCGATTGATGCGCTGCTAAGCTCTTCCGACAGCCGCATCCCTCGTGGAGTTGTGCTCTCGCGCTCTAATGTGAGATCAGAAGGCAAGGTGACATACCTCCCGATCTACGCCACATGGCGCCTATCCAGCGTATGCAATCTCGCCACCATCACGGACCATGATGAACCTGATTTCACTCTCACCGTCCGCCCGGTCTGATAGGGCAGCATGGCGAGCCGATGACTTCTGTTTGTGATTCACACCTGTCCCGCCGGTGATTTCATGCCAGTCTCATTCCCGATTCCACACCTCCTCACCCTATCCGAATCGACGACGAGGCCGTCTTTATCCGACGCTTACTGGCCTTGGGACTTGTATCGGGCTTCGGTGGCGGCCTTGACCGGCTCCCACCACGCGCGGTTCTCCGCATACCATTCGATGGTCTGCCTCAAACCGGATTCGAAGTCCGTATGTTCGGGCGTCCAACCCAGCTCGCCGCGCAGCTTCGTCGAGTCGATCGCGTAGCGGCGGTCATGGCCTGGCCTATCCTTGACCCAGTCGAACGCGTCCGCGTCCTGGCCCATCATCTCCAAGATCATGCGCAGCACGGTGATGTTGTTCCGCTCGCCGTCCGCGCCGATCAGATACGTCTCACCCACACGGCCCTTCGTCAGGATCGTCCACACGCCGCCCGAATGGTCCTCCGTGTGGATCCAATCACGCACGTTCTCACCCCGGCCGTACAATTTCGGACGCACGCCCTCCAGGATGTTCGTGATCTGACGCGGGATGAACTTCTCCACATGCTGGTACGGACCATAATTGTTCGAACAGTTGCTGATCGTGGTCCTCAACCCGTACGTGCGCGTCCACGCGCGCACCAGCATATCCGACGCCGCCTTCGTCGACGAATACGGACTGGAGGGACGATACGGCGTCGACTCCGTGAACCGGGCCGGATCATCCAACGCGAGATCGCCATACACCTCGTCCGTGCTCACATGATGGTAGCGGATCCCGTACTTGCGCGTCGCCTCCAACAAACGGAACGTGCCCTCCACGTTCGTTTTCAGGAACGGCTCGGGATCCGCGATCGAATTGTCGTTATGCGACTCCGCCGCGTAATGCACGATCGCGTCATGCCCCGGCACCAGACGATCCAACAGGCCAGCGTCGCAGATGTCCCCCACGACCAACTCCACACGGCCCCCGGGAAGACCAGCGATGTTCTCCGGATTGCCCGCGTACGTCAGCTTATCCAACACCGTCACATGAACATCCGGATGATGGTCCACCACGTAGTGCACGAAATTCGAACCGATGAAACCACAACCACCGGTCACAATAATATTCCTAGGAGAGAAGTCTTCAGCCATACCGAAACCATACCTCGCACGCGAGTCGACTTCAGCCTTGGGATATGCACGGAGCTGGCAATATAATTATCGACGCTGCGAACAACCCAAACAAACACGGGACAAATTACCCGGATTGGGCTATCTGCGTTACGGGTAGTGGATTCTGGTTCCCGCAAAGGTCAATCTGCGTTACGGGTAGTGCCCGAATGGTCGTTCGCCAAGTATCAGCCCTTATTTCCCAACAGTCATACATGGGATAACGTTCAAAGCCCACTACCCGTAACGCAGATCGATGTCCGCACACCGTAAAATCCACTACCTGTAACGCAGATCGCAGAAGCGGCACCCATCAGCATGTGATGAGCGCCGCCTCCTTCAGGTTTCGCCAGCCGGTTCGCTCGCGAAATACGCCGCAAACCGCCCGTCAGCGATAGGGATGCACGACCTGCTGCGTGCGGGAGCATTCGCCCAGCCACGACAGCGACGGCTTCGGCCGCCGCTCGAAGGTCTCCGGATCCCAGGCGATCAGACCGAACGTGGGCTTGAACGATCCCCACTCGTAGTTGTCGAGCAGCGACCAGTGCAGATATCCGCGCACGTCGATGCCCTCTTCCATAGCCTCGCGCAATCCGCCGAGCGCGTCGAATGTGTAGTCGACACGTCGCGTGTCGTCATTGGTGGCGAGCCCGTTTTCGGTGACGAACAGCGGCGTGTGCTTACCCACTTCCCACGTGTGCCTGGTGGCGATGCCGATGGCGGGCGGGAAATACTCCCATCCGGTGAGCGTGCGCTCCGCATCGTCGGCGACGGGAAGCGGCCCGTCTTTGCCGATGAACGTGCGCAGGTACGCTTGAACGCCGATGAAGTCGTCCCCCGCGCCCGCTTCGGTGAAGTAGTCCTCGCGAGGATATTGATATTCCAGCATCTCCTGTTCGCAGCCCGGCGCGGCGTGGAACGCCTGACAGGCGATCGTCCACCCGGTTTTCGCATCCGGAAGGGCGGCGAGCACCTGACGCGCCTTCTTGTGCGCTTTCACCAAGTTCGCGGAAATCACGGGATCCGGCGCGGGCAGCGACGACGCGACGAAGTCGGAGCCGACCGTTCCGCCCCTGGTCAGGGCGACCATATTGGGCTCGTTGATGGTGCAGATCCAATGCACGTCCTGGAGGATGGGCAGCAGATATTCCACATACCGGCCGAACAGGTCGGTGGAATCGTCGCGCAGCCAGCCGCCTTCTTTGGCGAACCATAGCGGCAACGTCATATGGTTCAGCGTGACCATCGGCTCGACGCCGTACTTATGGCACACATCGATCATGCGCCGGTAGTGCAGCCGTTGTGCCGGGGAGAAGAATCCCTCTTCGGGCTCGATGCGAGCCCATTCGATGGAGAAGCGGTACATGGTCAGTCCCGCGTCGGCCAGCAGTTTGATGTCCTCCTCATAGCGGTTGTAGCTGTCGCTCGCGTCGCCGGAGGGTTCTTTGAGATCGCTGTTGGGGTTTTGCTCGCGCGCCCACCAGTCGGACGACACGTTGTTGCCTTCGATCTGGTGCGCGGCGGTGGATGCGCCCCAAATGAAGCCGGAGGGGAAGGTGAGGGTTGGTGCAGCCATATGTCGGATTCCTTTCAGAACTGCAGAAGAAACGTTTATTTGATGCCGGTCATGGCGACGCCCTGGATGAAGTACCGCTGCAGGAAGATGAACAGCAGCAGGATGGGCGTGATGACCAGCACGGCGCCGGCCAGCAGGACGCTGTAGTTAGTCGCGTTCTGTCCTGTGGAGTACAGCGACAGAGCCACGGGCAGCGTGTATTTGTCCTCCGTCTGCGCGGCGACCAACGGCCATAGGAAGTTGTTCCACGACGAAAGGAACGTCAGGATCGACAGCGTCGCGATCGCGGGACCGCATTGCGGCAGGATGATTTGGAAGAAGATACGCACCTCCCCCGCGCCGTCAATTCTCGCGGCTTCCATAAGCGCGTCCGGGATGCCGCCGATGAACTGGCGCATCAGGAACACGCCGATCGGCTGCGTCAGGAACGGCAGAATCAGCGCCGCGTACGAGTTCGACAATCCCATATTCGACACGATCACGAACAGGGGAACGAACGTGGCCACGCTGGGCACCATGAGGGTGACCATCACCGCGCCGAACAGGATGTTCTTTCCGGTGAATTTCATCTTCGCCAGCGCGTAGCCGACCATGGAGCAGAACACGATGTTGCCCAGCACCGTGATGACGGACACGATGAGGCTGTTGGTGAAGTAGGTGCCGAAGTCGAGCTGGGTGAACCATCTGGCGAAGTTCTCCCACGTGACATGTTCCGGGAGCAGTTTCGGCGGTTTGGCGAGAATCTCCCGTTGTGTTTTGACCGAACCGAGCGCCATCCACAGGAACGGGAAGATCCAGAGGAACCCGATCAGGGTCAGGACGATGTACACCGGTCCCCTGTTGTTCAGGAAACGCCGCCAGAGGGAGACTTTGTTCTCCGCCACCGGAGCCGACGTCATAGCTTGCGACATGCTCATGACCATCCCCTTAGTCTTCGGATTTGAGGATTCGGAACTGCAGCGCGCTCACCACCGCGATGATGATGAACAGCACCCAACTTGCCGCGGAGGCTATGCCGTATTGGCCGAATCCGAACTTCTGGTATACGTAATAGGCTGCCGACAGCGTCGAGTCGAGAGGTCCGCCCTGGGTCATGACGAATGATTCCTCGAAGAACTGCAGGTAGGCGACGGAGATGAGCACCGCGCCCAACAGGATGGTGGGTTTCATCAGGGGCAGGGTGATGCTGCGGAAGGTGCGCCACTTGCTGGCGCCGTCCACGGAAGCAGCTTCTTTCAGCTCTTCCGGGATGGCTTGCAGTCCGGCGAGGAAGATGATCATCAGCGTGCCCATGTTGCGCCAGATGGTCATGACCATCAGCGCGGGAAGGGCGAAATGCGTGTCATGCAGCCAGTCGGGGCCTTGGATTCCGAACACGGCGAGGATCTGATTGAGCAGGCCGTCCTCTTGGAGGATGTAGCGCCACACCACGGAAACGGCGACGACGCTGGCCACCACGGGCGCGTAGAACAGGGCGCGGAAGAACGAGTTGACGTGACGCAGTCCCTTGTTGAGGGCGACGGCGAACGCCATGGCGATGACCATGGTGATCGGCAGTCCGATCAGCACGAAGATGCCGGTGTTCAGCAGCGCCTTCATGAACCTCGAGTCGGAGAACAACGCCACATACTGGTCGAGTCCGACGAAGTTCACGTTGAAGGGGGTTCGCAGGTCACGGGATGTAATGTCGGTGAACGACATCGCCACGGAAGAAAGAAGGGGGATCAGCATGAACACGCAGAACACCAGCACGAACGGCAGTGCGAATCCCCAGGCAATCAGGGTCTGGCGGCGGCGGAGGGCCTTACCCGAACCCTCCGCCGTCTTCTTGCCACGGAACGACATGCCCGTCAGTTCCCCATACCGATCGAATCGGCTTCGGACTGCAGGCTCTCCAGTCCTTCCTCAACGGTCACCTGACCCTTGTTGATCTGCTCGACGATGCGGTCGCCGGCGGATCCGACCTGCGCCCAAGTGGCCAGAGCGGGCGGCGCCATGGTGCTTTCGAGCTGGTCGCCGAACGCCACGAGTTTGTCGTTGTCCGCGAGCGCCTCATCGCTCCACGCCGTCTGGGACGCCGGCAGATCGGAGGAAAGCTCGTACCATGCGGCCTGCACCTCGGGCTGGCTGGCCCACTGGATGAACTTCCACGCGGCCTGTTTGTTGTCGGAATCCTTGAATACGACGAGGTCGCAACCGCCGACGAAGGAGACCGCGTCGGGGGAGCCGTCCATGGACGGCAAGGTCACGGTCGTGTACTTGTCTTCGAAGCCCTCGCCGCCGAGCTCGTTGATCTGGCTCACGGCGGTCGGTCCTTCGATCATCATCGGAGCCTCGCCGGAAACGAAGTTCGTGATGTTCGCGCCGGCGCTCACGTCGGCGTTCGGATCAGCGATGCCGTCCTCATACAGGCTGGAGGTGAAATCAAGCGCCTCCTTCATGGCATCGGTGTTGAGGGTCCATTGGGTCTGGCCGTCGTCGGTCAGTTCGGCGCCCGCGGAGAACACGTACGGAAGGACTCCGATGAACGAGTCGGTGCCGGACGGCTGCTGGTACATGCCCCATTCGACGCCGTCGACCTTCTGCAGGTCCTGGGCCATCTGCTTGAGCTCGTCCCAGGTTTCGGGAGCCTCGGTCCAACCGGCCTGCTCCGCGATGTCGGTGCGGTAGTAGAGCACGCGGGTGTCGACATACCATGGGATGCCGAGTTGCGTTCCATCCACCTGGCCGGCCTCGAGAGGACCTTCGGAGAAGTCGCTCAGGTCGAAGTTGTCGGGCACTTGGGAGAAGGAGTCGGAGAAGTCGGCCATCCAAGTGGTGCCCATCTGCGCGATGTCCGGTCCGTTGCCGGCCGCGATCGCGGTCTGCAGCTTGTCGTGCGCGCTGGACCACGGGATGGCGGTGACGGTGACGGTGACGTCGGGGTTCTCCTCTTCGAAGTCCTTGACGAAGTCGCCAAGCAGGTCGCCTTCGTTGCCCATAGCCCAGATGGTCAGTTCGCCGGTGGCCGGGCTGGAGTCGATGGTGGTGACGTCGTCCGCGCTGGCGGTGCTATCGGTGTTGGTGCGTCCGCATGCGGTGACGCCGACGAGCATGGCGGTTCCTGCGAGCAGGGCCGCGGTTTTCTTCAACATTGAATGGGTCATTGGTTCCTCCTTGAATCTCCAGATCCTCAATCTAACCGCTTAGATTGATAGCAATATTTAAGCGCTTAGATTTCTGTTTGTCAAATCCACGCACCTCACGACACGCCAGAGGAAGGCATCCTGAGCAGATGGGAATCACAGTCGGAAACCGACAGTAGATGCCAGCAGGCCATCAACGTAGGCCAAGCCAGCAGCAGCAGCATCGCGTCCATACCGCAATGCCACGCAATATCACGTCACGCAACGATTATGCGTTCGTTTTACGCGCAGCCGCAGCTCTCCCTCGCAATGAACCGCACCGGAAGCCGGTATTCGCAAGGCTCCCGCCATGGGTCCTCCGCCTGCTCGTCCAAAAGCTTCGCGGCCAGACGTCCCATGGCCTCCATCGGCTGGCGCACCGTCGTCAGCGTCGGATGCAACAGGCGGCCGGCCAGCACGCCGTCGAATCCGGTGACGATCACATCGTCGGGCACCTTCAGGCCGGCATCCTGCAACAGCTCCACGACTCCGAGGGCGCTTTGATCATTCGAACACACCACCGCCTCCGGCAACTGCCCCGATCCGAGCGCATCGCACAACTTCACGAACCATTCCGCGGACACCGCGCGGGAATCGTCCACAAGCGCCGGCATATCCCCCAACCCCCGCTCCCGGATGCGCCGCACGAACGCGGCGTACCGCTCACGCATATCCGAGGAGTCCTGCACGCCGACGAACGCCACGCTGCGCACATGATGCACATCGATGAGATGATCGACGATGGCGTTCATGCCGGTCGTATTATCGCAGTTCACATACGCGGCCGGCACGTTTTCACTACCGGCGCTGATGCGCACGACGGGCATCTGCCGGCACAGGCGCTCCAACGGCAGCCCCTTCACGTACTCGCTGGGGAATAACGCCAACCCATCCACTCGCCCGGCGATCTCCGCGATGGATTCCTCCGCCCCATGTCCGGCCGCGGTGCTCAACTGCAGCACCCTGCCACGCCGCCAGCATTCCAGTTCGAATCCGCGCTGCACCTCGTCGACATACAGCGGATACGCGCGCACGTCAGGGTCCATGATGTCGGATCCGGCGTTCGTGTAGGCGTTTTCGGCATCGTCTTCGGCGAGTTCGATGCCCTCGGTGCGCTCAAGCAGCATGTCGAACGAATACAGCCCCAGCACGCCCGTGCGCCCGCGGGCCAATCCCCGCGCGCTGGCGGACGGAACATACTCCAATTCGTGGGCGGCACCCAGCACCTTCTCTCGGGTGGAGGGTTTGACCTTCTCCGGATGCCGGAAGGTGAAAGACACCGTGGCCGTGGAAACGCCCGCCTTGTTCGCAACGTCGTATACCGTGGCCCTACGCATGGTCGTTCATCTCCTTCACGAAGTCAGCCACTCCAACGACAGCAGCGTCCCATCAGCGGCGTTCGTATGTTCCGATTCCCATCATTGCACACACACGCCAAGCCATACGGGATTCGTGTCGCGGATAAATGCGGAACACATAAGAAACCATCTCCACAAACGTTCATGGCTCCCATCTCGATGCGCTTGCCCCTAATGAAGCTCATCACTTGTTTCGCCTCCCCTAAGGTTTCCCGATATGATTGAGGGAGTGGTGCCGACAATGACGTCGTTTCCTTGCACCACCGCAGCGTCACTTGAAAGTAGAGAACCGTCATGAACATCCGCCGACATCTTGCCCGCACATTGATCGCGGCCATCGTCGTATTCACGTGTTGCGCCTCCGCCGTTCCCGCGCAGGCGAACGACTCCCCCAACGCCATATTCGATGTAGTGGTGAACGAATCTTCGATTTCCGTCACCGCCTCGATTCCCGACGAGCTCGCGGAGAGCGGGCTCCCGTACCTCTGGGCCATGGTCGACGGCGAAGCGTGGGGCCCATACGGCGACGGCGTCAATACCGTCGTATCGGTTGACATACCGATTACGCCCCAGTGCGGAGCCACCTACGATATCACCGTGTACGCCGGCAATATCTCGTCCATGGTTGCCGAGCTCGACACAACCACCGTCGCACTCCCCGACTCCGCCTGTGCCCCCCGACGGCGGCGATCCTGAACAACCACCGTCACCGGGCGAAACCCCTCCGACCGAGCCGACGGATCCAACAGACCCGTCACAGCCCGCACCTCCAACGCAAGACACCACACCAGATACGGCAACCCCGCTGCCCGCCACCGGCGTCAACACTACCGGTATGATCGCCCTGCTGACCGCCGCTCTACTGGCTTGCACCGCCGGTTGCGGATTCGCGCTATTGTCCCGCAAGGCACACAGCTCACGCCCGTAAACCTCGACTTCACCTCTCGGTCCGCTCCAGAGTCAGCACTGGATGTTCCGACTTTCGCTCATACTATAATTGGCTTCGGATCGCCAAGCGCAGTAACAACGTTTGCCATGCAAAAGAGGGGGAATATGCACGTTCTGTTCGTGTGCCGCGGCAATATCTGCCGTTCCGCGCTGTCCGAGTACCTGTTCCGAGACTCCTGCGGGCAGTTCGCCAGCGTCTCCAGCGCAGGTCTGTTGCATCTCGCTCCCTCTCCCATGGATCCGCATTATCTGCGATTGCTTACCTATCGCGGCATCGATGCCTCCGCTCACCGCTCCACACCGTTCGCTCCCGATATGGCGAATCAGGCCGATGTGATTCTCGTGTTCACCGATTCGCAACTCGGCAAACTGCTGGAATGGAGCCCATCCGCCGCGCACAAAACCTTTCTGCTCGACGATTTCGCCAACCTCGCCGATGCGTGCGTGCGCGACGGGGATCTGGAATCCGCGATACCGTCCACACCGGAGAACCGGTTGGCGACGATCATCGCGAACGCACCGTTCAAACGGCCTACATTGCCCCGCCCGCAAGATATTCCCGACCCATTCGGACATTCCGCCGATTCGTATCGAACCTGCGCCGAGCACATCATCCGAGCCGTCGATGTCATCGCGCAGGCTCTGACACCGTCTGACGATCCTTCCAATAGCCTGACCAGATCGGACGATTCGCGGCATTCCGCTTCTTCCGAACAGACCATTCCACACTCCGATTCCCTCGCTGCCACCAATCTTCTCGGCATGACTTCAATCCCGCCAAAAACAACGACCGCATCAACCGTCGACACCCCTTTCGGAGCCTTCCCCTCGTTCTGAATCATGCCGCACATATACCTCACCGCCTGTCGCATTTCATTCACCGGTGTCTCCCGCATCGTGTTCTACACCGCCGTGCTGCTGCTACCGGTCGACGGCCTGATATGGGGCATTCAGATGCCGTACTGGTCGCCGTTCAGCCCCGCGTTGTTCCTCCTGTTCACGCTGCTGAACGCGCGTCGGTTGCCTTATGTGGTCCGCCGTTTCCCTTGCATGGTTCCGATGCTCGTGCTGCTGTCTCTTATCAGCGTGTATGGATGGCTCACCATCGGCGTGGACTGGACGTATCTGTTCCGCACAGGTTTCGCCATACTCGCCATGTGCGCCACACTGGCAGCCTTCTGCATCGCCTTCGACCCCGGAGCATCCTCCGATCATGGCGCTGCCACGGAACCCAATACGCACGATAGCCCTCTGCTTTCACTCCATACCGTCGTCACATTGCTGATCGTCGCCTATGGCGTCGCGTTCCTGTTCGGCGTGCTGACCTGGCTTGGACAGGCCCGGCACCTCGATTGGGGACAGTTCATGAATCAGGTGAATGGCGTGTTCCTACGCCAGTATCACAGTTCACGACCGCAGTTCCTGTTCGCCGAACCCAGTTACATCGGCATGCACCTGTACGGAGTGCTGCTGCCGTTGTTCTGGCTCACCCGTGACCGCCGTCTGCCCGTGCTGATTCTCACGTTCGCGCTCGGATCGTTGGCGATGGGTTCCGGCACACGTATCGCTTTGGATAGCGCGGTGGCGTTGGTGGTATGCGCCATTGTTGAGGTTCCTTGGCGGTGGGTGTTCTCCCGCACGCGCAATATCGTGGCACTGGCAGCCGGTGCCGTCGCCGGATGCGGTGTGATTGTTGCGCTGTTCGCCACGCAGCCTCGTCTGCAGGCGTTGGCGAGCCAGGGATTGTTCGCCGGAGACTCCTCGATGTCCGCGCGAATCATCCGCACACTCGCTCCGTTGGAGGCTGGATTGCAGGATATTCCACACCTGCTGTTCGGCTTCGGCGCAGGCAATATCGGCGAAGCCATGACCCGCGGCTATGAGTCCGCCATGCGAGTGTTCCTCGCCAACGGAGGCATGGTGACGGAGGAGATCCGCCAGCTCGTCGATCCCAGAGGGCCGACGAGCAATCGCGCGGGTAACGTGTTCACGATGAACGCCTACACCTCGTTCATCACCGAATTCGGCGTGATCGCGTTCGCCGCGGCAATCGGAGTGGTGCTGTGGCATGTGACGCGCAATCATGCGTGGAACAAAACCACCATTTGCTGGCTGTTGCTGCTCGCCTATTTGTATCTACAATTCGAAGCATACGCGTTTTACGCACTTCCGCTATTTCTATGGGTAACCAGTACCGCACCACAGCGGGACATCATCATTCGCAGATCTTAAGCATCTCGCTAATTGTTGGATAACGCCCGCTTCCACATTAGTGAATGTGAATGTGCAGGCCGCTGGCTGGGAGTTAGCGAAAATCATCACAGTGAATTTAGCCACTATCGGTAGTTTTGCATTCCTGGTTGGCCTGATCACCGTGGTGCTTAAACCGAAGGATTGTTGGTCGAAAACACTGCCGTGGGTGTTGACGATCGCGGCGTTTGCACTTGCGATATTAGTCGCCGTTTTAGTGTGATGCTTGTGACAGCTGGTAGGGGCTGCGGATGTTTCCTCATTCCATCTTCGAGGAACCGTCTGCAGCCCTTAATCAGAATCAAAACGAAAGTCCTAATTTCTTCATATAGTCTTTGGTTTTCGCTATTTCCTTGGCTGTCTCCTTCGCCGATCGGTGCAGACTGCCAAGAGAGCTCTCTCGATCAATGAGTACTTCCTGCAGTTCTGCATGAGCGTTAAGAAGGAATCGCCTCGCAGCAGTCGAGTCACCACTTTGCATTGCGAGAATCCCCTGGACACGCGAGGCCAGTGCATGGTTGAACCGCAACGTCAAATAGTCAGCACTATAATGAGAGGCGAAGACCTGAAGCGCTCCATGTGACAGCTCAGATGCCTGAGCCGCATAATACTCACTATTGAGGTACAGGCCGAAACGCCAATACACTGACACCAGATTAATTAAGGATCTCAGAGTCGAAGAGGCTTCTTCGCCATCGATTTTCTTCCTTATGGTATAGGAAAAACTACAAGCTTCAACAGCCTGAGATAACAGTTCGTGAGTGGGATACACAGCACTGGCAGCGGGGTGTTCAAGCAACCAGTCATACAACGAACGACAGGATAGGCCAAAATTATTCGCATACTGTGCCTTGAGACTATCAGTTAGCGTTGAAACATTGGAATTGCCGATGCAGTATCCGTAGAATAGATATTTCAGATGTGAATACCCCTCCACTAGACGATCGCAAGTACTCCGCTCATAGAATCGCATGAGTGTAGTACCAAGATTATTGAGTACACGCAATCGAATGGGCGATTGCAGATAGGAATCATCCTGCGCAGCAATATCGTCGAAGCGCATCATCTCCCTCCTGCAAATAGAAAGGGCCGTTTCCTGATGGCATATGGCTCCTTTAAGGTAGAACAGACCCGTCTCACAGCGATCTTCCCCAAAGTAAGTTGTGAATTCTTGCGCCACATCACCTTGGCGTTCGGCTTCCTTCCGACAAAGTCGATATACACGAATTGCTGTGTCGTAAACGCGCAATTCAGCCATTTCGGAGGCGAACTTCAAAAGCACTTCAATCGAGTGACCGGATTCTATACTGTCCAGGAACCGGTAGATATTCTTGCAGAGCTGTTCATCGGCAACACGTTGATCCCCGTAATCCTTCTGAGATTGACGAATTCTCTCAGTTAGCAGAGAAAGAAAATACTTTCCCAGTAAGTCAACGAGATAGCTATTGGTCTGAGCATACAGACGTAAATGATATGCTATCACGTCGTCCATCTCGTAATACTCATCGTTCTCTGCGTTTACGCGAATGAAAGACAGATGTCTTATCTCATCCACAGCAACAACGTTGAAGCCAAAATTCGAGAATGCATTAATCAAATCCGCATCCGTCCACTTTCCTAAAAATGCACACAAATAAACGGCACCGCGAACAGAGGTCTCGAGTTGTTGCAAATAAGATTCATCCACGAAATCCATCATTGTTCTATCTTTAGAGAAATCATATTCTTGATTCCTGATCCGCTCTCTGACGTCGGCATTCTGCCAAATATCATGGAACAATCTCAGAAAAGCAGGACTTCCCTTAGACATAGCAAAAGCATACTTAGCTTCTTCATCTACATTCGCAGCCTTGCTATCGTATTCTTCCAAAAAACTTTTGGCTTCCTCGTCATTTAAGTAGCGCAGTTTGATCTCTGTGGTACATGAACGTTCGTCTTCGCTACGACATATTTCGGAGGCAGAACTATCCACAAATATCCAAAATGACCTTGCAGCATTGCTCATTTCACCGAACCACGCAAAGAAATCTTTAGTCTTATCTGCAGGGGCACCGATTTTATTGAGAGAATCCACAAACACTACGAGCTTAGTTTCGATTCCATCTTTACTAGTCGTCCAAGATTCAATATCCTCTTTGAGATACTTGCTTAGTTCAGCAAAAATCCTACCCTGTTTATAATCACATATTTCTTTCAAACGGGTATTCGCAGCCTTAATAGATTTCCAGTCCCTACAACACACGTTTTCCACAAACAAATCCATCAACGTTTCAGCCAAGGGCACACACAGACCGATTCCTTCTGGCAACCAGCTAAGAATTTTACGACCGGATTGCTTAATTTTAACTTCAAATGCCCTTTTCTTCGTATCATTCAGTAATTGCTCTATATCCAAACGAATAGCAGCAAGGTTGCCGTTGAACGCTAGTGTCCGAAAATAGGCACAGTCAAAATAAGGAGTAGGAATCCCAACACGATTCAAGTTGCGCGCGAACGCATGCAATACGCTCATCTTACTCGTGCCGTTGCCATCCGCATCAAAATAGACCAACTGAGTCGGCAACCCCATCTCGATACTCTTATTCAGTTTTAGCAATACCGAATTTAGGACGGTTGTTATCCCTGCACCTATGGGTCCTGTGATAAAGCATCGGCCATGTCGCTGATACCCAAGACTACTCACTTCGTTCATAATCGTTGAAGCGATATCCTCACTCTCCAACACGGTATGCGTATCCGAGTAAAAGGAATCATTCAAGCTGAATTGGCTGTTACTGGCATTGCTTTGTTCGCCAAGGGAATACTCGTTACCCATCATTCGATTAACCTCCATCTTCGGATTTCACTGCGTAATCTCTCTGACTGTATGTGCCCAATAGTAGACAACACGCCAAGCCTGCAAAAAAGACATTGTCTTCGCCAGATTTAACGGGTTGCAGTCCTTCACCAAATCGGACCGCCTACGCATGTATTAACGGATACTCAACGTTCGAATTGAAACGTGACGCACCTGAACAATTCACCACCGCCACCCAGATCATGAGAATAGGTTGACTGTGATGATAATGTCGGTTGTGTTCGAAGACTTACGTACTTTGAACACGACTCACCCACACTTGTAAAAGTCGGCAATTACCCTACATCCAGTCTCCGTGAAAAGGCAGCGGACATTTTGGGAGATAATTTCCTATGTAGTCCCTACGCAATTCTCAATGTTCTTCGAAGCGTGGTGATTGGTTTTCATCCGCAGGTAGGCAGATCCTCTGTATACGCGCTACCAGTTTGCTGTCTGATGCAGAATCCCACAGTCGATCAAAAAGTCGACCGCGGTGACGATCGATAGTCAGAGAGAACAACGTCTGACGCAGCAAATCCAGAACACCGGCCGCGACCATCACCGCAACCACGGCAGCGCACACCGCGATGAACGTATACCAGTGACCTGAAAACGATTCGACTGGAATGAGCCGTTGCCAGACCAGCTTGCGCATCGCCGGATACTCAGTAATCAGGTATGTCGCCAACATCGTGGACGCGAAACGATTCACCACTGCCGAATGAAACTCACGGCGCACGAACAGCGAGAACAATCCGAATCCAACCAGCAACGGCACGAGTTTGAACTCCGCAGCGGCAAAATACACCTGCATACGAGCAGCCACATGCAAACGCTCATACGCCAGTCCTCCAACCGCAGCGGAGAACAGCAACAAACCGTATCCAACGGCAAGCATCACCCACGCAGCACGGGCAGATATTGCCTGCATATGCCACCGGTAATACGACAACAGCGTATAGATGTACACGAAACTGAGAAAGTCGCCGCCAGGCAATCCCAGAGAGAAGAACGGCACAAATCCTTCGCCCACAGTCCACATCACGAAACCGACCATGCACAGCGCCAAATGCTCTCGCGCGCCCAACGCGCGTAGGCCTTTGGCTAGGAACGGGAACACCAGTAGAAACACCGCATATGCGGTGACGTACCACCATAGGCTAGTCGCAGTGGGCAGAACGGAACTCGCCACCAGTGTCGTTCCGACTCCGGCACGGTTGAACACCATAGAACATGCCAACAGCGCGAGACTCCAGAACAGCACTTCGCGTTCCAGCAGCCAAACCCTGCGGAAACATGACTTTAGCGTTCCGTCCACAGGCAAATACCACGCCGAAATCAGGAAAAAGATCACCACGCCGATCTTGCCACCTGAATACAGGAACGTTTCGAGAAGAACCTTATTCACACTCAAAGAGCTGGTCAGCAGATCCGGGACGCCATAAGCGAGAAGATGATGCGACGTGATAAGAAACATCGCAAGAATACGCAGTACCTCAATGCTGGAATTACGCCCAGCCCACCCCCTACGACGATTCATAGAAACTCCCGATTACAGAGAAAAATGTTTACCCTACGCCCCACTCAGAATAGCTCAAAAACAAGACTTCTAGGAAATAGCTGACAGCTCACGCAGAGTCTTTGGATTCAGACATCAGACCAAGGTAGTGCCCGCGGTTTATGCACTTTGGTTCCGTCCAATACTGGCGTGTATTTGATTAATATGAATTGGAGTTTTCGAGGTGGTAACATTCTCTTGGATTCGTTGAGTCGAGAAAGGGGCGTCATCATGACGTACTCGAAGAAGTAGCGGAACAGAGCCGTGGATGTGCTCATCGGGTTCGGATTGAGTCCAGCAACATGATCCACAAGCTGAGCTATCCCAGTAGGGCAATTCTGCGGAAAACAGCTGCACGTTAAGCGAACAACGCCATGACACACTCCTGCCTAGACAATATTGAACATAATCCGTTTCCTCCTGCTGGGACACTCCAGTTCCCGCACCACGTCCGCGGCGCAACGCCCGTACTTGACGTACAAGTCCACCGCCCGATCCCGTTGCGCCCTTGTATACCTCACGATGACATCCCTTCCGACTCAACGAGTCCAAGAAACGTCACCACCTCGTCCTGCTTAAAGAACATTGAACATAAACAGACGACGCTCAGCTAGGCGAAGCATGCCCAAACGAAAGACTCAATCTAGCGATTCGAGTTGACAAGCCACATAGGGACCCCCACGCGCTCCCGAGACCGGACATCCAAACTCCTTGCATCCAGTCTCCAAGAAACATCCATAGCTCCCACCGTGTACCGGGGACTGTTGCTTTAAGTGTGTAATTGGCCTGGATGGCTGGTCTTGGGGCTGGCTGGAAAGGACCGGTGGGTTATGTCTGCTGGGATAATGACTGTTATGACGACTACCAAGGATGGTGCCTCGAGGGAGCGGACGGATGATGCTGCCGGGTCTGCCGCTGTCAGGCCTGATGTCGCCGGGCGGTTGAAAGCGGCCAGGGACGCGCAGCGTGATGCGGCGGTCGAGTTCGTGCGCATGGCTCGTGAGCAAGGTTGGGATCTGACCGGGCCGGACGGCTTGTCGCGGCAGTTCACCAAGACGGTTCTCGAGACCGCTTTGGACGAGGAGATGAACGAGCATCTAGGTCGCGCCAGGCATGAGCGGAGCAGGGATGGTCGTTCGGCGAACGCCCGTAACGGGACGACGCGCAAGACCGTGGCCACGGCGTCGGTAGGTCCGGTCGAGATCGAGGTGCCCCGTGACCGGGATGGTTCGTTCGATCCGGTGATCGTGCGCAAACGGCAGCGTCACTTGTCTGATGTGGACGAGGTGGTGTTGTCCTTGTACGCGAAGGGGTTGACGACCGGTGAGATCAGCGCGCGTTCCGAGCGGATATACGGCGCGAACGTCTCCAAGGAGACCGTCAGCCGGATCACCGACCGAGTCGTTGATGAGATGGTCGAATGGTCGACGCGGCCTCTCGACCCGGTATATGCGGCGGTGTTCATCGACGCGACCATGGTCAAGGTGCGTGACGGCCAGGTCGCCAACCGTGCGTTTTATGTGGCCGTTGGCGTGGACCTGGACGGCAACCGGGATGTGCTGGGGATCTGGGGTTCACCGTCGGCAGAGGGCGCCAGATACTGGTTGAGCGTGCTCACCGAGTTGAAGAACCGTGGCGTCCGGGACGTGTTCTTCTTGATCTGCGACGGGTTGAAAGGCCTGCCGGAAGCGGTGCAGGTGGTGTGGCCGCTCGCGATCGCGCGAACCTGCGTCGCGCACCTGTTGCGCAACACGTTCAACTACGCGTCCAAGAAAGATTGGGATGCGTTGCGCCGTGACTTGAAGCCTGTCTACACGGCGGTCAACGAGCGGGACGCCGTGCGCGCCCGTGATGAGATGCTCGGCAGGTGGGCGGACAAGTATCCCGCGATCCGGGGCTTGTGGATGAACGCGTGGGACCGGTTCGTTCCGTTCCTTGACTATGGCGCGGAGATCCGTAGGATCATCTGCACGACCAATGCGATTGAGTCGCCCGACGCCAGGTTCAAGCGCTCGATCCGTGCTCGCGGGCATTTCCCGAACGAGCAGGCCGCGCTCAAATGCATGTACTTGACCGTCAGACCCCTGGACCCCACCGGGCGTGGCCAGGTACGATGGACGACACGGTGGAAGCCCGCGCTCAATGCCTTCGCCGTCACTTTCGCCGACCGTTGGCCGGCCAACACAACCGAATAAACAAACCGCCAATTACACACTTAATGAGATAGACCCGTGTACGAGCGTTTCTTTGTCGAAAAGCGGAAATTAAATCAGAAACCGAATCCACACCATGAGATATTTGACTAATTCTTTGGGGGGGAGAAACCGAATGATTGTAAATGGAGCATTTTTCCGGAACAGCGTCTTAATGAAATCTCGGAACTGAGGTTGTGCTGTTGTGGCGCTATTGGAAAATAGGTACGACCATGCGATTGCAGTGAACCAAGTAGCGCGGTACACGTCGGCCTTTGCCGATAGTTCGGGAAACATGTCACTGACTGCGCTCGACATTTCATTCAACACACAGTCGAGATCACGGTAATTTCTAGTCATGTCCGTCTGATGCATGATGGAAGATGGACGCTCTCGATACTGATATAGAGGACGGTTGATTAGGCTGATTCGCCTGGCCGCGTGCAAGACACGGTATGTAACAGCTACATCTTCGAAGTTTCGTCCTTCGGGGAAGGAGATTTTATTGTCGATATAAAGAGATCGTTTGGCTATATATTTCCAAGCATAGTTTGTCAACCTGCGACTAAGGATTAAATTGATTAATTCCTTGTCGGACATTGTGCATTGATTAGGGAAAAATTTAGATTCAACACTGGAATTTATGTATTCACCGTGTCCGTCTATTGAGCAATAGCCGTACATGACCGCTGCGGTGTGATGTCGTTGAAGCGCATTCACAGAGGCTTGAACGAGCTCTGGGTGAATCATGTCATCGGAGTCCACAAAACAGATGTACTCTCCCGTTGCATGTTGAAGGCCGGCGTTACGTGCGCCAGAAAGACCACGATTAGATTGGTGGATTACTTGAACGCGCGGGTCTTCTGTCGCCAACAAATCGCATAATGTAGGACAAGAGTCTGTGGATCCATCATCAACTAGAATGATTTCCAGATTGGTATATGACTGTTGCGTGATGCTAGCCGCACAATCTTCTAGATAGTTTTCGACGTTGTAGACAGGGACAACTATACTGATTAAAGGATTTGACATGAACGGCATCTCCGGTTCGCATAACAGTTTTAGACATCTTCATGTTAGTGTCAATAGGTAAACTGAGCAAGTTACGTAGTAGGAGGCTGACGATAAGAGTTGGCTACCTGTCAATATCAATGCACTTTTGTTGCAGATAGTGCACGAGTGTACGCAACTGATGTTTCTGCAAAACCGAGTGAAGCTGAAGGAGCGTTTCGCCTGACGTGTTTGATGCGACTCTTGGTGAATTCCTTTTGAGCCGCGAAAGAAAGCGGTATATTTGTGGATTAGGCTATTGAAGAGGGAATTATATGAATAATCAATCTGTGTCTAGCAGGCAAAACAGTCTTGGTCGTATAGCTTGGGTGGATTATGGCAAAGGGTTCGCTATGATCCTTGTTTTTTGGGGACATACACTCTGTCCGGATATGGTGCGGGATTTTTTCTATGCATTCCACATGCCATTGTTCTTCTTTTTATCTGGATATGTATTCTCTGTAAAGCACTATAATTCACTTAAAGCATTTGTGATAAAAAGGATAAGAACACTTTTAATTCCTGGCTTTGTTTTTGGTGTTGTCACCATCATAATAGTATATATTAATGGAATGATAATTGGAGAACCATATTCATTCTCTTTGATTCAATATTTGATAGGCATTGTTGCAGAAATAAGAGGAGGGAGCTATGGTGTTATCCCATGGTTTTTTACCAGTTTATTTTTAATAGATGTAAGTATGTATATTTTCGAGCGCTTCATTTCATCATCTATCAAGATGCAAATATTATTTGGTATCGTGTTCTCCTTAGTCGGATATTGTTATTCTATATATATAGGACATATCTTGCCTTGGGCGATAGAAACGGCCGCTTCAGGATTACTGTTCTTCATTGCCGGTAAAGCAATGAGGTCGATTGGTAAAGATATTGAAAAGCGTCTCTCAGTTCTTCCACTAATTTTATTCTGTGGCGTTGTAACTGAGTTGTCTGTATTGTTGAATCGATATGTAACGGGTGAACATGTGGATATATACCTTAATGAATATGGGAGTTATCCATTTTATATCTTGGGAGCTTTTGCTGGTATTGCATTTTCAATAGGATTGATGATACGTCTTGAGTCTTCTTCAAGCCTGATGCCATTGTCGACGATAATGACGTATATAGGCTCGAATTCATTGATATATTACAGTTTTAATAATGTTCTCTTGTTGGTTTGCGAAGAGTTACTGGGATTATTTATAGATATGGATAGTTCGATGATGGGTTTCGAACAAACTATTTTGGGTCTATTTATAGTGATTAGCGCGTGTTTGCTTTGTGTACCTATTGTTACAGTTATAAATCATTTTTTCCCAGAAATTCTTGGAAAGCGAGGTATTGATAGAGGAATTGGCTATGGTAAATAGTCCTGTTCTCCGTATTATTATTAACAGGAATCTTTCGCCAACCACCGTTCCAAGCACAGCCTGGTCGGATACCCCAAATCTGCGCGTCGGTCATGGGCATGATGAAATACAATTCCACCGCCCTCGTGCGCTCCTCTAGACCGGACAATCCAAACTCCTTTTCATCCAGTCTCCGAGAAAACGTCCGCCCCTTGTTTATGTTCAATGTTCTTTAGGCGGGAGTGTCATGGTGTTTTCCGCTTGAGGGGGTGGTGCTGTTTTGTTGGATTTCTTTGTTCCTGTTCCTTGATTATGCCACGAGTCCGAGCTCGCGTCTGCGTGCCATGATGCTCATGCCGTATTCGGTCTTGATCCTCGTGTCGCGGTACCAGACCATGTACTCGTCGAGCATGCTGATGAACTCGTCCATGCCCACATTGGCGAAGCCGCGCTTGTGGAAGAACTCCTGCTTGAGACGCCCGAAGAACCCCTCCGCGGCCGCGTTGTCCGGGCTGCAGCCCTTCGCGCCCGTCGAACGGACCAGCCCGCGGCTTTCGCAGATCGCGATCCAGCCCGGCCACCGGTAGTGGCAGCCCCGGTCCGAGTGGACCACCGGACGCTCCCCGTCCTTGAGGGTGGTGCACGCGTCGTCGAGCATGCCGTTGGCGAGCTCCGCGTTGGGGCTGTCGCCGAGTCCACGCGACGGGAAGCCCGCCGTGAGCGGTCGACCGCCGGCGAGAGGTACGCCTTGCCGGCCGGGATGGAGAACTCGGTCAGGTCCCGCGGCCCACAGCATGTTGGGGGCCTCGGCGTGGAAGTCCCGGTTCACCAGGTTGTCCGGGGCCTTGCCGACCTCGCCCTTGTACGAGCCGTAGCGTTTCGCGCTCTTGAACACGGGTTTGAGGCCGTTGGCGGCCATCACGCGCATGACGCGTTTGGCCGACACTCGTATCCCGGCGCTCTTGAGGTCCAGGTGGACGCGCCGGTACCCGTAGCGGCGCATGCTGCTCTCGAACGACTCCTCCACCAGGGGCGGCAGCCACGCGTCCTTGCCTGGCTTCTTCATGGCGTCGGGCTGGTAGTGGTAGGTGCTGCGGGCGATGCCGATCCGGGCGAACAGGCTCTTCGCGGTCGCTCCGGTCTCACCGGTGACCGCCCTGAGCAGGACCGCCTTCTCCCGGTTCGTCAGGTTGTCCGGGTCTGCGCCCCGCTCTTTTCCCAACAATTCCAGCGTGCCCCGGCGGATCGCGATCTCGACGTCCAGATCCGCCCGCTCGGCGCGCATCCGCTCCACGTCGCCCGCCAGCGACTCCATCCGCCCCCGCAACTCGGCCAACCGGGCCTCCAGCTCCTCTGTGTTTTGTCAAGTTCTCGTCGGCTGGATAGTCGTGTTGTTTTCCGCAGGATGTGCAGCGGGTTTCCCGCGGGATGATCGTTCCGTGGGGCCGCCCGCTGCCTTGGTCTGGTTTGTTTGGTTATTTGGTCATGAGGGCGTTGCGGCTGCGGTAGCTCTCGCCCTTGAACCGGATGAGCCTGCCGTGGTGGACGGTGCGGTCGACGACCGCGGCGGCCATGTTCGGGTCGCCGAACACCCTGGCCCATCCGGAGAATTCGATGTTGGTGGTGTAGACGACGCTCCTTGTCTCGTAGGAGTCGGAGATAATCTGGAACAGGAGGCGGCTGCCCTCCTCGTCGATGGGGATGTATCCGAGCTCGTCGATGACCAGGAGGCGTGCCTGGCCGATGGCGGCGAGCTCCTTGTCGAGCCGGTTGTCCTGTTTCGCGCGCCTCAGGCGCATGACCAGGCTTGAGGCGGTGAAGAACCTCACCGGTATCCCGGCCCGGCACGCGGCCCGTCCCAGCGCGATTGCGAGGTAGCTCTTGCCGGTGCCGACCGGCCCGTAGAGCACGAGGTCCTCGGCTTTCCCGACGAATTCGAGGCCCTCGAGCTGGCTCCGGCCCCAGCCGGAGGGCATGTCTAGGTTGGTCCAGTCGTATCCGTCGAGCTCCTTGTCGGACGGGAAACCCGCCGTCTTCATCAGCCGGGCGCGTTTGGCCCGGTCGCGTGATTCGAGCTCTGCCTCGAACCAGCGTTCGATGAAGTCGAGCTGGGCGGGCGTGGCCTCGGCCAGCGTGTTGGCGAGCACGCTTCTGGTCAGGGTGAGCTGTTTGCTCATCTCCATGATGCGCTGGCTTTTGGCGATGGTGTCGGCCCTGCGACGACGTGTTTCCGGGATCGCCGGTTCGGGTCTGCTGCTCATGCGTTGTCCTTTCCGGGGTGGTTGAACCGGTCGTACGCGTCGAGGTCGGGCAGGTCGCCGCCGTAGTCGACGTCGCCTTCCGCGATGCGTCTGGCCAGGATCGTCATGTCGGCCTCGGAGAAGCCCCATCCGTGTTGGATGAAGTGGCGGGCGGCTCGCATCGCGGGTTCGAAGCCCGCGGCCTCGCACGCCCTCGCGATGGCCTTGAGACTGGCCTTGAGGGTCTTGTCGTCGGCTTGGTCGAGCCGTTCCCTCACGTCGTCGGGCACGTCGGGTCGGATCGAGCAGTCGCGCCATGCGCCGGGCTTGACGGCCAACAATGGGAACACCTTGGCGGGGTCCTGGATCGTGCGCGCCGACCTGCCGTAGACGCGCGCGAGTTCGGCGAGCGTATGGCCGGCCTCGTCCCTGATGGTGATCGTGGCGGCCCGGATGGCGGCTTCCACGCGCCTGCCGCGCATGTTCGGGCCGATCTGATACCGGTTGGAGTCGATCTCGACGCACCCGTACTTGTCGGCCCTCCTCGTCTCCCACCTCACCGCGTCGAAACGGCATGACGGCAAGGGGCGCAACGCCTTGAGGTCGTCGGCGAACAGGTCGTCGACCGGCACGAGCGCGCGGTAGTGGACGCTCTCGCCCAGCCCGTCGCACTTGGCCAGCATCAGCCTGGTGAGCTGCTCGTGGGTCTCTGCCGCCATGGGCGGGACCATGAGGTTGCGCCTCAGAAAACCGACCGCGTTCTCCACGCTGCCCTTCTCGTTGCCCGAATACGGATTGCAGAAGCGCACGTCGAGCCGGTGGTGGCTGGCGAACGCCTCGAACACGCGCGACAAGGTCACGTTCCCCTTGGAATCCCGGTGGCCCGCGCCGGACGCGTTGTCGATCACGAGCGTGTGCGGGACGCCGCCGATATGCTCGAATATCGCAGTCAGGCCCTCGCAGATGCATTCCGCGTTCTCCGCGGGCAGGCTCGCCGCGTACCGTTTGTTCGAATGCGGGAACGTGACGACCAGGCAATGGTCGTCGACCCACTCGCCAGCCAGACGCGCCTTGGCCATGCCGAAGTCCATCTGCATGCTCCCCGGCGTCCACTCCAGTTCCACGTAGCCGTCGGACGGTTCGCGGTTCGCCGCGCGCCACTCGTCCACGTAGCGCAACACGGTGGAGTACGAGCCCGTGAATCCGTGCTCGTCCCTGAGCCGGTCGTGCACGCGTCTGGCGGTGTGGCGCTGCTTGCGGGGCATGAGACGGTCGGCCTCCAGCCAGCCGTCGACGATGGGCTTGTACTCGTCGAGCATCGATCCCGACCTGCGCCTGGCGGGCGGTTTGGGAGAGCAGTCCTCCATGCTCGCCCACTTCGCGACCGTGCCCCGGTCGATTCCGAGCCTCCTGGCGATCTGCGCGTGCGGCAGGCCCTTCGCGTCGAGCCTCCTGATATCTTGCTGTTTGGACATGGGTATCGTCACTGTCCTTTCCTTCCCCGGGCCGGCGGCAACCGGCCCTTGGCTGCTTATTGGTTTGCAACCCGGGAATCTAACAGGCAGGGGCGAACCCATGGCCGCCCACGCCACCACGGGGATGACGATACTGCGGAAAAACAGCTGCACATCAAGCGGAAAACACCATGCCACTCCTGCCTAAAGAACATTGAACATAAACACTCCTCCACCGACGCGACGCCGACGCCGCCGGTCTGCGCGGTCTTCCGGCCGTCTGACGGCTGCGCGGCCCGGTCCGGTCCGTGTTCCATGGGTTTTTCCATCGCATGCTCCTTGGGTTCGTCGAGCATCCGCCGTTTCCAGTTTCCCGACGACCGACGCCTCCACGCCCAGCCGTTCGGCCGCCCCGCGCGACGTCAACCGTCCGGACGCCACCGCGACCACCGCCTCGCGCTTCAATTCCTCGGGACCGGGCCGCGCCTGAGCAGGCGTTCGCCCGGGGCGAGCTCGTCGATCCACCGGACCAACAGATCCCTGCTCTTCGGATAGCCCAGCATCCGCATGGTGCGGCTCGCCCGCCTGCCGTGCCCGAGGTAATGGTCCACGGCCGCGCGTTTCTGCTCGTCCGTGCAGCGGGCGTAACGCTCCCCGCGCGTCGATGGTATGCCGGTGCGCTCCTCCTCGAGCCGGTCCCGGTACCACACCGGCAAGGCCTCCCTGCTGGGATACCCAGTTCCTGAGTATTTGTAGTGTTTGAGGCCGTTGGTTATTGTGTTTGGAGGCCGGGGTTATGGCGGGGTGAGGCCGGTGACGGACTGGTTGGGCGCCACCGGCCTGTTCGGTTAGTTGTCGAGCATGGTTTGCCCGTGTCGTTGTCTCATGTTGTATTCGCCGGTGTCGATCCATATCGTGTTGTGCACGATGCGGTCGAGGATCGCGTCGGCGATGGTGTCGCCTCCGAGTTGGCGGTGCCATTCCTTGGTCGCCAATTGGGTGGCGAACGCGGTGCTGGCGGTGTCGTAGCGCAGTTCCATGAGTTCGAGGAGGAAGCGTTTGAATGGTTCGTCGGGTTTGTCGACGAGCCATTCGTCGATCGCGAGCAGGTTGTAGGTGGCGTATTTGCGCACGAGCTTGGGCACGCCGCCCGGCTTGCCGGCGGCCACCGTCACCTGCTCGGCCAGGTCGGGCATGCGGATGTAGATGGCGCGGTACCGCGCCCGGCAGGCGGATTTCGCCAGCGCGCACAACAGGTGCGATTTGCCCGAGCCGGTGGCTCCCTGGAACACGGTGTTGAGCCGTTGCTCCAGATAGTTTCCGGTGTCGAGGCCGGCGAGCACGCTCCTGTCGAGCCCGCGTTCCTCCACGAGGTCGATGGTTCTCAGGTCGGCCTGGGGGTAGCGTAGCCCGGCGCGTTTGACCAGGCGTTGGATCTTGGCGTCCATGTGGACGGAGTGGGCGTTGTCGACCGCGAGCCTGACCGTCTCCGCATGGCTCAGGGGCACGATGATTCGCTCGTCCAGGCGTTCGAACGCGTCGAGCAGGTCCTGGGCGCTCATCTCGCGCAGCTTGCGCTTGGTCTCGGTGTCGATGATCATCTGCCCGTCACCTTCCCATGCTCGCGTAGTAGCCGCCGCCGCGCACCCAGCCACCGGCGCCGAGACCATCGCCGATGCCGCCGCCATCGTCGTCGGGGATTTCGTCGGTCCGGTCCTGCCCGGATTCGAGGATCGGCCGGATATGCGAATAGCGTGGCGAGGCGACCGACCGCAACGCCAACGCACACGCGTTCTCCAGGCGTTGCGCGGAATAGCGTTTCGAAAGCCTCAGCACCGCCAGCGCGGGATCCACGCCCTGCTCGTCGAGTCGTTCCGCGGCGAACAGCCTGCCGATCACGGCGGCGCAGCCGGGGCCTATTCGCCGGGCCCATTGCTCGCAGCGTTTCCTGTCCCACGGCTTCCATGTGGCTTTATCGGGAAGGTCGGCCTCGTTCGTCGAATACCTGTTGGCGACGGTGGCGGGCAGGAGCCTGTGCGTGCAGAGCCTGGTGTTTTTGCGCCAGACCTCGAGCGCGCTCGCCCCGATCCGCAAATCCACGGCGGAGCCGACGTACGCGTGCGGGACGGAATACCAGTTGCGCGCCCACGCGACGTGGCCGTTGGCCTGGACCCTCCTGCCGTAGACCCAGTCCGCCACCTCGTACGGCAACGGGGGCAGTGCGATGAGCAGTGGCCTCTCCTCGCTTTCGAACACGGAAAGCCTGGATCCGTCGCGCTTCTGGAACGGGCGGGAATTGTATTCCATGAGCCATGCGCGTATCGCCGCGCGCAGCTCGTCGAGCGAGCCGAATTCACGGTCGCGCATCGCTCCGGCCAACGCCATCGTGGCATGCCACACGGTGTTCTCCACCGAGGGCTTGTCCTTCGGCCTCCTCACCCGTCCGGGCAGCACGGCCGCCGAATAGTGCTCGGCCAGCCCCCGGTACGCGTCGTTCAACACGACCTCGCCCTCACGTGGATGCTTGACCACGCCGGTCTTGAGGTTGTCGCACACCAGGCGCGGCGTGGAACCGCCGAACCACTCGAACATCGCCACATGACAGCGCAGCCACGAGTTCTGCCCCATATCCAGGGCGGGCTCCACGAACGCGTACCGACTGAACGGCAACACGGCCACGAACAGGTGCACCCTCGACGAATCCCCGGTGACCGGATCGACGATCCGCATGGTCTTGCCCGCCCAGTCGACCTCGATCGTCCGGCCGGCCTTGTGCTCCACGCGCGAGGCCACCCCGAGTCCCGCCACATACGCCGCGTACAGCTTGCAGAACCTGTCGTACCCCATATAGGGCTTCCCGGTCTGCCGGCATCCGTCCATGTACTCGCCTTGCAGGATCCTCAACGTCACGCCCACACGCGCCAGCTCACGATGCACCTTCGCCCAGTCCGGCCGTTCGTACGCGCTCTCACGATCACCACGCCCCGGGAACAACAGGGCGTACACCTCGTCATCGGTCTTGCCCGCGACGTCGGCCCAGCCGACACCGGCCGACGTCGCGGCATCGAGCGTTTCCGCGACGCTTCGGCGCGCGATCCCCTGGGATTTCGCGATCGCGCGGCCCGACAGACCCTGCTCGCTCAGGCGCAGGATCGTCTTTGCCTTGATTTTCCGTACCATTAAAGGCAACTCCTTTCACCACACGTCCCTCGCATGGTGAAAGGAGCCTAACCAACCATGGTCTCCGACCGCAATAACCCCGGCCTCGAAACAAAATGACCCACAAAACCCACAACGGCCCCCAACCGCAATAACCACGGACCTCAACAAATCAAATAATCAGTTCCCGCACCACATCCGCGGCGCAACACCCGTACTTGACGTACAGGCCCGCCGCCCGATCCCGCTGCTCCCTCGTATACCTCACGATGACGTCCTTTCCGACTCAACGAGTCCAAGAAAACGTCACCACCTCGTCCAGCCGACACGAACTTGACAAAACACAGCCCCTCCTACGGATCCACACGCCGCTACCTCGACATGTCCCGGTTCGATGGCAACCTACAAGCAACGAACTGAACACCACACCAGGAACAGGCGGAACCAAAAGTGTGCGAACCTTCGGGCACTATCAGAAAGTTCGCAGCCCCTATCAACATGATTCTTAATTAAGCGATGATTGTTCGCGCATCTTTGCAAACCAATCTCCTTAATAGCGTGCCACAATCCTTGCAACCATCTCATCAAAAGATAAAAGATTGTAGCAGTATTTTTTTATCAATGAGATTGATAAGTCGTCATAATACGCTTTTCTTGCTAACTTATGGATATAAGTGAATTCATCAAGTTGCTTTCCGTTAGAGACAAAATCTTTTGATAACATATGCTGAAGAATCTCGCAGCCAGTATTATTATTAGGTATTAAAATATTCTCCTGTTGAAATAATTCTATATATGACAAACCTACAATCGCCATATCATTGAAAATTAAGTATTCAATACAGAAATCATTTCTGCACCAATATTCTAAAAGAACTTCGTATAAGTATTGCAAGAATAAAGATCCTTTTTGACAGGCAAGGAAATAGGTAGCAAATTTAGATGTCTGAGGCATTGTTGACATATCTTTTTTAGCTAAACGAACGCCTTTCGCATAATAGAACGGATGGGAAAGGATCTCCAAAGGAATGCTTTTGCTCAAAAGAACCGTTGAATCCAACCAGATTCCACCATTCTGATGCAGAGTAGCACATCTTAGAATATCGGAGAAAAAGGCAGGTTCTATTATTCCAGCATTAAACCTATCAATTATTTTTCCCGGAAGAGACACATACTGATCGTAATTATCCAAAGTAAGTATTCTATAATCAAATTGCCCCCCTCCAAAACACTCTTTTGATTATGAACAACAGCACGAATCAACTCGGGAGCACTGTTGATTCCCGTTAACCAACAGGTCCATACAGGCACCCTATCCGTCTTGAGAAAAGGAATTGCGGTTTCCGTACGTTTATTATAATCACGGAAAAGAAAATCATATTCTTTTCGGATATATTTTTGAGTTTCTTTTGAAAAGAAAGAATAAACCTGGTCTATTCTTTTCTTTGAAATCAAAAACTGACAATTCTCCATTTTCCTTATCAGCAAAGGAATGAACATACTCGTAAGATATGGCTTATTGGTTAACCGAAAATCATTTATCATTAGCATCTCCCAAAAAGGTAGCGTCTGAGATTTACCCTCCCCGGACTCTGTCCGGTGTGGGTAGCGCCCGAAGGTCTGCGTACTTTGGTCATTGCCCGCCTGTGGCGCGATGTTCAGTTCGCTGCTTGTAGGTTGCCATCGAGTCGGGACATATCGAGGTAGCGGCGTGTGGACCATTCGGTGGGGACGATGCGGCGGATTTTGTCGCGGTAGTGCCCGAAGGCTTGCGCACTTTGGTCATTGCCCGTCCGTGGTGCGTTGACCAAAGTGCGCAAGATCTCGGGCGCTAGGGGCTGCGGACGTTTTCTTGGAGATGTTTCCTATGCGAGAGTGATTGTTCGCATCATGTGTCGGAATTGGCGGATGCTGTGCTTCAGGCAAAGTTTGGCCCAATGGTATCGTTGCCTCGCGGAGATGGTTTTCTCGTCGTCGCCGTATGGCACGGCCTGCGTGCGGGACGCCTCGCCAGTGTAGTCGCGTAGCGGGGAGAACCAGCTGCTGGGTAGTATGGCGTAGTGCTCCGGGTTCCATCGCGCGCACATCTGCAGCACGATTTGGTCGTCGTCGATCATGCCGCAGCATAACAGGTGGAGGTATTGCTCGCGCACGTCGTCGTAGATACGGCGCGCGTATCCGGTTTTAACGACCAAGCAATCACCTTGGATGAACGTGTCGGTGCGTCGCACGATGTCGAACACGGGGGCGTCGTCCGGTCGTTTGACCGCGAAGATCGTCACGTCTTTCTCGAAGCCCCCCCCCCCCCCACCGCATGTCGAAGAACTCAGGGTCTGGATAGAGCGTGCCGCCGTGGTCGAACCCAAAATCGATCCATGCCAGATGCTCCGTATGCGCGGTCGCGGCAGCTTGCTGCATGCACCAGTATTTGAGCGCCATCACGTAGTCGTATTCGGCTTTTGCCACTTCAGGCTTGTCCGGGAAGAGGCTGTAGGGAGGGTACGTTCTCGCCGTCGAGCGCATGAGGGCCAGCAGCTGCGGGTCGATCGTGGCGTGGTCGTCGATCATGACGACCGTGGTGTTGGCGCGACCGAAATCCGAGCGGATTCGTTCGACTTTCGGCGCTATTTCGGGGGTGGTGTACACGATGAGATCGTTGCGCATGCGCGCCCAATGGGCGAAGTAGTCCAGATATTTCTGGTCGCTGCGGGTGGAGTCGGACCAGTCCCCACGTCCGATGGGGAAGAACGCCGTAACCAAGGTGATCGATGTGTCGTCAGCCATGCTGATTTATCCTCTCTCTTACTTTCTTACTTCCGAACGATTTTGCGGATGATGACAGAGCGTTCACGTCGCCCTAGCAGCACAAGCGTGTCCACCGCGCAGGTAACGAAGGCCGTGAGAGCGCATCCGGCAAGCAACCCAGGCCAGCCATCGTGCTGCACGGGTATCGCCTCACCTGCCCAGTAGCCCAAGGTCGCGGCCAGCACGGTGGCAGTTATGTACTGCATGTAGATTAGATAGAACATACGCCGCCGAATGTGTAGGCATCTCGCGGCGTAGATAGGCACGAAGGTGAGGTTCGCGACGATGCTGACCAGCTGAGACACGGCACCGACCGCGTAGATGCCCCAATCCGTCAGTTCGACGCACGCCAGCGTCAGGGCCAGCGAGGCCACGCCGCATCCGAGCCATGCCAGGGAGTAGTTGCGCAGCCGGTTGACCAGCAGCGGCACATTCTGCAGGGTGATGGCCACACCTGAAAGGAAGAACCCGCCCATGGTGAACACCATCAGCACGTAAATCATGTGCGCGTCCTGCCCGGGCTGCCACAATGTGATGAATGCCTCGCCATTGACCAGAAGGGTCACGAACACGATGTTGGTGAAGAACCCGGTGATACGCATGCTAGACGCGAGCTCACGAAACAGTTCGTCAGGTCTGCCCTGCGCGAACAGTCGGGTCTGCTCGGGCGAGAACAACCCCGATATGGTGCCCATCAGGCCGGAGATCGCGTTGGGTACGACCTGCGCAATGGAGAGGTAACCCATGTGAAGGGGGCTAATCGCAAGATTCGCAATCAGCAGGCTCAGCCCGTCCTGCAGGATCTGCTGCAGCTTGATCACGGTGTTCCAGACGCCGCTGGACAGCATCTCCCACGTGGTCCTCCACGACACCGCCGATTTACGGAACCGCAACTCGGGCGTCAGACGCCGCGTATACGCGAAGTTCATGCCGGCCATCACCAACGTGCCCAAGCAGGTGGCCATGCCCACGAACAACACATACGTGGGGAACAAGGCGAAGCACGCAACCATCACTACGACGCGCGTCAATGAGTACGCTATATTCGCCAGGCTAGACAGATACAGCTTGTTCCTGACGAACGTCGCCACGTTCAGCACCGTGCTCAATGCGGACACCACGAAATTCAGATACACGAAGAAGAACAGGCACTTGACGTCGGTCACCAGATGAGGCGAGATGTTGATGACATGCTCCAGTCCTAGGATCAACGGGACCGCGACCGCGCTCAGCATGAGGGCCAGCAGCACGTTGGCCGCGAGCGTGGACGAGAAATACCCATCCGCCTTGCGTTTGTCCCCGTGATGCCAGGCCACGGTGATGAACCTGCCAGCCACGGAATTCAACGCGATTGTGAACAGAGTCGCGTATCCCACCATATTATTCGCCAACCCCACGAAACCATACGCTTCCGCGCCCACACGCCCCACGATGAACGGAGTGACCGCGAAACCGATCCCAAGATTCACCGCGAAATTCACCAGACTCGCGGCAAGATTGATCACAAACTGCTTCTTATTGCCCATACCACCTCTTTCTTCCAGCATATTCAAGATAGGATTGCTGCATCTGGGTAGCTTCGTTCATGTCATATATCCTGCTTGACGCACAGCTTCGACTCCAGCGGACCAATCTGAGCCATGAGATGCGCGTAATACGCCTTCGATACCCCATTGCCAAATCGAATCGACGTGGTGTTTTGCGATCATTATCTTCCTCCACGTATCCGTTTCACAAATGCGACAGCCCATCCATATGCAGACAGTATTAACGGATTATTCGTATCCAGAACTCTCTTGGTAATCTCATTGCGCAAGCCGGCAGTCTGTATTTCGCGGCATACCTGTTTCACCAGTTCGTCGTCTGCGATGGTTTGGATCATCGCTCGACGAAGGCGTTTCGTCTCCTTAGAACAATCCTCATAAAGAAAACTCAGAATCACACCTGTCTGAAATACAAACTCATTAGCGAACAAATTCAGCGCTTGGTCGCTCCAATCACGGAGCAAAACCCTTTCATGCGCATAGAGCTTGCGGCGATCAATGAACCAACGAGGATTAAACCGATTGCATAGGCTGCCAGACCGCGATATATAGTGGTAGGCTGCATCCGGAATGCAGACAAGCCTGTCAAGATTCGTATACAAGGATACGTTGAACAATGAGTCCTCGCCTACATTCACAGTCTCGTCAAAACGCGCTTTACATTCATCAAGGAACGCTTTCCAGTACAGCTTGTTCCACGCGGGAATACAGTAGCTCGACTGCATCAGTGTCGGTATCAGCGACTTAACTTCATCATTACACTCAGTCGCCGCGAACGTCATGGTGTTTGTCCCCAGCAGAGAGTACTTACCACAGTCATAACGTTCATTGATAGTGCCGCAAATCACCATCTGCGCTTGGTGAGACAATGCTTGTCTTGTCATTGTTTCAATCATGTCGGGCTCGATATAGTCATCGCTGTCAATGAAACACACATATGTTCCGTACGCGATATCCAGGCCAGCATTTCTTGCAGAGCCCAAGCCACCGTTAACCTTGTGGACTACTCGAATACGATTATCACGTTCTGCCCATGCATCGCACAGCGCCGGACAGTTATCCGGTGATCCATCATCCACCAGAACAATGTCCAACGCCTGATACGTCTGATCGACGATACTCGATACGGATTTCTCCAAATATTGTTCAACACCATACACAGGTACGATAACCGACACTACAGGCTTCTCACCCTGTTGTTCCATGCTCGTCAACTCCTTTTCCTTACCACACTCTCCAACAGCTGCCTCCACTGCGTTTGTATCGACCTCAGTTCGAATGTTTCAACATCATCCTGCGCATGCTGCGACATGTCCCGACGTAGCGAGGCATCGTTCATCAGCGCAGCAATGGATTCGCTCAAAGAAGGAACGTCGAAGCATGGCGCAAGTCTGCCGTTCACATTGTCCATCATCACTTCGTTCGGCCCGGTCGGACAATCGAAGCTCACTATCGGCAACTTGTACGCTTTAGCCTCCAACAACACCATAGGTAATCCCTCAAATCGTGAGGTCATCACGAACATGGCGGCTTTCCGGTACCATGTGTCCATATCACTCACACGTCCCTCAAGCGTGAGCTGGTCACCGATGCCGGCCTCTTGTATTTTCCGCTCCAACATCGGTCGATCCTCGCCTTCTCCAAGAATGGACCAGTGCCAATCAGGATGGGCAGGCAATACCTGCGAGGCCACATCTACCAGCATGTCAAAACCCTTCTGGTAGGTCAGGCGTCCGGAGCTGAGGATGAGTTTGGATTCCTGGTCGTACACCGGTTCCGGATCTGGTTTCGTCATCGGATTTGGAATGGCAGCTACAGGGCACTTCAGTTTGAGGTGCTGTTCGTACAATGCTTTGTCCGCTTTGGTCAACGTGACAATGGCGTCTGCGGAACGCGCAGCCCAACGACGGGTAAGCTTGCGGTACGGCACTCCGGGATTCTGTAAATAGTTGAAGTGCTCCCAAGAGATGACCTTCACGCCGGTCAACTTCTTTACGAACAATGAATACATGTCGAGAATGCCATCGATATCCACCAGAACATCAATATGCTGTTCCAAAACAATGCGTTTCAACCTCAAGCAGGTATCGAAGTAATGCTGGATGCCATGTGTGGGCTCGGCGTATATCGTGAACCGATTGATATGCCGGTCGATGGCGAAGAACGGTTGATCCGATTCCTCGAACAGACTGATGAAAGAAATCCGGTAATCTTCAATGTCTGCAAGGGCATTGGCAATCATAATGCCGACGTTTTCCGTTCCACCGGAACGGCTGATGTCACCGGAAAAGAAACCGATATGGACACTCATCTGCGCCCCCCAACAGCAACAGAATAATCCTCATCCGGCACAAGGTTCTCGACCAGATTGTGGCAGTATCCTGCTGTGGCATTGTCACGATGAATTATCCGCGCGGGGTTGCCTATTACAATGCTGTGATCAGGCACGTCGAAATTCACATACGCGTTAGGGGCGATCAGAACATCATTCCCAATACGAATGCCACCGACGAGCACCGCGTTCGATCCAATCCAGACACGATTGCCAAGATGAGGAACGCCCACATTGCTTCCCCGGTTCTCCTGCCCGATCACCACGCCGGGGCTGAGGTTGACGTTGCTTCCGAGGCGAGCTTCGCCATTCACAATTACAGTGCCTCGATGCCCGATAAATAGGCCAGCGCCAATAGTCGCGCCATACCCAATTTGGAAGCCTGTCTTTATCGACAAGCGTAAAAGTCGGAAACGATACCAGTAATGCAGCACACCTCGCGGACAAGCTTGTGCCTTACGTAGCACGGACGTGTAGCGGAATCCTTGCTGCTCCAAACGCAATTTCAGATGACTACCGTCACGTCCCAAGTATTGTCTGCAATCAGTAGCAATCAGTGTGTTCGCACGGGTCATAGCTTATTCCTTTGCAAACTCATGTTCTCGCGAAGTCAGGGGAACCCGCTGATAACGATTTAGCACCAGTAACAAGAGCACTGGGAAGGTAGCTGCCTCGTGTCTGGTCCACGAGCCAAAGTCTGGCTCGAAAATAAAAGACGCAAGTACATAACCCAAAAACACACACAAGGCCAGAAACAGCACAGGATCTTTGATTCGATTAATCTGTCGAAGCAGATTCACTAAATAAAACGTTACCAACGTCTGAAACACGAAAAAAGGTAGATAATAAGCACCACGCATGGCAAGTTCAATAGGAATCATCATTCGGAACGCATTGATCACGTAATTCACCATGAATATAGGAAGACCTTCTCCTGCAACCCAATTCTGGATGAATGTGGATGAGTCCGTGTTACCGTCAAACGCCTCATCGTATCCTGCGCGCAGACTGAGCACTTGATCATATTCGTCAGGCATAATACGGCTAGCTACTGCCAGCATTATATAAATCAAGCCTAATAAGATAACAACAATCAATAATACAGAGCCCACATGCAACTCACTGCGACAGCGAAAAAACTGCAACACTGCATATACCGCCAGAACAAGTGCGGCAATCAGAATGTAATACTCGCGAAAGAACGTACTTTCGTAATACAGCACGCCTGCGCTCAACAGTATTTTCAATGTCGAACTGTTGATTGGCAGTATCAGCACCAAATACACGCCAAAGAAGAATGCAAACTGGATAACATCCTTGCCGATGGTGAAGATATAGATGTTCAGCAATCCCACAGTGGCGAGAATGAATAACGACTGTAAGAGATCCGGCGCATCCGCGTGCATGATTAGCACTGCGGCAAGCGCGGTGAGAAGCACTCCCAAGCACAGCGACCAGTCGAGCATAGTGCTCAACCGAGGAAAGTTCAATGAGGCAAACAGATCCGATGCAACGCGATAGCTGCCTTCCCACTCCTGCATGCCACTACTATCTTGCAAGCCCAGTGTGGCATTTACCATGCCAAGGATGCGGTTGTTGTCGTAGAAATACTTATCCGGCAAGAAGAACGCCACCATGCATTTGGCGATGATCATCACCGGCAGAATGCAGGCAAGCAGCGCGTTCTTGTTGCGCGTTTCCCATCGGGTTCTGAGCACACGCAATTGTCGCCGGTCTAACGGCTGTCCATGCATGTGGCGTGCGCGAACGTCACTCATCGGCATACCTCTTGGTCTGCATGCTCTGCTTTGTTCAGCTCAGCGCAGTAGAAATCCTGCAGCCATACGGCATTCTGCACGATATCAAAACCGGCATTGGCAACAAGGTCCGCGCCTTGTGCACGGTCAGCAACGTTAGGATTGTTGCGCTGTGCCAGAATTCCCTTCGCCCATTCATCCGGCGTGGCGTCCAACGGCACAATTTGTGTATTGGCGATGATGTCGCATTGGGCGGGAACCCGGTCGGAGATGGTGCACGGCAGTCCGGACGCCTGCGCCTCGATCATGGTGACGGGCAATCCTTCAAACAGGCTGGGGAGTACAAAGGCGTCCATACCTTGCATAATGCGGTTCACGTCCTCGCGCACGCCAAGGAATCGCACAGCGTTATGCAACCCCAGTTGATCCACCTTGGAGCGGATCTGGTTCTTGAGCTCGTCGTTCAGTTCGCCTCCACCCACCAGCCAAAGCACGGAATCTGGGTTCTGGTCATGAACGGCCTTGAAGATGTCGATCAGGAAGGTGTGGTTCTTCTGGGGGAAGAACCGGCCCACGTGCCCCATCACGAACGTGCTGTCGCTGGTGACGCCGAATTCCTCACGCACCACACGAGCCACATCCGCATCATAGCGGTAGAGGCTGGTATCGATCGCGTTGCGCTGCTGGACCACCTTGTCTCGGTTCTTCTCACCGAACAGCCAATCACCGGCTTCCTGCCCACAGGCGAACATGTGGGTCGTCACGGACGGCAGGCGCAAACGGAAGTATTCGCGGAAAATCGATTTGAGGTCGAATCCCACAGGGCGGTTGTGCGCGTGCGCGATACGCACCGGCACGTCGAGCTTTTTGGCCTCCTTCAGGCCGAAGTAGCTGCGCTCCTCGAGGTTGGAGTGGATGATGCGGTATTCCGGATGAGCCCTGAGGAATGCGCGAATCTGCTGCTTGTACTTGCCGAAGTACTGCGGATACATCGGGCACATGCGGTAGATGCGTCCGCCGAGTTGCTTGATCTCCGGCTCATAGGCGGCCTCGTATTCACGGTTGACGAGGAAGTCGTAGGTCACTTTACTGCGGTCGAAGTGGCGCAGATAGTTCATCATCATCGTTTCGGCACCACCGCGGTCCATCACGGTGTCAAGCACAAGCACTCGCATCGGCTTATCTCCCTCGTGGGATTCCCCGCTTGCCGAATCACCGTCTGTATTGTGCTCCTGCACGTTGCTGCCCGGTGCCGAAACCACATTCTCCCGGCGGATGGCGCTGACGGACAGTTCCTGATCGAGCTTCACCACGGAATCGGCGGGCACATCGCCGCTGATCACGCAGCCGGCGCCGATCACGGTGTTGTCGCCGATGGTCGAGCCTTTGAGGATGGTCACATTGCTGCCGATCCAACAATGCCGTCCGATGGTCACCGGCGCCTCGGCATAGCCTTGGTCTTTGATGGCGAGCGAGGGGTCCGCGAAACGGTGATTGTGATCATAGATGTGCACATTCTCGCCGAAAATCGTCTCCGAACCGATGGTGATGCCCGCACGCGCATGCAGACCGCAGCCGTTGTTGAAGAACACATTGTCGCCAAGCTGAATCCGCGCGCCGTTCTCCACCGTAGCTTGGAAGCCCTTGCGCATGTGGAAGCCGCTTCCCCAGGTGAAGTGGTGCCCGTACACAAGTTTGTAGAACAGCTTGAGCATCAGTCCGGTGATGCGGTACCAAAGTTTGATGACGATCATCGCAGATATGCCTCCGTGATCCTACGTAACATACGTTCCAACGTGAATCGGTCGAGATAGGTCTGGCGCACTTGTTCAGACGGAATTCGACGGTCCAACAGCTCCAACACGGCGTCCGCGCCGGCTTCAGCGTCTCCTATGGGGAACAGCAAGCCGTTATGATGAGGCTCCACCACCTCGTCGTTGCCGGTCACATCGGTCGCGGCGATCGGAACACCGGCGCGCAACGCCTCCACCAGCGAATACGGCATGCCCTCATACAGGGATGTGAGCAGGTACACGTCGAATGCGCCGACGATACGTTCGGCATCCGGCCTATAACCAAGCAGGTGCACATTGGCCTCAACGCCATGCTCGGCGGCGAAACCGCGCATTCGTTCCTCATAGGGGCCGTCCCCCACGTAGATGACGTGCGTGTCCGGCCGACGTTCAATCACTTTCGCGGCCACGGCAATGGAAGTCATCGGATCCTTCTGCTCCACCAGTCTGGCGGTCACTCCCACCACGGGAGCATCCGCCGGAATGGTTTGGCCAAGCCCCAACACATCCAGCGCCTCCGCACGGGACGGCATGACGATATCACGGACGCCGTTGTACACGGTTTCGAACTTGCTCGGATTATCCAGCCGCTCGGCCAGCGCGGCCCGCCGTTCGCCCTCGCTCACATTGAAGGTCAGCGTGGTGGCGTGGCGGGAGAACCATCGTTCCAACCCGACAAACACCATGCGTTTCTTCCCTGAGAATTCAGGAGCTTGGAAGGAATAGGCGTGCGGCGTGTAGAACACCTTACGCACTCCGCACTGTTTGGCGGTGAGACGACCGATAATACCCGCTTTGGAACTGTGGCAATGCACGATGCCCGGCTTGAACTCTCGGATTACGCGCTTGACGAATCTTAGGGCACGAAGCTCGTGTTGGGGACTGATCGGGCGCACCAAATCGTCACAGGGAATCAGCCTCGCCCGCTTAGCCATGCCAGGTAGGGCAGCAGCGAAATACTCATCCACACGCGATGTGCCATACACCAACGCGATATCAAACAGTTCCGGGTCGAGTCCATTCACCAAATCAACCACATGACGGCTGGAGCCGCCCATCGATTCAATGATGAGCAACAGGCGGTGTTTGTTCACTGCTCGGCCTTCTCGGTCGGCTCATGTGACTTCTCGGACGTTCCCTGCGAGGAATGCTTTGCCGCCTTGTCTGAGTAATAGTAGTCCCCTTTTCCGCGCTGTTCCTTGACCATATCGACCACAGCGCCGGCAGGCTTCACTCCGACCAGTTCGAACTCTTCGGCAGAGGCCTTCAAGGTCTTTTTCTGAGCCACGCCTTGGCCCACCACCATCAGCAACGTTCCGCCTTCCTTGGCGAATACGGCAGAATCATTGGCCACACTCATCGGAGTGGAATCCACAATAACGTTGTCGTACTGCTTGGCGGCCGCGTGCAAAAGCATATTCATGGCCTTGGAATTGATCAGAATAGAGGGATTGGCTTGCTGCTCCCCTGCGGGCATGACATGAAAAGTAGGTTTCCAATACTGCTGAATGGCCTCATCGAGTTTAGCCTGCCTGGCAAGCACATGGGCAAGCCCCACCTTGCCGTTAATCCCCAATACCCCGGCCATGGAAGGCTTGCGCAGGTCCGTGTCGATCAGCAAAACAGTACGGCCTCTTTCCGCAATGGCGGCAGCCAAATTCACAGCGATCGTGGTCTTACCCTCAGACGCGTCAGAAGACGCCACAACAATCACATTCGACATATCCGTTTTGTCCGGAACGATGAAATCGAGGTTCAAGGCCAAGCGACGAATGTCTTCGGCGGCCTTGCTGGAGGGATCGGAGATAACCGCTGGCGCCGTTCCCCTGAACGTATCCGACTTCGGCACCGAGCTGATGACGGGGGAATACAGAATCCGCTGTATATCAGCGGTATCTCGCACACGTTTGTCGGATACGTCAATGACGACGATCACCACCAAGGCCAGCACCAGACCAGCCAAGGTTCCCATGAATATCAGACGGGGCTTGTTCGGAGATACCGGAGAGCTCGGAGCCACGGCCCGCTCGATGACGGAGAACTGCAGACCATTGAACAATCCCGTCTCATTGCTGGCGAAGCTGTCGTCCTCGATTTGCTGCACGAGACTGTCATAAACGGCATTGGCGATATCCGCGGCTTGCTGCGAATCAGAACTGGTCGCGGTGACGGTCATCAGGCCGCTGGCATCCACTGAGGCGCTTACCGATGAGGCCATAGCATCAACCGACGTGTCAAGGTCCAGCTCATCGATCACCGGCTCCAGCACAGCCGAGGAAGTGGCCACACGCGAGACGACTCCCATACGTGAATCACTCGTCGAGCCGTCAGCAGCCGCGGACTGCGCATTGGTGACGGCCGTCACGGACGCACTGTATTCGGGCACCGTGGTCTGTACCACACACACAGTGACGGCAAGCGAGACCACCAATACAGCCAAGCCCACAATCCAATGCTTTTTGATCATCTGCAAAATATCGGCGATACTCAACTGGCTATCCTCCCTTGACTCTGACTGCCGCGCAGAGCACACGTCTCATATCTAAGCACGAGGGGGGTACCCCATCATAATCGGAAAGCACATCATCAATATATGCTTACAATCCCATGCCTTCGCAGGGAGGGTATCAACGCCTCGACGACGAGTCACGCGCCACAGTCGGCCCCAGGTTCATCGACCCGACCGGCATGAACGGATCGAACAACTCATCGCGTTCGCGCGGGACTCCGCCGTGCCCATCCGACGCATCCATAACATCATTGAAAAGGGTATTGCGGCATGTTTTCCGCGTTACAACAGCACCCCTTCATTGATAACGACCTCTTTCCGTGAGGACGCGAAAGCGGGGACAGTCACGGCATAGTCACGTCGCCAGCCCAGTCTTTCTAGCCAAATCTAAAGCAATCTAGACCATGGACTGCATACATCTGGAGACTGCCCGTCACTCCCCTACCGCTCATCCTCAAACGGTTGGGAATCAGGCGGCCGCTGACGTAGCGTTCCTCGATGTCGCGGTCATCACCAGTGTAGAACGAAGCCGCTGAAGTGCGAAAATGCAGGAAAAGACGATTGCACAAAGTGCGGAAATGGGAATGCCATCATGTTCTCAAGAAAGATATACAACGTATTGCTTGATTGGAAAACCCAATCCAACGGCAGGACTGCGCTGCTCATCGAAGGCGCACGGCGCGTCGGCAAATCGACCGTTGCGGAAGAATTCGCCCAAAAAGAGTACCGCAGCCATATCCTCATCGATTTCGCAGAAGTACCGCGTGATGTCCGCGCGCTTTTCGATGACATCTCCGACCTCAACTATCTTTTCCTACAACTGCAGCTCCGCTACGCGACCAAGCTTTTCGAGAGAGATTCGCTCATCATCTTCGACGAGGTGCAGCTGTGCCCGCCGGCTCGGCAAGCGATTAAGAAACTCGTCAAAGATGGCCGATATGACTACATCGAAACCGGCTCACTCATCTCGATTCGCAAAAACACCCGGAACATCCTGATTCCCAGCGAAGAACAGCGAGTGCAGATGCGCCCTATGGATTACGAGGAATTCACTTGGGCTCGCGGAGACACGAGCACGATTCCGTTATTGCACGAAGCGTTTAATTCTCGAACACCATCAGGAGATCAGCTTAACCGCAAGCTCATGCGCGATTTTCGCCTATATATGCTTGTCGGAGGAATGCCTCAAGCCGTCGACGCGTATCTGCAGACCAATAACCTGATGGATGTTGATACGGTCAAGCGCACAATCATCGATTTGTACGAAAAGGACCTCCACAAGATCAGTCCTTCGGGCACATTATCCATGCTTTTCGATGCCATACCCGCGCAGCTCGCTAAGAAATCATCACGCTATCAGGTGTCGACAGTCCTTGCGAATCATCGAGCCAAAGACATCCTCGAAGAAATCGCGCAGCTTCGCGATTCAAAAACGGTGCTTGCCGCCTATCACGCAGACGATCCGAACGTGGGACTGTCATCAAACATCGGCTTGGAGAAGTTCAAACTGTATCTGGCGGACACGGGCTTGTTCGTAACGCTCGCGTTCAAAGACGCAGCCTTCACCGACAACACCATTTATACAAAGCTTTTATCCGACCAATTATCCGCGAATTTGGGAATGCTCTACGAAAATATCGTCGCGCAGGAACTCACTTCTCGTGGCAAACGGCTTTTCTACCACACCTGGCCCAAGGATGGAGCGAACCGCAATTACGAAATCGACTTCATCGTGTCTGACGGGAAGAAAATCTGCCCCGTCGAGGTCAAGTCATCAAACTACCGGACGCACGCTTCGCTGGATGCTTTCGCCGCCAAGTTCCATTCACGCATCGACAAGCAATATCTCGTGCATGCCAAGGACCTTCGCAAAGACGGAGCCATCACCTGTGTTCCCGCCTATATGGCAAGTTTCCTGTAATCGCTCACAGCCTATGTCAGACAGCGTCGAGGAGACAAGGCTCCTCGCATTGGGGTGTGTAAGCGCCTCGAAAGACTCCATTGCCCTCCCAAGCATCATAAAATCGGCATTGCTCGCATCGCCTATTGTGGGGCGTTGTCATCGTCTACGTTCCTGCCATCGCGCTCGATGCCAGTCGGAAACCCAAGTGTGTTCCAACTGGGTACAGGTAGTCGAACAAACCCACCTTATCGGACGACCTCCGGCAGAATCACGTCATACCACATCACCGGCGACGCAAATCGCAGAGGAACTCCCGCCTCTTAGTACGCGCCCTTATGCCCCAGAACCGCACCGACCGTGCGCAGCATGAGCACGATGTCGCCCAGCACGCTCCAGTTCTGCACATAGCTCACATCCAGCGACTCACTTTCCTCAGCGGAAAGGTCGGAGCGGCCGGAAACCTGCCATGGGCCGGTGATGCCCGGCTTGACGAGCATACGGGTGGCGTACAGGCGATTGTAGCGGGCGTATTCCTCAGGCAGCGGCGGGCGGGGCCCCACCACAGACATATCCCCCTTGAACACGTTGAGGAACTGCGGCAACTCGTCAATCGAGAAGCGGCGAATGAATTTGCCTACCTTGGTGATGCGCGGGTCATCCTTCATCTTGAAAATGAAGCGATCCTCCTGCCCGGTCTCCTCGGCGAGCTTCGCCTTCAGCTCGTCCGCATTGGTCACCATGGAGCGGAACTTGATCATCTGGAAAGGCTTGCCGCGCAGGCCGATACGCGTCTGCGTGTAAAACACGGGACCGCCGTCCGTCAGCTTGATGGCGATCGCCACAGGTACGGTGACAATCAGCGAACAGACAATCGCCAAAGAGCTCACCACCAGATCAAACACACGCTTGACGATGCGGTTCGCGGGCGAATACTGAGCCAGTCGCTGCGTGATGATCGTGGTGCCTTGAATCGAACGAATCGTGATCTCATGGCCGCTGGTGTCGGCGACGGAAGCCACCATCGCCACCTCAAGGCCAAGCGACTCCATACGCACGGAGAAGATGTTGTAGTTGTCGGAGTATCGCTTGAACACGTCGGAGATCATCACCGTCTGCGCATGCATGTCCACCATGCGCTCGGCCAGATGATAATCATCGTATTCCAGCACCGGTAACGCGGAACCCCAGTTGGCCGCCATCTCATCATTCAGGGTGTCGAGATTCGTCTCGCGCTCGATCCGCCCCTCTGCCTTGTTAAAACGAATCGGGCATACGGCCACCGGACGATAGTTCAGCTGCTGGCGGCGTGCCAGAAATTTCAACGTACGCCCGATGCCCTCAGGGGAACCGACCACCACGGTTCCATACGCATACTCGCCTTTGCGGCGCCCACGGGTGATGAACACACGGGAGACGGCACGAGAGAGCACGGTCAGCAGCCAAGCGGCGGCGAGCATGTAGGTCAGCGTGCTCAACCACAAGTCCAAGTTCAGCGCAAAATTCAAGGCGCACAACAGCACCCAGCACTCCACCGCGCCTTTGAACAGCAGTGTGTTGATCTGGTAGCCATCACCCATCACATGGCGGTGATAAATGCCTGACTTCTGCAGGCATAGCACGTACAACGCCGCGGCGATGCACATATACACAGTCACATTCACACGGAAGCCGAACTGGTACGACATAAAAGAATTGGGCTGCCCCAACACAAGCAGCACGGTGGCACCAGCGATGATGAACATGGCCGCGTCGACCAGCATAAGCGCCAGATTCACATAAAAACGCCAGTACAGCACATGAGACAGCTGCTGTTGCCGGATGTCGATCAGCTGTTCGACCGATCGGGGAGAATCGACACGATCATCCGCAGCCTTCCGTGTCCACTCAGCATTCACACCCATGTCTCCTCTTTTCCTCCGAGCCGCCGCCGCTTCTCCCATGCATTCGCACTTAAGCACTGCTCACATGCTTCTTTTCGAGATACAATCCCGGGATGCCTCCTCCAAGCAATTCCTTGCGCGGCATCTTCAAACGCCACCCAAAGACCTACCCCAAAAGGGGACATCACATCGGTTCAACACTATAGCCGATGGGGTTACCCCTTGTGTTAATCATCCCACCCTCACTCATCACCGCATGAATCAATGAATCACTGCGAAACCGGGGATGCATCAACGATGCGATCAGCCATCCGCGCCGCCGCATCCAATAACCCCTTCGTAAACGTGGCCCTAATTTGAGTCGACTCACTATTCGAGTTCATTCGGGAGAGACACAATGCCGCAACGATCGTTGGAACACTCACACTGAGACTTTCCGCCACCCGATTTTTTATCCAAACGGAACACACGGCGACGACAAGACATTAGCCACAGGTTTGCAAGTATTAATCTCAGTCTTTTACTCAATAGGATGTCTCTGATTCAATAAGGAAAAGACAACACATTAAATCAAATTATTGCCTTAGGTTATTATGTTGTAGACGCCGATAAATATGGAGGTATTTATATGAAAGCATTGCAGGGATTTAAAGCCGTGGAGCTCGTGGTTCCCACCGGAAAGTCGACGATGACCATCACGGATTCCGTGATCCGTTTCAACAAGGCCACCGCCGTCGAGCTCGGATATCCCGCGTATGTGAGGGTGCTGGTCAACGAGAAGGACCAGCAGATCGCCATCCAGGCGTGCACTGCCAAGGACGCGAACGCCATCAAGTTCAGCAAGAGCGACGGCAAGCAGACCGGCTCCGTGAGTATCAAGACGCCCGCCGTGCTCGAAGCGGTCGCCAAGTTCTTCACGCTGAGCAACCCCAGCGAGAATGAAATCGACCAGCGCGTGATCAACGGCGTGAACATGCCCGACAGCAAAGCCATCGTCTTCAACGTCGCAGATGCCGAAGCCAGCGTCACCAAACGTCGCGGCCGCCGCAAAGTCAGCGAATAATTACTTCAGCGGCACCAGCCTCAGGCGACTCTCGCGTCCAACCAGTTGCCGCGCAGTCCCTAACGATCGAAGCGGCCCTATTCATCGACGGGACCGCTTCGATCTACAAGCGCCTAATTCGCTCCCCAAACAGCATAAGGCGCAATGATAATTGATTCACCCTCGGCAACGAGGAAGAACACAAACCCTCAAAGCATCTCAGCGTCTTTTCCTTCAAGTATTGCAACACTGACCGCTATCAGCATCATGGCTGATGAATCAGGTGAACAAGCAGATTCTCCACGCTCGCCCGGCATCAGGCTCTCCACCCAATCCTGGGCGAAATCCATGGAAAGGATGGTCCGACACGCATCGCCCATGACAATCGCGCCTATGCGGACGACGGTCACAACAGCACCAAGCGGACCCCACCATATTCCGTGTTCCAGAGATCAGCTCCCCTTTCCGCAAAGATGCGGTTGGCAGCCACCCCTTGTGGGCGCGTCGGAATCAAAATCCGCACCCCCTTCCATAACAGAAAGAACGGGTGGTGTCAAATATCCCCAGCGGCAGCTGCAAAGATGACCAAAAACCCATGTATTAAGCGAAAAACGTCCACATTATTATTCGCGCGTCTAACATGGCTTAGTCACACTAAGGGGGTATACTCTGTATCTTGAACATAGGGAACTAGGCAAAACGAAGGAACTCTCAGACACCGATGACGCAGTCAGAGTATGGGGTGGGCCGTAGTGCGGCGTCACGCAGGCGAACCGGGGGAACAATCAACTCGCGCGAACCGGCGCCTGCCACGTTCTTCGATGGCTCGTATTTTTCGGTCAACACTAAAGGGATTCCACAACCGAACGACGAAGGCAAAGAAAGCCGCATCAAAGGTTATTCCGTGCCGCAATGGCGATACGTCTACACCGCCACGCTGGCGGTGCTCGACGCAATCATGCCGCTGCTCGCATCGGCCATGATGTTCCTGCTCAACCGGGAGACCTACGACTATCTTCTGCACAGCCACAACTATCCGATCAGCAACCTGATGGTGTTCCTGGTGCTGACGTGCCTCTCCTGGCTCGCGAGTCTCGCCGCGATGCACTGCTACGAGCGGCATCTCATGGGCGAGGGATACACGCTCTACAGCAAAATCATCAGCGCGGGATTCGCATACTTCATCATCCTGTGCACGGCGGCATACCTGTTCAAACTCGACCTTCCGCGGTCTCTGAACGTGTTCGTGCCCATACTGGCCACGTTGTTCACTCTGGTGGAACGCTGGTGCATGCGGATGGCGCTGCACCGCAACCGCAAACAAGGCGAATACAACTATCCCACCATCCTTATCGGGTCTCCCGAGGGAATCCATACCACAATCACGCGCCTACGCAAAAGCACCGGCATCGGATACAAGCCCATCGCGGTATGCCCGGTCGCTCTGGACAGCGTCGACGACGGCGGCCCAACGGCAGCACAGCATCTCGTATCGGTGCCTTTCACACCGCGGGACGAGGAAGAGGCGCGGCTGCGCGTGCTCGCCCTCAACTCGCATCTGCCGCAGACGGCGAAGCAGCTTGGCGCTTCGTCGGTGCTCATCGCCGACGTGCTGACGCGCGAGTCGGAGACCATGCGCACGCTCTCACTCGCAGTGGAATCCATGGGCATCGAACTGGCGTTCACCACCTCGGTCGCGGACCTAGGCGGATCCCTGCTGCATCTGCGCAACGACCCGACCATGCCGGTGCTCACCGCCCGGCTGCCGCAGTATTCGCAGACGACCCGCATCATCAAACGTCTGTTCGACATCGTGCTGTCGTCCTTCGCGCTGATCATCAGCTCGCCGATCATGCTGTGGGTGGCGTTCAAAGTGAAGCAGGAAGACGGCGGCCCCGTGTTCTACTCGCAGCAGCGCATTGGTATCTACGGAAAACCGTTCACCATGTACAAGTTCCGTTCCATGCGCACCGACGCGGACGAGATCAAAGCGCGGCTCGCCAAGGAGAACGGCATGGAGGACCGCTTCATCTTCAAGCTCAAGGACGATCCGCGAGTCACGAAGATCGGCAAGTTCATTCGCAAAACATCGCTGGACGAGTTCCCGCAGTTCTTCAACGTGTTCAAAGGCGATATGAGCCTGGTCGGACCACGCCCGCCGCTGCCCGAGGAAGTCGCCCGCTACGGGACGCTCTACTCCACCCGACTGCTCGTCAAACCGGGCATCACCGGCCCATGGCAGGTCTCCGGGCGAAGCGACCTCACGAAGGAGCAATCCGAATTCGCAGACGTCTCCTACATCCAGACGTGGTCCATCACCGGCGACATCGCCCTGCTGTGCAAGACGGTGATGGCGGTGCTCAGAGGCACCGGATCATACTGATCGCGGGCGGAGCGGCTATTGGCGTTTCGAAGCTTCGACGCTTTCTCGTTCGTTCATTTCAGCTTTCGGTCGGGAATCAATCCCGGCCTTTTCTTTTGCATACCTCATTAGACCTGTGTGCGTATGATACTCGTGAGTATCGTACGCACACAGGTCTAGACAGATGTGATGGCTAGCGGTAAAGGTCTTGGACTGAAAGGAACTCGACCTTGCCCGCGTATTTGCTGCGCGTCGCTTCGGAGACTTCAACCTTGCTGAAGAACATGAAATACGTGGTGTCGTAGCCGGAGATAAGTCCTTCCCGTGCCAGTAATGACTCAACGGCTTCGGTTTCGTTGAAGGTGTTTCGCCATTTGCATTCGCCCAGCAAAATCTCTTTCGATTGTCGATTCGCAAGCACCACATCAATATCCGTCTGCTCACGTTTACGCGGATCATTACCCCACCATTTGCCGAATCGAGTAGCGAGGAAAGGCATCCGCTCTCCTTCCACATTCACACGAACGAGCCACTGCATGCACAGCGTCTCAAACTGCTGCCCCACATACGTGGAAAACGCATCACCGAACGCAAGCTGACGAATCACACGCTCACCAGCCTTGTTGTCAATCGCGTCAAGCGCGGGACTCACGAACCGGTACCAGTACGCGAAAAACGGATCTTTGATGGAATACAAACCTCTGCGAGACTTCTCCGGACTCTCGCCGAACGGCACTTTGCGCTCCACCAGGCCTAGGCTCTCAAGAGTTTTCAGATACTTGCCAATCCCATGCTCTCCCACCCCGGAATGTTCTGCAATAATCTTCGGCGTAGTGCTTCCGCCCGCAATCGCCTGAAGCACGGAATAATACAAAGCCGGCTCACGCAACTCCTCACGCAACAGCATGGACGGCTCCTCACGCAGCAAGCCAAGCTGGTTGAAACATAGATTGAGCACGTTGCTCTCAAAATCAGCCTGCGGATCCAGCTGCGCCAAATAGTATGGCGTTCCGCCAAACGCAGCGTACGTATTCACCAATTCTTCCGGGGCGGCATCGGGAAGGAATTCAGCGGCGGTACGGTAATCCAATGGCTGCAACTGAATCTGGGCTGTGCGTCTGCCGTACAGCGGACTCTTGTAGCCCAACACCTCGCTTTCCATGAAGCCTTCGTTGCTGCCGGAGAGAATCATCATGATATTGGAGTCTTTGAATCCATGATCGATGGCGATCTGCAATTCTGACGGAAGATTATCATCCATCATCGCAGCGTAGGGGAACTCGTCAAACACAAAAACGAAACGATCCTCCATGTCTTGGGACTGCCGAACCACAAACGACAACGCTGCGGACCAATCCTCGAACGGAGGTAATGATTCATAGTTGAAAAACCCGGCCACAACTGTGGTGAACCGACGAAGGTTCACGATATTACTGCGTTGCAGAGCGGTGAAATACAACACTCTTTTGTCTTTGACGAATTCATCAATCAGAGCGGTCTTGCCAATACGACGACGTCCGTAAATCACCGCCATTTCGAATCGATTTCGCTTGAACATGGAGTTCAATGCATTCAATTCATCAGTGCGTCCGACAAACATGCAAGACCTTCCTTCAATCAATCATGCAAATAGCATACTTATAAGTATCCTACTCGTAAGTATGTTATTTGCATACTTACGAGTCTCTTGTATGCAAATGATCGATGCGCAGGAGTGACAGGCCATCCAAACTCCGCGAGCGCGTTATCCCGCGCGCTGTAGTCGGGAAAAATCGCACGGTGTCCAAATACGGTATGGGCTGCAACTTGCAGCATTCCGGTCGCGCGGCCATATAAAGGTGACTTCGGCCACGCAACCTATGAATGACATGTATCAAATCACAATTTGTCAAATCACGATTTGTCAAATTACGATTTGATAAATTCTCAAGTGAAACTGGACCAGCCATTACGGCCAATCCCTCCCTGCATAACGGTGCGGCACGACAGCCTATCCATCGCAACAATGCCTTTCCAGAAGCAGCGCACGAGACACGGTAGTCGGATATACACTTGAAAAGGACGAGACTGGAGCCATTGTGAGCAGACCGTTGCACGGATTAGAACTGTTGGCGTTTGCATATCCCTCAGCGTGGATGATCTGACATCAACTATCGGAACATCCATTCCAAGAACAACAAACCAGGCAACAATCCACGCAAACATCGGCCCGCACGATGGATGGGGCGAAGTCAAACGAAATCATCGGGCGAGACTAAACGGAACCGGACCGAAACCCTCGAACGGAATCGGACGGAAACCGGACGGATGGGCACAGGTGGGCGTAAAGTGTTCGCGTCGCCGCAAGCCTAGACGGGGCGCGCCGACGGCAGGAAGAAGATGCAGAACGAATGGCCGGAGCCATAAGCACAACACGCAGCAACACCGTGCTGACCCAAGAGGATTCGTATAGGAACGGACACCTTACGAAGGCCGCCTTCATCTCCATCGCCATACTTACATTCATCACCTTCGTCGGCAACTTCACGCAATTGCAGTTGAGCGCCGCCCTGCCGACCATCGTCTCCGAATTCGGCATCTCCGTGACCACCGGGCAGTGGCTCACCTCCATCTTCCAGCTCGTGATGGGCGTGATGGTGCCGCTGACCGCGTTTCTCACCCGGCGGTTCTCCACCCGCCAGATCGTCATCGCGTCCATGGCGGTGTTCACCATCGGCTCGCTGCTGGCGTGGCTTGGATCCTCCTTCGCGCTCGTGCTGTTCGGGCGACTGCTCGAAGCGGTCGGCACCGGCGTGATGTGGCCGGTCCTGCAGATCACCGTCTTCTCCATCTATCCGCTGTCGCGGCGCGGCATGGCCATGGGCACGGTCGGCATGGCCATGAGCGTGGCCCCCGCCATCGGACCGACCATCGGCGGGTGGCAGACCGATATGAACGGCTGGCGCTCCATCTTCCTGACGCTCACCATCATCGGCGGCGTCTCGCTGATCGTGGCCACGCTGTGGCTGCGCAACTTCGGCGCGAACGACAAGAACGCCAAAGCGGACTTCTTCTCCGTGGGACTGTCGATCTTCGGATTCGGCGGGCTGATGTTCGGATTCACGAACATCGAATCCTACGACGTCGCGCATCCGATGGTGTGGGCGCCCATGATCATCGGATTGGGTGGCATCGTATGGTTCGTACTGCGGCAGGTGCGTGGGGCGCGGCGCTTCAACGAGGCGGCGCGGTTCGTGGCGCGCGCCAAAATGGGCGTCGCAGTCGATGACGGCACAGGCACGGCTCCAAGCGCCGAAGCCATCGCACGGGCCAAAGCCACCCAGCCTCCCCTGCTGGATTTGGGCGTGCTGAGGAACCGGTCGTTCACCATCGGCACGCTGTGCGCGTCGCTGTCGTTCTTCGCGTTCAGCTCGATCATGGTGATCATGCCGTTGTACATTCAAGACGACCGCGGGTATTCGGCCACCATGAGCGGCCTCATCATGCTGCCCGGCGCACTCGGACAGGCCATCTCGCAGTTTCTCGGCGGCAAAACGCTCGACCGGCTCGGCGCGCGGCCGGTGGCGCTCATCGGATCGATCACCCTGCTGTTCGGAACCGCCATGATGAGCACCGTCAGCGCGGATTCGTGGATCTGGTGGGTGTCGATCTGGCAGTTCGTGCGGCAGATCGGCATGGGCTTCGTGCTGATGCCCATCACCACATGGTCGTTGAACTGCCTGGAGCCTTCGGAGGTGTCGGCCGGGTCGGCCGTGACCAATACGGCGAGGCAGATCGCGGGTGCCGTGGGCGCGCCCGTGCTGGTGATTCTTATGGAGACGTTCACCGACATGCGCCACGCGGCGTTGGGCGGCGGCGCGGAAACCTATGCGGCCGCGAACATCTTCGGCGTGCAGTGGGCGCTGCGCATCAGCGCCTTCCTGGTGTTGTGCATGGTGGTGCTCGTGCTGTTCGGAGTCAAGGGCGACGGCGCCGGTTCGACGAGAGACCTGACCCATCGCGCCTTGGCCCGCGCCCGAGCCCAACACGAAGCGCACCGCGGCAAATAACCCACGCCCCGCTCTCCTCGCTCTCCGACAGGGCGGAATTCGAGTTTGGTGTGTCCGGATTGGGAGAGAAGGCGTTTTCCCCACACCAAACTCGAGAATCAAACGTTTTACCCAAACACCTCTCCGAAGCTGGACACACCAAACTCGATATCGCCCCGCATTCGATGTCCAGAAGACCACAATGAACGGGATAAGACAAGACGAACCACGACGGATAGGTAAGCCGGAACGGCCTAGCAGCCCACGTTTTGAATGAACCGGCGTGGGGCAAATCTCAACAAGGCAACCAGATCAGACGAACGGACCGGAGAATCGAAGGAAACTGAAACGATCCCGGAACAACAAGGGTGGGAAACATCTTCGTTTCTCATGTCGAGTCGGTATGAGTCAACCACGACCAAACGGTCGATCAAACCGGAGCAAGCGATGAAACCGATTGGAACGCTCGACGAAACAACGCCTCTGAAGTTATCCACATTGAGCTGAATTGATGTGAATAAACGAAAGTTATTCCACTTATCCACCATTTCCAACAAGCGGGTTGCGATGAGCGGGTACACCCCTCTAGCGTAAGGCGCATGAACAATACGACTATGAGCGAGGGTAGCGAAGCCTTCGTGGAACGAGTGCATAACGACATCGCATACGGCGCGCTTCAAGAGGAATCACGACGTATGCAGGAGCGATGCAACCAAGCCAATCAGGAGAGGGAGAAGCCTCTCATCTACAGCCACATCACCGCTTTGGCGTTGCTTGGCGCGGAATTGCCAAAGCAGACTCGTCTCTCAACGAACGCGCTTCACGTGGCGGTAAGGAACAACAACGCCCGCTACCAGCAACAAGGCATCAAACGTCTGCGGTGGAGCAACGGCGCAGGACTTGACCAGCCTTATATCGTGGGAGATGTGCAATGCGTACCACCAGCGGTGGCGTGGGCGCAGATGGCGCAGTATCTGACGCTCAGCGAGCTTGTCGTGCTCGCGGATTCGTTGACGCGGCGGGACAAGCGTATGAAGTTGTGTGAGAGAAACGATTTTGTCATACTTTTGGCGGAATCCGGCCTGTTCTGGGGAAAGCAGAAATGCAAGAAGGCGTTGCGGCTCATGAAGGAGGATACCGACTCCTCGCAGGAGACACGGACTCGTTTGGTGTTAAGACAGCATGGACTGCCAGACATGGAGGTGAACCACGCCGTCTACGACGACGCCGGTGACCATATCTGGCTGCTGGATATGGCGTTTCCCGATCAGAAGGTTTGCATTGAATATCAGGGCGACCAACATCGCACCGACAAACACCAATATCGACAAGACAACATTAAGCAAAGGCATCTAAGAGACATGGGATGGGCCGTGATCTGCGCCACCGCAAAGGATCTGAGCAGCGCTGAGGCGAAACTTGATCTGGCACGCAGCGTCGCCAAGGCATTGCACATGCGGCTACCACCGAAATTAACCGGAGTTTGCCGATACTTGCTCGAGGAAATTATCTGACAGAGGCGGGGTTCGAGTTTGGTGTGTCCGGATTGGGAGAGAAGGCGTTTTCCCCACACCGAACTCGAGAATCAAACGTTTTACCCAGACGCCCCTTCGAAGCCGGCCACACCAAACTCGACATCAGCTCTTTCGGCGTCCGAAGAGACAAAAACCAGGAGAGGAAATGGAGACCGAAAACGGTTGGAAGACCGGAATGAGCAAAGCTCGGATTCTCCAACCTGAGACATCCTCAATCGACCAGAATAAGGCAATCAAGCCGGTTGCCACACCCAATAATTGTCAATACTTCTGTAAGGCGGTAGTATTAATGCGGTTCGCAGATAAACGACTGGAACGATTTTGGGAATCGGGAATCATCCCATCCCAATATCCGCAAGGCGTGGCACGAACGCTGATGAGAAAACTGCAGATGCTTGACGCTGCTGAGTACCCCCAAGCGTTACGGACCCCGCCTGGCAACCGTTTCGAGGAGTTATCCGGAGACCTGGCCAGCCATTACAGCGTCCGCGTCAATAGGCAATGGCGGCTGGTGTTTCGATGGGACAGGAAGGAGGCCACCGATGTTCGATTCGTCGACTACCACTGACGAGACAACGAGCGTTGTCAGTGACAACACCAAGAGCATGAGCCCCGCACATGACTCGCCGGCAAGCGCCAACGAAACAGCTGGCGTCGCCATGACGGACTTGCTCTCCACCCCGGGAGAGATTCTCGAAGAGGAGTTTCTTTCGCCACTGGGCATCTCTCATTACCGATTAGCCAAATCCATCGGCGTATCGCAGTCCGCGATCAGCGACATCATTCATGGGCGTCGCGCGATCACCGCACGCATGTCGCTGCTGCTGGGCATGGCATTGGGAACCGGACCTCATTTCTGGATGAATCTGCAATCCACGTATGACTTGAAAAAGGCCGAAGCCGAAGGCATTCCAACCATCGAACCCCTGATACGTAAAAACGCCTGACTTCGACGCAAGCCGCACCGGGGCAGACAGCCCCGATCACCCGCCCTCGGACAGGACGGGTGATCGCTGTGGCGTTGCGGAACGACTGCGAACACAACCCACTTCCCACCTCTGACAGAGGCGGGGTTCGAGTTTGGTGTGTCCGGATTGGGAGAGAAGGCGTTTTCCCCACACCAAACTCGAGAATCAAACGTTTTACCCACGCGCCTCTTCGAAGTCGGACACACCAAACTCGATATCACTGCGTGCGCAACGCCAAAAGGGTGAAGCTGACGAATAGGGACCGAACCTCACAGACGAGATCCGAACTCCATAGGCAGGATTCAGAGAACGGCGTTCGCAAGATTTGGAAAAATACGAGTTATGAGAGTTTGAGGAATAGCGGTTACGAGCACAACCGAAATTTACGAAACGGCGCGGGTGGGCGGCTCTGACGAGTTATTCTCCGCATGGAAAACGCGCGGATAGAAATGAGCAAGACAGAGCCAAACGGACACCCCTCCGGACATCGAACCGCTGGCGGACAAAGCGCTGGCTCCAATATGAGACAGCGCTTCAGGATTCGGGAACGGGCTGGCCGGGGCAGGAGTGGAGCACGGTGAGCATGGCGTCCTTCTCCTTGGAGGTCACGGTGAGCTGGTATTTGGCTTTCACGCCGATTTGGCGGGCCACGTATGAGCAGCGGTAGTCGCCGTTCGTGGGCAGCCAGTAGGCGGCGGACGCGGAGCCTTTGTCCTGGTTGGCGGTGCCGTCCACCGGCAGCAGGTTGTACGAATCGTTGCCGAAACGATACCGTTCGGCGGTGGTCCAATCGCGGGCTCCGGACTGCCACGCGTTCGCCAACGCCACCACGTGGTCGATCTGCACCAGCGCGCTCGTGTCCACACCGCGTACGAACTGGATCGTTTCGCCGGTGTAGGGGTCGTCAAGCGTGCCGGATTGCACTTTGCAACTGCCCGGATATTTATAGACCACGTCGGTCAGGTCGCGCGCCAGCACGTCCTCGCGCACGTCGCAGCCGTTGCCGTCGTCGTCGGTCTCACGGAATCCGAACAGGTCGCGGTCGTAGCCGGACGAGTCGGGTTGGTCGTCCACAACGAGTGTGGCGAGCGTGTCGGCGGCGTCTCCGGTGGCCGTGTATCCGCCGGTGATTTTGGACACGGTGGGGCTGAACATCGGCAGTCCCAGGCCGATGCCGACGCCCACCATCGCGGCGATCACCAGCAGGATCAGCACGCGCTCCAAAGGGTTCGACGCGTTGAATCGTCGCTTCCTGAAATGCGTTCTACGCGCCATCATGCCTCCACGCCCACCGCATGGCGTATCCGCCGTCACGCATAGGTGAAGGTGAGCGGGTCATGGCCGGCGCGGGTGGGTCCGTCGAGCGCGTCGATCGCGGCATGCTCGTCGGCGGTGAGCGCGAAGGAGAACAGGTCGAGGTTCTCGCGCTGGCGTTCGGCGTGCACGGACTTGGGGATGATAATCGTGCCGTTCTCCACATGCCAGCGCAGAATCACCTGCGCCGGGGAGACGCCGTGCGCTTCGGCGATGCGCTCGATCGCGCCGTCGCCGGCCGCCAGATCCGCGCCGCGCGCCATCGGGGAATACGCCTCCACCGCGATGCCATGCTCTTTGCAGAAGGCGGCCACGTCGCGCTGCTGCCATGTGGGGTGCAGTTCGATCTGGTTCACGGCGGGCCATTCGCCGGTCTCATCGTGCAGACGCTCAAGATGTTCGGGCAGGAAGTTGCATACGCCGAGCGTGCGCACGCGGCCTTCCTCACGCAGGCGCGCGAAGGCCTTCCACGTTTCGCCGCTGCGCCAGTCGAAGGGGGTGGGCCAATGCAGCATGTACATGTCCACGTAGTCGAGCCGCAGCAGGCTCAGGGAGTCGTCGAAGGCTTTAAGAGCCGAATCGTAGCCCTGCTGCGAGTCGCGCAGTTTGGTGGTGACCCATAGGCTCCGGCGGGCTTCGCCGGCGTTGTAGCCGGTGGCGGCGAGCGCGCGGCCCACGCCGGCTTCGTTGTTGTATCCGGCGGCGCCGTCGATATGCCGGTAGCCGGCTTCCAGCGCGGTTTCGATCACGGGCGCCACGCCTTCGTCGTCGATGCGCAGCACGCCGAGGCCGATCTGCGGGATCCGGTTGCCGTCGGAGAGCGCGATGGACGGGATGGCGGGGGTGGTCGCTGCGGTCTGGTCGTCGGTCATGGTTCCTCCTTCGATGCTGTGTTCAGAGTACGTCCCGCACGCGATATACGCGGCTCACATGCGACCGTCGTCCGTCCGCCGTCCGCCCGCCGTCCGGCCGTTTGCCGTCCGCTTGCCGAAAAATAAGGCAACATACGATAAGACGCCGCGTGACGAACCCGCCCGAAGCGGCTAGGATGGTCATGTTCCCCGTTGAGCGTTTGAGAGGAAGAGCGATGGCGGGAAGGTTTCAGGCGGTTTCGAAACACAGCAACCCGTTAGGCAATCGCGTGCAGCCGCGTGGCACCGGACGGTACACGTTCGGCCTGGCGCTCAGCGCCGGTCTGGCGGGCCTTCTTTATGGCTATGACACCGTGTCGATCTCCGGCGCGATCGATTTTCTGCAGCACCGCTACCATCTGTCCACCATGCTGCAAGGACTGGTGATCTCGTCGATTATGATCGGCGGCGTGGTCGGCGCGGCGATGGCGGGATTCCTGTCCGACAGGTTCGGCCGCCGCCGCATCCTGCTGGCCGGCGCGGCCTTCTTCTTCGTGGCGGCGTTGTGGAGCGCGTTCACGTTCTCGCCGTTCGACCTCATCATCGCGCGCATCGTCGGCGGCGTGGGCATCGGTCTGGCGACCGCGTTGGCCGTGACCTACATCACGGAGTCGGCCCCCACCAGCATCCGCGGAACATTGGCGTTCTCGTTCCAGCTGTTGGCCATTTGCGGCATCTTCCTGACGAATGTGATCAACTATTTCATCGCCGAGAACGGCTCCCTGTTTTGGAATGTGGAGTGGGGCTGGCGTTGGATGCTGGGCCTCGGCGCGGTGCCGGCGGCCGTGTTCTTCATCGCGATGCTGGTCGTGCCGGAATCCCCGCGTTTCCTGATCCAGCAGGGCCGCGAGGATGAGGGTTTCCAGGTGCTGGAGCATATTCTCGGCACCACGCGCGCCCGCGAGCAGGTGGAGGTCATCCACGAGTCGGTGGTGCGCGAACGCGAGCTCAACGCCTCCTTCCTCGACCTGTTCCGCCCCGGCCTGCGCAAGGCGTTGGGAATCGGCATCTTCCTGGCGATCGGCAACCAGCTCGTCGGCATGAACGCGATCTCCTACTACGGTCCGACGATGTTCAAACATCTGGGCTTCGGCGACAACACCGAGTTTTTGGCGGCCTCCTGCGTGGGCGGCGTGGAGCTGGTGTTCACCGTGATCGGCATGTATCTGATCGACGCGGTGGGGCGCAAACGCCTGATGGCGATCGGTTCGGCATTGATGGCCGTATTCGCGCTGCTGATCAGCTACGCGTATCTGATCGGCGACCAGACGCTCACGCTGGTGGCGGTGATGCTGTTCACCGCGTCGTTCGCGTTCTCGATGGGGCCGATTCCGTGGATCATGATTCCCGAATTATTCCCCACATTCCTGCGTGGACGCGCCACCGGCATCTGCACGGCGTTCCTGCTGGCCACGAATTGGGCCATCGGCCAGTTCACGCCGCTGATGTTCGAACGCTGGGGAGGCAGGGGCACGTTCTTCCTGTTCGCCATCTGCAACCTGATCTGCCTGATCGGCGTGATCACGTTGGTTCCGGAAACGATGGACCGCATGCTGGAGGATATCGAATACGATTGGCAGCCGCGCACGCCCATGGCTTCGGCCCGCATGGCGCTGGCGTCCGCCGGCGCGCAGATCCGTTGGGCGGAGATCACGCTGGCGCGTGTGGAGAACGAACGCATGCAGGCGATGGGTGTGATCGAGCAGGCCGAACGCGAGCGCGTCCGCGCGCATAAGCAGCTGTTCGAGTTGGAGAATCAGGCGGCCGCGTTGGCCAACGCCCAGGAGACCGCGCGATTGGCCGAAGAGGAGCGCTGGCACGCCGAACGTGTGGCGCATACGGTGAACGCGTCGATCGTCGAACCGAAACTGCATCACACGACCCGGCGGTCCGATGACGATTCCTCCACCATGGAGGTGGATGAGAACATGGTGGACGCCGCCACGATTTCGATCGATGTGGAACGTTTGGCCGAAGCCGAAGCGGCCTTGGAGATCCTCCGCAAGGCCAAGGAGTCGTCCATCTCGCAGGAGGCCGACGAACCGGAGCAGAGCGCGGAGGACCGCGCCCGCGAAGACCAGGCCATCGACACCGTGCTCGACTTCCTCGACAAGCTCATCGTCAATAAGAAGCAGTAGGGGTTCGCGCCATCCTGAGCGGAGGCACTTTGCTGCCTTAAGCGGCAAGGCGCAGGCCTCTGCGCCTCGTCATCCCGAGCGGAGGGCGTAGCCCGGAGTCGAAGGATCTCTGCCACTAAGAGATGCTTCGACTCCGCTACGCTCCGCTCAGCATGACGGGCGTTTGGCAATCCGCTTGGCCCAACAGGTTGGGCCGTTCGACATGACGATGGGGCCGCGGGTTTCGTAGCTCCCGCAGCCCCATGTCATATCGGACTATCCGAAATCAGGCACGGCTCGTTGTCTAGGTCGCGCACGCCCCGCTGCCGTGCCGTGTCGAACTATTCGAGATCAGGCACGGCGCCGCACGACGAACGCGACCACGGCACCGACGGCGCACAACATCACCACGGCCGCGAGCGCGGCCACGCCCGCACCGGTGACGGCGACGGACGGACCATCCGAACCACCGTCCTGCGAAGGCTCGCCGTCAGAACCCGCACCCGATTCCGACCCGTCACCATCACCAGGGCCGGGAGTCGGATCCGGCTCGGGTTCGGGCTCAGGGTCCGGAGACGGATCCGGCTCAGGTTCAGGAGCCGGATCGGGGTCTGGGCTCGGCTCGGGGTCGGGATCCGTCGTGGCCTCTTTCACGACGACCGTGTAGCTTTCCGTGATGCTGGTGTCGGCCTTGAGCGTCACCGTAACCGTAGCCGCATCCGAGGGCTTGGAGAAGTCGTACGACAGCGTGTAGTCGTCGGCCGTCAGCTCCACCGTGCCCGCGCCCGCGGCGTACACGCCGGTAACGTCAAGATCGTCGACCGCGATCTCGTCGCCCACCTGATATTCGGTTTTATGCGGGTCGACCGTGATATTGGCCAGCCGCTCGCCGGACAGGCCCGCGATGGCATCGTCGATCAGCTTCGCAACATCCGCGATGTCCTGTTCGGTGTAGGTGCTGCCGGCAAGCAGCACCTTGGCTGCCATCACCGCCTGGTCGAGCAGCGACAGGGACTCGCTGGTGTAGGCGTCGCGATCCACGTCTTGGGCGCGTTTGACGGCTTCGTCCAATGTGGTCGAGTCGGGTTTGGTGTGGCTTTCGGTTTTCTTGACCAGAGAGACCTCATCGATCGAACCCCAATCGCCGGCTCCGAACGATCCGCCGATGGAGATCTCCACGCTGCCTTCCTCTCCCACGGTGACGGTCGCCGAAGCGGAATGCCAATCGTTCCATGCGGTCAGGCCCAGTGTCGCCGTGACGGCGGCCTCGTCGGCGTCGCCTTTGCCGGAGAGCGTCAACGGATTGCTTTCGGCGTTGCCTCCGACGTACGCGCCCTCGCTTTTGGCGGTCAGCGTGTATTCGCCGGGTTCCAAACCGGAGATGGTGCGTGAGGCGGAGAACTCGAAGGCCGAACCGTACCAGAAGCACAACGCACGCTGTCCGTCGGAGGGGTTCTGCGCTTTGATGGATGCGGCGCCGGAGGTGCCGGTGATGGCCCACGCGCCATCGTTCGCCGAATCCTCGAAACTGCCGTCCGTCACACGGTTCATGGTTGCGGTGTCGACCACGGTGATGGTGGCGGTGGCCTCATGGCCGGCGGTTGTGGTGCCGGTGATGGCATAGGTCCCGGCGCCCCGGATCCAGTCGAGCGCATCGGACTGCCAGGTGACGGATTCGGTTTCATCCACCCCATCCGTATACTCGGCGGTCACCTCGGCGGGAAGCATCGCCTTGATGGCTTCGATGGAGTCCGTGTCCGCGGCGGAGATCTCCACCGGCGTGATCGAGGAGAACACGTGCTCGGTGGCAGCTCCCGTATGCAGGTAGGAGAAGATGTTCAACGAAGGCAGCGCCTTGCCGTCGAAATCGAACAGCGCCTGGTTGTCGACGCCCGTACCGCCCCAATACTTGCCGGCGTCGGCCGGATCGTATTCGCCTGCGGCTTCGGTTGCCCAGCCTGCGCCATAGGCGTTCCACAGCTCCACAAGTTCCGCGTTGCCCTTGCCTCCGGTACCGACCGGCAGCCAAGCGGGCTCCCAGTAGAACACGCCCAGACCGTCGTTTTCGCCGTCGCCGTCGTTGTCACCGACGTTGTTGACGGCTTCCGCGACGTCATGGATGGCGTCGGCCTGACCTTGCGGGCTGATGTCGTATTTCTTCAGCTCCGTGGCCGAAACCTTCTTGGGAACCGTGTTGCTGTCGTCATCACCGTCCTCCAACGTGTAGGCCCACGACGTTTCCACGACCATCACGTCCTTCTTATAGGTGGAGGCCACCTGCTTGAGCACGTTGGTCAGATTCTCGGTCGTGCCATGCCAGAACGGATAGTACGAGCTGGCGAACACGTCGTAGTCCACTTGGTTGTCGTTGAGCCACTTGGCGAAGTTGGCATAGCTGCCCACACGATCCGGATTGGTGAAATGCAGCACCACCTTGGCATCCGGAAGCGTTTCACGAACGGCGCGGGAGCCCGCGTTGAACACCTTCGACATACCGGCCCATCCCGTGACGCCCGCGATCTTCGCCGTGGTCTCGTTGCCGATCTGCACCATGCCGACGTCCACGCCGGCTTCCTTGAACTTGTTCAGGCTTTCCACCGTGTACTCGTACACGGCGTCGGCGGTCTTATCGGCGTCGCCCTCGAAGGATTCCCAGGCTTTCGGCGCCTGCTGTTTGCTGGGATCCGCCCAGAAGTCGGAGTAGTGGAAATCGACCAGCACTTTCAGCCCGGCTTCGGTGGCGCGCTTGCCCATGGTGATGGCGCGGTCCACGTCCACGTTGCCGCCGCCGTAGCCCTGCCCGTCCGCGGTGTAGGGATCGTTCCACACACGCAGACGCACGTAGTTCATGCCGCCGGCTTTCATCAGCGCGAACAGGTCTCCGGCGTTGCCGTCGGCGTCTTTGAACACGACTCCGCTTTCCTCCAGCGACAGCATCGACGAGATGTCTCCGCCGCCGATGAAGTCGTCGGAGAGGCCTTCGATTCTTTGTACGTTGATATCCGCCCGCACCGGTTCCGGATCGACCGGATCAGGATCCGGATCCGGATCGACGACCGGAGGCTGCCCGTTCTGCCGCACGGCGATCACGTAGGAGCGCTGGGCCAGACGGTTCTCCGAGGTGACGTCCACACGCAATGTTCCCGTGGTCGCGTCATAGTCGACTTCGGCGGATTGTTGCGGCTGGGAGGTGCGGACCACCACATCGGCGCCCGCGTCGAAGCTCACGTCCTGCGCGAGTTCGACGGTCGCACCACCCTCTTCCGCGGCGGCGTTCATATCCACGGCCGCGCCGGCAACGGTGATCGACTGAAGCGTCGTGCTGGATTCCGAACCGACGTATGCCGCCATAATGCGCGTGTATTCGCTTTGGGTGATCGGCAGAATCGAGCCATGCCTCTTCTTCAACGAGCCGAAATCAATATTCGCGCCCTTCGACCAAGCGGCACCGGTTCCGTCCGATAGATCGGTGGTCACGTACGGCACGTAACCCTGCTTGTTGGCGAAACGGTCGGCCATCACGCCATAGGTCGGCACGCTCTCGCCGTCGCCGCCGGCCGCCCAATCGCTCTCGTTGTACAGGAACAGCTCGCCGCCTTCCAAGCCAATGGTGGTATTGAGCATCGTCTGCGCGCCGGAACCGGCAGTGTTCTGATAGTTGTTCAACCAACCGACGAATTCCCATCCGCCTTCCGCATTGAGGTTCTCGGTCGGGCTGTCGCCTTTGGCCACGGCGTACAGGTCCTTGCTGCGTTCCATGAAAATGGTGCCGGATCCCGTTGCCCGATACCACCAGTCACCCACCTTGAGCACGGAGGAATCCAGCATGGGATTGGTGTAGTCGATCCACTTCACCGGCTTGGACGCCGTTTTGAAATCCGTTGTGGTCACGTAATACACGTTCTGGGATCGCGAGGTGATATTGCCTTCGGCGTCTTTAACCACGCCGAATTCGTCGCCGGGATCGTCGCCGACCGCGAAGAACACCACATACTGTTGGTTCTCCTCATCCCATACGGCTTCCGGTGCCCACGCGTCGCCGCCTGCCTCCGTCGCTCCGGTGGCGATATTGGTGATGTCGCTGGCCACATCCAGCGTCCACGGCTCGCTCCAGTGCACCAGATCGTCGGATTGCCAGACGATGAGTTGGGTGCTGGCGTCGTCCACGGTCCCGGACCAATTGCCGTCTCGTTCGTAGATGCTCAGATCGGTGGCCAGTAGGGTGAACGTGCCGTCGTGTCCGCGCAGAATGTAGGGGTCGCGCACGCCTTGTTCGCCGAGGTCGCTCATCAGCGCGGGATAGCCGTCTTTTTTGGTGTCGGTCCATGAGACGCCGTCCTCGCTGACCGCGAAGTAGATCTGTTCGTCGGTGGATTTCAACTCGTCGCCGGTGAAATGCGCAAACAGATACGCGCTGGTGGGTTCCTCCTCGCCCTGCGCCTTGACGGTGACGATGAACTCCTTATTCGAGGAGACCTCGCCGCTGGCGATGGTGGCGGTCAGCGTCACCGTCACATCGGCATCCTGGCGCGACACCACGGCCTTCGCCACTCCCCCATCCGTCGTCAGGGACAGCGCTTCGGAGGGCTCGACGCTCCATGTGATGGACGATCCGTTGTTGCCCGTCGAGGGAAGTTCCATATCCTCGTACAGTGCGTCAGCCACCGTCAACGCCTCTTTGTCGGCGGCGACCTTCTCCTCGTCGCTCAGCTGTGATTCGGCGAACACTTCCACGGCGTCCGCCTGCGCGACCGCGCGCACCTCATCCGCGCTGAGCGCCCTGTCGTAGATTCGCATATTGCTGACGTCACCGGTGAACAGCTTGTCGTTTTTATACGCGGATTTGGCGATGTAGTTGCTGGTGTGCGCCTTCAGGTCGGCGATGCCCACCGTGGATTCGACCGAGGCTCCCACCTGCTCACCGTCGACGTAGGCCGTCAGCGTCGAAGCGCCCTCGCTCTCGCTTGGTTCGATGGTGACGGTCACCTGCTTCCAAACGTCGGCGGTAAGCCCCAGACCGTCCACTGCCTGCTCGTCGCTCCAGTTGGTGGAGGAGATCACGGCTCTGTCTCCGTTGGCACTGACGAAGAACTGCCCTGTGGAGGCGTCGCCGTCTCCTCCCAGATTCCACAGGAAGTTGTTTCGCGATTTGGCCGTCGCGTCCGGTTTCGCCATGATGCTCACCGTCGCCGCGGTCTTCCCTTCCAACAAGCCATCCGGCAGTTTGACGTAATTGCCGCCGTCGAAGGATAGAATGCCGCGCCCCCAGATCGGGGAGCCCTCCACCGTTCCGTCGTTGCCATGGCCACTGATGTCTTTCAGCGACTGTCCTTCGCCATCGGCGAAGTCGTATGCGGCGATAAGCCCGTCCGTCGCGACCGCCGTTTCGACAGCCGCATCCTCCGCCATGGCCGGGGCAACACCCAAGCCCAGCGTCGTGACGGCAGCCGTCAGCGCCGCGAGTAGTCGTCGAGACTGAATCATTATGCTCTCCGAATCATCTGTGATTTGCGATTCTCTGGATTTGGATTCAAGGTGAGTGGACCACCCGCTCATCCAATCACAGCACCGATCATTGTGCTGAAAAATCCAGTAATTACAGTTGGTACACCTGTATACCAACACCGTAAGCATATCACGGAAATTATTTTGGTGCAACTGTGTACCACAGTTACGTCAAACAGAGCGGATGCGCCAAACGACAATGAGGCAAACGCTATCGGGTGGTGCTGCGTTCGATCACGCGTGAGGGGGTAGTGAGGCGTTCGGCGGACAACTCCTCGCCGCCGATGCGCGCGAGGATGCGCTCCACCGCGGTGGGCGCGGTCCAGTCGAGCCGCGAATCCATCGTGGTCAGAGGAATCTGCAGGTACGCCGCCTCTTCGATGTTGTCGAAACCGATCACCTGCACCTGTTCGGGAATCTCCACGCCATTGGCCTTCAATGCGGAAACCGCACCGATCGCCAGCTGGTCGTTGAACGCGACGATGCCATCGAAGGGCACTCCCGAGTCGATCAGCCGCTGCGTCACCTTCGCCCCCGAACCGATGGTCCAATCCTGCCCGGTGTTGCCCACCAGACGAGAATCCAGCGAACACCCCTCACGCAGGCACTCCTCCACCACGCCGCGCAGACGCAGCTGCGCGTTGCCTTCGATGGCCCGCAGCGCCTCGGCCTCGTCGTAATCCTCTCGCGCGCCCACCACGGCCAGCGAGCGCACGCCATGCGAGAACAGATAGCGGGTCGCCTCGCTTGCGGCCTGCACGTCGTCGGGCGTCACGTGGTCGGCCCGCCCCCATGTGGTGCGCGCGCCGACCACCACCAAGGGAAAGTTCACATCCAAATCTTCGGGATCGAGTTTTTCGACCTCGCTCATGGAGAGGATCATGCCGTCGGAGACGGTGTTGTTGAAGGATTCCAGCAGCGCGCGGGCGCCTTTCGCCGATCCTTCGGCGTAGGTGGTGACGTAGACGGAATAGTCGCGCTTGCGGGCCTCGTCGATCACCCGGTTGGCCAGTTCGGCCAGGTACGGCGGGGTGAGGCTGGGCACGGCGAGGGTGATGAAGCCGGTGTGGTCGCGGCTGAGGTTGCGGGCGGCGACATTGACCTGGTATCCCAGTTCGTCGATCACCTGCTGCACACGAAGGCGGGTTTTCTCCGCCATACGCCCGGAGCCGTTGATCACATTGGACGCGGTTTTCAACGAGACGCCGGCCTCGCGCGCCACGTCGCGAAGCGTCACGCGCCTGCCGTTGCCTCCCTGCGCTGTCATACCCTCACCTCCGGCCGCTTGATGCACTCCTTGTTAGTCTAGCCGCTGACGTGTGATCAGCACACCATTGCGCTGAAGCACACGGCCATGCGCGACGCCGGCAACCGGCGCGCAGCGGTGTTCGACCAGCGGAACGCCTGTGAATTCCGGCACGTTCACCGGCTTCTTCGGTCCGCGGTTGAGGTAGAAATCGAAGGCCACCCTGTTTCCGTTTTCGTCGACGCCGATACGTCTGGTGTGCATCAGGCGGCTGTCTGCCCGAATCGAGGCATCGCCGAACTCGGCTTCGACGAAGCGGGCGATATCCTCACGCCGCAGGTCGCAACCGACGTAATAGCCCACGCCGGCACCGTACGCATGGCGGGTGAGCGCCGGCATGCCGCCCAACTCCCAATCCTCGGCCCCCTCACCCTCATAGGTGGCGAGCACCGCGACATCGTCGGCCTCCCCATCAGCGACCGTGGCGACGCTCTGCCACAGTCGGCTGCACGCGCCGTTGGACAATCCCACCGCGGAAGCCTCGCCTTGCGCCTCATCGCCCACGATATTGAACTCCTCCGTGCGCACGCCGAGCACGTCGCGCAGCAGGCCGCCGCCCGCGCCCGGATATCCGCCCAATCCGACGCGGAAGGATTCGTCGACCAGACCGGTGGCGTATCCGACCACCACCGTGCCTCCGGATGCGGCGAACTCGGCGATGCGGCGCGCATCCGCGTCCGAAAGCACCAGCACGGTGGGCAGCACGATGATGTCGTATCCGCTCCAATCGTCGCGCAGGGGCGTCACGTCGGCGCGCAGGCCCGCATCGAGGAACGCGCGGTACCAGTCGCGCACGTCATGCCAGTGGTTGAGCTTCATCGTCGGCAGGGTCTCGCTGCGCGTGGCCCATTCGGAATCGGCGTGGAAGAGGATGGCCGCGCGCGAACGCTCCATCTCGCTCCCCTGTATTCCCGCATCGGACAGCGCCTGCAGACTCTCCCCCAGCTCGCACACCTCGCGAAACAGCGCGCTGTCGGCGCCCGCATGCGGCACCATCGCGGAATGGAAGGCCTCCGCGCCGGAACGCGACTGCCGCCATTGGAAGAAATTGATCGCATCCGCGCCGAACGCCACATGAGCCAGCGCGTCACGCACCAGCTCGCCGTGGCGCTTTCGGGCGTTCAGCGGCTTCCATTGCACACCGGAGGTGGAATGCTCCATCACATACCATGGCTTGCCTTGGGCGAGACCTCCCATCAACGCGTCCGAACAGGCGAGCTCGTCGAGATGGGACTCGCCCTCGTGGAAGTAATGGTCGTTGGAGACGAAATCCACCTCGTCGCTCCATTGCGCGTAATCCATGACGCACTGGTCGGTGGATACCATGAAATTCGTGGTGAACGGCTTGTCTGGGCAGATCGCCTCGATGGCGTCGCGTTCGGCCTTGTAGAAGTCGAGCAGCATATCGTTGCCGAAGCGCTCGAAATCGAGCTGTTGGGCGGGGTTGACCATGGAGTCGCCGCCCATGTGGCGCGGAATCAGCACTTCGCTGAAGGAGTTCACATGCTGCGACCAGAAGGCGGTGCCCCACGCGTCGTTCAGTGCCTCGACGGAACCGTAGCGGCGCTCGCACCAGTCGCGGAAGGCGGCCTGCGCGCTGTCGGAATAGTCGTGACGGTTGTTCCAGCCGTACTCGTTGCCGATATGCCAGGCGGTGACGGTGGGATTATCCCCATAGCGCTCGGCGAGCCGGCGGCACATGGCCAGCGCGTACTCTTTGAACACCGGGCTGGTGGGGCTCCACGACTGACGCGAGCCGGGATTGACCACATGGCCGAATCTGTCGCGCGGCAGCACCTCGGGATGCCGTTCGTACAGCCACATCGGCGCGCTGGCCGTGGCGGAGGCGAGGTCGACGGCGATGCCGGCCTCGCCGAGCTTGGCGATGATGCGGTCGAGCCAGTCGAAATCCCACTCGTCCTCGCGCGGCTGGATGCGGCTCCAGCTGAAGATGGCGAGCGCCACGGTGTTCACGTGGGCGCGACGCATCAGTTCGATGTCCTCATTCCACACGGATTCCGGCCATTGGTCGGGGTTGTAGTCCCCACCGTAGGCGATGCCGCCGCCGTTCGGCGTGAGCAGTCGCGGCCAACGAAATTCTCGACGCATAAGTCCCGTCCTTTGTTTGTCTCCCCTACGGAGCCTTACTCCTTGACCGCGCCGGCGGCGAGGCCGGACTGCCAGTACTTCTGCAGCATGAGGAACGCGATGACCAGAGGAATGATGGTGATCAGCGAGCCGGTGATCACCAGGTTCTGGATCGCCTGACCGCCGGCGGTCGAGGCCTGGTCCTTCCACTGGTTCAGACCGATCGTCAGCGGATACCAGTCGGAATCCTTAAGCATGATCAACGGCAGGAAGTAGTTGTTCCACGTGGCCACGATGGCGAACAAAGCGGTGGTGACGATGCCGGGCGCGAGCAGGGGCAGGCTGATCTGCCAGAAGGTGCGCCATTCGCCGGCGCCGTCCACACGGGCGGCCTCAAGCAGTTCGTCCGGCACGGCCTGGTCGGAGAAGATCCACATGAGGTACAGGCCGAAGGTGGAGACGAGGCTGGGGATGATCATCGAAGCGGGGGTGTTGGTGAGCCCGAGCTTGGCGAACAGGAGGAACTGCGGGACCGCCAGTGCGATGCCGGGCACGCTGATCGCGCCGATGATGATCACGAAGCAGGCCTTGCGGCCGGGGAAGCGGAATTTGGCCAGCGCGTAGCCGCCCATGATGGCCAGCAGGGTCGCGCCGCCCGCGCCCAACACCACATAGAGGATCGTGTTCAAAAACCAGCGGGCGAAGATGCCGTCCTGGTAGGTGAACACCGTGGCGATGTTGTCCCACAGGGCGAAGGTTCTGCCGAATCCGAGGCCGAAGGTGGAGGTGAAGTCCGCCTGCGTCTTGGTGGCGTTGATCATGAGGTACACGAAGGGGAAGAGGCAGTACACGGCGAAGATCGCGCACACCGCGGTCAGCGCGACGGAGCGGGTAGGATTCGCCGGATTGGAGAATCCGTTCTTCGCGAAACGCTTGCGCTCGGCCTTCTCGTCTTGGGCGATGCGCTTTTGACGCGCCTTCTCGGCCTTTTTCGCGGCCTTTTCCTGTGCTTTGAGGTCGGTCATTTCATCTGCTCCTTCATGCTCTTGAGCTGCACGACATAGGCGATGGCCATGGTGATCACCGCCATGGTGATGGCCAGCGCGGCGGCGTAATTCGACTGGTTGCCGCTGAAGCTCAGGTTGTAGGCGTACATGTTCGGCGTGTAGTACGTGGTGATCGCGTTGCCCGGAACCATGTTCTGCAGAACGCTCGGTTCGTTGAATAGCTGGAACGAGCCGATGATCGAGAAGATCACCGTGATCGCCAGCGAACCCTTGAGCTCGGGCAGCTTGATCTTGCGCACGATCTGCCATTCGCTCGCGCCGTCGATGCTGGCGGCCTCATAGAGGCTGTGCGGAATGGTGGAGAGCGACGAGTAGAAGATCAGCATGTTGTAGCCGGTGAATTCCCATGTGTTGATGTTCACGATGGCGGCGAGCAGCACATCGGGGCTGAGCACGTCGATATTGGTACCGAGCAGGTCGTTGAGAGAGCCGACCAGACCGTATTTCGCGCCGTACACGAAACCCCAGACCATCGTCGAGACCACGGCCGGCACCGCGTAGGGCAGGAAGGTCGAGATGCGGAAGAACTTCGTGCCGTGCAGTTTCATCGAGTCGAGGGCGAGCGCCATCGCGGCGGCCAGGAACAGCATGATCGGCACCTGCACCACCGTGAACAGGGCCACACGGCCGACCGAACTCCAGAACTGCGAGTCGACGAACAGACGCGCATAGTTCTCGATGCCGACGAATTTGGTGCCGCCGACCATCTGCCGCTTGAAGAAGCTGATGTAGATGGCGTAGACGATCGGGATGATGAACACGAATACGAACACCACGGCGAACGGTCCCATGAACTTCCAGCCGCGCCAGTCGCGCTTGTGCTTGTTGACGGGGATTTCCGGCGCCGTCGCCGCCGAGGTCTGTGCGGTCATGACTTGTCTCTTTCGGATGAGGTGTGGGGGTGGAGCTGCGAGGCATGACGAAGGCGGGTCCCACGCGGGGTGGAAACCCGCCTTCCGCTGCTACGCGTTATGAGAAATCGGTTGATCTCGATGGGCCGTCGACGTATCAGCCCTTGAGGGTGACGGTGTAGCCCTGCTGTTCGCCGTTGTCCGCGAGAGCTTTGGCATAGTTGGCGAAGGCCTCTTCGAGAGTGATCTCCTTGTTGTAGGCCCTGGAGATCTGATCGCCGAAGGTGGACTGCGCGTACGGGTTGTACGGCAGATACTGGAATTCGGTGACATCGGCCTGGGCCGCTTCGGCGAGGATCTCGTTCACATTCTGCCCGCCGAAGTAGTCGTTGGTCTCCTTATTGGAGTCCGCATCGGTGAATTCGTCGGAGTTCAGGATGGACTTCAGGCAAGACAGCGTACCGGTCTGGGAGTTGAGCACGGCACCGTTGCCATGGGTGATGTACTCGACCCACCTATAGGCGGCTTCCTGCTTGTCGGACTGCGTGGTGATGGCCCATGCGGAGCCACCGTCCTCGGCGCCGATCGACTGGCCTTCCTCCCACTGCGGCATGGTGGTCACACGCCAGTTGCCGGCCTGGTCGGGAGCACCGTTGATCAGGTTGATGGGCATCCAGCCACCGATGGTGAGCGAGGCGAGGGTGCCGTCGTTGAGCTCGCGGTTCCAGTCGTCGGACCAGTTCTGGGTCTTCGTGTCGATGAGGTCCTCATCGATGAGTTTCTGCTGGAACTCGATGTAACGCTGCATTCCCTCGTCTTCGGTCATATCGATGGTGATGTTCTCCCCATCGACCTTCCAAGGCTGCGCGCCGGCCTGCCACACCTGCGCGGTGAAGGGCTGGTATTCCATGGAGCTGCCCGCGTTGTTGGTGATGTAGGAGCCGATGGCGCGAATCTTCTTGGCGGCCTCGTAATAGTCGTCCCACGTCTTGATGTCTTCGGCGTTCACGCCGGCCTCGTCGAACACGGCCTTGTTGTAGAAGAACATTTCAGGACCGCAGTCAATCGGCAGAGCATAGGGCTTGCCGTCGTACTGCACCTTGTTCCACGGACCGGCGGTGAAGTCGTCCGCGTACTCGTCGGCGCCGAACTGGCTCAGATCCACCAGGTCGCCGGTCACCGCGAACTGGGTGACGGTGGGATCCTCAAGCATCACGGCGTCGGGAGCGCCGTTGCCGGCCTGCACGGCGTTGCTCAAAGCGGTCTGGGTGTCGGCCGCGGTGCCGGTGTTGTTGAATTTGACGGTGATATCGGGGTTCTCCTCTTCGAAGGCCTCAATCACGTCGTTGATGACGTTGCCGGAATCCCAGCCCCAGATGACGATTTCAGTGGCGGCATCGCCATTCGAGGCGTCGGCATCCCCCGCTCCGTTGCTGGAACCGCAGGCGGCCATACCCACAAGGGTCGCCGCGGCGGCCGTTGCGGCGACGATCTTCTTACCGTTGCGCATGTTGCTCTCCTTCACTTGCGCCGCCCGACCGGCCTTGCGACGGCTTCCGTTGCCACCGCGTCCAGTAAGCGATGCTGTTTGGTTATTGGGGCCTTTCCCCGTTGGTACATCCGTGTACCATTGCTCTCTATGATACACCCGTGTACCAATCTGTCAAACACTCCTCGACACGCCTGAGTTTCCAAAGAAAAACAGCCTCCCGCACCCCGCAATTCGCAGCCCACAGGAACCAATCATGACCTCGTAAAAGTCCTTGCGATCTTGCCGGCACTCGACACTTCCAGTCCACAAGAACCTATCTGATTCGCGGCCCGCAAGAACCTATCTGCGTTACGGGTAGTGGATTTGGAGGTCTGCGGAGGTCGATCTGCGTTACGGGTGGTGCCATATCGGCCATATCGCTTCTAACAGGCCCGGTATTCCGCGGATCATATACGGCCTCAGCGCGTATGGGCACTACCAGTAACGCAGATCAACCTATGCAAAGCCCCTTGAACACTGCCCGTAACGCAGATATACCAGTATCGGACGTATGAGATGCTTCGACTCCGCTACGCTCCGCTCAGCATGACAAATAACCATTATCAACGTCATCCTAGAGCGAAGGGCTTCAGCCCGCAGTCGAAAGATCTCCGTCGCCATTCACGAGAGATGCTTCGACTCCGCTGCGCTCCGCTCAGCATGACAAAAGAGGGAAACGTTCTGCCCGGGATGACGAGTAGACGGATTGTTCCGCCAACACAGTGTTGGCAGAGCACGGGATTACATCGACAGCACGGTGTCGGTGATGCGTGGGATTACATTGTCAGTACGGTGTCTGCGATGCGCATGGCGGATTCCCTGTGCGAGACCAATACGACGGCTTTGCCGGACGGGTTGCCCATGCCCTCCGAAACACTCTCGTCGTTTGTGCCGTGCGCATGTTCAGCACCACACGCACCTTCAGCACCGTGCGCACCTTCAACACCATGCGCGTTTTCAGTGCCATCCCTGTCGATCCTGCGCTCACAAGCATTAGGACGCGCTAGATCGTTGATCGACTGGAGGATCACGGCTTCGTTCAGCGCGTCCAGGCGACTGGTCGGCTCGTCGAACAACACCAGGTCGGCGTCACGCAGGAAAATGCGCGCCAAACCGATGCGCTGGCGCTCTCCCTCGGACAGGCGGTCACCCAACTCCCCCACCTGCGTGTCAAGACCCTCGGGCAATGAGTCGACCAAATCCAGTACCGAAGCCTTGCGCAGAGCCTCGCGCAGCATGCCGTCGGCCCCCTCGGCCCCATTGGCCCCGTCGACTCCTTCGGCCCCTTCAATTCCTTCAGGAAGGGCGATCAGCAGGTTTTCGCGGATGGTGCCGTCGAAGAGGTGGGTTTCCTGACTCATCATGGTTTGCACGCGGCGGCGGTGATGCGCGTCGACCTGCGGCAACGCCGTGCCGGACAAGGCTACCCGACCACCCTGCGGATCCCAATAGCGCATCAGCAGCTTCAATGTGGTGGACTTGCCCCGGCCGGACGGGCCCTGCACGCCCAGCACGCCGTAGCGCGGCACCTCCATGCCGAAATCGTCGAGCACCTTCTCCCCCGCCCCGGACTCGTAGGCGAAGTCGACATGTTCCATCGCCATGCCCGTATAGGCCGGCGATTCGAGACCGGTTTCCGATACGGCCGGCGCTTCGTCCATCAGCGCGAACAGGCGGCGCGCGGAGGCGAAGGTCTGCGTGAGATTCGCAGGCAGCGCGCTCAGGGCCAGAGTCGGTCCGAACGAGCTGGACAGGAGCACGACCGCCGTCACCAATGCGGGGATGTTCGTCGGCTCGACGGTGGCCTCGGCGATCGCCACAGCCGCCGCGGCCGCGGTCAGCACCAGCACCAGCACGCCGCCGATGCCGGCGAATCCGGCGTTGACGCGGCTCAGATGCGCATGCTCGGCCCACAACGCCTTGGTGCGTTCCACAATGCCGGCCACCCGGCTCTCGCCGCGGCCGAAGCGGATGATCTCGTCGAGGCCGCGCATATCGTCGAGCACCGCGTCGTCCAGCGAGGAGGATTGGCGGCGGATGGTGGGGCCGAGGTTCTGCACGCCGGTGGCGAAGAAGCGCGGCACGACCACGCCGATGATCAGATGCGAGACGACAAGCAGCAGCGCGAGCCACGGGCTGAGCGTGAGCAGGACGAGCGCGTACACCACGCTGGTCGCCACGGCGATCGCGACCGGCGAGATCGTGTGCGCGAAGAAGATCTCCAGCAGTTCCACGTCGGTGGTGACCAACGCGATCAGATCGCCCTTGCCTTTGCCGGCGAGCTTCGCGGGGGCGAGGCGGCGCAGCGCGGCGAACGCTTTGGAGCGGAACAGGGCGAGCAGACGGAAGGCGACGTTGTGGTTGAGATACTGCTCGACGTAGCGCATCAGGCCACGCAGCAGCGCGCACACCACCATGGCGATGACGGCGGGCGCGACGCCCATCCCCCACACGGGATTGCCGGCGAGCGCGAACGCGGCGATTACGCCGAACACCGGCAGGAAGGTGGCGGCGAGATGGCCGACGGTTCCGGAGACGACCGCGGCCGTCATCAGATGCGCGAGCGGCGTGGCCTCCTTGAGCAGACGCGAGACGAGATGGAAGGTGCTTTCCGTCGGCGTGTTCGGTTCATCGGGTTGTTGGCCGCCGCGGGAGGTTGCGGCGTCGGACACTTCTGCGTCTTCGGGCGATGCGACGGCGGATGTCGCGTTGACGGCGGACGTGCCGATGGTTGCGGATCGGCTTGCGGTCGATGCCGATGCTGATGCCGGCATCGATTCCGGCACCGCGGCCGGTGATGTTGGTGCAGGGTCAGCCGTTGCGTCCGCGGGCTCATACCGCCGGTCCATGAGGTTCCGGTCGGCGTGACGGGCGGGATTGGAGACGGATTCGATGGCTTGCTGCGTGTGGTGCAGCGTGGCGTAGGCGCCGTCGGCGGCGATGAGTTCGGCGTGCGTGCCGGTTTCGACGGCCGCGCCATGGGAGAACACGACGATCCGGTCGGCTTCGACGGCGTTGGCCATGCGATGCGTGATCATAATGACCGTTGCGCCACGGTCGGCGAGTTCACGGATTGAGGCGAGGATCAGCGCCTCACTTTCCACGTCCACGCTGCTGGTCGCCTCGTCGAACACCATGATGGCGCTGTTGTGCAGCAAGGCACGGGCGATGGCGATGCGCTGGCGCTGGCCGCCGGACAGGTTCGCGGAGTCGGCGGCGATAGGCATGTCCAATCCGGCCGGTTGCGCGCGTACGAAGTCGGCCACGCGGGCGCGCTCCAAGGCCTCCCAGAGCCGGTCGTCATCGGCGGCGGGGTCGGCCATCAGCAGGTTCTCACGCAGGCTTCCGGCGAAAAGGTGGCTGCGCGCGCCGACCAAGGTGACCGCGCGGGTGAGCGAGGCCGCGTTCAGGTCGGCGAGTTCCATGCCGGCGATGCTGATCGAACCGTCGTATCCGGTGATTTGGCCGGCAAGTAGGGCCGCCGCGGTCGATTTGCCGGAGCCGGAGACGCCGACGATGGCGGTGAGTTGGCCGGGGCGAGCGGCGAAGGAGACGTCGGAGAGCGCTTTGGCGGGCGTGGAGTCCGACGCATCGGAGACTGCCGTACCGGCTTGTCCGCCGGACTTATCGGATTTGTCGGAATTCTCAGGCTTGCCGGACTTGTCCCCGTCGTTGGGACGGACGGATTCCGAGGCGGGATACGCGTAGGAGACGTCGGAGAATTCAATGTCGAACGCGGACGCGGAATGATGCTCCGCTTTGGTGGATTCATGTGCGGTGCCGGCCGCGTCGAACGGCAGGTCGAGCGTGCCATGCGCGGGTTCGGGCGCGTCGAGAAGCGCGAAGATACGCTTGGTGGAGGTCATGCCGTTCATCGCCACATGGAAGTAGGAGCCGAGCTGGCGCAGGGGGATGAAGAAGTCGGCGGACAGCAGCACGATCAGCAGCACGCCCGCAAGGGAGAGCGACGCCCCTACGGTGAACGGCAGCAGCGAGGAGAGCGCGCCCTGCGTCTGCCCGGCGGCGGATCCATCCGAACCGGCGTACTGCCAGAGGGCCACGCCGATGCCGGCCGCGGTGCCGCCGTAGGCGACCGCGTCCATGGCGGCCAGCGAGCGCAGTTGGATTTGCAGCACGCGCATGGTCATCACGCGGAAGGATTCGGCCTTCTCATCCATGCGTTCGGCGGCCTGCGCGTCGGCGTCGAAGGTTTTGAGGGTTTCCAGGCCTTGCAGGTTGTCGAGGAAGGCGGCGCCCATATCGGTGTAGCGCCCCCAATACTTTTTGAACGCTCGGGAGGCGCTCATGGCGACCAATCCGACGACGATCACGATCAGGGGCGCGCAGACCAGCAGGGTCACGGCGGTGGGCATGTTCAGCGGCGCGATCACGGCGAACAAGGTGATCGGCGCAAGGATCGCATAGAACAACTGCGGCAGGAAGAGTTCGAAGAAGGATTGGATCTGTTCGACGCCTTCGCCGGCGGACTGCACCACGTCGGCGGTTTTCACGCGCGAGGAGTAGGAGGGGCCGAGCGCGAGCATCTTGCGGTAGAGCCGCTCGCGCAGGCCGAGCTTGACGCGTTCGGCGGCTTCGGTGCCGCAACGGGCTGCGAGACGGGTGGTGATGTAGCGCACCAGCGCGCAGGCGATGAGGACGCCCGCGTACAGCATCATATCGCCGGGCAGCACGCCCACGGCCGCGATGCCGAAAAGATTGGTCGAGCAGTCGGTGCCGGCTGCGGCATCACAGGCGAAGGAGTGCGGATCGGCGGCGAGGACCATGGCGGACAGCATCATGACCAACGTGCCCACGAACACGATATTGGCCAGCAGGCCGATCCACATGCACAGCACTTTGCCGGCGATCAGCCGTCCGATGCCGGGCGCCACCTGAAACAGTCGTTTGTCGAACATGCGAACCTCTCAGCGAACCGTCGGCGCGCCTGTTCGCGCCTAGCCACCTGTCACCTTAGCGGCCCGCGCATACCCGTGGCAAGGGATTCGTTCGACTTTTCGCATGCGGCGTCGTCGCCTTGCGAGTTCCGTGGCCGGATTGACCTTCGAGCTCGCGCGCTTTTCTACAGGCTGAGGAAGAGCTCGTGGATGCGGGTGTCGTCGGTGAGTTCGGGGTGGAAGGCGGTGGCGAGGATATTACCCTGTTTGAGGCCCACCACATTGCCGTTCACCTCGGTCATGACCTGGGCGCGTGGGCCGACCGAGACGACGTAGGGGCCGCGGATGAACACGAGCGGGAAGTCCCGCACCTCGCCGAAGTCGGCGGTGGCGGCGAAGGAGCCGAGCTGACGGCCGTAGGCGTTGCGGCGCACGGTGGCGTCGAGCGCGGCGAAATACACGTTGTCGTCGTTCTCCAGGCGGTCGGCGAGCAGGATCATGCCGGCGCAGGTGCCGAACACGGGCTTGCCGGCGGCGATATGCGCGGCCACTTTCTCGAACAGGCCGGTCGAACGCAGCAGCTTGCCCTGCGTGGTGCTTTCGCCGCCGGGCAGGATCACCCGATCGATGGAGCCGTCGAAGTCGTCGGCGGCGCGCAGCAGCTTCCACGGCGCGCCGAGCCTGTCGAGCATGGCGGCGTGTTCGGCGAACGCGCCCTGCACGGCGAGGATGCCGGTCACGCCGTGGGTGGCGTTTTCGACGTCGTCGGACGCCTCTTTACTGATGTATTCGACTGCTACGACCATGTGTGCTTCTCTCATTCCCTTCTTTGGAAGACTTACTCCCGCCTTCGGTGTGAGATGCTTCGACTCCGCTACGCTCCGCTCAGCATGACGAGGAAGAGGGCCTGCCATCCCGAGCAAGCACGTCTCTCCGCAGCCTAGGCAAGTCCATCTCGTCATCCTGAGCGGAGGCCGTCAGGCCGGAGTCGAAGGATCTCATCATGCTGCCCACCTCGCGCGATGCGGATACGGACTCTCTTCGTCATCCTGAGTGGAGGCCGTCAGGCCGGAGTCGAGGGATCTCATCTCATGTCGTCGCGGAACGGAAATCTACGATTCGTACGGAGTGGGTTTTGTTATAAGGATGGCTCCGGCGGCACGGAAGCCCACTGGGCTTCCTCTTCGGCCGCCTCGCGCGGTGACCTGCCAAGCGGGTCACCGCAAGCAGGTCACCGCTCAGCGGCTCATTCGCCACGCGCCGCCATGATGGTTTCGATTTCGTCTTCGTTGATGCCGACCATCGCCTCGCCGAGGTTTTCGCTCAGGCGGGCGAGCAGGTCCGCGTCCTGCCAGTTGGCGGTGGCCTGCACGATGGCGGCCGCGCGCTTGGCCGGGTCGCCGGATTTGAAGATGCCGGATCCGACGAACACACCTTCGGCGCCGAGCTCCATCATCAGGGCCGCGTCGGCCGGAGTGGCGACGCCGCCGGCGGCGAAGTTGACGACCGGCAGACGGCCGTTGTCGTGCACATAGCGGGCGAGTTCCACCGGCACGGCCAGCTGTTTGGCGGCCTCGAACAGTTCGTCGTCGCGAAGCCCCACGAGTTCGCGGATCTGCTTGTTCATGGTGCGCATGTGGCGCACGGCCTGGATCACGTCGCCGGTGCCGGGCTCGCCCTTGGTGCGGATCATGGACGCGCCTTCGGCCACACGGCGCAGCGCCTCGCCGAGGTTCTTCGCGCCGCACACGAACGGCACGTCGAACTGGGTTTTGTCGATGTGGTAGACGTCGTCGGCCGGGGAGAGCACTTCGGACTCGTCGATGTAGTCGATTTCGATGGCCTGCAGGATGCGCGCCTCGGCGACGTGCCCGATGCGAACCTTCGCCATCACCGGAATGGACACGGTCTCCTGGATGCCTTTGATCATGGCGGGATCGCTCATGCGGCTCACGCCTCCCGCGGCGCGGATGTCGGCCGGAATACGTTCCAGCGCCATCACCGCGCATGCGCCGGCGTCCTCGGCGATGCGCGCCTGTTCGGGTGTGGTCACATCCATGATCACACCGCCTTTGAGCATCTGAGCGAGGTTCTTGTTGAGTTCGTTGCGGTTCTCGGCCATGTTCTCTTCCCTTCCATGACGTGCCGTAAGTGCCGCGGGCGCACAGTGCCGCGCCTCGGCATCGCATACGACGCCGGCGTCGTGCCCTCCACGCGCCGACCGTCCTCCCACATGCTAAAGCGCGCCCGTATCATGACACGCGGCGCGCCCATATTCCGGCAATAAGCAAAACCTATAGCGTCTTATCGAAGACCGCGCTCCCACCGACAAGTCCCGCGCCCAAGCCTCAGCCTCAGCCAGCCTCATCCTCAAACAAATCCATCCACACGCCCCACCACCCGCTGCCACAATTCCACCCAACCACGCCGCTCCCGCATCCCACGCATCGCCAAGCGCAGGCTTCGCCGGCACCCAGCACAGGTCATCCCACGTTTGTATCGGCGGACAAAAGGAGCGGGGCCTTTTTGATGGAGGCCACAAAGCCGCGCACGGCTACGGCCGCGTAACCTAAGCGATAGTGTGGCCGCAAACCCATGAAGGCCACGTTCGCAGAACGGATATGTGCACGAATGCTGACCGAATACACCACTCCCGGCACCATCGAGGTGCGTGACGACGAAACGCTGTACTCCCTGCTCACCGAACGCATCGCCCGCACCGGCGAAGACACGGTGATCGCCTCGAAGAAGCTGGGACCGGGCCGCTGGCAGGACGTGACCACCGGCGAATTCTCCCGTCTGGTGCGTGCCGCGGCGAAGGGCTTCATCGCCTTCGGCATCGAAAAGGGCGATGCGGTGACCCTGTTCTCGTCCACCCGCTTCGAATGGGGCGTGCTCGACTTCGCGCTGGCCGCCGTGGGCGCGGTGAACGTGCCGATCTACGACACCGATTCCGCCGCGCAGGCGGAGCGCATCCTCAACGACTCCACGGTCCGTCTCGCGATCGCCGACGACCGCGAGCGCTTCGACCGCCTCGACTCCGTACGCGACCGTTGCCCCGCGCTGCGCCAGATCCTCATGATGGACGGCAACGCGCTCGGCGCGCTGGAAGGCATGGGCGTGTCCGTCTCCGACGAGGAGCTCGAGGAGCGCATCGCCTCGGTGCATGCCGACGACCTCGCCACCATCGTCTACACCTCCGGTTCCACGGGCGCGCCGAAGGGAGCCGAGCTCACCCACCGCAACTTCCTGTCCATCGTGCGCGCCGGCTATGAGTGCCTGCCTGAGATGATCTGCGAGGGGCTCCCGCGTCTGCTGCTGTTCCTGCCGCTCGCCCACTGCTTCGCCCGTTATATCCAGTATTGTTCGATCGGCTCCGATACGGGTGTGGTGGGCTATCTGCCCGACACCCGCTCGCTGCTGCCCGACCTGCGCTCCTTCCGCCCGACCTATCTGCTCGGCGTGCCGCGCGTGTTCGAGAAGGTGTACAACGCCGCCACGCACAAGGCCGGCATGGGCATGAAAGGCCGTCTGTTCGCCAAGGCCGTGGCGGCCGCGCGCGCGTGGAGCCGCAAGGAGCAGAACGGCGAGGCGCACACCGCCCGCGAGATCGCCGAACGCGCGACCTACGAGACGCTGGTCTACCGCACGGTGCGCGGCGCGTTGGGCCCGAACATCAAGTTCGTGGCGTGCGGCGGCGCGCCGCTCGACCCGGATCTGGCGCATTTCTACGCCGGCATCGGACTGCCGATGATCCAGGGCTATGGCATGACCGAAACCGCCGCCCCGTTCACCGTGACCCGCGCGTCCGACAACAAAATCGGCACCGTGGGCCAGCCCGCGCCCGGCTCGTCGGTGCGCATCAGCGAGGACGGCGAAGTGCAGGTCAAGGGCGCGAACGTGTTCGTCGGATACCATAATCTGCCCGAGAAGACGGCCGAGACCTTCACTGAGGACGGCTGGCTGAAAACCGGCGATCTGGGGTCGCTGGACGACGAGGGCCGTCTCGCCATCACGGGCCGTAAGAAGGACATCATCATCACGGCCGGCGGCAAGAACGTCTCCCCCATCCCGCTGGAGGAGGAGATCGTCAAATGCCCGATCGTGGAGCATTGCGTGGTGGTGGGCGACGCGCGTCCGTTCATCGGCGCGCTGGTCACGCTCGACCCGGAGAGCCTGCCGATGTGGCTGGCCGCGCACGGCCTGTCCGTGGATACGCCGGTGGACCGTCTGGCGACGAACGCGGCGGTGCACGAGGAGATCCAGACCTATGTGGACCGCGCCAACGCGGCCGTTTCGCGCGCCGAATCCGTGCGCAAGTTCGTGGTGCTGGGCACGCAGTTCACCAATGAGAACAAGTGCCTGACGCCTTCGCTGAAGGTGGTGCGTCCCGCCGTGAACCGCGTCTTCGCCGAAACGATCGCCACCCAGATCTACGGCGACAAGCGCTGACGAACGCGCTCGGGCGGCGACCGGACGGAGACGCCGCATAACGCAAGGCGGGCCGGCCGATCGTCATCATCTCGATGCGATCGACCGGCCCGCCTTATCGTCCGGCGCCTACGCCACGTCGGACTCCGGTTTGGGAATCAGGAAGGAGCTGAGCAGCGCGAGGAGCAGAATCACGGCGCCGCCGATCATACTGGCCGTGTATCCGGCGGTCGCGCCCGAGGATTCAGTGAACGCATCCATAATGCCGTACAGAATCGTATAGCTGATGCCCGCTCCCAGATTGAACGCCCCGGCGTTGAAGCCCGGCAGGTAGCCCGGATTGTCTTTGGGCGAAAGCACTATGCCCAGACCGTTGAGCATGATGTTGGCGGTGCCGGCGTAGCCCACGCCCATGGCCAGCGACATGGCCAGCAGTCCGACAGCGCTGGGCGAGTGTGCGACGAACACGCCGAACACCGCGGCCGCCACGCTCACGACGAGACCGCAGCGCAGCACCTTGCGATACCCGAATTTGGTGGCGAGCACTCCGGAGATCGGACCGAACACCAAGCCGATGATGGCGTACGGAGTGAGCGTCACGAACGAGGACACGCTTGCCGAGATGCCCGCGCCAGCCTCGGCGTCCTGCGCGATGGCGGGCACCACGCCGTTCATAATCGCGAACACGCCAGTGAGGGTCAGCAGGGCGGTGAGCAGCAGCCCCCATGTGCGGCGCTGTTTGATGTAATGGATCGGCGACATCGGATGGCTGCTGCGCTTCTCGATGTTCCAGAACACGACGAACGCCACGGCCGCGACCGCCAGCAGCACGCCGATCAGCAGCCAGTTCGCCTCGGTGATGCGCTGCATCGAATTCACGGCGGTAAGGGCCGTGCCCACCGCGAGCACCAGGAACAGCACGCCCGGCCAATCCATACGCTCGTTCGACTCCTCGGCTTTGCTCTCATCGGCGACGATGGCGACCAGAATCGTGGACAACAGTCCGATGCCCGCCATAACCCAGAAGATCGGACGGTATCCCCACGTGCCGGCGATCCATCCGCCCGCGATGGCGTCGACGCCGGCGATGCCGCCGTTGACGGATGTGATGATGGCCATAAGCTTGGTGTATTGCTTTTCGTCGGGGACCCTCACATGCAGCATGATCATGCACAGGGTCACGATCGGCCCGGCCGTGCCTTGGAGCAACCGGCCGAGCAGCAGAACCGGCACGTTGGGCGCCAGCGCGGCGACGCTGCATCCGCAGACCGTGGCCAGCAGCATGCCCAGCAGCACCTTCTTGCGTCCGACGAGATCGGCCAGGCGGGGAAGGAACAACGAGAACAGCGCCGACGAGGTGAAGAACACCGTCTGGGAAAGGCCTATCTGAGTGGCGCTGGTGTTCAGCTCCTCCTGCATCGTCACCAACGCGGGCGACAGCATGGAGGCGTTGAGTTGGAACGCGAACGTGGCGGTCAGGAACGCGACCATAAGGAAGGCGACGGATTTGCCGCCTCCGTTCCGCCGCACGGACGACGAGGATCGGACGGTGTCGTTCATCGCGGTTCTCCGATCGTGTATGTCGACTTCGACATGGATAAACTCCTTCGTTTTCTTCAGCGGATAACGCGATGTCACAGGCCCCGCTTCGCGGCCTTCGTACCGTGACAGAAAATAAGATAAATCGTTTTGGCATTAATGTCAAAACGTAGGTTTTTGGAAAAACCGCCCACCGATGGGTGCAGGAGCCCTGTTTTTAGGCCAATATGCGCCAATCCGCGGAAATCGCATGCTCGCGACACGCCGACCCAGATCACAAAATGCCCCATAAGAATCTTTGACATCAATGATGAAACGTTTTATCTTGAGTTCAGCCAAAGTCTTCCCACTTCACGACCCGGCCACCGACAACCATGGCCGCGACTACTCCGGCCAGCCACACCCATCCCGAAGGATCCCACCCATGCCCCACACAGCGCACCCCTCGCCGCGACGCGATCGCGGATTCCGTCCCGACCCCGCCCTTATCGGGCTGATGGCCTCGCTGTTCCTCGCCATCTTCTCGTACCAATTCAACGCGTCCATGGTCTCCCCCGCCCTGCCGACGATGAGCGCCGAACTCGGCATCACCGCCGCGCAGGCGGCGGACACGCAAACCGTCTTCTTCACCTCCTCCGCCATCTTCTCACTGTTCCTCCCCCGATTAGGAGACATCGTCGGACGCAAACGCACCACCATCGGCATGCTGGCCGTCGCGACCATAGGCAGCGCCATCGCCGCCGCCGCGCCGAATCTCACCCTGCTCACGCTGGGACGCGTGCTGCAGGGCGTGACCGGCCCGATCATCTCCCTATGCCTGCTGATGCTGCGCGAGCGCGTCACGGACGACCGCACCTACGCCGTTCTTCTGGCGGCGGTGACATGCACCAACGGAGGCATCGCCGGCCTCGATGCCATCGCGGGCGGATGGCTCGCCTCCGAATTCGGGTACCGCGCCGTATTCTGGACTTTGGCGGGCACCGGAATCTGCGGCATCGTGGCCATTGCGACCACCGCGGACGAAAGCCGGATCCCCGCCGCGACGACCATGGACTGGCCGGGAGTGGCCTGCCTCGCCCTGGCGGTCGGCACGCTGCTTTGCGCCATCTCGGCCCTACGTTCAGGCAGTCTGCCCACATCGACCGCGATCGCGCTGATGCTCGTGGCCGCATGCGCGTTCGCCGCCTTCTGGCGAATCGAACGCCGCGCGGCATCGCCGCTCGCACCAACCAGCTATCTGACCCAGCGAAGCACCTGGGGCTTTCTCCTCACCGTCTTCATCGCCCTCATCGGCGTATTCGCCCTGATGAACGGACTGATACCGGCGATCGCGCAGGACGCGCAGGCCGGCCTCGCGCTCAGCGCCGGCGATTCCACCATCGTGACGCTGGTGCCATACGCGCTGGCGGGCATGCCCATGGCCATCCTCTCCGGCGTGCTCGCCGCGCGAAACGGATATCTTGCGGTGTTCCGCGCCGGACTTGCGCTCACATCACTGGCCGCGTGCTTCGGCGTGTTCGCCGCCCTGCACCCAAGCCGACCCTCAATCGCGGCGCTGTCCGCGATGCTCGGCCTGGGGTATGTGGGCATCGTCAACATCATGATCAACGCGCTGGCGGTCGAACTCTCCCCGAGCGACAGCCCCGGCACCCTACCCGGACTGACGGCGGGCACGTTCAATCTCGCCTCCGGCATCAGCTACCTGCTGCTGTACGGCGCGCAGGCGGGCGTCGCGGACAGGATGGGAGCCCAAACCGGATACGCCGCGGCCCTGGCGGTCAGCGCCGCGACCATGGCGCTCGCCTGGGCCTGCTCCCTGCTCATCCCACGGACCACCCCGCGGCTCATCCCCTGAGCGGACGAGCCGCGGGACGCAAGGCGTAGGCCCCGCGCGGAGCAAGGCCCCTACCGGCAGGGCGCCGTGCTGTCCCGCACCACCAGCTGCGGCGTGTACATGGTGACCACACGCTCGCGGTCAGGATGGCGCACCCGCTCCATCAGCATACGGGCCGCGTCCATGCCCATCCGTTCGTTGGGCTGGTGCATGGTCGTCAGCCCCGGAGTCATCAGTCCGGCGAACAGCACGTCGTCATAGCCGATGACGGATCGGTCGGCGGGGATGGAATACCCCATCTCCGCGGCGACCTTGCACACGGCGAGAGCGGTCAGATCATTGCAGGCGACAACCGCCGTGAACGCCTCCCAATCCATCATGCGGGCCAGCTGCAGGGCGGTTTCGTAGGTGTAGTCCCCCTCGTACACCAAGGATTCGTCATACTCCACCCCTTTGGCGGACAACGCCTCCCGATACCCCTCGTAACGGCTGCGCGCGCCCTCCAAATGCATGGGGCCCGTGATGCAGGCGATACGGCGATGGCCGAGCCTGAGCAAGTAATCCGTCGCCGTCCGGCCGCCGACATGGTGGTCCCCCGCCACGGCGTCGCTTTGGTCCGTGCCGGAAAGGTCCATCAGCACATGGGGAATGCCCCGGGAGACAAGCGTCCGCAGACTCGCCGAGGTCTTCCGTTCGTCGCCCGCGGCATTGGCAAGGATGACGCCTTCCACGTTTTTGGAATACATCAGCTCGATGTACTCCGCCTCGCGCGACGGATCGTTGTCGGAGTCGTTGAGCAGCAGACTCCAGCCCGCGTCGTGGCAGGCGCGTTCCACTCCTTTGGCGAACGAGGAATAGAAGCCGTTGCTGATGTCCGGAACGATCAGACCGAGGGTGTGGTTGGCGCCTTGCCGCAGATCGCGGGCCGCCTGATTGCGCACGTAATGCATCTCCTCGGCGGCGCGGAGCACCTTCTGACGGGTCTCCTCGGAAACCCTAAACGGTTTGTCATTCAGTATCAGCGATACCGTCGGCACCGACGTGCCGGTCGCCTCCGCGATGTCCTTCAATGTCACTCGCATGTTCGCCCCTTTCCTCACCTCATTCTATGCGTTGGCGCACGGCGTGTCGCGCAGTTGACATTTTTTCGGATAGATGTTTAATATGTCTTTGCCAAAACGATTTATCAACAAGGAGGTTCCGTAATGGCAAAGCATAGGATCATCATCGACTGCGACCCCGGACACGACGACGCCGTCGCGATTCTGATGGCGGCCGGCCATCCCGACATCGAGCTGCTCGGCATCACCACCGTGCGCGGCAACCAGTCGCTGGAGAAGACCACCCGCAACGCGCTCAACGTCTGCCAGTATCTCGGCATCGACGTGCCGGTGTACAAGGGCATGAGCGTCCCCATGGTCATCGAGCCGAGGCCCGTCGAGGAACGCGTGCACGGCGATTCGGGACTTGACGGCCCGGTGTTCGACGAACTGACCAAAACCATCGAGGACAAGCACGCCATCAACTACCTCATCGACACCCTGATGGCCTCCGACGGCGACATCACGCTGGTTCCGACGGGTCCGCTGACCAACGTCGCGATGGCGATGCGCATCGAGCCCCGCATCATCCCCAAGATCAACCAGATCGTGCTGATGGGCGGCTGCTACCAGCTCGGCAATGTCACGCCTTCCGCGGAGTTCAACATCTGGGCCGACGGCGAGGCCGCGCATATCGTGTTCTCCAGCGGCGTGAAGGTGACCATGATGGGACTCGACATCACCCGCAAGGTGCTGTGCTATCCGTCCGTGATCGAGCGGATGAGCAAGCACGACAACCGCGCCGGCAAGCTGTTCTGCGATCTGATGACGTTCTTCAACAAGGGGCAGAAGAAGACGTTCGGCTGGGAGGGCGGCCCGCTGCATGATCCGACCACGGTCGCTTATCTGATCGACCCCTCCATCGTGACCGTCAAGAACATGCACACCGACATCGAAATCAACAGCGAGCAGAGCTACGGGCGCACCAACTGCGACTACTTCCTGCTCACCGACGACGTCAAGAACACCGACGTCGCCATCGACATCGACGTGGAGAAGTTCTGGGATCTCGTCGAAGAGTGCATCAAGTACTACGACTGAAATCAAACCGATCTCGAATAACCGCATGACTGGTGGCCTGGTTCATATATCCGACGAACCGGGCCACCAGCGTATGGCAACGTCTCATCGCACAGGTCGGCAGCGATGCGAGACTTCCGGAAGCCGGGGTAAGCCCGGCATTTTCATAGTGCGACCTATTCAAGACCACGGCGGACTCGAACGTATTGACGGTGGATTGCAACCCAATGGCGTGCCTGTGGTTTCCCATTGTTCGGCGGGTTGTGGGGTGACGACGAGTTTGGTGTGTCGGGTTCGCCGGATACGGCCGTTTTCACACACCAAACTGCCGAATCAATCGTTCTACGTGGAGTTTGCTCGACGGGCCGGAACACCAAACTCTCCATGACCGGACCGGTTGAGGGGTGTCCCGTTCGGGATTTCGAAGTGCTTGAGTTCCGTATGGTCGTCGCGACGCCGGAGACCGTCGGCGTGGAGGGATCGGTATCTGCTGACGGCTCATCCACGCTGACGGGGTCGTCACCGTGGAGGAATCGTTAGTAACTGTCGCCTCTTCCACGCTGACGGCTGCGCCATCGTGGAAGAACGGTCAGTGACTGTCGGCTCATACACGTTAGCGGAGTCGTCATCGTGGATGAATCGTCGGTCACTATCAATCCGTCCACGTTGGCGGATGTGCCACCGTGCATGAATGGTCAGCAACCGCCGACCCATCCACGTTAACGGACTCGCCACCATGGATGAATGGTCAGCAACTATCGATCCATCCACGTTAGCGGGGTCGTCACCGTGGACGAATAGTCAGTGACTATCAATCCGTCCACGGTGAGTATGTCTAACGTGGACGAATCGTCAGCAACTGCCAATCCATCCACGCTGAGGGATGCGGCACCGTGGATGAATGGTCGGTGTCTGTCATTCCATCCACGGTGGGTACGCCTAGCGTGGATGATCCGTTAGTGACTGTCACCTCGCCCACGCTGACGGGGTCCTCACCGTGGATGAATCGTCGGCAACTATCGACCCATCCACGGTGAGTATGTCTAACGTGGACGAATCGTCAGCAACTGCCAATCCATCCACGCTGAGGGACGTGTCACCGTGGACGAATGGTCGGTAACTATCAATTCGTCCACGCCGGCGGAGATCCCACCGTGGATGAATCGTCGCTTACTGTCATCCCATCCACGCTGAAGCATGCCGCATGGTCGGAGCGGCACTGGACGGAAGGCCGACGGCTCTATTGGACCGGCGGCCTTCCGGTATCCGCGGCATCCGCCGCATCGCGAAGATATCCCAACGACTTCGTAGCGCCGCTAGGATTGCTGCCGTTTGCCTTCATAGCGTAGGGAGAAGACGGCGAGGAGGATGACGGCGAGGGCGGTGAAAGGCACGCCGGACAGCGCCGGATAATGGTAGTCCATGGCGGTGGCGTTGAGGGCCGCGCCGCCGACGGCCGATCCGATCGCATTGCCGAGGTTGAAGGCGACCTGCACGGTGGCGCCGCCGATGAGTTCGCCGCCGCCTTGGCCGGCTTCGGCCATCAGCAGCTGCTGGGGCGGGTTGATGAAGAACAGGCCGAACGCGATCCACAAGGTCAGCAGTGCGGTGCCGACCTGCGCGGCGGGCGCGCCGTCGCCGCCGCTCCCCTGCACACCTTCGAAGAGGAACACACCAAGCAGGCCGATCATGCCAATGGCCTGGCCGATGCCCGCGGCCCCCGCGTGACGCCAACGGTCAGCGACCTTGCCGCCGGCCATGCCGCCCAACACCATGCCGAATCCGGCCAAGGCCATCAGGAAGGGAACGGCGGCGCTCGACCATCCGCCCACACCGGTCAGCCATGGCGAGACGTAGCTCCACCAGCAGAACACGCCGCCGTTGCCGAGCAGCACCGCGCCGAGGATAAGCCACGGTCCGGGAGCTTTGAGGAATTTGAACTGTCCGGCCAGGCCCGCGTCTTTGATCGGAACGACGAACGGCACCCATGCGGCCACGAGCACGATGGTGAGCACCGCCCATGCGGCGAGGATGGCGAAAGAGACACGCCAGGAGACGTATTCGGCGAGCAGGGTGCCGGCGGGCACGCCGAGCATGTTGGAGACGGTCTGTCCGGTGGTGATGACGGCCACGGCCTGGGTGGCCTTGCCTTTTTCGGCGAGGTTCTTGCCGATCACCGCGGACGCGCCGAAGAACGCACCGTGCGGAAGTCCGGCGATGAAGCGCGCGGCGATCAGCATCGCGCTGTTGAGGGCGACGGCGGAAAGCGCGTTGCCCACGAACACGATCACCATGAAGATGAGGATGAGTTTCTTCGGCGGGGTCGTACGGCCGAACACCAGCATCAGCGTGCCGACGCATACGCCGATCGCATAGGCGGTGATGTAGTTGCCCGCGGTGGGGATGCTCACGCCCATGTCGGCGGCCGTCTGGGGCAGAATGCCCATCATCACGAATTCGGCAGCGCCGCATACGAACGCGCCGAACGCCAGTGCCACCAGGCTTCTCATATTCTTCATGCCGGTTCCTAAACCTCTTTAAAACACCGCAGCGGGCGCTCGCGACGAATATCGCAAACACCCGCTGTGATTCGGTGCGCCGCCTCGTACAAAGCGCCTTACCTGCCAGACAAAACGGATTCGCCCGTCATTGCGAGCGATCCACACGCCGTTGGAGAGCGATGCACCCGTCATTGAGAGCGGAATCGAGGAATCCCGCATGAGATCCTTCGACTCCGCCACAGGCTCCGCTCAGGATGACAGGAGGAAGGACGCTCCGTTATCGCAATGCGGAGCTCCATGGGGACAGTCCACTGGACTGTCCCCATTCCGCCAGTCACGCACTTATATGCGATTGCCACGCAATCGCGCAAGTGCGTCAGTGCGGAGCACTGAGATAACGCGTGCGGCACCGGTGCGGCAGAAGGCGAAGGCGCTGAGCCGTCTTGAACTGCCCAGTGGGCAGTTCATAGGCGAAGTGAGCGCCTTGGCGCGAAGGACGGCGCAAGCCGTCGGGTACGTCGAGTCTTCTGCCGTGCCGGTGACGCTCCGTTACCGCAACACGGAGCTCCATGGGGACAGTCCACTGGACTGCCCCCATTCCGCCAGTCACGCACTTATATGCGATTGCTACGCAATCGCGCAAGTGCGTCAGTGCTGGTTGTTGAGACGGTGGTACATTTCGCTGATCTGCAGCTCGCGTTCGAACGCGGCCGGGGTGGTGTCCGCGTCGATGGTGGCGAGTTCGACGCCGGCCATGCGGGCGAAGTCCTCCCAGGCCTCACGACCGATGGAGGTGGTCATGCAGGTGTGGTGGGAGCCGCCGGCGCGCAGCCAGCATTCGGCGGAGACGTTGAGGCTGGGCTGCGGCTTCCAGAGGGCGCGGGCGCAGGGCAGGGCCTTGAGGGAGCCTTCGGGTTCGACGATGTCGACGACGTTCATGAGCAGGCGGAAACGCTCGCGCACGTCGGACATGGAGACGACGACCGCGTCCTTCTTGGGCGCGCCGGTGAAGACGAGGCGCACGGGGTCGGCCTTGCCGCCGATGCCGAGCGGGTGGATCTCCAGCTTGGGCTTGGCGATGGTGCCGATGGACGGGGAGACCTCGAGCATGTGGGCGCCCATGTTGAGCTCATGGCCGGGCACGAAGTTGTAGGAGTAGTCCTCCATGAGGGAGGCGCCGCCGTCGAGGCCGTAGCCCATGACGGCGCCGATGCGCACGAGGACGGCGGTCTTCCAGTCGCCTTCGGCGGAGAAGCCGAAGCCGTACTCCGAGGGGAAGCGCTGCGGGCCGACGCCGGGCAGCTGCGGCAGGGCGCCGAGGTCTTCGAAGTTGTCGACGCCGGCGGTGCAGCCGTTGGCCTGCATCATGTTGACCATCGCGGCCTCTTCCTTGGCGGCGATGAACAGGGAGTCGTACTTGGCGTCGAGCAGCTCGGGAGCCACGTCGTACTTGGCCTTGTAGTCTTCGATGATGGCCTTGACCTGGTCGTCTTTGACGGCCTCGTAGGCGGCGACGAGCTCGTTGACGGCCCAGGTGTTGATGGACGCGCCGAACACGCGCTCGGCTTCGGTCTTGTCGCCTTCGGTGACGGCCACGTTGCGCATGTTGTCGCCCCAGCGCATGACCTTCATGTTCTGGGAGGCGTCCCAGCCGGCGCAGGCGCGGACCCAGGTGGCGATCTTCTCGGCGACTTCGGGGTCGGTGTAGTGGCCGACGACGATCTTGCGGTTGATGCCGAGGCGGGAGACGATGTAGCCGAACTCACGGTCGCCGTGGGCGGCCTGGTTGAGGTTCATGAAGTCCATGTCGATGGTTTCCCACGGAATCTCCATGTGGTGCTGGGTGTTGAGCTGCAGCATCGGCTTGGTGAGCACTTCGAGGCCGCGAATCCACATCTTGGCCGGGGAGAAGGTGTGGCACCAGGTGATGACGCCGATGACGTTCGGGTTGGCGGAGGCTTCGACCATGAACTGCTTGACGCCGTCGGAGGACTTGAGGGTGGGCTTCAGCACCAGCTTGACCGGAATCTTGCCGGTGGCGTTGAGCGCGTCGACGATTTCGGTGGACTGCTCGGCCACCTGGCGCAGCGCCTCCTCGCCGTAAAGGTCCTGCGAGCCGACGCCGAACCAGATTTCCTTGCCCTCAAAGGGATTTTCCATTGCCATGGGTTGTTCCTTACTTCGTTGTGATTGTTTGTGTTGTGTTATCGAATTATTCCGTCATGCCGAGCGCAGTCGAGGCATCTGATGCCAGTTCATGGCTGGGATCCTTCGACTCCGGCCAAGGCCTCCGCTCAGGATGACGACATATCGCCGTCAGGCTAGTGCTGTAAGCATTGATCTGACGCGCGGCCTCAAGGCGCGGAAGGCGCAGGCGTACGGCGGTACGTCAAGCCTTCCGCAACGCGGAGGACGCGCCGTCAGATCAATGCTGGCCGTAGACGTTTTGGTAGCGGTCGTTAAGCCTATCGATGTCTTCCTGCGCGATCGGGATGATCTCGCCGAGCTGCTTGGCGGCCCACATGGTGTGCGCGACCTCTTCGGTCATGGCGGCGGCTTTGACGGCGGCTTCCGCGTCCTTGCCGATGGTGAAGGGACCGTGGTTCTGCATGAGGACGGCCGGGGACTTGGGATACTTCTTGAGCGTCTCCACGACGCCTTCGCCGATGGCTTCGGAGCCGATGAGGCGGAAGGGGCCGACGGGGACTTCGCCGCCGAACTCGTCGCCCATCATGGTCAGGCCGCACGGCACGTTCTGGCCGGTGGCGGCCCAGGCGGTGGCGTAGGTGGAGTGGGTGTGCACCACGCCGTACACGTCGGGCATGTGGCGGTAGATGTAGGCATGGGAGGCGGTGTCGGAGGACGGGGCTTCGGAGCCGTCGACCACGTTGCCGTCGAGGTCGCACACGACCATGGAGCTCGGGGTGAGGTATTCGTAGCGCAGGCCGGAGGGCTTGATCACGAACAGGTCGGCGGTTTTCAAACGCTGGGACACGTTGCCCGCGGTCCACACGACGAGGTTCCACTTGATCAGCTGGTCGTGCAGGGTGGCGACGATCTCGCGCACCTGCTTGACTTCGGCGCGCACTTCGGGACCGTAATCAGCCAAAGTTGCCATTGTTGTTCCTTCCTTTTGCGGATGTCTTGGATTGTTCAGTTATGTTCAGCGCTCTTCCAGCGCTGGGAGGCGGTGATGCGTGTGTCATCAAGGCGCACTGAGGGAAGGCATACGAAGGTATGTCGACCGAGGAGCAACGCGGATGACACTCCATCACCGCTCTTCCAGCGGGATGGCGGCGATGGCGGCGTGTTCAATCGGCAGCCCCTTGGTGAAGCGGTCGAAGAAGTCTTCGAAGCCGACCACGTCCTGGGCGTCGGGCGCTTCGGTGGTGGAGGCGGCGTCGGCGAAGACGCGTTCGTCGAGGTAGGCGTCGAGGGCGGTGTCAGCATGCCACAGGTAGTCGGCGAGCACGGCCATGCCCCATGCGCCGCCTTCGGCGGCGGTGGCCATCACCTTGATGGGGGTGTTGAACGCGGCGGCGAGGATCTTCTGCGCGACCTTGGGGGTGGTGAAGATGCCGCCGTGGCCCACGAGGGAGTCGACCTGCACGTGCTCGTCCTTGGTCATCACGTCCATGCCGATTTTGACCGGGGAGAACGCGGAGAACAGCTGGGCGCGCATGAAGTTGCCGAGGTTCATGTTGGCTTCCGGTCCACGGGCGAAGACGAGTCGGCCTTCGGAAAGTCCGGCGAGGAATTCGCCGGCGCGGAAGGGATAGTTGATGAGGCCGCCGGCGTTGCGGTCCACGTCGTCGGCGATGGCCGCGCGGAACAGGGTGCCATACAGGGTGCCGGCGTCGACGGGGGTGCCGAGCGCTTCGGCGAACTGGCCGAAGAGTCCGACCCAGGCGTTGAGGTCGGAGGTGAAGTTGTTGGCGTGGCTCATGCCCGCGAGGTCGCCGGCCGGGGTGGTGACGAGGTCGACTTCGGGGTGCAGGCGTTCCAGCTTGCGCTCCAGCACGACCATCGCGAAGATCGAGGTGCCGGCGGAGACGTTGCCGGTGCGCACGCGCACGGAGTTGGTGGCGACCATGCCGGTGCCCGCGTCGCCTTCCGGCGGGGCGAGCACGACGCCCGGCTGCAGGGTGCCGGTCGGGTCGAGCAGGGCCGCGCCTTCGGCGGTCAGTTCGCCGGCGGGGGTGCCGGCGACGAGCGGTTCGGGCAGCAGGTCCTCGAGCGTCCACGGCTGCGCGGCGACTTCGGGCAATGCGTTGAACTGCTTGACGAATTCGGTCTCCCACGTGTGGGTGGTCGGGTCGATGGGGAACATGCCGGAGGCGTCGCCCACGCCGAGCACCTTCTTGCCGGTGAGCTTCCAGTGCACGTAGCCGGCGAGCGTGGTGAAGAAGGCGACCTTGCCGACGTGCTCCTCGTTGTTGAGCACGGCCTGGTAGAGGTGCGCGATGCTCCAGCGTTCGGGAATGTTGTACTGGAACAGTTCGGAGAGTTTCTCGTGGGCCTCGTGGGTGTTGGTGTTCTGCCAGGTGCGGAACGGCACGAGCAGCTCGCCGGCCTCGTCGAAGGCGAGGTAGCCGTGCATCATGGCGGAGAAGCCGATATGGCCCACATGGGTGAGCTTTTCGCCGTAGGCTTTTTCGACGTCGCCGGCCATGGCGGCGTACGCGGTCTGCAGACCGGTCCAGATCTCCTCGACGGAGTAGCTCCACAGGCCGTCTTCCAAGTGGCTGGCCCATCCGAAGTCGCCGGAGGCGATGGTGGCGTAGGTGTCGTCGATGAGCACCGCCTTGATGCGGGTGGAGCCGAATTCGATGCCGAGCGAGGTTTTGCCCGCGCGGATCTTCTCGGCGATGGTGGCGACCCGCTCAGCGGCGTTTTCCGTTGCTGCCATATGTGGACTCCTTTGGTCGATCGCGCGGCCGTCCGCGGTGATCGCTGGTTCTTTCAGGCGCTCACAGTTCCCGTCCTCGGAAGTCCTGTTAGCGCTCACAATCTTGCCGATACACATTGTACCGGTTCCTGTGAGCGTTCACAACCTCGTCGTGTCCCACGCCATCCCCAAATCCTCCGCGACATCATCACCACTCCATCCATCGTGCGGTACATGGTGCGGTCCATCATGCGGTGGTGCCCATCGTGCGGTGACCCCATGGTGCGGTGGGTTGGAATTTCAACGTTTTCAAGGCACCGCACCATGGAAAGTACCGCACGATGGGCACACCGCACGATGGACCGCACCATGCGATCACCACACACAGTATGATCACCGCACCATGCGATCACCGCACCGCGGAACGAAACATTTACCGGCGCGGGGCGGGGCCCAGGGAACGACGATTGACCACTTCGGCGGGAATAAGCCCCACGCCATGCTGGCTGGTCAGGAACCCCGAATCCGCGCCCTCCCCCAGCAATCGCAGCACCTCGCGCATGGCGGCCACGCCCAGCCCTTCGAAGTCGGAACGCACGGTGGTCAGCGGCGGATACATATTGTCCATGGCGGCCATGTCGTCGAATCCGACCAGACTCACATCCTGCGGAATACGCAGCCCATGCTCGTGCAGGGCGCGGGCGACTCCTACGGCCTGACTGTCGTTCGCGGTCACCACAACCGTGGGCAGGGCGACGCCGTCGCGCCCATACTCGTCGATCATATGGTTCATCTGCGCGTACGCCTCGGAGGAATCCCACGTATGGCAACGCACCACGCGCATGTCGATGGAGCTGGCCGCGGAGAGTTTGCGCCACGCGTCCAAACGGGTGTGGGCGTCGCGCCATTCGTTGGGCCCGGCGAAATACACGGCGCTTTTATGCCCGTACTCGACCAGCAGCCGCACCACGTCGGCCATCGCCCCCCATTGGTCGATGCCGACCAGGGCGGTGCGGCGGCGGTCGGGCGCGGCGATCAGGCCCAGCCCCTCACGCACGGTCATCTGCCCATGGGTGGAGGTGACGATCACGCGTGGCTGGCTCACCTTGACGCGGCAGGCGGCGGCGAACATCACGTCGGTCGGCGTCAGGAAGATGAACGCGTCCACGTTCTGCTCGTTGAACGTATCGGTGAGGTTGTTGAAGTCGGCCTGCGTGCACAGGGCCTCGTGCACCATCATCACCGACATGAACAGGCCGTGGTCGCGCGCCATCGACTCAATGGAGGTGATGGCGGAGATCGGACCGAAGAATTTGAGGCCGCCGGCGATCAGACCAATGGTGCGCGAGCGGCGCGAGGCCAACGCGCGCGCCGAATTCGAGGGGCGGTAGCCGAGTTGTTTGATGGCCTCCTGCACGCGGGCGCGCGTCGCATCGGAGACGTCGGGCGAATCGTTGATCACGCGGGAAACGGTCTGATGGCTCACACCGGCGAGTTTGGCCACCTCGAACATCGAAGGCCGTTTGCCTGTTGTGCGGCTTGCTGCCATATCCCGAACCTCCCCGCTGGGCGTCATCGCACGGATGCGTTTGCGAACGGCGTTGCGCGAATCTCGCAGGCGACGCCCGTACTCGTCGCTCACGGCAATGCGAGCCCGTCGCGTCCCGCACCCAAAAAACGTGAGCGCTCACAATTGTACATCCTCAACCATGCGCCCCATGTACCCCGTGTATCCCGCGTTACATGACGCAGCCAGACGACCCCATGGCAGGCGGTTTTCGAGTTTGGTGTGTCGCCTCGCCGAGCCTCGCCCAAGTAAAACGATTGATTTTCGAGTTTGGTGTGCGAAATCGGCTCCGTCGGGAGAACCGGCCACACCAAACTCGCGCCTCCTACAGTGAAGATACGTCCCAGACCCAATCAACGCCATCCTTTTGCGCGCGTTGGAGGAGCGGAAGGGCATAGCACACGGCCGGGCCGAGGTGGGATTATCGCAGTTTCCAGCTGACGCGATGCAAAGGAGTGACGCCATGCTCGACGATGGCGGCGCGGTGCGCGGCGGAACCATAGCCCTTGTTATGGGCCCATTCGTAAGGCGCGTACCGCGGATTGCCCTGCGCGATCGAGGTCATCAGACGGTCACGCGTCACCTTGGCGATCACTGCCGCCGCGGCGACCGTGGCGCAATGCTGGTCGCCCTTGACTTTGGTGGTCACCTGCGCGGGAATCGGCACTGACGGCGCGTCGAAGGTGTTGAGCGCCTTGGTGATGTAGTCGCTGGGACCGTCGAGAATCGCGCCCACACGCACGTTGGACCTGTCGAACAGATCCACGACGCCGAACGCGTCGCGACCGCCACGTCCGTTTCGCGCAGCCGAAACGTCCGGGGCGTTCGAGTCGGTTTCCATAACGCCCACGGCCGCCGAGCCATCCGCGAAACCGGCTGGCGCGGTGGCCCCCATACCCGCGCCGTCGCCGAGTCCCAGGTCACGTTCGACCTGATTGAGGGCGCGCAGGGCGGCCACACCCAACGCGTAGGTGATGCCCCACTCGTCGATTTCCGTATTGCCGGCCTGTCCGACCGCATAGGCGGCCGGCCATGCGCACAGTTCGTCGAACATGGCTTCACGGCGATGTTCGGTGAGCATTTTGGAATCGGCCACGCCGGCGGGGACCTCCAGCGCGGGCAGATCCCGCGTCCAGATCGCGGCGCAGCCGACCATCACCGGCCCGGCGAGCGCGCCGCGGCCGACCTCGTCGAATCCTACGATCAGGTCGAAGCCGCGGGCCGCGAGCTGGCGTTCCAGGTCGAGCGTGGGCGTCACGGAGACGCTCATTGCGACGCTCCGGAGACGCCGAGAAGCATGGTGACGGACGCATCGGCCGAATCCACCGAATCGGATGAGCCGCCGGACGCGTCGCCGTCGGACACGTCGGCGAACACCTCGTGATGCGCGTCCAACAGGCCGATGCGGTCCAACGGCCAGTAGCGGATCAACCCCACGCCGACCACATCGCTGATGGGCACCAGCCCGTTCGAGCCGTCGTCCTGGTGGAAGCGTGAGTCGGCGGAGCTGGAGCGGTTGTCGCCCATGACGAACACATGGCCTTCGGTGACGGTCACGCTGAACGCGAAGCTGGAGGGGTCCACGCCGGGGCGGATGTAGCTGGTTTCGTTGATGGCCACGCCGTTGATGGTGACGGGCTCGCCTGGCCCTTCGCAGGCGACCACGTCGCCGGGCAGACCGATCAGACGTTTGATGAGATAGTCGCCGACGATGTCGCTGTTCTGCTCGCTGCTCAGCCAGTTGGCCGGATCGTGGAACACGATCACGTCGCCGCGTTCCAGGTCGAAGACGCCGGGGGTGAGCTTGCTGGTGAGCACGCGGTCGCCGGGTTCGATGGTGTCCATCATGGATCGGCTGGGAATCGTATACAGTCCGACGAGGAAGATGCGCAGCAGCAGCACGATGATGATGGGGACGCCGCACCAGACCAGCATGTCGCGGAAGGTGAAGCTGTCGCCGCGCGCCGCCGCGTGTCGGCCGCTCGACGCCGGCGGTGGCACCGGCGTCGGGTCCACGCCGTGGTCGGCGACTTGGAAGGTGCGGGCGTCGCGCGCTTCGGTATCGATTGCGTCGGCGTAGGCCTGCGGTTCAGGGAATTGAAATTCGGAGGATTGCGCCGCATAGGACTGCGTCATGTAAGGCTGGGATGCCCCGGCGGTGATGCGGGAGCCATCGTTCGGCTGCGACGGCGTCGTTTCGTCGCCTGTGGGATTCTCCGGCTGCATGTCCCTCCTCATTGGGCTCGCTTAGGTTTTCCGTGGGCCATCATACCCGCCGAAAATGAAAACAGCCCGGAAGCCGAAGCCTCCGGGCTGAATTTCACAAACTCACTTGGCGGAGTTGTCGCGACGCTCGACGATACGAGCGGCCTTGCCACGCAGGGCGCGCAGGTAGTAGAGCTTGGCGCGGCGCACACGGCCCATACGCACGAGCTTGATGGAGTCGATCGCCGGGGAGTGCAGCGGGAAGCGGCGCTCCACACCGGTGCCGAAGCTGATCTTGCGCACCACGAAGGTCTCGCGCACGCCAGAGCCCTGACGGGCGATCACCACGCCGGTGAAGGTCTGGATACGGGAGTTGTTGCCTTCCTTGATCTTCACGTTCACGTCGACGGTGTCGCCGGGACGGAAGGCCGGGATCTCTTCGGCCGGCTTGACGTGCTTGGCGTCAAATGCCTCAATAGCGTTAACCATTGTTGTTCCTCGTTCGCCGCCGCATATCGGCGATAGGTCGGGGCGTCGCCCGGCGCGAAGCCGTGCGATACGCCTGCATCATCCCCACGGGTCCGCCCGAGGGGAGGTGCCGATCCGCCGGGAGTCGGGCCTTCGCAGGCCGCCCGGCTGGACCTCGTGTGGGACGGGTTTATGCGGCAACCCGTCTCACAGCACAATCAGCGAACCAGTGTACGCGCCCTCCTCGACCGAAGCACAACCTTGACGGCTCGGCGGCGCATGGAAGATCCTACGAATTCGATGCCATCAGCTTGGCGACGGCGGCGCGGATGGCGGGTTCGGCCTCGTCGGGCGTGCGGATGGACTGTACGGACGCCTCGATCGGACACATGCCGGTGTGGGTGCGGTTGAGGATCATCGGCACCAGCGCGTCATAGCTCGCCTCGATGCCGCGGGACCGCAGCACGGACAGTCCCGCCTCGCTCATCGTCTGCCCATGCACGGCGGCCACGCCGAGTCTGACGTAGAGCAGCGCCGCGGCCTTGCCGACCACACGATCGGCGGCGGAGAATCCATGGATGTCCTGACCGTTGGCCAGCCATTGCAGCAGCGGCCTGACTCCCCGGCCCATGCCGGTGACGGTCTCCACGCCGAGGCAGGCCGCGCAGCCCAGCGTGGGGTCGCTGGCGAGCGCGGCCTTCGCGCGTTCGATATCGGCGAACATCGCGCCGCTTACCGGCCTGCGGCCGTGCGGCGGTCCACCAGCCATACGATCAGCGGCAGCAGCGCCCACTGCAGGATGAGGCCCGGCAGTCCGGCGATAACGCTCGTCCAGATGGAGGCGACGGCCACGGTGGTGTTGCCCAGCGCGAACACGGCGACGAGGATCGCCACGGCGCGCACGGCTCGGCCTGCGATCTGCGCGATTAGCACTTTGGCGACGGTCGGCAGGTTCACACCGCGCAGGAGCCCGGCGAACAGACCGTAGGCCGCCAGTTCGAGGATCATGAACGGCACCATGGCCGGGCCGGGCATGCCGGAGAGCGCGAAGCTGACCAGAGGGCCGAGCGCGCCGGCGGCGACGCCCGCGTAGGGGCCGGCGAGCAGTCCGACCAGCAGCACCGGCAGATGCATGGGCAGCAGGGTTTCGCCCAGGGCGGTGCCGAGTCCGAGCGAGGCGCCGGCCATGTGGAAGACCTGAGGCAGGGCGACCGCGCCGACGACGGCGAGCAGCGTGGCCCACACCTGCGTGGTGACGGAGGGCAACGGGCGTGCGGTGGAACGGGTGATTGTCGTGGATGTCATATCTTCTCCTGTTAGTCGAGGTCGATGAGACGGTAGTCGCGGCTGCCGAAGCCGAGTTCGGCCGCGTGTTCGATGGTGTGGATGCCGTGGCGGCTTTCCATGCGTTCGATCAGGGGCCCGGTGTTGTCGTCGGAGAGGTAGATCCGGTCGACGCAGGCCTGGTCGACGGCGACCGGGTCGAGCGAGGCGAGGATGCCGATGTCTCCCATCTGCGGCGCGTGCGGATTGCCGTCGCAGTCGCAGTCCACGGACAGGTGGTTCATCACGTTGATGAACAGCATATTGCCTTTGAGCGCGTTGAACACGGCGGATGACGCCTCGGCCATCGCCTCGAGGAAGGCGTCCTGCTCGCCGCCGAAATGGTCGGGCAGGATCTCGTCCTGGCCGGAGTGGATGCGTTTCTTGCCGTTCGCCGAGGCGATGCCGATGGAGATGTTCTTGAGCGCGCCGCCGAAGCCGCCCATCACATGGCCTTTGAAGTGCGAGAGCACGGCGTAGTAGTCGTAGTTCGTGAAATGCGAGCCGACGATGTCGCCGGTGATGCGGCGGCCTCCTTCGACCGGCAGGGTGATCTCGCCTTCCTCGTCCTGGATGTCGACGGGCGCGATCTCCAGGAAGCCATGCTCCTTGATGGTCTGCCAGTGGGCGTCGAAGGTGTCGCGCGTGCCCGCGTAGGCGGTGTTGCATTCGACGATCGTGCCGTCGAGCCGCCGCACCAGATCCTTGATGAGGTTGGGATCGAGGTAGTGGGTGTTGCCGCCCTCGCCGGTGCTGAGTTTGACCGCCACCTTGCCCTGAGACCGCGCACCCAGCGCCTCGTAGGCCTTCATCAGCCCGGCGGGACTGATGTCGCGGGTCATATAGACCGCCGGCGCCATCGGATAGTCGGTGATATGGGGCTGATACGCGCCTGTCATTCGTGCCTCCTTGCAACGTTCACGTTCGGTTCCCTCCCCCAGAATACCGCCAGCGATATGACAAAGGGGCGGCGATTCCATGCGGAACCGACGCCCCCTGAGTGCAGTCAGACGGACAGTCCGAATCAGAACTCGCGACGAACAGTCCAGTGAACTGTTCGTCGCAGCGCATAGCGATAGCGTCATGCACGTCGCTATGCACAGCGTTCTGACTCTAGTCAGAACTCCCTGTTCGCGCGGTAGAACTTGATCAGGGACTGGGTGGAGGCGTCCTGCTCGGCGAGCGCCTCGTCGTCCTGGCTGATGGCCGGGGTGATCTCCTTGGCGAGCTGCTTGCCCAGCTCGACGCCCCACTGGTCGTAGGAGTCCAGGCCCCACACGGTGCCCTCGACGAAGGTGATGTGCTCGTAGAGCGCGATCAGCTCACCCACGGCGAACGGGGTCAGCGCCACGCCGAAGATCGAGGTGGTCGGGCGGTTGCCGGTGAACACGCGGGCCGGGACGATCTCCTCGGCAGTGCCTTCGGCGCGCACCTCGTCGGCGGTCTTGCCGAACGCGAGCGCCTTGGTCTGCGCGAAGTAGTTGCCGAGGAACAGCTCGTGCACGTCCTGGTCGCCGTCCTTGGTCGGGTTCGGGGTGTTCACGAACGCGATGAAGTCGGCCGGGATGAGCTGGGTGCCCTGGTGGATCAGCTGGTAGAAGGCGTGCTGGCCGTTGGTGCCGGGCTCGCCCCAGAAGATCTCGCCGGTCTCGCAGGTGACGGGGGTGCCGTCCCAGCGCACGGACTTGCCGTTGGATTCCATGGTCAGCTGCTGCAGGTAGGCCGGGAAGCGGTGCAGGTACTGGTCGTAGGGCAGCACGGCATGCGAGGCGACCTTGAAGAAGTTGCGGTACCACACGTTGAGCATGCCGAGCGCACGACCACGTTCTTCTCGAACGGGGTCTTCTCGAAGTACTCGTCGATCTCGTGGAAGCCGTGCAGGAACTCCTCGAAGCGGGCCGGGCCGAACACCACGGCGAGGGAGGTGCCCACGGCGGAGTCGACGGAGTAGCGGCCACCGACCCAGTTCCAGAAGCCGAAGGCGTTGGCCGGGTCGATGCCGAACTCGGCGACCTTCTCCAGGTTGGTGGAGACGGCGACGAAGTGCTTCTTGACGGCGTCGGCGTTCTGCTCGTCGGAACCGTCGATGGCGCCGGCGGCCTTGAGCTCCTCAAGCAGCCAGGTGCGGGCCTCGCGGGCGTTGGTCAGGGTCTCCAGGGTGGTGAAGGTCTTGGAGACGACGATGAACAGGGTGGTCTCCGGGTCGAGTCCCTTGGTCTTCTCGGCCAGGTCGTTGGGGTCGATGTTGGAGATGTAGCGGGCGGAGATGCCGGCGTCCGCGTAGGGCTTGAGCGCCTCGTACACCATGACGGGGCCCAGGTCGGAGCCGCCGATGCCGATGTTGACCACGGTTTCGATCTTCTTGCCGGTCACGCCGACCCATTCGCCGGAGCGGACCTGCTCGGCGAAGGCGTAGATGCGGTCGAGCACCTCGCGCACGTCGGCGACGGTATCCTGGCCGTCGACGATGAACTTGCCGGCGTCGGTGGCGGGGCGGCGCAGCGCGGTGTGCAGCACGGCACGATCCTCGGTGTTGTTGATGTGCACGCCGGTGTACATCTGCTGGGTGCGCTCGTCGAGCTTGACAGCCTTGGCGAGGTCGGCGAACAGCTTGAGCGTCTCGGGCTTGATCAGGTTCTTGGACAGGTCGAAATGCAGGTCGCCGGCGTCGAAGGACAGCGCGTCGACGCGGTTCTCATCATCGGCGAACCACTGCTTGAGGCTGATGCCCTCGTTCTGCAGCTCGTCGTAATGCTTCTGCAGAGCGGCCCATTCAGGGGTCTTGGTGGCGTCAACAGGAGGATTGATGGCCATGAATTCCATTCCTTTCATCATTGCTGAAAGCGGTGCGGTTGCGTGCCGAAACACATACGCCGCAACACTTCGCTTCACCTCACAAGATACTCACAAAAGGGGACAGAACAACACAAACCGCACCCCGCTCCGGCAACACGCGCGACGGAAAAACCCGCCTTGCTTTTTCGACGGATTCCCCTATACTTTTCTTTTTGTGCGCGAGTAGCGAATGCTTCTCGGGCCACACGCCACTTTAGCTCAGTCGGTAGAGCGGCTCACTCGTAATGAGCAGGTCGACAGTTCGATTCTGTCAAGTGGCTCCCTCACCCCGGTTCCGGCCGGGGTTTTTCGTATGCGAACCTGACGCGCGCCTCCCCAAGGATCCGCGCTGGGCAGGCGGCTTGCTACAGTTGTGGCGTTCGCGCGAGTGGCGTAATTGGTAGCCGCGCAGGATTTAGGTTCCTGTGTCTTTGACGTGTGGGTTCGAGTCCCATCTCGCGCACTTCGGCGAAGCCGTCGCCCATCGCAATGCAAACTTCGGCATATTCCGAACGCGCCGTTCGACGAACACTATACTTTCTTCATGCCGGTGGCGCGCGATGGCGTGGGATCGGCCGGGCCGCCGCGTACGGGCCGTGGGAGAGGCCGCGCGCGGCGCGCGTTCCCGACACGAGTCAAGCGAACGAAGAGTGGAGGAATCCGTGTCCGCCATCATCCAACCTGCCAGCCTGCTGCTGATCATCCTCGCGGGATATCTGTTCAAGCGGTTCGGCCTGTTCGGCCAGCGCGACTACCGCGTGTTGCAGACCGCCGAGTTCAACATCGTGCTGCCCGGCGCAATCATCTACTCCTTCGCCACGAATCCGCACGACATCAGCCTGCTGTGGATCGCCGCGTTCTCGTTCCTCTGCGCGCTGATTCCGCTGCTGTTCATCTTCGCTGCCACACGCAAGCGCAAGGTCTCCGACCGCGCGTTCCTTATGCTCAACGGCGCGGGATTCAACCTCGGATGCTTCTGCTTCCCCGTGGTGCAGGCGTTCTGGGGCGCGGGCGCGGTGGTGCCCGCCGCCATGTTCGACATCGGCAACTGCGTGATGGTGGCCGCCGGCACGAATGTGATGACCCAGCAGCTGCTGCACATCCAGCCCGGCAAAACGCTCGCCGAACAGCACGCCGGCGACGCACCCACCCTGCCGTACGAGAAGCCGAAGGACCGCGACGCGCGACGGCTGACCCGCCACGCGATGGCGCGCAACATCGCCCACAGTTTCTTCGGATCGGTACCGTTCGACACCTATCTGCTGATGATCGCGCTGATGATCGCCGACGTGCGGATTCCCGAATGGATCGCGACCATCTGCCAGCCGCTGTCCAACGCGAACGCCTTCGTGGCGATGTTCATGGTTGGTATGCTTATGGACCTGCCCAGCTCACGGCATGACGTGCGCGAACTGTTGGAGGTGATCGCCTGGCGTCTGCCGTTCGGCCTGCTGTTCGCCGCGGCCGCCTGGTTCGTGCTGCCGTTCGACGCGGCCACGCGCGCCGTCGCGGTCATCTGCTGTCTGGCGCCGATCGCGATCTTCTCCACGCTGTTCACCGACAAGGTGCTCGGCAACGCGCGTCTGGCGGGATTCTCGCTGGCGATCACGGCGATCATCTCGCTGGTCATGATGACCGTCGCGCGCATGTTCCTGCCCATCTAGACCACGAATCCGCTCGTCTGGATGGTCCGCACAGGACTCAAAACACCCTCTTCGACAGGCGACAAACAAGTTTGGTGTGCCGCGTTCGCCAGACAAGGCCGATTTTGCACACCAGACTCGAGAATCAATCGTTTTACATAGGCAAGGCTCGACGCCCCGACACACCAAACTCGCCACCGGGGCGAAACAGGAGCGGAAGTACGTGGATTCACGGTTAGTGGCGCAGCAATTTGGACGCGAATTCCTTGACGCCGAACCGCAACTTGTCCACCGGCAGGGTGAATTCGCCAATCAGCTCCTCCACATTGCCGTTGAATCCCTGCTTGAACTCCAGCACGCCGCGGCCCGGATCATCGGGGTCGTCGAACACTCCGGAGATGCCGTAGAAGTTGTATCGTTTCAAGCCTCGTTCCAGACAGCGGCTCATCATCTCATGCTGGATGGCCGTGGGCGCATAGAACTTCATGAATCTCGGATCGCTGCCGCTGGACAGGTACACCAGCTCCCGCTCATGCCAGACGAACAGGCCGACCGCCGCCGGCACCACCGCGCCTTCTCGGGAGATGACCTCCTGGGCATCCTGAACACGCTTGGAAGCGGCAAGCTCGTTCCTACGCGCCGTATCAAGCTTCTTCCTCACGGCGTCGGGATATTTCGCCTCCGGCAGCTGCGACTCAAGCCGTTCGGCCTCGGCGGTGAACGCGGCGAGTTTCTCCTGCCATGACGCCAGGTACCGATCGTAATGAATCTCGCCCACCATGAATTCCGCGCGATCGCCGAACGTGTCGAACACGCGCTGGAAGTACGCCAACTCACGGTTGCGGAAATGCTGCTTCTCGGAGCTCATCCCGCAGATCTCATGGAAGGTGCCCAGCTCTTCACGAGACATCCCACGGACCTCGACGCCGCTGTTCGCGGCGATCTTCACATTGCGCCGGGTGTTCTTCGAATAAGAGGCGAGCAGCTGGTCGGGATTCTCCAATCCCTCCAGATTCTTGACGTACACCCAACGGTTCACAACCGATCCGTATCCGCGTGTGAACCCGGCATGGCGCCATCCCAATCCGGCGTAGGCGTCCATGGCCTCCTGGTCGAGCTCACCGACGGCCTGTCCGAACGAGTCGCGAGGCTGGATCGGCACATCGGGCCAACAGGTCACCGCGATGGCCCCATGTCGGGCCGCAGACCGGCGGAGTTCCTCGGTGATGGCGCGCAGGGCCCCGATATCATGCGGATCGCACAACGGACCCATCCATACCGACCCCTCCAGACCGAAACGACTCGCGGTGTAGGCGACGAGGCACCCAGCGACCAACGCGCCCGACCCGTCGCGCACGCCCAGCGCCTCGTAGGATTCGGCGACGCCGGAGGACAGGCGCGCCATGTTTGACGTTTGTTGGAATCCTCCCTGCGGGTGTCTGGAGGACAGTTCGTCCAACTCGTCCAAAGTAATGATTCCCGACGAATACTCGGCACTCACGGACATCGCGTCAACCTTTCCACAAACCAAACGATTACGCGCAGGCGCCGTCGGTCAACGACGCGCCAGCTTGCGGACGACACTTTTCACCGCGTACGTCAACGGCTTCACCGTGAGTTCGAATTCGCCGAGAAGTTCCTCGACATACCCATTGAAGCCCTGCTTGAATTCCAACACGCCACGGCCCTCATCATCGGGGTCCCCAAAAACGCCACTGATGCCGTAGAAGTTATAGCGGGCCACGCCACGCTCCACGCATAGGCGCAGCATCGTCTCATGCTGGATGAGCGCGGAGGCGTAGAACGGCTTGTAGTCCTCCACGCTGCCGGAGAACAGGTAGATGACCTCACGCGGGTGCTCCACGAACAGCGAAGCGGCCGCAGGCAGCACATCGCCCCGTTTCGCGAATTCGGCCGCATCTGCGAGACGCTTCTCGGCCGCTTCCAGATTGCGGGTCTCCTCGCCCAGCTGACGTTCGGTTTTGGTGGTCGGATGGCCGTCGTTCTTGGCCCGCAACGCCTCGACCTTGGATCGCAAGGCATCACGCTTGGCGGTCATATCCGCCACATATTCGCCCATATGGATCTCGGCGAGCATGAAATGCGCCGAGTCGCCAAAAGACTGCTTGAACTGGCGGAAATACTCCTCGCCGCGATATTCGAAACTGCGACGTTCGGCCGTTTGCCGTTCGATGTCGGTGAATACCGTCAGCTCGTCTTCCCCAAGCTCACGCACATGCACGCCCATCGATTGGGCGCGCTTCACGCTCCACTGCGTGCGCTTGTCATAGCTTTTCAACAGCGACCGCTCATCGGTGACGTCGGTCAGATCCTTGAGATACCGCCAACGCGGCACCGCGGTGTACCCCGTGCCGAAACCGCCGTGGCGGAATCCCGCAGCGACCAGCGATTCCACACTCATGTCATCCGACCGGGCCGCCGCGTTCTCGTCCACGCCGGGAACCGCGGCATGCAGCACCGCATCGGATTCGAACGCCGCCCCGAAGGAGTCGCGCACCATATACGGCGCCTCCGGCGTGATCTCCAACTGCGCCGCCCCATTGGCTTTGGCATGGAACTTCAGCTGCGAGGTGAGGAACTCCACCAACTCAACGTCGTGAAAATCGCATAGGGGGCCGTCATGGATCGCCGCGAAAGTGGATAGACGGGAGCGGTGCGTTTCCAGTAGCGCCGCGGCCACGATCCGCCCATGTTCGCTGACTCCCAGATATTCCACTTCGATGCCGCGCCGCTCACGCAGACGGCCCATGGCCGAAGTCTGCTGGAAATTACCCTGCGGATGATGCGCGGAGAAATCGTCGAACTGTTCCGGGGTGAGCGTAACCAGCGTGAATGAGCGCATGTGGGCACAATTCCTTTGAACGACTAGGAGGATTCTGAGGCGATGATAGCACGGCGGCAGGCTGCGGACCGAGGTTGGCCGGGCTTACGCACCCCGTTGTCGCATCGCCGCCCGGAAACGACCGAAATGCGATGCGACGACGTCTCCTCCGCCGCCACCGCGCCGACGATCGACGGATGGCACCAGCAGCTACCGCAGCAGTCGTTCGACGGCGGGGGCCAGGGCGCGCAGGGCCTTGCCTCGATGGGAGATGGCGTTTTTCTCGGCCGGGGTCATCTCGGCGGAGGTCAGCGTCGCGCCGCCGTCATGCCGCGACTGGTCGTCCGGCACGAACAGCGGATCGTAGCCGAAGCCATGTTCGCCGCGGGGCTCGCGGATAATCACGCCCGGCATCTCGCCGGTTTCCACGATCTCTTCGGCGATCCGGTACGGCGCGCCGGCGGAGTCGGCCACGTCGGCGAACGCGGTTTCCCCGCTCGCGCCCGGAGCCTCCGGTACCACCAAAGCGGCGGCGCAACGGAAACGCGCGGTGCGTTTGGCGTCCGGAATATCCTCGATCTGCGCGAGCAGCAGCGCGTTGTTCGCCGCGTCGTCGCCGTGCACGCCGGCCCAACGGGCGGAGAGGATGCCGGGGGCGTTGCCCATCACATCCACGATCAGTCCGGAATCGTCGGCGATGGCGGGCAGACCGGTGCGCCGGGCCACATCGCGGGCTTTGAGCAGCGCGTTCTCCTGGAAGGTCACGCCGTCCTCCACCGGATCGGGCAGACCAAGGCCGCCGGCGGATACCAGCTCCACGCGGTCCGCGTCCGCGCCCAGCCGCTCCTCGAGAATGCGGCGGATCTCCACCAGTTTGCCTTCGTTATGCGTGGCGACGACCAGTTTCATACGTGCTGCTCCTTGATTCAAAACATGGGGTTACGATGGCCGCCCGTCGCACGGGGCGGCTGCGGATTCGTCTCCGGCGAGTCCGGTCAGATCAGGCCTGACCAAGTCGAATCAGGTCGGATCAGGCCCGTCCAAACACGATTCGCGCAACCGGTCCAATCCGTTTTCAGGACGCCCGCCAACTCGACTCACCCGACCCGTCGGGCCGCGTGTCAGTCCAGCGACAGGGCGGCGCGCTGGGCGGCCTGCAATTCCTTGTTGCCCTTGGCCGCCAGATCGAGCAGCGCGTCCAGTTCCTTGCGCGTGAACGGGCGGTGTTCGGCGGTGCCCTGCAGTTCGATGAATTCGCCGGAACCGGTCATGGCCACGTTCATGTCGGTCATGGCCTGGCTGTCTTCGAGATACGGCAGGTCCAGCATCGGCGTGCCGTTGACCACGCCCACGGACACGGCGGAGATGCTGTCGCGCACCACACGGTCGGCGGAACGGATGCAATGATGCTTCTCCGCCCAACGCAGCGCGTCCACCATCGCCACGTACGCGCCGGTCACGGAGGCCGTGCGCGTGCCGCCGTCGGCCTGCAGCACATCGCAGTCGAGCTGCACCTGGTTCTCGCCCAGCGCCTTCATGTCGACCACGCCGCGCAGGCAGCGTCCGATCAGGCGGCTGATCTCATGCGTGCGGCCGCCGACCTTGCCGCGGATGGACTCGCGGTCGGTGCGTTCGGCGGTGGCGCGCGGCAGCATCGCGTATTCCGCGGTGACCCATCCCTGCCCGGAATCCTTGCGCCAGCGCGGCACGCCGGTGGTGAACGTGGCCGTGCACATCACGCGCGTGCCGCCGCATTCGATCAGCACCGACCCTTCCGGAGCGTCGGTGAAGTGGCGGGTGATGCGCACCGGCCGCAGCTCGTCGACCTGACGGCCGTCCGAACGGATGACCTGCTGTCTGCCCAACATGTCTTTGATCTCAACCATGATTCAACCTTTCCTCCAGCCGAGCCTAGCACCCGGGTTGGTGATTTCGCCCGCCGTCCGACGCGCGCCCGACGTGGCGGGCGATCCAAACGCGAGGAAATCGCGCCGGAGCGGCGGGACGCGACTAGACTTGAAGAGTCGAACGAAGTGGAATCTACGGAAAGAACAGGCCATGATGGATTATTCTGCGGCGCTGATGACCGATATGTACGAGTACACGATGCTGGACGCGACTCTGAAGGACGGCACGGCGAACCGCAAATGCGTGTTCGAGGTGTTCACCCGCCGCCTGCCCGAGGGCCGCCGCTACGGCGTGGTCGCCGGCACCGGCCGCATCCTCGACGCGCTGGAGGACCTCCACCTCGCCGACGAGGATCTGAGATTCCTCTCCGACCGAGGCATCGTCAGCAAGGAGACCATCGCCTGGCTGGAGAACTTCCGGTTCACCGGATCGATCAAGGGCTACCGCGAAGGCGAGATGTTCTTCCCGAACTCGCCGATCCTGCAGTTCGAGGGCACCTTCGGCGAATGCACGCTGCTGGAGACGCTGGTGCTGTCGATACTGAACTACGATTCCGCCGTGGCCTCCGCCGCCTCGCGTATGACCAGCGCGGCGAAGAACCGCCCCTGCATGGATATGGGCGGCCGGCGCACCAACGAATGGGCGGCAGTGGCCGCCTCGCGCGCCGCCGTGGTGGGAGGATTCCAAGGCACCGCGAATCTGCTCGCCGCCAAAATGTATGGTCTGAAGGCCATCGGCACGGCCGCGCACTGCTTCACGCTGGTGCATGACAGCGAACGGGACGCGTTCGAATCGCAGATCGCGGCGTTGGGCAAGAACACCACGCTGCTGGTCGACACCTACAACATCGAGGAGGCCGTGAAAACCGCGGTCGAGGTTGCGGGCCCCGAACTCGGCGGCGTGCGCATCGATTCGGGCGATCTGGCGGCGTTGGCGCAGCGCGTGCGCAACCAACTTGACGCCTTGGGGGCCACGAACACGAAGATCACCGTCACCAACGATCTGGACGAATACGCGCTGGCCGCATTGCAGACCGCGCCGGTCGACTCCTACGGTGTGGGCACGATGCTGGTGACCGGATCGGGCGCGCCGACCTGCGCCATGGTGTACAAGCTCACCGAGCGCGAAGGCGCGGACGGCGTGATGCAGCCGGTCATGAAGAAGTCCAAAGACAAGGCCACCGTGCCTGGACGCAAGCTCGCCTACCGCTCGTATGAGTACAATCTGGCCGATTGCGAGCATGTCGTCTCCGGAAGCGAGGAGAAGCTCGCCGCGTACACGCCCGACCCCGAGTGGAAGAATCTGCTCGTCGACTTCGTGGACCACGGTGAGATCGACCCGCAGTGGCGCGGACACGAGGCGATTATGAATGCGCACGACCATCACGCGAAGGCGCTGGCCGAACTGCCGATCACCGCCCAATCGCTGATGCGCGGCGAACCTGTGATTCCTACCGAGACTACGGTTCTGTAGGAACCTCCGCCTCGGCAGGAATCCTTCGCGGCAAGCCGACCACCTCGACTACGGGCAGCCCACCGGGCTACCCGCCTAACGGCTCAGCCACCGAGACTACGGTTCTATAGGAACCTCCGCCCCGGCAGGAATCCTTCACGGCAAGCCGCTCACCTCGCCTACAGGCAGCCCACCGGGCTACCCGCTTGACGGCTCAGCCACCGAGACTACGGTTCTATAGGCCTCACTCATCATCCCGAGAGAACCTTACTTGTCATCCCGAGCGGAGTCGAGGGATCTCATGCATGATGACATCAGAGATCCCTCGACTCCGCTACGCTCCGCTCGGGATGACGCGAGGTGATACGCTTCGCCCGGAATGACGGGTGATGTCCACCGGAACGACGGAGACCGAGCGATCAGCGCATCATTTCGTCGTAGATGCGCTTGCAGTCGGGGCACACCGGGTACTGGGACGGATCGCGCTTGGGCACCCACACCTTGCCGCACAGGGCGACCACGGGGCGGCCGGTCAGGCGCGACTCATTGATGCGCTCCTTGGACACGTAATGCGCGAACCGGTCGGCCTCGCCGCCATCGTCGCGCTTCGTCTCCTCCTGCGTCTCGGGGCGTTCCAGCACCGCCGTGCCCGTGCCCTGATCCGGATCGGACAGCGGCGACACCGGGTCTTCAAGATCGAACATGCTCGTCATGGCGTTCCTCCACATCAACTTGGGCGACCACACGGGCTTCGGCGATTCCGCCGGCCGTCGCGGCCTGTCGTCCACCATCATAGACACGACGCGGTACTCTTGGACTCATGACTATCGCAGTGTGCCCCGGCTCGTACGATCCCCTGACGTCCGGCCATTTGGATGTGATTGAACGCAGCGCGCGCTTCTTCGACGAAGTGCATGTGGTGGTGGCGGTGAACGCCGCCAAAACGCCGATCTTCCCGGCGGAGACCCGCGTCGATGTGATTCGCCGCGCGCTGGCGGACGCCGGCTGCACGAACGTCACCGTCTCCTCCACCGACGGACTGATCACCGACTACTGCACCAAGGTCGGCGCCACGGTCATCGTCAAAGGACTGCGCCAGAACGGCGACTACGAAGCCGAACTGGGCATGGCTCTGGTGAACCGCAAACTCGCCGCCGTGGAGACCCTGTTCCTGCCGGCGGATCCGGTGCTCGAGCATATCTCCAGCTCCGTCGTCAAGGACGTGGCCCGCCACGGCGGCGACGTGACCGGCATGGTGCCGGATTGCGTGGTCCCCATGCTCGCCCAGGCCCTCGCCCAGGAACGTCAGACGAAGGAGTGATCATGACGAACGATACGGCCAATCCTGCAGGCGACCGTCCGACCGGATATGTGGATCTGACGGACGCGAACAACACCGACCTGTTCCCGCCGCTGGCGCAGGATGCCGGGGATGCCGCATCCGCTCCACCATCCGCCCTGTTCCCCGCAAACGCGATGCCGGATATGAGGCAGGACCGCTCCGCCGACGACGAGGACCAAAGCCACGCCGAATTCACCACCGTCTACGACATCATCGACGATCTGGACAAGGCTCTGGACGAGGCCAAAGGCGGCCTGTTCACCCCCAGCCAGGTGAAGGTGGACCGCGACATGTTCACCGACCGGCTGACCGAGCTGAAAAAGATGCTGCCCGTGCAGCTCGAGCGCGCCTCCGCGTTGATGCGTGAGGCGGAACGCCGGCTCGAATCGGCACAGACCCAAGCCAACGCCATCATCGCCTCGGCGCAAAGCCGCGCCTCCGACATGGTCAAGGAGGCCAACGAGCAGGCGCAGTTCCTCGCCGGGCAGGAGAACGTCACCGAAATCGCCCGGCAGAAGGCGCGCGCAATCCTCGACCAGGCGCAGGCCAAATCCGACCATCTGACGCAGGGAGCGGACCGGTACTGCTCCACGATGATGGAGGGACTGCAGCAGCAGCTGAACAAACTCAGCCAGGACGTGCAGGCCGGCATCAATGTGCTGAACGAACGCCAGCGCGCCGCCGAAGGCCGACTGCCCTCGCTGGACGAGGACGACTATCCGCAGGCGTAGGATCGCACGACATACCGCATCATCATTCGTAAGGAAAGCAGAAATATGGCACGAGTTGAGGATTCCCCGTGGGCGATTTCCGTGGCGCAGGTCGCCACGCGGGCCGGCCAGTCGAAACCGGTGGACGCGGATTTCCCCGCGCCCGAGGGCATTGGGGACACCATCGTCGGAGTCGCGCCCGGCGCGCCGATTCATGTGAGCGGATCGTTCGATTCGATTGTGGACGGGCTGATCTTCTCCGGGCGGATCAGCGCGCCCGTCAGCACGGAATGCACGCGCTGCCTCACCCCCATCGAACACGACTGGCCGGTGAGCGTGACCGCGTTCTTCCCTTACGCGCAGGCGGAATCCAAACGTGACGCGCGGGCGGGCAAGAAAGCCCGGCGCGAGACGGAGGTGGACATCATCGCGGGCGAGGACGAGTCGGAGGACACCTACCCGCTGCTGATGGACGGCGCGTTCGCCGACATCGAGGCGATGCTGCGCGACTCGCTCGTCGAGGCGCTGCCTCTGCAGCCGCTGTGCCGTGAGGATTGCCGCGGCCTGTGCTCGCAGTGCGGGGAGAACCTCAACGAGCATCCAGACCACGGCCACGACGTGACCGACATCCGTCTCGCGGGACTGGCGGCGCTCAAAGCCCAGTTGGAAGCCGAAGCCGGCGAGTGACGGCGGCCCGGAACGAACGCGGCAGGACCGGCGTGGGCACGTCCAGACGATTGAATCCCGTCCAGCGGGCCGCATCGTCCGGGCAAACCCGCATGCGCGCGTCCAGACCGCACTCATTCCAACTAACCATATGAGGGTTCGTGGGCCCCACATGAGCGAGTCCAGGCAAGCCCCGCGCATGTCGAAATGGACTTTGTACGAGCATTGCGCTAACATACTGAACGCTTAAGCTCAATCGTTCGAACGAAACAGAGGATACTGAAATGGCACTGCCTAAGTACAAGACCTCGCGCGCCAATACGCACTCGCGTCGCGCGAACTGGAAGGCCACCGCTACCGCTACCGTGAGCTGCCCGAACTGCGGCGCTCCGGCCCTGCCGCACATGGCCTGCCCGAGCTGCGGCTCCTTCCGCGGCCGCGTCTACCGCGAAGCCATCCAGCCGGCCCACGCCAAGTGATTTCGGCTGCATAACGGCATAGAAGGCCCTGCCATCGACGGGTGGCGGGGCCTTCTGCATAATCCCCTTCCGCCGACGAACGTCGTGGATTTCGCACTTTGACGAACCTTGTGCGAAATTCGCGACGTTTGTCGGCCATGCAACGTCGTGGATTTCGCACACCATCCGTCGAAATGCGAAATCCACGACGTCCCCTACCCCGGCGAAGAGACGAGAAGCACATGAAGAACCAAAATACGCACACATCCGCACACAACGCCTCTGCCCCCGCATCCGGCGCACCCTCCGTGCATGGAACCGCACTCTCGCACGGAGCATCATCCGATTTTAAGAAGAATTCCCAACGGACCGACCCCAACCGGACAACCGCGCGCAACACGTCCGCACACAACACAACCACCGCATCCGGCGCACACGACGCGACCGCGCCACGCACCCGCGTCTCACGCGCCTCGCAGTCGGACCAGCCGGCCGGCGCGGAACTGCTGGAGGCGCTGGGCACCACCATCAGCCCCGACCTGCTGGTGCAGGCGCTCACCCACCGCTCCTTCGCGCACGAACATCCCGGCGTGCCCCATTACGAGCGTCTGGAATTCCTCGGCGACGCGGTGCTCGAACTCGTCGCCACCGAAACGCTGTTCGCCCGGCACCCCGACAAGTCCGAGGGCGAGCTGGCGAAGATGCGCGCGCGGGCCGTCTCCGAGGATTCACTCAGCGCCATCGCCAAGAAAAAACTGCACGTGGGACCGTATATTCTGCTCGGCCACGGCGAATCCGAGCAGGGCGGCGCCGAGAAGAACTCGATTCTGTGCGACATCGTGGAATCGCTGATCGGCGCGACCTTCCTGGAGCACGGCATCGACGAGGCGCGCGCCGTGGTGCATCGCCTGATCGACGAGACGCTGGACGAGGTGGCCACCGAGGGTCCGGCGCTCGACTGGAAGACCTCGCTCACGGTCAAGGCGCACAAGCTCGGCAAAGGCGAGCCCGTCTACCATATGGAGGTCTCCGGCCCCGAATACGCGCAGGTGTTCACCGCCCGCGTGAGCCTGGGCGAGGACGGGACCGTCATCGGCGAGGGCCGCGGCTCCAGCAAACGCAAGGCGCAGCTGGCCGCCGCCGAAGCGGGATGGAAGACGCTGGGCTGAGCGGGAGCCGCGCTCCGCCGGACTTCACCATTCGGGCGGAACGCCGAGCCGCGCGATATCCGCCGGTACCATAGACTGGAGAGACAACCGCATTGGATTCGCGTCACGCGCCACAAGCGCCGCGCCGAACCGCCGACGCCGCCGGAGGGCTTTGCACCGAAAAGCCCCACCCAAGGCGAGAAGTTCATCGAAGTGTGAGAGGAACCATGGCATTACCTACGCCGCTTCAGGCATTCAGCAGCGTGCCCAAAACATCCGTGGGCAACGACAAGCAGACCATCGTCAACGGTGAGAAGATGACCGGCGCGCAGGCGCTGGTACGGTCTCTGGAGGAACTGGGCGTCAAGGATGTGTTCGGCCTGCCCGGCGGCGCCATCCTGCCGGTGTACGACGAGATCAAGGACAGCACGAAGTTCCGTTTCGTGTTGGTACGTCACGAGCAGGCGGCCGGCCACGCGGCCGAAGGCTACGCGATCTCCACCGGCCGTGTGGGCGTGTGCCTCGTCACCTCCGGGCCGGGTGCCACGAACGTGGTCACCGCCATCGCCGACGCGAATATGGATTCCGTGCCGATGGTCGTCATCACCGGCCAGGTGGGTGTGGGCGCGATCGGCACCGACGCCTTCCAGGAGGCCGATATCGTCGGCATCACCTACCCGGTGGTCAAGCATTCGTACCTCGTCACGCGCGCGCAGGACATCCCCCGCGTGCTCACCGAGGCCTTCCATATCGCCGCCACCGGCCGTCCCGGCCCCGTGGTGGTCGATCTGACCAAAACCGCGCAGACCGGCGACATGTACTTCTCATGGCCGCAGCGCATGATCCTGCCCGGATATAATCCCACGACGAAGGCGCATGGCCGCGTGCTCGCCGACGCGGCGAAGATGTTCTCGCAGTCGTACCGCCCGGTGCTGTACGTGGGCGGCGGAGCGGTCCGTTCCGGCGCCCAGCGGCAGATCGCCGAACTCGCCCGCGTCACCGGCGCGCCCGTGGTCACCACGTTGCAGGCGCGCGGCATTCTGCCCGACTCCGATTCCGCCAACCTCGGCATGCTGGGCATGCACGGCACGGTGGCGGCGACCGGCGCGGCCCAGCGTTCCGACCTGCTGGTGGCAATCGGCGCGCGCTTCGACGACCGCGTCACCGGCGATCTGACGTCGTTCGCCCCCACGGCCCGCGTCATCCACATCGATATCGACCCGGCCGAAATCGGCAAGAACCGCGTGGCCGACGTGCCGATCGTGGGAGACGTGGCCTGCGTGCTCGACGACCTCATCCCCGAGACCACACGCACCCAGGCGATCCATGGCAAGCCGGACCTGACCCACTGGTGGGCTTCGCTGAACAAACTGCGCGAGGATTATCCCATCGACTACGACCAGCCCGAGGACCAGCCGACCGACGGCTCGCTTTCGCCGCAGTGGGTGGTCAAGCAGCTCTCCGGCATGGCCGATCCCGAAACGATCTGGGTGGCCGGCGTGGGACAGCATCAGATGTGGGCCTCGCAGCTGGTGGACTTCGAACGGCCGCGCTCGTGGATCTCCTCCGGAGGCCTGGGCACGATGGGCTACGGCCTGCCCGCCGCCATCGGCGCGTCGCTCGGCTCGCAGCGCGACTTCGAAGGACGCAAGCCGGTGTGGCTGATCGACGGCGACGGATCGTTCCAGATGAGCTCCGAAGAGCTGGCGACCGCGTTCCTCGACGGCGCGCCCGTGAAAATCGCGATCCTCAACAATTCCGTGTATGGCATGGTGCGCCAATGGCAGACCCTGTTCTACAACAAGCATTACTCGGCCACGATGCTGCGCGACGGCGAGGCCACGAAGGACACCGCTCCCGAGGATTTCGTCGACGTGCCCGATTTTGTCAAGCTCGCCGAAGCATACGGTTGCGTGGGCCTGCGCGCCTTCACCGAAGAGCAGGCGATCGACGCGATCAAGCGGGCCAACGAGATCAACGACCGTCCGGTGCTGATCGACTTCCGCGTGTGGAAGGACGCGATGGTATGGCCGATGGTCGCCGCCGGCGCGCCCAACGACGAAGTCACCTACCGTCCCGGAACCAAGCCGCTGCGTCGAGCCGCCGCCCAGGGCGCGGATGACGCGGCCCAGGTGTCCGGCGCCGCCTCGGTGTGAAACCCAAGCGTGTAAGGAGAAACGATATGGCCAACTATCCCGCATCCCAGCCAGGCTCCCAGCGCCACACCCTGTCGGTGCTGGTGGAGAACCGTCCCGGCGTGCTCGCCCGCGTGGCGGGCCTGTTCGCGCGCCGTGCGTTCAACATCAACTCGCTGTCCGTCTCCCCCACCGAGCGTCCGGACATCTCCCGCATCACGGTGACCGCCGATGTGGACACCGTGCCGCTGGAGCAGATTATCAAGCAGCTCAACAAGCTGCTGCATGTGCTCAAAATCGTCGAACTGGACGCCGCCACCACCGTGGACCGCGAGCTTGTGCTGATCAAGGTCGCGGCGGACGAGTCGAACCGTTCGGACGTGTTGGAGATCGTGCGCCTGTTCCGCGTGAACGTGGTCGACGTGCATCCCGAGTCGCTGACCATCGAGGCGACCGGCGCGGAGGGCAAAATCGACGCGCTGCTGGGGCTGCTGGAGCATTACGGCGTGATCGAACTGGTGCGCTCCGGCTCCGTGGCCGTCACGCGCGGCCCGCGGGCCTTGAGCGAGAAGGTGCTGGGCTCGGAGATCACCGGACGATAGGCCCAGTGGACGGATAAGCCCAGTGGGCTTATCCGTGAAACAAAATCCCGCACCACGCACCGGCCACCGCTAACACGACACGGTCGATTCCCACACTTCCGTAGAAACGTTCACTGACGATTCGTCAGTGAACGTTTCTACGCGAGATGCCGGGGACTTCCGTAATTTGTATCGCTGACGAAAACTCAGCGAGGCTTATTCCGGAAGTCCCCGGCATCTCACGTAATATCGATCGCAGCCTGCTTGCGGGCAGCCGTCGGAAACGGCCAGAAGGGAACCGTTTGGGAGGCGGATAGGTCGAAACCCGTGGGACGCGCAACGGCTAAGCAACGCAGCGTCTAGGCAACGCAACGTCTGAACAACGCAATGACTCAGCCGCGCCAGCATTCCTCATACGGGATGCCGGTCAGCCGCTCGACCGTCTTGCGGGTCTCATCGTCGACCTGCGCCTTACTGCCGCCCGCACGCAAGCGGTCGATCTCACGCAACACCAGCAGATTCGTCTCACGGTCGATCGTCAGCTGCGACGAAATAACCCAGGCGAGCACCATGGCGATGGCGAACCATCCAAGCAGCACCGCGCCCAAACCATCGCGCGCCATTTCGGACTGCGTATCCAGCGTGGAGTCGAACCCCACCCAGCCGAGTATCGCGCCCACCGCAATCACCACGACACCGGAACCCAACTGGCGCAGGCAGGATTGGATGCCGGAGAAGGTGGCGGAACGGTAGCGCCCGGTGACCAGCTGGTCGATATCCGCGATGAACGGAAACACCGACCATGGCAGATATCCGCAGAGCGATTTGAACGCGAAGAACACCACCACGCCGGCCACCGCGAACACCGTCCACGCCGTGGAGGGCAGCACGTCCACCAACCGCCAGGCCGCGAACATCCAGCCCACCCCCGCAAGACACCCGATGAAGTTCACCGCATACAGGCGACGGGGCCCGATGGCGGAAAGCAGCCAGCCGAACAGCGGCATCAGCGGCAGCGAGATCACGCCGCATCCCAGCAGCAGCGAGGCGAAGGCGGCGGTGCGGTTCCAATCGTAGATCACGAAGAACACGAAGGTCTGCCCGAACACATCCATCGCCAGCTGCACCAGCAGGTAGATGGACAGATGCCGGCGGAATTCGGCGATGCGCAACGTCGAGGCATACTCCCCCAACACTTTGCCCAAGCGTCGCAGCCAGCCAAGCAACCCCACGCGACGGCGCGGGACCTCGCCGCGCGCCCACGCTCCGAAGCCCGCCTCCTCCGGCGTCATCTCCCAAGTGGCACGCCAGCACAGAAACAGGGACAGCGAGAACCAGACGGTGAAGCCGATGGCGAAGATCATATAGCCGACCGGCCGCCATTCGCCGAATATCGCCAACGTCGCGCTGCCGGCCAATGGGATCAGCGTGCCGGTTCCGGTGGAGATGAACAGGCGCGTGGTCGACAGCTTCGTGCGTTCGTCGAAATCCTGCGCCATCTCGCCGGGAAGAGGGTTGTAGCAGGCCTGGAACGCCTGTGGCAGCATCGCCCACAGCACGTACACCACCGCATACACGCCGACCGGCAGTCCCGGAATCCACAGGAACACGCCGATCAGCACCAATGGCGAAAGCAGGGCGAGCAGGAAGCGGCGGCGCCCGAAGCGCAGGCCGATCGGAAAACGGTAGAGATTGTCGTCGAGCACGCCGAACACCAGCGCCGCGAACGCGCTGACGATGGCGCACGCGCCGATGATGCCTTGGGCCGTGGTGATCGACATGCCGCCGAATCGGTTCCAGAACAGCGCCAGATAGGTGGTGCCCAGCGCGAGCTGTCCGCCGCCGAAGCAGTCGCCGATGCCGAAACCGATGGCATCACGCAGGGTGATGCGCCGTTTGTCGGATGCGACGACCGCCTCGCGCAGGGCCGCGCTTTCGATTGTGCTTCCAGTCATACTTCCGCCTGCATAAGTTCCGCGTTCACAGCGTAATAACCGTGAACGACCATGCGGGAGCCTCGTACACGCCGGCCGCCAGGTCGATCCGCACGGACTGCGGCGCGTACGGCGCCTCCTGCCCCACACGCCCGGCGTATTCGTCGTCGCCGGCGAGCACGACGGCCTTCGCGTGCGCACGCCGTTCGGGCGCAAGTCCCAGCCCATCGCACACCTGCGTCAGGTCCACCTGAACCGACTCGGGCATCGCGTTGACCACGCGCACATACGTCACGCCCGCGGCCGTATCCTGCGCGACGGTGACGGTGCGGCGCGGCTCGGCCGGATCCTCGCACCCGTCCGCGATCAGCTCGCCGTCGATGAACAGACGCATGCTCGCGCCGCGGTCGGCGACTTCGACGCGCACGTCCCACGTGGTGCCGGGACGCACGGCGTCCATCGACACCTCCGTGCCGGCGAGCGCGTACCCGCTGCCGTCGCGCACCACCTGCACGCTGTGCCCGCGCCCGAGCGAGACGATGTTGTGGTTAGGGCCGTCCACGTCGCCCATCGCGAACTGCACGCCCCACATGCCCTCCCAGTAGGTGACCCGCGCGCGCAGCGTGTAGCTCTCGCCGCTCGTCGCCAGCGTGGTGTCGACGGGACCGTTGCCCAAGTAGTGGACGTCGGGCAGGGCGATGGTCTCGCCGTCCGCCGTTTCGATGCTGAGGTCGCGGATGTCTGCGTGCGCGCCGCCGAGGATGCGCAGGCCGATGTTCTCCGGCAGTTCGCGGGTCAGCGTGGCGGGCCCGTCGAGCGTCACCGGATAGGCGGCGTCGCAGGTGGTGGTGGCGAACATCCGCTGCACCCAGTAGCTGATGGCGCGGTAGACGCGCTCGTTGTCGAAGTAGATGAGGTCGGGATTCCAGCTTTCGTGGCCGTTTTTGGCGAACAGCGGCGCGTAGGAGGCCATCGACACCACGTCGCCGTTGAGCTCCATATGGCTCATGAACGCGGCTTCCGACAGGCCGTTGATGAGCTGGGTGCCCCATGAGCCGTATTCGCCGAGGTACACCTTCGGGCCGCCGCGGTCGGCGTCGTCGTAGTGGTGCAGGTTGTGGAACCACCAGCTCGGCGACTGGTAGGAGTGTTCGTCGACGACCGGGATGCCGGCTTCGCGCGCGTAGGCCCAGCCGAGTTCGTAATCCTGCCCTTCAGGTGCGGGCCCGACGGTACCGACCACGACGATTTCGGGGTAGGCGGCCTTCACCGCGTCGAAGATGCGTTGGAAGCGGTCTTTGAACACGGGGTCGATGAGGTCCTCGTTGCCGATGCCCAGATATTCCAGCCCGAAGGGTTCGGGATGGCCGAGTTCGGCGCGGCGCGCGCCCCATGGGGTGTCGGCGTCTCCGTTGCAGAATTCGACCAGCGCGAGCACTTCGTCGATGTAGGCGGGCATGTCGCGTTCGGCGATGGGCACGGGGCCTTGGCTGGTGTTCTGGCAGCTGACGGCCGCGGGCAGCACGGGCAGGGGTTTCGCGCCGATCGCCTCGCACAGGCACAGATATTCGTAGTAGCCGACGCGGAAGCTCTGGTGGTAGCCCCACGTGTTGAAGTTGTGCGGGCGATGCTCAACGGCGCCGATGGTGCGGTCCCAGTGGTACATGTTCTCCATGCCCAGGCCGTGGGTGATGCAGCCGCCGGGGAAGCGCATGAACCGCGGCTTGAGTTCGGCGAGCGCCTGAACCAGGTCGGGGCGCATGTGGGCCGTCAGGCCTTGGGTTGTGGCGGCCGGTTCCAGCGAGATGAAGTCGAGGTCGAGTTCGCCCGGTTGGGTGAAGGTGAGGCGCAGCATGCCCTGGCGCGCGACGGCCGGCGGATTGGCCGGGACGGTCGAGTTGGTCAGGTTGACCGGATTGGCCAGGGCGGTCGAGTTGGCCAGGACGGCTGGACTGGCCGGATTGACCGGGTCGTCCGGAGCGTTAGGCTCACCCGAAGGCGCGTCCTGCGCGGGATCGTCCGCGTCACCGGCGCAAGCGTATGATTCGCGGGCGATGCCGTCGGTTCCGCCGCGCGTTTCGCCGTCGTCGTCGGCCGCATCGTACGATGCGGTTCCGTCGGCCGCGACGGTGAGGTCGACGGCGAGCTGGCACCACTGCCGCGTTTCGGCCGTGACCCGCGCCCGGGCCAACGTTTCGCCCCGGTCGCCGATCAGGGCGATGTCGATGGGCATCGCGCCGGTTCCGCCGCGCTTGCGAGCCCACAGGGAGCATCGGTAGGTTTCGCCGGCGCGGAAGACCATGCCGTCGAAGCCGACGTTCTCCAACGAGGCCGGGGCGTCGCGCACCTCGACCACGGCGTAGTGCGGGTTCTCGTTTGCCACCGGATCGTCGACGCCGACGCCGAACGCGGCGAAGGATCCTTCCGGCACGATTTTGCGCCAGGCGGTGTAGCTGCTCCAGTCGCGGCTGTCGGCGCGGTTGTATTCGAAGGCGCCGTTCTGCACGAGTTCGCTGGCCAGGCCGCCGTCGGCGGAATGGCTGATGTCCTCGAAGAAGATGCCCCACAGGTCGGTGCTGATTTTCCGCACGCCGGCCTTGTCGAGGGTGGCGGTGAGTCGTTCGTTTGTCATGATGTTCCTTTTTGGGTTGTGGGATTCCTTGACTCCGCTGCGCTGCGCTCGGAATGACGGAAGCGAAGAGCCGTCACGCCGAATGACACGGCACCTGTCCGCGTCATGCTGAGCGAAACGACGCACGCCCACGCTGTACCGAGCGCCGGCGCAGGCGTCTCCTGATTCCGCTGGATGCTCAGCGACGGTCGAGCGCGATCCACAGCACGCCGTGGGAGGGGATCGTGCCGGCGATCACCCGGTCTGCCCCTTCGCCTTCGATGCGCACGTCGGCCGGAGCCGCGCCGTCGGCCACGCCGGCGAACAGATCGGTGAGGGTCCACGGATCGTCGCGTCCGTCGATGCCGACGATGGATTGCAGTTCGATGTTGCCGCCGAGCTCGTAGTCGTCGTCGCCGGTCCAGAACAGGGCCGCGTACCGGCCGTTCGGATGGGCAGATGGCGTGCCGTCGGCCCAGTCGGCGGCGTCGGCGGCCCAGACGATGAGTTCGCCGCGATAGCTGTTCTCGTCGTCCCAGCGGGCGAAGATGCGTTCGCGCACGGTTTCGTGGTTGTCGGCCGAGCCCGCGGTCACCTCGCGTAGGGCCGGGTTGGCGAGCAGGGCGATGGTTTCGGGCGTGCTGGTGGGCAGGTCGCCGCCCACCATCAGCGGCGAGCGTCCCATGCACCATAGGGCGAGCAGGGTGCGGCGCTCGTCCGGGGTCAGACGGCAGTCGCGGTCGTCCCCGCGTTCGGCGCGCAGGCCGATATGCCCCAGCGGCAGCATGTCGGCGTCGGCCCAGTGGCCGGCGGTCTGGAACGGGGCCCAACGGGCGAGGCGAGCGAACTGTTGGAGGATGTCCTCCCAACGGTCCCACAGGTCGTCGGAGATGCGCCACATCTGGGCGTTCTCGCGCAGGAAGTCGACGTAGCCGGTGCTCACCCAGCCGCCGGGCGAGAGCGAAAGGCTGATGGCGCGGCCGTGCGCGGCCTCGGCTTTGGCGATGGCGCGCCGGTAGGCGGCGATCTCCTCGGAATGGAACGGGGTCTGCATGTCGTCGACTTTGAGGAAGTCGAGCCCCCATTCGGCGAATTGGTCGAGTTGCGCGTCGTACCAGGCCTGCGCGCCGGGATGGGATTGGTTGAGCCCGTAGTTGTCGGGGTTCCACTTGCACACATGGTCGAGGTCGGCCACGTCGCGCGCGGTGTATGCGGTGCCTTTGACGGGCAGGTCGCGTTCGACGGCGAGGCGGGGGATGCCGCGCATCATATGCGCGCCGAATTTCAGTCCCAGCGCGTGCACGGCGTCGGCGATCGGCTTGAAGCCCGCGCCGTTCGCCGCGCTCGGGAAGCGCTCCGGGTCGGGCAGCTGACGGCCGTATTCGTCGAGCACCAGTGGCGCGTTCTCATTGTAGCCGTGCGCGCGGGCGGTCGGATCGTACCAGTCGATGTCCACGACCAACGTGTCCCATCCGGCGGCGAGCAGATGCTCGGCCATGAAACGCGCGTTGGCGAGCAGCTCCTGCTCATTGAGTGTGGTGCCGTATGAATCCCAGCTGTTCCAGCCCATCGGTGGGCGGTTCGCTTTGAGATGCCCGCTCATGTCGTTTCCTTTCCGTCCTTCGTCGCATGCCGGCCGCGTCGCGAGGCCGCCGATGTCGGGCGGCGGCCGTCCGGCCCGTTCCGATCCGTGTGGAATGGCCCCACACAAATATGTACCGTTACATATTCTAAAGCAACATCATCACTTCGCAAACAGCATCCGCCTATCGGAGAGTTGCCTGTTATTTCACTTAATTACAATGATTTTCACCTCGGTTTGCATTTTGTCCTGCAAGACAATATCGTTAAATAAACCCACCCATATCATGCGGACATATCGCGGTCCGGAGCCGGCAGTCAGGCGCACCCGACAAGAAGACGCACAGCTGAAGGTCGTGATATGCGTACGATATGCGGTATCGGCCGTCAGACGCACCCAAGGAGGAGTCATGGGCACAGGCAGCACCCCGACATTACGCGATGTGGCGCGAGCGGCGGGAGTGTCCCCCATGACCGCGTCGAACGCGCTGCACGGCAAGCCCGGCGTCAAGGAGTCCACGCGGCTCAAGGTGGTCGCGGCCGCGAAAAAACTCGACTACCGCATCAATCTCACCGCAAGCATGCTCAAATCCGGCCGCAGCAACATCATCCACATCGTCGTGAACGAATACGACTCACCTTTCTATTCCAAACTCGTGCAGTCGCTCAGCGCGCACACCACCGCGCGCGGACTCACCCCATTCCTCGAACAGACGCGATATTCGCCGGACGCGGCCAAACAGGCGCTGCAATCCTCCCCCTTCTCCGACCAGCTCTTCGACGGGGAGATCCTGCACGCCTCCGGACTGAACCCGGACGCCCCAATCGACAGCATGACCCACGGCCGCCCCTTCGTGCTGATCGACTCATGCGAAATCCAGCCCACCACCGACCAGGTGAACTTCCCCAACGAGGAGGGGGCGCGCGCCGCCGTGCGCCATCTGATCGACCGCGGATGCCAACGCGTCGCGCTCGTCGGCGAAACCTACATGGAACGCGGCGAACTCGCGCAGGCGCAAAGTTCCGGAGCCCTGCGTCTGCGCGGCGCCAGCGGCGCGCTGCTCGACGCCGGACTGCCCTACGACGAGCCCACGGTCTTCCACGCCTACGGCATCGACGACGGCATCGCCGCCGGAGAGCGCATCGCACGTCATATTCTGGCGGCCCGCGGCACGACATCGGAGACCGCGAACCAAGACCCCCGCCCCGCGCTGATCGACAACCAGACAGCCACCGGAACGCATGTGTACGACCGCGGGGGGCACCCACAATCCGTGCAGATCGGCAACCAGACAGCGGCGGATGCCGGTCAGTCCGCCGCTGCGCGGACCGACCGACGCACCACGGCGAACGCGAGGCAAACCACCACCGCACAGAATGACCCGCACACCGCGGAACGGACGAACGTTGCCGAGGAGACCGCGCCGATTCCGTTCGATGGGGTGTTCTGCGCGAACGACTGCGTCGCCTTCGCGGTGATCCGCGGCCTGAACGATCTCGGACTCGACGTGCCGCGCGATGTGAAGGTGATCGGCTTCGACGGGGCCAGCGCCGGCGCGTACGCGACCCCCAGCCTGAGCACCATCCAAGTCGACCTCGACCAACTCTCCCGCTTCGCGCTCGACCTGCTCGTCCGACGCATCGAACGCCGGGCGAACGGCGAGACGGACGAACCGCCCGCGCAACTCACCATCGGATATCGGCTTGTCGAGCGCGAGTCCACAAGCCTGTTATCGCACGACGGAGGCCGGCGCTCCCACGCGTGCGACCCATCCATCAACCTCAAATGAACATACGAATGGCGGACTTCCTTGGAAATCCGCCATTATGTCATCCACGCAACGCACACGGGCTGTGCGATTCATGTAAGGAAAAGTCGCACGAGCGATACCGCGCAACCGCTCCGTGCGACCTCACTCAAACAGATAATCAACCAACTCGCGCATGCGGGTCAGATGCGTCTCATCCTCCACGTTGGAGATCACCAGATACGCGTCGTCGGGCGCGCCGTCCAGCGACGTCCACGTGGACGACTTGCTCAGGTCGAGCGCGAACGCCTGCGACGCGTCGGTCACCGGCTCGCCGTCGACATCGACCAAGGCGTCGGCCACCGCCTCCAGCTGCGAGGACTCGAGCTTCTCCGACAGAGACGAGGCGTATCCACGCGTCTCCACCAATGCCAACGTCTCTTCGGTGGTGATCAGCACATTGATGCCCCCCGCGCTGATACGGGTGAGCAGACCGGCGGAATCGTCGGTGTAGATGTTTCCGTCCTCGGTGATGTCGTAGGAACCGTCGAACTGCGCGATCCGCTCGTCCTCGATGCCCGCGCGCTCGATGAAGCCGGTTTTCAGATCCGACATCGGCTGCGCGTAGGACTCACCGGCGTTGAGCCGCACGACCGTGAGCTCCGCATCGGGCCCACGCGTCACCATGGTGACGACAAGCGCCACGACAAACACCACGACCACCAACACCAGCCCCGTCTCCACCAGGAAATTCTGGCGGAAGAAGGGCCAACGGTCCTTAGGTGGAAGCTCACGCAGCGTTTTCCATTTCGACTGCTTCGCATATTTGTTCTCCGAGGCGAGAGCGGCGATGGCGTCCTGCTGCTCTTGCGTGAACACCACCCCACCTTTATGGTTGCTGTCGTCTGCCGTCACACGGACCTCCTTATATGCTCGCGCTGACAGTGTACATCGTCCGCACCATCGCTGGCTGGGAGCGGGTCGCACGAATACCTTGGTCTCGTGCGTTCGTGCGCCCCTCCCGTCGGCCCCAAACGCACACAAAAAAGGCGAATTTCCTTGGAAATCCGCCCTTTTGCTTCTTACGGAACGCACACGGTCTGTGCGATTCATGTAAGGAAAAGTCGCACGGGACCGGGTTGGGGCGGGGTCCGTGCGAAGTCCGTGCGCTTCTCTCGCCCGACGGCCGCGCCGGACTCAGAAGGTCAACGGCCGCACGTACGACCCCACGGCCGGACGCACCGGCTCCAGCGTGCCGTCGGTGTTATGGGTCAGGGGAGCGAACACCACCTCGCGGTGACAGCCGTCGCCGCCCGTCCAGCGACCGTCTGGATGGTAGGCGAATCGATGGTAGGCGATGATCCATTCGTCGGTGCCGGGGATATTCACGATATTGTGATGCCCGGTGCCGTACAGGTGATGCTCGGGATCCTGCTCCAGCAGTGTGCGCGGCTCGCTCCACGGCCCATGCAGGGAATCCGACATCGCGTATTTGACGCAGTATTCCGGATCGCGCGTGTCGTTTTCGCTCCACGAAGCGTAGTACATGCCGTTACGGCGGTGGATCCAGATGGCCTCGCGAAAATCGCCGGGAATCCACGACCAAGCCCGCGTCTCATCGAACGACAGGCAATCGTCGGAGAATGGGGCTATCCACGCCCGGCCGTTACCCCAGAGGAAGTACCGACTGCCATCGTCGTCGACGAACGCGCCGGGATCGATGGTATGGCAGTCGTAGGTGCCCTTACGCACCAGCGGCTGCGGCTGGGGGACGAACGGGCCGTACGGGGCGTCCGCCACGGCGGCGCCGATTTGTCCGCCCGCGACAAACAGGAACACGTACTTGCCTTGGGATGATCGCACGATGGACGGCGCCCACGCGCCGTTCTCACCGTCCCACCACGGCACGTCGCGCAGGTCGAGCGCCGGATAGCGCTCCCAAGTGGCGAGGTCGTCGGAGACGTACACGCTGAATACGGTGGTCCCCCAATCGTCGACGCCGTCGTCGGTGTAGTAGAGGAAGTATCGGCCGTCGAAGATCGCGAGATTCGGATCCGCACCGTAGCGGCGCAGCGGATTGGTCGGCAACGTCGCGTCGTTCACGCGGTGCGGAAGCAGCTCACGCTCCGCGACGCGCACGACGGGGGGTTCAAAAGCGTTGGTCATCGTAGTGCCTTTCTCATGCCCGCACCCGCGGGCGTAGCTTGTTATCAGGTCACAGGCGGAGCGAAAGGAGAACACGCTCCGCCGCGGCCTCGACCATGGGAGGACTGGCGTTCCATTTCAGCCATCAGCCCGACAAGACCGGAGACGATCCGCTTCTGGCAGAAACCGCGCCAAGGACGGCCTTCATCGTCTTCGTGATCCTCATGACTCCTCCTTTATCGGGGCTGCTATGCCCCTGTGGTCGTTTCATGGCTGCATCGCCATGTATTTCCCGCTGAATTCTTGTTTTGACACGATTCAACTCAGTGACGGATACCGTTATACATCACTGAGTTGAATCGTGTCAAATCATCGGGGTACACTGGGCCCAAGAAGAGGTCCTCCCAGCGAAGCCCAATAGCAACGCAACCATTGCAATATCCAAGGAGCGCAGCATGGTCACGATGAGCGATGTCGCCAAGGCGGCCGGCGTGTCGCGCGCCACCGCATCCTACGCGCTGCGCGGCGACCCACGCATCGCCCCCGCGACCACGGACCGCGTGCTTCAAGCGGCGCGCGCGTTGCAATACACCACCAATCTCTCCGCCCGCTCTCTGCGATCCGGACGCAGCGGGCTTATCGGTGTGGCGATTTTCGAACTCGACTTCCCATACCCCTCCGAAATGAGCGCCGCCATCTCCCGCGAGGTCGCCCGCCACGGGCTCGAAGCCATCGTCCAGGAGACCTCCAATTCCAAAGAAAGCGAAATCGCGATTCTGCAGAAGGTGACGAGCCAACTGTGCGACGGTACGATTTTCAGCCCAGGCAACGTCTCCGATGAGGAGATCCGCGCGCTGTCCGGCGGCAAACCGGTGGTGCTGCTCGACGACCTCTCCCCCGATCCGGTATTCGATTCGGTGGCCACACCATGCGAGGCCGGCACCGAAACCGCCATCCGGCATCTGGTCGACATTGGATGCCGTCGCATCCTGGTGATCGGCGCCAACTATGACATGCTCGCCGAAGACCGTGGCGCCACATCGGTATCAGGCCGCCGCCTCATCGGATGTCTCAACGCCTTCGAAGTCCTCGGCATCACCCCCGACCCCTCGCAGTTCGTCAGTACCGAATGGCGCACCGCAAACGCCCGCGCTATGGCGCATACCCTCGTCGATTCGGGAGTCGAATTCGACGGCGCTTTCTGCATGACCGACTCGATCGCGCTTGGCTTCATCCGCGGACTGGCGGACCGGGGCGTCAATGTGCCGCAGGATGCCGCCGTCATCGGCTTCGATGGCATCAACGAATGCGACTACTACATTCCCTCGCTCTCCACCATCGCCACCGACATGGAGGATCTGGCGCGCAAAGCGGTGGGACTGCTGCTCGACCGCATCGACGGTGGGGGCGTCCCCGCCCGCACGCTTACCGCCGACTATAGGCTGGTCGCACGCGAGTCGACCCGACGGTAGAGGCGGGTCGCACGGATACGGGCGGCCGCCGTGCCCGTGCGACCCTGTTTCGACCGCCAAACGCACACGGAAGGGCGGATTTCCTTGGAAATCCGCCCTTCCTCCCGTCATGAATCGCACACGACCTGTGCGATTCATGTAAGGAAAAGTCGCATGGGACTGAGATGGGGCGAGGTCCGTGCGAAGCCCGCGACGGGCCTACGCCCCGACGCCGGCTGTGATCATCGCGTATTGCGACTCGTACAGCCGCCAATACGCACCGCGCGCCTCAAGCAGCGTCTTATGCGCGCCATGCTCGACGATCTGCCCGTGGTCGATGTAGAAGATCTCGTCCGCGTTCTCAATGGTCGACAACCGGTGCGCGATGATGAAGCTCGTGCGCCCCTTCAGCAGCGCGGCGAGCCCGGCCTGCAGCGCCTCCTCGGTGCGCGTGTCGATATTCGACGTCGCCTCGTCGAGGATCAGGATCCGCGGGTCGGCGAGCAGCACGCGAGCGAAGGCGATGAGCTGTCGCTGCCCGGCGGAGAGCGTCGAGCCACGCTCCTCCACCACGGTGTCGTAGCCGTCGGGCAGTTCCATGATGAACTCGTGCGCGTGCACGGCCCGGGCCGCAGCCTCGATCTGATCGTCCGTGGCGTCGAGCTTGCCGTAGCGGATATTCTCGCGCACGTCGCCCGAGAAGATGAACGTGTCCTGCAGCATCACGCCCATCTGCCGGCGCAGCGACTCAAGCGTCACGTCGCGCACGTCGTAGCCGTCGATCGTCACCGACCCCTCCGACACGTCGTAGAAACGCGACAGCAGCGAGATGATCGTCGTCTTGCCCGCGCCCGTCGGCCCCACCAGCGCGACCGTGCGCCCCGGTGAGACATGGAAGTCCACCAGATTGAGGATGTTGCGCCCACCCTCCTCGTAGCGGAACACCACATCGTTGAAATCCACCGCGCCACACACCTGCGGCAGGTCGGCGGCCCCCGGCCTGTTCTCGATCTCGGGCACCACATCCAGCGTCTCGAAGATGCGCTCCAGATAGGCGGAGCAGGTGATGAGCTGGTTGTAGAAGTTGCCGATGTTGATGACCGGGTTCCAGAAGTTATTCGCGTAGCCGACGAACGCGATGAGCACGCCCGTGGTCACGTCCACGCCGGCGAAGCCCGTGATGCCCACGAAGTAGATCAGCGCGATCGTCATCACGGAGATGGTCTGCACGCCCGGCCACATGAGGAACTGGATGTGCACCGCCTTCATCCACGCGTCGCGCACCTCGCTTTGCTGCTGCTGGAAGGTGGCGAACTGCGCTCGCTCCTGTGCGAAGGTCTGCGTGGTTTTCACTCCGGCGATCGACTCGTGGATGTACGCGTTGAGGTTCGACTGCTTGTTCGACAGCCGCTGGTAGGCGCGCCGCTGGAAATACTGCAGCACGCGCACCCAGAGGATGAGCACGGGGAACAGCACCAGGCTCCACAGCGCGAGCCGCCAGTCGACCGCGAACATAATCACCAGCGTGAGCAGGAAGGTGAACACGTCGGAGATCACGTTGATCAGACCGGACGAAAGCGTGTCGGACAGCGTGTTCACGTAGTTGACCACACGGATCAGGATCTTGCCGTGCGGACGCGAGTCGAAGTAGCTGAACGGCAGCGTCTGGATATGCGTGAAGATGTCGCGGCGCATGTCCTTGAGCATCATCTGCCCCACGCGCGTGATCTCCACCGTGCGGTAGCGCAGGCACAGCTCGTAGACCACGATCAGCACGGCGAGCAGACCGGCGAGCAGACCCAGCAAACCCAGATCCTTGTTCGGAATCGCCTCGTCGATCATGATTTTGGTCAGGTAGGGCACGGTGACCAGGATGCCGCTCATCGACACGACGACGATGAGGATGCGGACCACGCGGTCGAGATACGGTTTGAGATATTTGCCGACGCGCAGGATGTCGCGCAGGTTGATCTGCTCCTCGAGTTCCTCGTCCTCACGGAATGTGTTGCGTTGCGCCATGGAATGCGTCCCCCTTTCCTACTCGCCGTAGCCTTGCGAACGGCCCGATTGCAGGCCGAGCTGTTTGTGGTAGATGTCCCAGTACCGCCCGTGCGCCTTGACCAGCTCCTCGTGCGTGCCGCGCTCGACCACCTGACCGCGTTCCAGCACGAGGATCAGGTCCGCGTCCTTCACCGATGAGATGCGGTGCGCGATGGTGATGATCGTCTTGCGGCTGTCCATCTCCTGCAGGCGGCGCTGGATCTGGGCTTCCGTCTCCATGTCGACGGCCGAGGTGGTGTCGTCCATGATGAGGATCGCCGGATCGTCCGCCAACGCGCGGGCCAGCGACAGGCGCTGCTTCTGCCCGCCGGACAGGCCCACGCCGCGCTCACCCACCACCGTGTCGTAGCCTTCGGGCATCGAGGTGATGAACTGGTCGGCGCCGGCGATCTGCGCCATACGGCGGATGAAGCACTCGTCGCGGTCGCCGCCCGCGCCGAACGCGATATTGCCGCCGATGGTGTCGGAGAACAGGAAGGTGTCCTGCGCGACGATGCACACCTGCGAGCGCAGCGTGGTCAGCGGCCAGTCGCGCGCGTCGATGCCGTCGATCATCACATGGCCGACGGTCGGATCGTAGAAGCGCGAGATGAGGTTGACCAGCGTGGATTTGCCCGAGCCGGTCTCGCCGAGGATGCCCAGCTTGCCGCCCGCGGGGATAACGAAATCGACGTCTTTGAGGATCGGTGTTTTGGGGTCGTCGGGGAAGGCGAAGCTCACATGGTCGAAGCGGATCTCGCCGCTGATGCGGTCCGGCGCCGGCGGATGGGCCGCGCCGACCTGTTCGGCGATGACCACGGCCTGTTTGACCGTGTCTTCGGCGCCGTCCTTCTCCACGATGCGCGGCTTGGCGGTGAGCAGCTTGCGGATCTTCACGCAGGAGGCGTTGAACCGCTGCCAGTCGTTGATCAGCCAGCCGGACTGGCGCACCGGACCGTCGATCATCCACAGGAAGGAGTTGAAGCTCACCAGGTTGCCGAGGGTCATGTGGCCGCGGATCACGAGGAAGCCGCCGAGCCCTAAGGTGATGAGCTGCAGCGAGAAGCCGAGCCCGTCGAGCCAGGGCATATAGCGGCGGGTGTTGTAGGCCTGCGCCATGTTGCGCCGCATGTAGTCGTCGTTGCGCTCGTCGAATTTCTCGGTCTCGTATCCCTCGCGCACGAAGGCCTTGACCACGCGGTTGCCTTCGATGTTCTCCTCGACCATGGAGTTGAGCTCGGCGAGCGAGTTGCGGATGGCGAGGAACAGCGGGCGCGCGTGGCTCGACAGGCCGCGCGTGAGCACGAACAGGAAGGGGGTGATGCAGGCGAGCGCGAGGGCGAGACGCCAGTCGATGGCGAACATGACGGCGAGCGCGCCGACGAACATGACCACGCAGTCGACCACCTGATAGGTCACCCAGCTCAGGGCGTGGCGGATCGCGTCGGTGTCGGAGGTCATGCGGCTCATGATGTCGCCGGTGCGCGTGTGGTTGAAGTAGGTGAAGTCGAGCTTGTGCAGCTTCTCGTATTCGTCCGAGACGAGCCGGTATACGGAGTTCTGCCCGAAGCGCTCCATCCACATCACGTAGCCGTAGCGTGAGGCGACGCGCACCAGGGTCATGACGATCATCAGCAGGCACAGGCGGGTGAGCTCGTCGACGTGCCCCTGCACGATCACGCGGTCGACGATCATGCCGGTGATCAGCGGAATGGACAGCGCCATCGTGTTGTTCACGACGAACAGCACGACCGAGCCCGCCACGCGCGGCCAGTCGGGCTTGCAGTATGGCAGGATCCAGCGGATGTTGCCGGCGTTTTGGTTACGGTTCGGATCGACGTACATGGAAGGACGGTCCCTCGTGTCTCTCTGTGTGGGCGGTCATGGTCTGGTGTGTTTGTGTTTGATGGGATGATGGTTGCACTGGCTGATGATTCGGCCGCCGACATGGCTTGCGGCCGATGTCGCAGGTGTGAAGGACCGTCGTGCGGACGCCGCGCGTCCACGCGGGCCGACCCGTCTTCGCTCAAGGCGCGTACGCCAGCATCACCCCTGTTCCCGCGGGATCGCGACCGTGCCGCCTCAGCGCGCCTCGGTAACGCCCGCATATGAACTTTTCGTCGTTCCCTTAAGGCTTTGTTCGCCTTACAAACTCGGTTCATTCTATGCGGACGGTTTCTGATCGCAAGCCCTTGGTTTCACGGCGTGTTCGGCTTGGATACGCCGATGCGCGCCCATATGTCGGCGCACGGACGCTTCGGTCTTTTTCGTGATTTAGGCAAACGTTGTACCGCAATCGGGCCACCACCGCCGCACGGCGGCCCATCACACCGGGCCGATTCCCATCGGGACGCGAGAAATAGGCGGCTCTTTTCCATGATGTCGGGATGGGATGCGCGCCGTCGAGCCGCACGAGGGGACGCGGCGGCGCATCCATCGCGCCGATGGGCGGAACCCGAGGAAAAAGGGAAACGGCACGCCCCAGGCCAACGAGAAGAGACGCTCCCGCGAATGGGGAGAATGATGCCATCGGTAGGGCGCAGGCGCTAAATTGGTGCCTTATGCCGACTTACGATATTGGACTGGAACACGTTTCGCTCGCCTTCGCCACCAAAACCATCTTCACCGATGTGACGCAGGGCGTGTTCGAGGGCGACCGCATCGGCATCGTGGGCCGCAACGGCGACGGAAAATCCACACTGCTGCACCTCTTCAACGGCACGCAGGAACCGGATTCCGGACGCGTGACCAAACGCGGCGGCCTCACCTTCGGCATGCTCGACCAGCGAGATCCCCTCGACGACGACGCCACGGTGCGTCAGGCCGCGTTGGAGAACCGCGAGGACTACGAATGGGCGTCCGACACCGTCTCGCGCGAGATCGTGCAGGCGCTGCTCGGCGGCATCAGCCTCGACGCGAAGGTCGGATCCCTCTCCGGCGGCCAGCGCCGACGCGCCGACCTGGCCCGGCTGCTGCTCAAGGACTGGGACATCCTCGCGCTTGACGAGCCCACCAACCACTTGGACGTGGTGACGATCCACTGGCTTGCCGAACATCTGAAAAACCGTTGGTCCGCCGGATCCGGCGCGCTGCTGCTCGTCACGCACGACCGTTGGTTCCTCGACGAGGTGTGCGAATCGATGTGGGAGGTGCACGACGGGGTGATCGACCCCTTCGAGGGCGGCTATTCCGCCTACATGCTGCAGCGCGTGGAACGCGACCGCCAGGCCGACGTGCGCGAGACCAAGCGGCGCAATCTCGCGCGCAAGGAGCTCGCCTGGCTGACCCGCGGCGCGCGCGCCCGCTCCACCAAGCAGAAGTTCCATGTCAAGGCCGCGCGCGAGCTCATCGCCGACGTGCCGCCGGTGCGCAACAGCGTCGAATTGAAGCAGATGGCCACCTCGCGTCTGGGCAAGCAGGTGGTGGATCTGATCGATGTGACGCAGATCTTCGCGGACCGGGCGGTGACCTCCGAAGGGGTGGCGCTGCCCACCGGCCATGACCTGGCGGTGGGACGCGACCGCCTGGCCGACATCGACCCCGATGTGGCGGCGATGAGCGATTCCGCCTCGCGCGTGGATGTGGTGCCGGCCATGCATGACGAACCGCAGGCGCACGGTTCTCTCGAAATCGCGGTGGACGACTGGAACGATCCCCGCCTGGCGGACGCCGGTGTGGGCGCGACGCCGGACAACGCCGCCGTCACGGTCGACATGAACGGTGCCGCCGATTCCGCCGAGCTGCACGAAACGGCGGACACGACGGCATCCGTCACCTCCGCCGCGCAGAAAGTCACGATTTCCGGACGCAAGGTTCTCGACGACGTGACCTGGCTGATCGGTCCGGGCGACCGTTTCGGCATCGTCGGCGCGAACGGCGCAGGCAAATCCACGCTGCTGAAGATTCTCGACGGCACGCTCACCCCCACCGCCGGACATGTGAACATCGGCAAAACCGTGAAGTTCGCGGTGCTTTCCCAGCGTCTCGACGAGCTCGAGAAGCTCGGCAAATACAAGATCAAGGAAGTGCTGAGCCGCTACAAGCCGAGCTATATCGTGGACGGCAAGGAGGTGACGCCCGGCCAGCTGATGGAGCGGCTCGGCTTCGCCTCCGCCCAGTTGATGACGCCGATCAAGGACCTCTCCGGCGGGCAGAAGCGCCGCATGCAGCTGCTGCTCATTCTGCTGGACGAGCCGAATGTGCTCATCATGGACGAGCCCGGCAACGATCTGGACACGGACATGCTCGCCGTGATGGAGGATCTGCTCGACACCTGGCCCGGCACGCTGATCGTGGTGAGCCACGACCGCTATCTGCTCGAACGCGTGACGGACCAGCAGTTCGCGCTGATCGGCGGCAAGGTGCGGCATCTGCCCGGAGGCGTGGGCGATTATCTCGATATGGTCGAGAAGGGCGATTTCGGCGGCGCGGGGGATTCTTCGGCTTCGCTGCGCTCCGCTCAGAATGACGGTGACGCAGGTTCATCCTCTCGTCATGCCGAGCGCGGTCGAGGCATCTCAGACGGCATGAACGGTTCGGCCGACAACCCATCGAACGGCTCCGCAAAGTCGAAACTGAGCGGCAAGGAGTTCCATCAGGCGTCGAAGCGCGTGAACGCCATCGAACGCAAGCTCGCCAAACTCGAGGAGAGCCGGATGCAGCTGGAACAGCGCATGGCCGAGCACGACCCCAGCGACTACGCCGGACTCAACGAGCTCAACCAGCAGCTGCAGGCCATCGCCGAGGAATCCGAAACCCTCGAAATGGAGTGGATGGAGCTTTCCGAACAGCTCGAATAACCGCGTCGACCCGGAAGGCGATGCCGCCAATTCATCGAGTTGGCACTTGAGGCCTCCAGTTGGCACCCGCCTTGGCGGCCATCACTTCCGCAATGGCGGAATACCAACGAACGATTTTGCCGAACATCAAAGTTGGGTGCCAACTGGAGGGCCCAAGTGCCAACTCGATGAAAACGCCCGATGGCGCAGGCCATCGAGCGGTCACGCATCCGGCGTGGAATGCGGCGGAATACCGCGGAAACGCCCAGGCCACGCCGCAGGCTACGCGGCCTGCAAGGTTTTGGCATAGGCGTTGCAGCGGACCGCGAATCCGGAAAACACCGATTCGGCGAGCGGCTGCAGCGTGGAGTCGCATTGGGCGAACCGTTCACGCAGCTGCGATTTGGAGCCGCCGGCCTTTTTCAGCTCTTTGACCATACTCGGCTCATCAAGCCATTCCTCAAGCAGCGCGCCGGTGACCTCGAGATGGAACTGCAATCCCAACGCCGAGCCGATGCGGTACGCCTGCACCTTCGTGGACGCGGACCGAGCCAACAGCTGCGCCTCCGGAGGCAGCCCCACCACGTCGTTATGCCAGTGCAGCACATCGATTTGCTTATCCCACATCGAGAAATAGTCGTGCTTGTCCACGCGCTTGATCGGCGCGAATCCGATCTCCGGAGCCTCGCCGCGGGAGAGCTTCGCCCCCAGCGCCGTGGCGATGATCTGATGCCCCAGGCACACGCCCAGCACCGGCTTGCCCACGGCCACGCAGGCGCGTGCGAGCTTCGCCTCGGCTTTGAGTCCGGGATATTTGTCGTAGTCGGTCGCCGACATCGGACCGCCCATGATCACCACGCCGGCCACCTCGTTGAAATCCGGCAGATCCGGCTTTTTGACCGTCGCCACGTTAAGCGTCTGCGCGTCAAGACCGAGGTCCTCGAGGTTCGCCAGAATGCGCCCCGGCTTCTCCCATGGGACGTGTTGCATGATGAGCACTTGTGGTGTGACCATGCCATCTATTGTGGCACGCCCCATGACACGAGTCTTGCCGCGCGTTCCCCGCGCCGCGCCCGTCTCGCGCCAACGGCCCGCGAACGCCGCGAGTTTGTCGGGTTGCGCGAATAGCCTTGACGCTTATGGAAAAAGCTCAAGAACCGCAGAATTCCGCCGTTGACGTGCAGTCCGCAGCCGCCGGCCTACGCGTGTACGACACCGCCACGCACGCCGTGTCGGCCTTCACGCCGATCAAGCCCGGACAGGTGGGCATCTACGTGTGCGGCGCGACCGTGCAGTCCTCGCCGCATATCGGCCATATCCGCGCCGCGGTGGCCTTCGACGTGGTGCGCCGCTGGTTCATGAAACTGGGTTATCAAGTCACGTTCGTGCGCAATGTGACCGACATCGACGACAAGATCCTCGACAAGGCCGCGGCCGCCGGCCAGCAGTGGTGGGAGCGCGCGTATATCTACGAGCGCGAGTTCACGCAGGCGTACGACACGTTGGGAGTGCTTCCCCCCACCTACGAGCCGCGCGCCACGGGGCATATGCTGGATATGGTCGAGCTTATCCAGCGCATCATCGACAACGGCCACGGCTATGTGGTGACGGACGACGAGGGCCGTCCCACCGGCAATGTGTATTTCGACGTGGCAAGCTGGCCTCATTACGGCGAGCTGACGCATCAGAAGCAGACCGCAGGAGCGGAGTCCGCCGATGAGGCGGCCGCGGTGGCCGACCGCATGGGCCCCAGCGTGGACGCGGCCGGCGACGACAAGTACAATCCGGTCGATCCGGCCGATCTTTCGCCCGACAAGCGCGACCCGCGCGACTTCGCGCTGTGGAAGGCGCCGAAGAGCACCGATCCCGAGGACGCCCGCTGGGCCACGCCGTTCGGCACGGGCCGCCCCGGTTGGCATATCGAATGCTCGGCCATGAGCCGCCGCTACCTCAAGGACGGTTTCGATATCCATGGCGGCGGACTCGACCTGCGATTCCCGCACCATGAGAACGAGATGGCGCAAACGCGCGCCGCCGGCTGGGATTCCGCCGCGCATTGGATGCATTCGGCGTGGGTGACCGCCAAGGGCGAGAAGATGTCGAAGTCGCTGGGCAACGGTTTGAGCGTGCCGGCCGTGCTGGCCCAGAATCCCGCGTGGGTGGTCCGCTACGCGCTGGGCGGCGTGCAGTACCGTTCGATGCTGGAATGGTCCGATCAGACGCTGGCCGAGGCGCGGGCCGCTTATGATCGCGTGGGCAATTTCGTCGAACGCGCGGGCGTCGTGTTGGACGGGCAGCCCTCGCGCGACGAGGTGCGCGCGATGATGGCCGACCAGCTGCCGGCCGAGTTCACCGCCGCCATGAACGATGATTTCAACGTTTCCGGCGCGATCGCCGCGATGTTCTCCGCCGTGCGCGCCGGCAACACCCTGCTCGCCCAGATCGCCGCCGATACGGGCGCGGGCGATGACGCCGCCGGCACCGTCAAGGCCGAGCTGCGCGATACGCTGCTCGCCGTGCGCGCGATGCTGGACACGCTGGGATTGGATCCACTGGCCGAGCCGTGGATCGACACGGCCGCAGCGGGCGCGGGCACCGGTGCCGCAGGCAACGGCGCTGCCGAGCATGACGCGCTGGACGCGCTGGTCGCCGCCCAATTGGCCGCACGCGCCGAAGCCCGCAAGACCCGTGACTTCGCTACGGCCGACGCGATCCGCGACGTGCTGAACGCCGCCGGCATCGCCATCGAGGACGGCCCGCAGGGATCCACCTGGAGCATCAAGTAGCCGCAACGAGCAATCGGTCCGTCCGGTCATGTCGCCACGTCCGGTCCGGTCGGTCCGTCCGGTCCGTTCAGTCCGTTAGGTCCGTCCGGTCCGTTCGACCGCCACGATCAGTCCGTTCGGTCCGGGTGAGCTGGTTGGTCCGGACCGAACGGGCCAGCCGACCCGAACGCCATGACCTTTACGGTCCCTATTGTGACACCCCCGTCAGGAAGTGCCGTGAAACACGCTTGATTGTGGTGTTTCACGGCACTTCCTGACGGGGGTATCGCAGGAGTGCTCGTGAAACATCCCGTTCGGCTGTGTTTCACGGCACAAGCCGACGGGGGTGTAACAGGAGTGCTCGTGAAACAATTCCGATGACGTTGTTTCACGGCACTTTCCGACGGGCTAACAGGATGGGTTTCGTGCGAGGGACGCCTGATTTTCGATCACCGATGGCTCGTGGCCGGAAACAGGATGGTCACTGAAAAACGGTTATGCTCCGCGGACCATTGCATCGACAGCGTGCCGCCATAACGCTCCGCCACATATCGCATGCTCCTGGTGCCGATTCCGTGATATGCCGAATCGGCTTTCGTCGTCTTCGGCAATCCGTCTACGAACGCCACGGGTTGGCTGCAATAATTGTCAATCTGTATGGCCAGCATATTGTCGCCACTCTCGCGACTGGTCAGTGAGATGATCCGATTCTCCTCCGCTTCCAGTCCTTCTCGTTCAATCGCGTTATCCAACGCGTTGCCGAGCAGCGAATACACGTCGACATCCTCAAGAAAACCGAGCTTCGAACCATCGACCAATGTGGTGAGTTCGATGCCCCGCTCCGCGCAGATCAGACTTTTCTCCATAATCAACGTATCCAACGCACGATTGCCTGAAGATATCAGCGAATCATAGATATCGATGGCTTGTTCGATTTGAGCAAGGCTGTTCTCACGTTCGACCGGCGTGCTGACATCGCGCAACAGCGTGATCTGATGCTTCAGGTCGTGACATTTACGGTTGATGATGTCGATGTTCTCCTGCGTCAACCGGTATCGCCGCTCAGCGGCGCGAAGCATCTGCTCCATCGCGGCGTTGCGCGCCATATCCACCGAGCGGTTGAACACATTGAACTGCACCACCAGCAGCAACGCGCTGCACGTCAACTGGTAGACCAATGTGGCCGTGCTCACATATGAAAAACTGTAGGCCCAATAGTTCAGCACCCCCACAATCAGCGAGGACACCACGACGAATGTCAGCATCGCGACATTCGAAACATCCACCTCATTACGATGAAGACGCTGCGCGCACACTTTCCACACGATGGCCAACGTCACCAAACAAGCCATCAATTCCAGCGCGACGACCATCAACCCGTCCTCCGGCATGGCCAGCTCGATCAGCAGATCCTCCATATACATCACGTTCTGCACGCCATGCGACGCGACCGCGATGAACAACGCCCTTGTCGCGGACATTTCGAAACAGCACCAAAGCAACAGCGCCGAAACCGCCATAAGAGCGGTGAATATCCATGGATACCAGCCAATACGGAACCACGGCAACATGTAGAAATACGATCCCGTCGCCAACCAATACCCTACGGGGATGGTGACGAACGGTGTCCACACCAGCATCCTGACCCAGAACAACGACCGCCGTCTTGCCCGCATGGCCATCAGCAATTCCACCACGAACAGCGCAACCGAGAAATTCGTCAGGCAATCCCATACCGTCACCAGCATCTCCGTCAACACGCACCTCCCTCAGCTGTTCCGGATAACGTGCTCCTATCACGAGCCGATAAATCGAACCAACGCATCCATGAATTCCTTTTTCTTGCGACGGGTCAACGGCAATTCATCGCCGGAAACGACGACCACGTCACCGCGCACCTCATTCACATGCATAAGATTCACCAGATAACTGGCATGGCAGCGGGCGAATCGTCCCGCCTCCAAGCGCTGCTCCGTCTGGCTTAAAGTGCCCCACCCCTCCAGCACGCCGCGAGTCGTATGGTAGCGCAGTCGGTGCTGAAAGACCTCGACGTATTGGATATCGGATTCCGGTAACCGAATCAGTCCGTTTTTGGATTGCAGCACAAACTCACGCCGACGCATTTTGCGCGCATAGGCGACGGCCTTGTCCATTTTGAACCGAAACTGCGGATAGGAGACCGGTTTCACCACAAAATCCATGGCATCGACCTCATAGCCTTTGATCGCGTACTGCGCCATGCTCGTCACGAAGATCAGACAGGTGCGCGAATCCAACTCACGCATACGGCGCGCGGCTTCCATGCCGTCGAGATGAGGCATTTCGATGTCCATGAACACGATATCGAAGGGCGAATGCCTCACGTTCAAAAACGCCAAAGCGCTCTCGAATACGGTGCAGACGACATCCTCGCCACTTTCCTTGGCCCACCGTTCCGCGCAGGCGCGCAGCCAGCGCGCATCCGCCGCGTCATCGTCCACTATCGCAACATTGAACATGACAGAACACTCCTTCGTCTCCTTGAATTCCATGGTAATGGGAACGCAGCAGGACAACGGGGCCTACGGCTGCTCATCGCGTAAACCAAACGACCGATTATGCACTACGCGTTGAGACGGGCCTCATCCGACGCATACGTTGAGGGCAAACGACGTTGATGGCACGCTTCCCTCGCATTCGTAAAGCGGCAACGTCATACGCGGCACCGAAGCCGAACAGGAGAACGGAAAGGAGATGGCACTCCTCGGCACCGCGTACGCCATCATCAACCAATACCGGCTACGAGACAAGAAGGACCTCATGAAACTCGCATTGAAACCCGCGGCAGCCATTCTCTCGCTTGCGCTCGCGGTGGGCGCTCTGGGCGGCTGCGGAGCCCAGACCGACGACCAGCAGAACACGGACACCGCAGTCAGCACCGAATTCTCCACCGGCGTATTCACCAATTATGTGAACAGCGAAGGCATGGCCGGATACGTCTCCTCATTGGAGATGGGCTATGGCAACACCAACACTTTGTTCGAACGCAACACCCTGGTGCTGACCGACAACGCCGACAGCGACCGCGGCGACATCGCCACCGCCAAGCCGTACATCGACACCTCCACCACCAAACGCTACGAGCTCACCAAGGATTTCTATGTGGGGTCCAAGGGCATCCATCGCATCGCGATGTTCTACGGCACATGGACCAACGACGATATGGAAGTCACCTTGGAAACCCCCGAATACTGGTCGTATGTGGATTATGAAGGCGACGGATACTACTCCTTCAACAAGGACGAGAGCTGCGATTTCATGGTGCGCACAGGCGAGGAGGGCACAGCCGGCGATATCAGCCTCAGATTCGGAGGCCCCGTGCTTCAGCCGTTCGCCGATAGCGGCAACGAACCGCAAACCGTGACGGTGAATATGGAGGATTACACCTTCGAATACCCGGCGGGAGACACCTCGGACGACGACCCGGTCGAGTGATTCCACAACACAGCATTCATCACAAGGATTACGCAATGATTAAGAATAAAAAGCATTTCGCGATAATGAACGCCATCTTCGCGGCCATCGTCGCAGCTCTGGTGGCGTTGAACATGGTGGCGCTCTATTGGGACGGCGCACTACGTCTGGTGCTCGGCACGGTGGGCGATTCATCGAGCGTGTCCATCGACGCCGACGGCAATCTCTATCGAACCTCGTTCAGCTCAGACGAGGAACTGGAACAGGCCCAGCTGCAACTGTCGCGGGATATCGCGGCAGAAGGCACCGTGCTATTGAAGAACGACGAAGGTGCGCTGCCGCTTGACGCCGGCTCGAGCGTCACCGTATTCGGCGAGGCCTCGACGGAATGGCTGATCAACGGCACCGGCTCCAGCGCCATCGGCACGGAGGATTTCGCCTACGTCGATGTCAAATGGTCGCTGGAAAACGCCGGCTTCACCGTGAACGAGGACGTTTGGAACTACTACAAGGATGACGGCATCAGCCGCGGCGGCGGCAGCTCCAACGGCGACTGGTCGGTGAACGAACAGCCGTGGGATACGGTGAACGCCGATATGGGTTCCACATTCGACGGCTACACGGACGCGGCGATCATGGTCATCGGTCGCACCGGCGGCGAAGGCGGCGATTTGGCCACTTCCATGGAACAGTTCGGCGGTTCCGCCGATGAAAGCTACCTCGAGTTGACCGACGAAGAGGAAAGCATGCTTGCCGGCATCGCGCAAGCCGGTTTCGATAAGGTCGTCGTAGTCATCAACGCCGCCAACCCGTTCGAGATGGGATTCCTGGATCAGGCGGAATACGGCGTGGATGCCTGCCTGTGGATGGGCCCCACCGGCGCGTATGGCCTCGGGCTCTGGGCAAGGTGCTTTCCGGCGAAGACAATCCCTCCGGCAAACTCGTGGATACACAGGTCTACGACGTGTTCTCGTCCCCTGCGATGCAGAACTTCGGCAACAGCCGGTATGTGGATGACCAAGGCAACATCATCGGCGATGGATATACCTATGTGACGTATTCCGAAGGCATCTACGTCGGATACCGCTACTATGAGACCCGCTACGAGGATTCGATCATGGGCACCGACAACGTCGGAGACTATGACTACGAGCAGGAGGTCGCGTTCCCCTTCGGCTACGGCATGTCCTATACGGATTTCACATGGTCCAACTACACCATGAGCGAACAGGACGGCGTCATCACCGTCTCCGTTGACGTGGAGAATTCGGGAGACGCGGCGGGCAAGGACGTGCTCGAAGTTTATTTCCAGTCGCCCTACACCGATTATGATCGCGACAACGGCGTGGAGAAGTCGGCGGTGGAATTGGCCGCCTTTGCCAAAACCGATCTGCTCGAGCCCGGCGAGACGCAGACCGTCACCGCCACGTTCGACGTCGACGACATGAAATCCTACGATGCCCAAGGCGCTCAGACCTACATCATGGACGAGGGCACCTACTATGTGACCGCCGCACGTGACGCCCATCAGGCGGTGAACAATATGCTGACGGCCAAGGGCTACGACGTCGATGACGATTCGGCGAGCGCCGATATGGTCGCATCCTATGAGGTCGATGCCCTGCGCACGCTGGACACCGACGACGCCACCGGCGCCACGGTCACGAACCTGTTCGATGACGCCCTCGCCGAGGACGCCGAATATCTGACCCGCTCCAACTGGACGATGATGGATGACAACGGCATCGCCTACTCCACCTCCACCGCCGTGCAGGATGGCGTGACGTACCCGACGCACGAGGCCGACGATGAGCTGATCGCCAACATCGACGCCACCGGCTGGGAAGCCTCCGGACGTCCGGCGGACGCCGACAACAACGATGACGTCACCGTCGATACTGACCGTGGCCTGGAACTGGTGGACATGGTTGGCCTCGATTACGACGATCCGCAGTGGGAACAGCTGCTCGACGAGCTCAAGGTCAGCGAGATGCACCTGCTGTACAACAAGTCCGGCTTCAACACCCCGATGATCGAAAGCGTCAACAAGCCCGCCACCGCCGATACCGACGGTCCGGCTGGTCTGGCCAATTTCATGAGTGGTTGGGGCAGCTTCAACTACAGCACCGACTACATGCTCGCCTCCACATGGAATGTGGATCTCGCCCAGCAGATGGGCGAACTGGTGGGCGAGGACGGTCTGCGCTCCAACACGGTGGGCTGGTATGCCCCTGCGATGAACATGCACCGCACCCCGTTCGGCGGACGTGGCTTCGAATACTATTCCGAGGATCCGATGCTCTCCGGCGCGATGGGTACCGCCGAATGCCTGGGCGCCACCTCGAAGGGTCTGGTGACCTACATCAAGCACTTCGCGCTGAACGAGCAGGAGACGAACCGCAGTTCCGTGGCCACTTGGGCCAACGAACAGACGATTCGCGAAATCTATCTCAAACCGTTTGAGATGTCCATCAAGGAGGGCAACGCCAACGGTCTGATGGATTCGATGAACCGTCTGGGCTTCCGCTACACGCGCGGCTATTACGCGCTGCTCACGTCGCTGCTGCGCGTCGAGTGGGGCTTCACGGGTACGGTGATCACCGACGCGGCCAATGTCTCACCAGAGGCGGTGAATGACATGTGCCTGTCCGCGGGCACGGATCTTCAGTTGACCACCGGTCAGAACAAGCTGAGCGACACGAAGTCCAACCGAGTGCGCAACGCCTTGCGCGAGGCCTCGAAGCATACCTTGTACGCATTCGGCAACAGCGCGGCGATGAACGGCATCACCCGAGGCAGCAACCTCTCCGCCGGCAATATGGCGGTATACCAGGTGATCCTGATCGCGATCGACGTGCTAGCGGCTCTCGCCTTGGCTGTCGGCGAATGGTTCGTCATTCGCAGGTCCCGCCTTGAAGCCCCTGTGCTGACCGCGGAACAGAAACGCGCGAAGCTCATGCGCGGACTGATCATCCTTGGCGCGGTCGTGGTCGTTCTCGCCGCCGCTGGAATCGGACTGTATTTCTACATCGATTCCCAGATGATCTCCACAGTCTGAGTGTCAACCACTCAAATGTCCCAACCGGTTCGTTCGAATCGACTGGCTCGAACGAACCGAACGCCATGACCTTTACGGCCCCTATTGCGATACCCCCGTCGGATTGTGTCGTGAAACACCGCGTTCAAGCGTGTTTCACGGCACTTCCTGACGGGGGTATCGCAGGAGTGCTCGTGAAACATCCCATTCGGTCGTGTTTCACGGCACAATCCGACGGGGGTATCACAACGGACGGCGCACAGCGACGGGCGGTTGAACGCGCGCGGGGTTGAGGCGATGGTGAAATCGCAACGGACGGTGCATACGGCGCGCAGCGACGGGCGATTTAGTCGAAGACGAAGTCGACGTCGACGATGTGCAGGCGGCGGGTGAGTTCACGTTCGAGAGCGCGCTTGCAAGCCACGAGGTTGTCGACGTCGATGGTCTCTCCTGTGCCGGCGAGGTAGACGTCGATGGTGTAGTTCATTCCGGTTTTGAAAATCAGCGTGCGATCGTACTCCGTGCCGTCCGGCAGATGACGTTGCGCGGTCTCCTCGACGAAAGCGTATGTCTCGTCATCCTCATGCACGCCGCCGATCAGCTCGACGTACGCGCCGTACAGCACTCCGAAAGGCTCCTTGACCACGGCAAGCACGATCAGCAGGGTGATGAAGAAGTCGCCCGTGTAATGCAGGAAGTCGAGCGGCGTGCCATCCGGCAGGAACACGAGGAGCACCGCGGCCGCGCCGATGCCCAGCGAAATCGCGCCGTCGATGAACGTGCTTTTCTCCTCGGCGACCAGCATGGTGCTCGCCCCACGAATCGAATGGTTCTCGCGACGGTAGTACAGCCACAATCCCAGGCAGGAAAGCACGGTGATGGCCTCGTACACCACCACCGGGCCGAAGGCGGTACGCTCGCCGATTCCATAGGCGAAGTAATCATAGGCCATCTGCGCGGTGTCGATCAGGGTGAACAGCAGCAAGGTGAGGGTGAACACCGCCTTGCAGATCGCGTAGATCGGTTCCAACGCGAACCGTCCGTTGGGGTAGCGTTCGGTGGTGCGCACGGTGTGCGAGGACAGCGCGATCGCCACCAGTCCGGAGCCTACGGAGATGGCGGTATAGGCGGTGTCGAGGAACATGGCCTTCAGGCCGGTGATGAAGAAGACGATGACGCCGGCGGCGACCATCAAAATGTTGACGACCAGCCCCACGGTCAGGGCTTTGCGTTCTATCTGCTTATGTTGCATCGGTGGGCCTCCATATTGCATGGCAGTCTGCATTGCAGCAACGCGGCCCATCACATCGTGGACGGGTGCGCCGGCGCACGGCATGTCTGCGATAAGGGGTGTCCAGCGATATGTACGGAACCGAAAATCGAAGTTCAATCAACAATTCGCACTACCACTGAGGTTTACTCTTTCCATGGTATCGGCCCGAAGCGTGCGGCGAGCCCCAATCAGCGGAAAGCGGATTCGGTGGAAGAACGGTGGCCGCGGACCATGCACCCGCGAGTCCACCTCATTCGGCCCGCCGGTTTCCCGAATTCGCCTGGCGTGCGCTTTTCCCGCGTCACGGCTAGACTGGAGCGCATTATGGCAGCATTTAGTTCTTTGACTGATAGGCTCTCGAATGCGTTCAAGCATTTGAAGAGCAAGGGCAAGCTTTCCGAAGCGGATATCGACGGCACGATCCGCGAGATCCGCCGCGCACTGCTCGACGCCGATGTGGCGCTCGACGTGGTGCGTTCCTTCACCGCGCGCATCCGCGAGCGCGCGCTGGGCACCGAGGTGTCGCAGGCGCTCAATCCGGCGCAGCAGGTCGTCAAAATCGTGGACGAGGAGCTCACCGAAGTGCTCGGCGCCGGCGTGGACCGTCCGCTGAACTTCGCGAAGAATCCGCCGACCGTCATCATGCTCGCCGGTCTGCAGGGCGCCGGTAAGACGACGCTCGCCGGCAAGCTGGGCTACTGGCTCAAGGACAGCGGTCACACGCCGCTGCTGGTGGCGGCCGACTTGCAGCGTCCGAACGCGGTGACGCAGCTGCAGGTGGTGGGCGAGCGCGCCGGCGTGCCGGTGTACGCGCCGGAGAAGGGCGTGCAGTCCGATGGCGGCGAGGCGGTGGCCTCCCCCGGCCAGACCACGGGCGATCCGGTGAAGGTGGCGCGCGACGCGGTCGCGCTGGCCAAGCAGAAGCTGTATGACACGGTGATCATCGATACCGCCGGCCGTTTGGGTGTGGACGAGGAGCTGATGAAGCAGGCCCGCGACATCCGCGATGCCGTGCAGCCCGATGAGATTCTGTTCGTGATCGACGCGATGATCGGCCAGGACGCGGTGCAGACCGCGAAGGCCTTCGACGAGGGCGTGGATTTCACCGGCGTGGTGCTTTCCAAGCTCGACGGCGACGCCCGCGGCGGCGCGGCCCTGTCGGTGGCGAGCGTGACCGGCAAGCCGATCCTGTTCTCGTCCACCGGCGAAGGCCTCAAGGATTTCGAGGTGTTCCACCCGGACCGCATGGCCTCGCGCATCCTCGACATGGGCGACATCATGACCCTGATCGAGCAGGCGCAGCGCCAGTTCGACGAGGAGGAGGCCAAGAAGGCCGCCGCGAAGATCTCCGAGGGCTCCTTCGGCCTCGATGACTTCCTCGACCAGCTGCAGCAGGTGCGCAAGCTCGGTTCGATGAAAAGCCTGCTGGGCATGATGCCGGGCATGGCGCAGCACCGCAAGGAGCTGGAGCAGTTCGACGAGCGTGAGATCGACCGCACCGAGGCCATCATCCGTTCGATGACCCCGGCCGAACGCCGCGACCCGAAGATCATCGATGGCTCGCGCCGTGCCCGCATCGCCTATGGTTCCGGCGTGACCGTCTCACAGGTGAACGCGCTGCTGCAGCGTTTCGAGCAGGCCGCGAAGATGATGAAGCGGATGAGCAACAAGTCCGGTATGGGCGGCGGCATCCCCGGCTTCGGCGGCCCGGCGATGGGCGGCGGCAAAAAAGGCAAGGGCAAGAACAAGAAGAAGGGTTCGAAGTCCGGCAATCCGATGAAGCGCGAGGCCGAGGAGAAGGCGTTGCGCGACCGTCTGGCCGGTAAGCCCTCCGACGGCGCGTCCGGCGGCTCAGCGTTCGCCAAGAAGCCGCAGAACCCGGCCCTTCCCGCCGGTTTGGATGAGCTGATGGGAGACGCGGCCGGCAACGGCACGCCCGACCTGCCTCCGAATCTCGGCGGCGGCATCGGCGGGCTGTTCGGCCGCTGATAAACACTCCCAAACTCGCAATCGCCATACCTCAAATCCAGCGATTGCGAGTTTGGTGTGTCAGGCTCTCAAGCCCTGTCTATGTAAAACGATTGATTCAAGAGTTTGGTGTGAGAAATCGGCCTGGTTGAGCAAAACCGACACACCAAACTCAACTGAGACCCGATTACGCCTCCGGCAGCGCGTCGTAGATAATGGCGGTGGCCTCGGCGATCGCCGCCCACGAGGAATTATTCGTCAGAATCACGAACACATAATCGCCTTTATCGCTATAGACGATGCCCGCATCGTTAAGATACCCATACAAAAACCCGACCTTATCGGCCACAACGCCCGCGTCTCCGATGCCGGCCGGTATGCCCTCGCGGTACACCTGCGACATCATCTCGTCGATCAGCGTCTCGCTCGACGACTGGGACAGCAATGTGCCCTCATACACGCCGGTCAGCATGGTCGCCAAGTCGGACGCGGTGGTGGTGGCCGCCTGCCCGTCGACGAACGCGGTGCTGGTGGCGCCGATGGAGTGCGCCTGCGCGGTCACCTCGTCCCGCGAACTCACGTCGTACAGCCACGCCTCCGGGCACGCATTGTCGGAGATCTCGATCATCTGGGCGAAGCATTCGCCCAACGTGGTGCCGTTGAGTTCCGATTCCCACGTCATCGTGCCGCTGTCCACCGCGCTCAGCATGGAGTAGGCGACGTACAGTTTGTAGGTGCTGGCGGAGACGAACACCTCGTCCGCGTTGATTTCGATGGAGGTGGCCCCGCTTGAAAGGTCCACGACGTCCACCGCGTATTCCGCGCCGGCGAACACGCCGTCCAGTTCCTCCTGCACTTCGGCGGACAAGGCCGCGGCCGCCTCCTCTTGCTTCTGTTCGAGCAGATATGTGGAGGTGACGGATTGCTTCCGCAACGACGAGTCGTCATCCGTCGAGTCGCCATCCTCGTCCGTCGTCTCCTGCTCGACGGCGAGATCCTCGTCAAGGCTCCCCGCGTACGATATCGACATCCACATGGCGCTGATCACGCCGGCCGCCAGCAGCACGACAACCGCCACAGCCCGCCGATACGACCGCATCCCATGACTGGCGCTGCTACGGTGTCTGCTCGGCTGACGCATGGTTCGACGATCCTTTACTGTCTGTCTGCTACGCGCGGCGGAGCCGCCGCTTCGGTCAGCCCCGACAGTAGACGGCGAATCACAGCGGATCATGGCACGACGCTGAAAATCCCCTTCCTCGATCTTGGGAATTTCCCGAAAGCCCCGCGCCCGTCCGCTCCTATGCGGGCAACGCGTCGTAGATGATGGCGGTGGCTTCCGCGATCGCCGCCCACGAGGAATTATTCGTCAGAATCACGAACACATAATCGCCCTTATCGCTATAGACAATGCCAGCATCGTTAAGATACCCATACAAAAACCCGACCTTGTCGGCCACGACACCCGATTCGCCTATGCCCGCGGGGATGCCATCCCTGTAGATCTGCGATTCCAACGCGTCGATCAGCACCTCGTTCGAGGAGGCGGACATCAGCGTGCCGTCATAGATTCCCGTCAGTATGGTGGCCAGATCCGCCGCGGTGGTGGTGGTCACCTCGTCTTTGGCGAATCTCGTGCTCGTGGCGCCTATGGAGGCCGCCAGGGCGTTCACCTCATCGCGCGGGACCACATTGTCCATCCACGCCTGCGCGCAGTCGTTGTCGGAGATTTCGATCATCAGGGCGAAGCATTCGCGCAGCGTGGTGCCGTTGAGCGCGGAATCCCACGTCACCGTGCCGGCGTCCAACGCGCTCAGCATGGAGTGGGCGACATACAGTTTGTAGGTGCTGGCGGAGGCATAGATCTCATTCTCGTTGACGGAGACGGGCACGGTGCGGTCGGCGAGGTCCACCACCTTCACCGCGTACTCCGCGCCGGCGAACAGCGCGTCCAGTTGCGGCACCACCACGGAGGATACCGCTTCCGCCGCCTCTTGGGCAGCCTGGGTGGATTGCTCGGTCCACTGCGAGACCTCCGGCACGGCCTGCGCCTCATGGTCCCCGACCGATGTCCAGCCGCCGTCCGAATCCTCGGCTTGCGCCGTCGTGCCGCCCGCGGCCGCGTCGCGCTGGTCCGGGTCCGCGGTTGTCTCCCAGACGCCATACGCCACGAGCACCGCGACGATCGCCAACACCAGCGACAGCGCCACCGCCACACGACGCCGCACCGCCTTTCGCGAACGCGGCATATCGATACGACTTTCCTCCATCACCCACGCACCTCCGCCATACGATGCCTCCTCCATCCACGATAACAGCGCGGAATACCAACCGTTCGGCGCATCTCAAGACCGGTGGATCCGGCGGACCAGTCCGGTTGCGACCTCGCGCGGACGCGTATCGTCCATGCCGCCGGCTGATTCCTCCATACGACGGTTCGCCTACAATAGGGCGGCGAGATGTGATGGACGATGCGTCCGGCAAAAGGAGTCGTAGTGATAGTGCTGTTTTCCGTACTGTGGGTGATTGCGGCCGTATGGATCGCGCTCAGCGTGCTGCCGGCAGGCTGGGAGGGGCATATGCCGATGCCGTACCTCATCGCGCTGATTCCTTTTCTTTGGATTCCGCTGGTCGCCTTGGCCGTGTGGGCGGCCATTCTGCACGAGTGGGGCATTGTGGGCGCCATGCTGGTGTTGGCGCTGACCGCCTCGTCGCGACGCTTGCAGTATCAAGGTTCCGGATACGATATGAAGCCTTCGGCGGCGCGTCCGGCCAAAAGCGCCGCGGTCCTCGCGTCCGCCAATATGCGTGAAACATCTCGTGAAACGAGTTTGGACGACTGTGAAACAGGTCGTGAAACATCGATGGCCTGCGCGTCCGACGCATTCCCGTCGAGCCGCGCGAACGGAAGTCAGCGTCTCGCCTGCGGCCAACCGTTCGCGGTGATGACGCTGAACTGTCGGTTCGGCCGGGCCGATGCCGCGCATATCGTGCGCGAGGTGCGCGAACGGAACATCACCGTGCTCGCCTTGCAGGAGCTCACCGGAGGACTCGTCGCCGCGCTTGACGAGGAGGGTCTCGCCGAACTGCTCCCCTACCGCCAGCTGGGCGAGGAACGCGACACCGACAACGGCGGGTTCAACGGCATCTGGACCGCGTACGAGCCGGCCAGCGCCACGTCCGACGCGGTCGATATCCCCGCGGCGGACGTCCCCGCAGTCACCATTCCGCTGTCGCGCGACGAAGACGAGACCCCAGCCGTCGAGACCGACGATACCGACGGCATCGAGCCGGCGGACGAAAGCGAGCCGAACGTCGCGCCGGCCCGTCGGTACATCACGTTCGCGTCGGCGCATCCGAAATCCCCGATGCGCGGATGCCCCCAGTGGAGCGCCGGCATCCGCGGATTGGGCGCGCTGGCCGACGCGACGGAAAGCGGGGGCGATATCGCCGTGGTGATGGGAGACCTCAACTCCGGAACCGACCACCCGAGCTTCCGCGCGTTGCTCAAATCCGGTTTCACGGACGCGAGCCTCGCCTACGCGCACGGCCCCAATCTCACCTTCCCCTCATGGCTGCCGTGGCCGCGCATCGAACTCGACCATGTGCTGGTCACGCCGGGCATCACGCCCACGCATGTCGAATCCTTCGTGATCACCACCACCGACCATCTCGCCGTGACGGCCACACTTATAACGCAGTGACGTCGCTGGCTGATGCCGTCATCGAGGGGTCAAGGCATGCCAACATGTAAATGGGCAAATATTCCACAACACCTTTGCGCTCGACATTTCCGTCATGGAATACCCAAGCGTGCGAGAATTCATAATTTTGCGTGTCCAAAAGATTATTCATGGCACGATGCCGCGTGTAGTCTTTCCCTGATTTGATCTCGCATAGGGACACACCTCCTCTTGCGTCTTGCAAGAGGAAATCCACTTCGCCTATATTGCCTTGATTGTAGTAGAACAACTCATATCCTTTGGCGAAAAGCTCTTGGGCAGCCGCATTTTCAAAAATTGAACCGTAGTTCATACTGGAACGTCGATTGAGTATCTCCAGGTCCACTTCACGCATCAATTGCGAGGTCAACAGCCCCACATCGTTCAAATACAGTTTGAACGAATTCTCGCTCGCATGGTCTCCCATGGGATAACGAGGCTCCTGAACCTTCAGTGTCGGCAGTGCGATACCCGCATTCGCCAGCCAATCAAAAGCCGTTCGCATATGAACGAACCGACTGCCGTTCCCCAGCTTGGTGAATTTGAACCGCTTATTCGGCGCGTTGAGCTGATTCACGATGGACTCGTAGATGGTCTTGATATGCCGGCGCTCCACCAAATCAGGAACATATTTGGTGATATCGAGTTCGTAGAGATCGACAATGGCCTTCTGCACATTGCGCACCCTATTGAGATCGGACGAATCCACAAAAGCCTGCACCGCATCAGGCATACCGCCGACCAGTAGGTATTTGTACCATAAATCCGTCAGCTTCTCGTGTAGGTAGTCAGGAACCTCGCAGTGGGAGAAGAAACATTCCTGCATAGTAAACAGAGCCGAGCTAGGAAGTCCGCATGCGTCGCAAAACTCAAAGAAATCAAGGGGTTTCATCACCATGGTCTGCAAAAAACCAACCGGCAGTGAACGCACATTGAACAAATCCACGCCAAGCATGGAACCGGACAGCACAATGTCCAGATCACGCATTTCAACGAGGAATTTCACCCATGTCAGCACATCTTGGCAAGCCTGAATCTCATCGAGGAACAATAGCGTCTCACCGGGGACAATCTCCGTTCCCGCCAATATCGACAGTCTGAGCAGCAGATCTTTCGCATCGGACGCTTTGCTCACCGTATCCGCGGCTTGAGGTGATTCGATGAAATTCACTTCCGCCAGACGTTGGTACTCATTGGCTGCGAACTCCCGCACCAATGTGGTCTTTCCCACCTGACGAGCGCCCATGATCAAAAGTCCCTGTTGGGTTTTCAATCGCTTCCAGTCCATCAGCTGACGATAGGCACTTCTTCGCAACAATCACACCACCGCCTCACGTATTGAAATCAGTAGGTTTTGACAGAAATATACAATATATTCCTAGAAATATTAACAAAATATCATAATAATTGAGACCCATCATTCACAAAAATAAATCCCTCGCGGAGACCTTTGCCCACATTCATGCGGTCACCACTGCTCACGCGCGGCATCACACTCACGCATGTCGAATCGTTTGCAATCACCACCACCGACCATCTCGCCGTGACGGCCACGATGCGTGCGATCGTCACCAACGAGGAGCCGGCCTACGTGTGGTAGCCCCAGCCTCCCGCGTTTTGCGCGTCCGGGGAGTGGAGTTATAATGTCCCAGTTATTCGCATTCCGTGGCGCCCTCTACACCCCGGCTTGCGAGGAACGCGTGGGTTATCGGTTTGCCGTGCCCCACACAGCAGCCATAACGCACAAACCAACACTATAAGGAGAGCCATTTTGGCAACCAAGATTCGTCTGAAGCGACAGGGCAAGAAGTTCTACGCGTTCTACCGCGTGGTCGTGGCCGATTCTCACGTCAAGCGTGACGGCAAGGTCATCGAGGAGATCGGTACCTACAACCCGAACACCCAGCCCTCGACCATCAAGATCGACTCCGAGCGCGCCCAGTACTGGCTTGGCGTCGGCGCTCAGCCGTCCGAGCCCGTGCTCGCCCTGCTCAAGATCACCGGCGACTGGCAGAAGTTCAAGGGCCTTGAGGGTGCCGAAGGCACGCTGAAGACCGTTGAGGCCGGCCCGGATGCGGCCGCCCGCGTGGAGGCCGTCGAATCCCAGGCCCAGAAGCTGAAGGCCGCCAAGTCCGAAGCCGCCGCGAAGGCCAAGGCCGAGGCCGAGGCTGCCGCCGCCGCTGAAGCTCCGGCCGAGGAAGCCGCTGAAGAAGCTCCGGCCGACGCCGAGTGAGTGAAAGGCACTGATCATGCTTGCCCAAGCTGTGGAACACCTCATCAAGAACATCGTTGATTTTCCCGACGATGTCTCCGTCAAGTCCCACGAGAACGCGCGCGGCGAACTGCTTCGCGTGCGCGTGAACCCGGAGGATATCGGCCGTGTGATCGGCCGCAATGGTCGTACCGCCAATGCGATCCGCACCGTGGTCCAGGCTCTTGCCGATCACAAGGTGCGCGTCGACATCATGGACGTGCGTCGCTGACCGAGACGAACAGAATAGGTTTTCCAGGCATGGCGCAACAGAACATGTCCGACGACCCTCAGCAGCGCGAGCTGTTGAGGGTCTGTCGTATCGGCCGCGCGCAGGGACTCAAAGGCGAAGTCACCGTGCGGCTGTTCACGGACGATCCCGAATACCGCTTCTCCCCCGACTCCGTGCTGTACACGAAGGACGGCGAGGAGGAATATGTGGTCGAATGGTCCCGCACGTTCAAGGACCGTTGGATCATCAAATTCTTCGATGTGGACGACCGCGACGCCTCCGAGGCGATCAACGGCGTGGAACTCTACGGCGAGGCCGACGATCCGGAAGAGATGCTCGAAGCCGACGAATGGTATTCCAAAGACCTGATCGGACTTGAGGCGCGTCTGGCCGAGGGCAACGGCTTGGGCCTGCCCGCAGACCAGGTGGTTGGCAAGGTTGTGGACGTGATCGACGGACCGGCCCAGTCGCTGCTCAAGATCCGCCTGAGCGAACCTGTGGTGACCGGCACGAACTCCAGCGGCGAGGAAGTGGTGGAGAAAACCGCGCTCGTGCCCTTCGTGGGCGCGATCGTCCCCGACATCGACCTCAACGAACAATACCTCACCCTAGACCCGCCCGGAGGCCTGATTCCCGGCCTCTAAACTTGGAATCGTGCAAATTTCGACTCCATTTGACCTTGGAATCGTGCAAAATCTGACTCCGCAATGCATTGGAATCGTGCAACAGTCAGAACCATCGCATGGCGGGCGGATTACATTCGCACGGATTGTTTGTCGATGACCTTGCCATAGGCCAACGCGTGGGATTGCGTGAGCGACGGCATTTCGCCCAGTTGTTCAGGCAACACTAGGTCGGCAGGGTCACGGTCCTCGATTATCGAAACCAATTTCGCGACGGACCAATATCCCATCTCGTAGTGAGGCAATTCCACCGAAGTCAGACGAGGCCTGAGCATCTGCGCGATGAATGGCTGGTTATCGATGCCGATGACATCGGTGTCTTCTCCAACCACCAGCCCTTGGGTTTTCATGCAGTCATAAACCACCGTGGCGCGAATGTCGTTGAAACATACAATGCCATCCGGACGCAGTCGACGAATCGCCTCATCAGCCACATCGAACGCATCCACATCGTCGCTAATGTCGACCACCAATTCAGCGTCGAATCCGATGGGGGAATCCTCCATAGCCTGCCGGTATCCCGACAAACGCTGTTCCCGCGCAGGAATGGGCGCTGTAGTGCCCACATACAGAATTCGTCGCCGCCCAGCACTGACCAAACGCTCAGTCGCGGCATAGCTCAGATGCGGCTCATCGGGCATAATCCCGGGAATCACACCATCCACGTCCTCCGCATCCAATACCACCGTGGGAAGCGCCAGCAACGACTGCGGCACCCGCACCACGCGATGGTACATGAACGCGTACAGAAAACCATCCACGCCATACCGACGCAAAGCGGCGATGCCCTCATCCTCGATTTGTGCGTCGTTATTAGTGTTGATGGTGAGCAGCACATATCCCAAGTCACGCGCAGCATCCTGCGCGCCAAGAATCAGCTTGCCGGCGAAAGGAGTGGAGGCGATCTCGTCGCTGATGAAGCCGAGCGTTCGAGTACGCTTCGTACGCAGGCTGCGCGCGATCGAATTCGGCCGATAGCCGAGTTCCTCGGCCGCACGGCGGATACGTTCGGCGACCTGTGGATTCACACGTTTCGCATCCTTGTTATTAAGTACTAGAGAAACGGCGGTTTTCGATGCGCCCGATGCCTGGGCGACTTCCTGGATCGTGACCATAACGGTTTCCACCGTATCACCTCCCCGACACAGCACGGGAACGTGCCGCCTCTTGAGGACGAGGGACTCCAGGCAGTCGCGCGAACGAACATACCAACATAGTGGTGCAGAAGAAAGGCAACGCCAGCCCGAACACCATCATCACGCCTGGCCAGTTGTACCATACCCACAGCGTAAGGAACGCAGTCATCGCAAGCATCACGCTGCACAACGGGCGAGCGATCACCGCCGCCAGCGACGCGCGCACCACCCACGACCCTCGTTCGGCATAATGGGCGCGCAGCACCCATGACATGTCGAAAAACAGCACGAACACCACTATCGCCAGCAGTAGCACACCCGCAAGCGCGTAATCGAACACACCGGTGGCATGCCAATTCATCACGCGGTAGTCGAACAGTAGCAACAATCCCACAGCTGCTTGAAACCATCCGAACAGGTTGGCGGGCTTCAACTCGGTTCTCCACGCCGAATGGAAGCGCCGCCACACCTGACGGGTTTTCCAAGCGCGATCCTCGGCGAGCAGCCAGTCACGGTATACAGTATGCGCAGCAGCGACGGAAGGAAAGAAACCGACGACGAAGGCACCCAGCAACGTGTGCGCGAACATGGCGACGTTCACAACGAACACCATAACCGCGATACGGCAGAACCGCTCGTACACCAGCGAGAATCGCGCAAGCATATGAGTTCTCCTTTCTCAGCCCTTCACCGCGCCAAGCATGACGCCCTTGTTGAAGTACTTCTGCAGGAACGGGTACAACAGCAACAAAGGCAACGTTGAAACGATGATCACACCGAATTTGATCTGATCGGCGATGCGTTGCTGATCCACCGCGCCGATGTTGGCGCCGCCCTCGCTCTGGTTGATGAGCAGCAGTTTCTGCAACACATTCTGCAGCGGCTGCTTGGCGTCGTCGGTGATGTAGATCAGACCGGTCATGAAATCGTTCCAATGGCCCACGAAGTAGTACAGACCCACCACCGCGAGAATAGCGGAGCTCAGGGGCAACACGATCCGCAAGAAGTATCCGCCATAGCTGAGACCGTCGATTTGCGCGGCGTCGTGCAGCTCCTCTGGAATGGAGGTCTCGAAGAAGGAGCGTGCCACGATAAGGTTGTAGACGCTCACCGCGCCGGGCAGAATGAACACCCACATCGTGTTGAGGATGTCGAGGTCCCGATAGAGCAGGTAACTGGGGATCAAACCGCCGGAGAAGAACATCGTCACGGAAAGCAGGAACAGAATCACACGACGCGGTTTGAATTCACGTCGGGAAAGCGCAAAGGCCGCGGGGATGGTGACCACCATGTTCAACGCGGTTCCCACCACCGAGTAGATCAACGTGTTCTTATAGCCAATCCAGATGCTCGCATCGGTGAACACCTTGATGTATCCGTCGAAGGTGATGTCCTTAGGCAACAGTCCCACCGCTCCGGAAGACACCGCTGTCGGATCGGAAATCGAGGAAATCACCACAAACCACAGCGGATACAACACCGCGAGAACGATCAGCGCGATCAAGGAGTTGATGATTGCGGTGGAGACCCAATCACCGAAACTGCGATGCTGCCGCACGGGCTTGTTCCAAGGGATGTCGTTGGTTGTCGTCGATGTCATACTCATGATGCGCTCCTAGAAGATACTCGTGTCCGAGACTTTCTTGGAAATAAAGTTCGCGGTGATAAGAAACAGGAAGTTCACCACGGTGTTGAACAGGCCAATGGCCGTAGAGTAGGAGAATTGGCTGTTGAGAATACCGATTTTGTACGTGTAGGTGGCTATCACCTCGGTCGCCGGCAAATTCAACGCGTTCTGCAGCAGGTAGATTTTGTCGAATCCGACGGCCAGCACACTGCCCATATTGAGAATGAGCAGGATGCCCGCGGTGGGCATGATGGCGGGAATATCCACATGGCGAATCAGCTGCATACGTCCGGCGCCATCAATTTTCGCCGCTTCATACAGCGACACATCCACACTGGACAACGCAGCCAAATAGATGATCGAGTTCCATCCCACATGCTGCCATACCTCGGATACCCAGTAGACGGTGGTGATAGCGGTGGTGCTGCCCAACAGACTTTCGTCACCGAAGAATCTGCCGATGATGCCCGTGGAGGGAGAGAGGAAGATGTTAATCATCGAGACGATCACCACGACGGAGATGAAATGCGGCATGTAAGTGATCGTCTGCACGAAACCTTTGATGCGTTTCGAGCCGATCTGGTTGATCAACAGCGCGAGAATGATCGGAAAGATGAATCCCATCGCCAGAGTCCACAGACTGATGCGGATGGTGTTGGTCATGATTTGTCCGAATAGGGCCGAGTGGAAGAACTTGTCGAAGTATTTGAGTCCCACCCATTCACCGCCGGCCAATCCGGTGTCCGGATCGAATTTGCGGAAGGCCAATTGGATGCCCCACATCGGCACATAGGCGAATACCGCGACGAACACCAGTGTCGGAGCGATCATCACCCATAACTGCCAGTATCGGCGAAAATGCTCGGCAAGCCGCCTGACTAACGGTTCGCGTTCATGTTCGGCCTTTGCGCCTGCCACGTCCGGAACAGACGACGGCACGTTCTGATATGCGGTTGTCATGGTGCTGCTCCTCACTGCTCTTCCAGATACGCGTTGTACCACTTCTGCCAAATACCGATGTTCTGATCCAGCCCGAGCGTGCGCTCGTTGATTTTGGCTAGATAGTCGTCCCACTCGTCCTCAATGCCACCGGAGACCAACCATGTGGCCAACTGGTTATTGGCATAGTTGAAAATAGAGGTGTTGTTCTCGGACAGGGTGTCCATATCATCACTGTCAGGACGCACATAAATCGGAACGACATCCTTGACCGGATCGACGTTAGCGAGCGCATCGGCATAAGCGGCGTCGGAGGCGCTCACCGCATCGGCGTTGGTGTCATTGTTGATGGTGACATCATCCGCGATATACCCGGCAAATCGATCTTGCGCCGCGACTTCACGGGTGTCGACGTATTTCTCGTATACCTTGTCGGACACCTCATACGTGCCATCGCCTTGGTCGGTGACGTATTCGCCAATCGATCCGTAGTACTGCTCCACAGAGATTCGTTCGGAATACATCGCATCAATCACCTTGTACACGGCCTCCTTATTGGCCGCTTTGGGCGAGACCGACAACGCATACGCGAATTCCGTGAAATCCTGTGAATAGTCCCAGGTCACGTCTTCCTCGTCCATCGACGATTCGGCTTTGAGCGCAGGCAACGAAATATATTGATCGGAGAGGTTGCCGTACTCGCCCTGTGCCGACCAGCCAATGGAGACACCGGTGACGGCAGTCTCGCCATCGCTGATGGTCTGCGCATCGTACTGCGAACCATCACGGGTAAGCGCATCCTTTGGGATCAGCCCTTCCTCGACCAACTTATGCAGATAGGAGATCACCTGCTTGAGATTATCGCTGGTGAGAATGCTCTTCACTTCGCCGTCATCCACATACATGCCCTGTGTGGATGCCGACGCCCCCATGAAACTCGTTGTCAATCCCGTGGAATTGAGCAGCACCAAGGGACTCCATAATCCGAAACCCAAGCTTCGGATATTCATCGGAATCTCGTCGGTTTCGCCGTTGCCATTGGGATCCTCAGTTTTGAATGCCTTGAGCACATCCTCCAGCTCGTCCCAGGTGGTGGGCACGTCCAGCCCGAGCTTGTCGAGCCAGGTCTTGTTGATGAACATGTGGGTGGCAGAGACACGATAGCCTTTGCCTCGATCCGAGGGCAACAGATAGATATGCCCATCATCCTCCACCATCTTGCGGGCGATGGGGCGCTCGTCAAGGAATTCCTTGACATTGGGCATTTCGTCAAGATGTTCGGCGAGATCCTCGAACTGGGAGGGATATCGGCTCGCATCGGCGGGGTCGAACAACGACATCGAGATATCGGGGAACTCTCCGGCGACCATTTTGGCGGCCTTCTGCTGTCCCCAAGCGTTATCAGCCACTTCGGTCCATCGGATTGTGCAATCACATGCCGCTTCCAGCTCATCGGACCATGCCATATCCTCCATATGAACATTGGTGACATTGCGACGGATGGTGATGTTGACGATCGGTTTGCCGTTCTCATCCACGGTGGCTTCGTTTTCGCCTCTGCCGCATCCGCCAAGCATTATGGCCATCGACATGACCAAGGCGATCGCCGCAGTCGCGCGTCTGACGACTCGTTTTCGTGACATACCTGCTCCTTTACCGCGCGACGCGCCAAATGCGTCGCGCTAGTGTCGGTGATGATTCTTCAGTTCTCTGCGCTGAGTGACGGGTGACCTCGATGATGTTGCATCGCTGCTTTTGGGGGCTTGAACCTCATCGAGACATTTGAAGAATATCACATAAATCGATTTCAGTGAAATCGATTTATGTTCGCAGTGCGACACCAGCAACAACCTAGGGTTTTCGCTGGAATAGCGGCGTGTCGAACCAGCACGGCCACATCGTGTTCAATCCGCCTAACAGACGGCGAAACCAGAATGCTGAACGACTATGACAACAACAGGGAGCCGTACCGGTCGGCCAGGCCTTGTCGGAGACGTTCGAATTCGGGAATGTAGTCAGTGATGATCGTATCTACCAAGCGGCGGGCAGGAGCCGCATCGTAGACATGGGCGGAATCGTTGCGGTCGCGCAACATACGCAGCCATAGACTCTCGTCCATAAAGTCGTAGTACTGGAATGCCGCCTTGATGGCGTCACGCGGAGAGCCAGCGGCGGAGACCGGATCGCCCTCATAGGCGAGCAGCGCTTTCATCAGCTTCCAGCCAAGTTCGAACTGCATCTTGCACTTACCAATGATGCCGCTTTGCACGAACTCATTATCAAGATCCTGCTGCGGAGCCTGGGCCAGCGAACGCAGGGCGGCGACGTAGTTCTCATACTTTCTCATAGAGCACCTCCCGTCACGCTCGATTTCGGCACGCAACTCGTCACTGATCGGCTCGTCGAGATTGACCACATCCAATTTCAGGAGCGACCACAAATCGTTCTGCAACGCGTCCTCCAGCTGGGAGAAGTTCGGGCAGCCGGCGACCGCCAAATCGATATCGCTTTTAGGCCGGTTCGTCCCTTTGGCTCGCGAACCGAACACCACCACCTTGCTTGCGCCGGCCTCGGCGGACATGGCCCGAATCTGTTCGTACACCTGCTCCGCAGGAACCACCATCCGCCTCACCTCCTCGAGGGAACAAAGACCGCTCCCACCCATCATAGTTGGATTTCGCCAAACCGAGCGCAATGCATCCCCCGTCATCCCGGGCGCAGCACAGCCCCACCCGTTACCCCGAGCGCAGTCGAGGGATCTCAGAACTTCCGCTTCCGGGCACGAGATCCTTCGACTCCGCTACGCTCCGCTCAGGATGACAGAAAAGGGACTCTCCCGACTCAGGATGACAGGGAAAGGCATGTTCCTACTCGGATTGACGGAAGGCACATTCCCTATCAGAGCGACGGGAAGGAACGAATTACCCGAGCTTGGCGAGTTCCTCCTCGGTCAGTTCCAGATCGGAGGCTTTGAGGGAGTCGAGGATCGTTTCGGGGCGGTGCGCGCCGGGAATCACGAACATGTGATCGCCCTTGGCGAGCTCCCAAGCGAGCACGACCTGCTGGTAGCTCACGCCACGCGCGACCGCGACTTCGCGGAACGGGTCGAACTTGCTCTCATCGTACGGGTGACGGTAGCCGCCGAGCGGGCTCCAGCACACGAACGCAAGACCGAGTTCGGCGCAGTAGTCGAGCGTATCCTGCGTCTCCAAATGAATCGGCGAATACTGGTTCTGCACGGCCACCAGCTTGTCGCCCAGAATGCCACGCGCGATGTCGAGCTGTTCGATGCTGACGTTGGAGACACCGGCCCACTGGGCCACGCCCTGATCAAGCAGCGCCTTGATGCCTTCGACGGACTCGTTGTACGGCACTTCCGGGTCGTGACGGTGCAGATACAGCAGATCGATGGAGTCGACGCCGAGCGCCATCGCGGACTGCTTGCCGTATTCGATGAGATGTTCGGGTTTGCCGTCGCGCGGCCACACCGGCTTGTCGCCCTCCCAGGCGCGGCGCAGGCCCACCTTGGTGGCCACCGTGACCTCATCGCGCGGTCCGTTCCAGGATTCCAACGCCTCACGGGTGAGCTTTTCGCCGGTCTGCTCCTCCTCGCCGGGCGTGTAGTAGGCCCAGGCGGTGTCGATATGGCGGCAGCCCGCGTCAAGCGAGGCATGCAGGGTTTCGATGCCGACGTCGTGGCCGCGGTTGTTCTCGATGGTCAACGGCATCTCGCCATGGCCGATGGCGGTGGTATGGAATGGGCCGAGATCACGAAACAGCATGTGCGCTCCTTATATGCTCGCTATGAACGGGTGGTTCCGCCCTCCACGATACGCGCAACAGGTCGTTTTTTGAGTTTGGTGTGTCCAAGTAACGCAAGCTGGCAGAATCCTTCAACAAGAGTGGCGGAATTCCGCCACTCTTAAAAACTGAAAACAGCGCTCTCTTAGGTTCGGTCACACCAAACTCGTTCGCAGGCGGATTCCATGGCCTTTTGAGCGCCCATAAGGACCGCCACGGCGACAACCAGCGACATACTCGACGTAAGCCGACTACGGTACAGCGATTCACAGCGGCGGACACAGCACGAAAACCCGTCAACGGCCTCCGAAGGATCCACCTCCCGAGCCGCCGGAGGAGCCTCCGAAGCCGCTGCCGGAGAACGATCCGCCGGAACCGCCGGAAGACGGTGCGGCATTGGCGATGGTGGAGCGCACCTCGGCGAACCCGGCGTTGAGCTGCGCGCCGATGTCGCCGAATCCGGCCGCGAAGGAGTCCCCGCCGAATGCGAACGCGGGGCCGTCCACTCCACCGTTCGCCGCCGCTCCTGCGGCCGCGCCGGCACTATAGCCATACCAGCCGTAGGGGCGATACGACCAGTACAGCAGCGAACCGGAGGCGTAGTCATCCAGCCATGCGGGATCGGTGACCTGCGGATAGGCTTTGGCGAGTTCCTTGCCCACCCGTTCGGAGATACCGAAGGCGGCGGCGTACACCATATACCAGTCCCATAGGGCGATGTCGGCGGTGCCGCGGTCGGAGAAGTCGGAGAAATCCTGCATGTAACGTTTGAGTCCCAAGCAGCGGCCGGCATGATCCTGCCCAGATTCGGTCAGGCCAGTGTATGCGGCGCCGAATATGCAGAACAGCGACACGGCCAATACCGGAATGCCGGAGACCAGCGCCATGGCAAGGTTGCCTTCGCTGAAGTTGACCCCCAGCATCACGAATCCGAGAATCGTCCCCAGAATCCCGCAAGCCGCCGCCTGCCCACCGATGTTGCGTGTGGCGCCCAGCAGCGCGAATTCATTGCCGCAGGCTTCAGTGAACGCCGTCAATGATTCATGGCCGTTCTCCCACTTCTTACAGGCTTTCGCCATCTGCTTCAAGTCGAACACCGGTCCGCCCACGCGCTTGGAGATTGCGATGAACAGGTCGAGGCAGGCGCTTTCGGACTGGCTCAGCTCCATCGCCTGCCGCGTTTCGCCGTTCAAGGCAGCCGGCAGAATCACCATGGTGCTGGTCTGCTTCGCGGCGGCGAGACGATTCGCGTCAGAGCCGATCAGTCCAGCCAGACCGACCGGATTCGCCTGGCTCATATCGATGCCGACATACATGTCCGAGGGTCCCGGATAGATGGCGATGGCTTTTTTCACGGCGAGGGCGAGTACGGTGGAGGTCATCACGCGCGAATCCCGATCGCCGGCGGACGAATCGACCACATCGATCAGTCTGGCCGCGCTGGCGGGACTCATGCCGGGCGGATCGCGCCAGTATTCGAGGCCGCCTCGATATTGCGCCGCTTTCAGGGATTTGCGCACGCCGAGCAGACCAATCACGCACAACGCGACGCCGACGACCACGCTAACCACCCAGAACACCACCATCCTGATGGCATGGTCGCGCTGTCGTTCGCGCCACCGCTGTTCCTGCCGGGTTTCGTCGACTTGGAGCGCGGGCAGATAGTCGCCAGTTCCCTTACGCGCGATGGCGGAGGAATCGGCCGCGTCCCGCTCGTAGGCGGCGACCACATCAAGATAGTCGCCGGCTTTCACGTCGTAGGAGGTGAATCGCAGGGAGCCGTCGGCGGCTCGGCTGGTTTCGCTGGTGCGTTCCGTGTGCAGCCACGCCCATGACGTGTTCTCGGCGACGCCCTCTGGGAAATGCACCGTGCCGGTGACGGTGCCGATCGGCACTTGGTTCGTTGTGCCGAACGACTCCCATTGCAGGTTGACGATGTCGTCCCACGCGGTGGAGACGTCATGGAGGGTCATGGTCACATCGAATCGCAGACTGTCCGCTTCGATGGTGGCGGGGATGTTCCAGCCGATCTCGACGCTTTTGCTGCTGAACGAAGCGGTGGAATCGCCGCCGGACACGGCCAGCCCGTCCACGCCCGGCTCGTAGGGTTGCGGATTGCTTGCGCCGCTGGATATGTCGGCGATATACCAATGGTTCGCGTATTCGTTGTTCCATGTCGCGTCGCTGATGCCGCTCGGCGTCTGCGGCGCGATCTGCGTGTAGGCCTCCCCCGTGGTGACGTTGGTGACCGAAATGTCGGAGATGTCGGTGAGATTGTCGGACTTCAGCCTGTACTGCTGGTAGAGCTGTTTCCATGGGCGGTCGCCGTCGTCGTCCGAACGGTCGAGCAGCTTCATGTCGATATGCTGTGTGACGGTCAGGTCGCCGTTGGCGTGCACGGTGGCCTCAAGGTCGAGCGTGCGATAGCTCAAATCCGCGTCGTCCGTGCCGACGACGGCGAACAGCAAGGTTATCGCCGTCACCAGCATCGTGCCTACCAAGGCGATGACGACCGCCATTATCAGTCTCTTCTTCATGTCTCCTCATTCCCGCATTCCTGGCACGATTCCTTACCCATACCACTCGGCTGGCCAATGCACACGCCTATCCGTTGGCACAATGTGCTGCAATGACGCGGAGCATCCGTCATATCAAACGACACGCACATTCCGTCATGTTGAGCGAAACGTAGCGGAGTCGAAACATCTCGGCACCGTACGTCCACGCTCACATTCCACTCAGCTGATATCGAAAACGGAATCTCATCCGCACGGATGTCATATGACGAATGAATTCCTTCGTCAAACTGTTAGAACTTCACCTGAGGCACCTGACGCGCGGCCTCGTCGGCCTCGAAATACTGCGCCTGCTCGAAGTGGAACAGTCCGGCGATGATGTTGCTCGGCACCGTCTCGATGGCCGTGTTGAGTTTGAGCACCACGTCGTTGTAGAACTGGCGAGCGTAGGCGATCTTCTCCTCCAGCACCTTGAGCTGCGACTGCAGGTCGAGGAAGTTCTGGTTGGCTTGCAGCGCCGGATACGCTTCGGCGGTGGCCTGCAGGTTCACCAGCGTACGGGAGAGCTGGTTTTCCGCGGTGGCGCGGTCGGCGGCGGTGGCGGAGGGATCGTTCGCCACGGACAGTGCATTGGCGCGGGCCTGCGTGACCTCGGTGAACACGCTCGACTCGTGGGTGGCATAGCCCTTCACCGTCTCGACCAGATTGGGGATCAGATCGGCACGCTGTTTGAGCTGCACGTCGATCTGCGCCCATCCGTTCTTCACGCGGTTCTTCAACGCGACCAGATTATTGTAGGCCGTCACGGCCCAGATCAGCACAATCGCTATGACGGCGACCACGATAATGACTGCGATCATGAGCACTCCTTTGTTCGATCAGCTCAATTCGTCCCATTCTCCCAGCACGTCGGTACGAACCGCAGCCTCAAAAACAACGCTTTAACCATAGGGGGTATATACGGCTACGGAATCAAGCCATTTTGGAAGCCGAGTGGTTAAAGCGTTGTAGAGCAGAGCGTCCGACGCCGGCAAATACAAGAAAACCCGCCATAGCGGCGGGTTTTCTCATCACACTTTACCGATCAATCAGTCCTCGAACGGATCGAAGTCACGACGGACGCGGCGACGCGGACGCTCGGAACGCTCCTCACGCTCGGAACGGTAGTCGTCGTAGTTGTCGTCGGTGGCGTAGCGCGGGTTGCGGTCGGAGCCACGGCCACGGCCGGAGGAACGACGCTCGTCACGATCGGAGCGGTCATCGCGATCGGCAGAGCGGCGGCGACGCGGACGATCATCGAAATCATCATCACGATCATCGGAACGACGACGACGCGGACGATCGTCATAATCACGATCGATATCGTCGTAGTCGCGCTCGGCGCGGCGGCGACGCGGACGATCATCGAAATCATCATCACGATCATCGGAACGACGACGACGCGGACGATCGTCATAATCACGATCGGAACGCTCGCGACGTCCACCACGACGGTCGTCGCGACCGCCGCGCTCACCACGGTCGCGGCCACCACGGCCGGCACCGGATTCCTGATCCTCGAAGCCGGGGATGGCGAGCGAGATCTTGCCGCGGTCGTCGACGCCCTGGACGATCACCTCGACGGAATCGCCTTCCTTGAGCACGTCCTCGACGGCGTCGATACGCTCACCGTTGGCGAGGTTGCGGATCTGCGAGATGTGCAGCAGACCGTCGGTGCCCGGGGTGAGGTTCACGAACGCGCCGAACGACGTGGTCTTGACGACCTTGCCGTTGTAGGTCTCGCCGGCTTCCGGCACATGCGGGTTGGCGATCTGGTCGATGATCTCCTTGGCCTTCTCGGCGGCCTCGCCGCCTTCGGAGGAGATGTAGACGGTGCCGTCGTCCTCGATCGCGATCTCGGCGCCGGTGTCTTCCTGGATCTGGTTGATCATCTTGCCCTTGGGTCCGATGATCTCGCCGATCTTGTCCACCGGCACGGTGGTGGTGATGATGCGCGGAGCGAACTCGCTCATCTCGGACGGTCCGTCGATGCACTCGTTGATGAGTTCGAGGATCGTGGTGCGAGCCTCCTTGGCCTGCTGCAGGGCGGCGGCCAGGATGTCGGCGGGGATGCCGTCGAGCTTGGTGTCGAGCTGCAGGGCGGTGATGAACTCGGAGGTGCCGGCCACCTTGAAGTCCATGTCGCCGAACGCGTCCTCGGCACCCAGGATGTCGGTCAGGGTCTTGAAGATATGCTGGCCGTCCACATCGCCGGATACCAGGCCCATGGCGATGCCCGCGACCGGTGCCTTCAGCGGCACGCCGGCGGCGAGCAGGGACAGGGTGGAGGCGCACACGGAACCCATGGAGGTCGAACCGTTGGAGCCGAGGGCCTCGGAGACCTGACGGATCGCGTAGGGGAATTCCTCGCGGCCGGGCAGCACCGGCACGATGGCCTTCTCGGCGAGGGCGCCGTGGCCGATCTCGCGACGCTTCGGGGAGCCGACGCGGCCGGTCTCACCGGTGGAGTACGGCGGCATCTCGTAGTTGTGCATGTAGCGCTTGGACTGCGGTCCGGAAAGCGCGTCGATCTGCTGCTCCATCTTGAGCATGTTCAGCGTGGTCACGCCTAGAATCTGGGTTTCGCCGCGCTGGAACAGGGCGGAACCGTGCACGCGAGGCACCACGTCGACCTCGGCCGACAGGGTGCGGATGTCGCGCAGGCCACGGCCGTCGATGCGGTAGTCCTCGGTGAGGATGCGGCGACGGACGATCTGGCGCTGTAGCTCCTTGAACGCGTTGCCGATCTCCTTCTCCTTCTCGGCATCGTCCATATCCGCGAATTCGCCAGCGAGGGTTTCCTTCACAGTCGCCTTGATCTCGGCGATGCGGTCCTGACGCGGCAGCTTCTCCGCGATGGTCAGGGCGGCGTCGAGGTCGGCGTGGGCGATCTCATCGATGCGGGCGTACAGCGCGTCGGTGTACTCCGGGAAGAGCGGGAACTCCTTGGTTTCCTTGGCGGCGATGGCCTTGAGCTCGGCCTGGGCCTCGCAGATCACCTTGATGAACGGCTTGGCGGCTTCCAGACCACCGGCGACGACTTCCTCGTCCGGCTTGATCTGGCCCTCCTCGTAGATGAGCTGCCAAGCGTTCTTGCCGGCACCGGCCTCGATCATGGCGATGGCGACATCACCGTTCTCGACCACACGGCCGGCGACCACGATCTCGAACACGGCACGGTCACGCTCGCTCCAACGCGGGAAGGCGACCCACTGGCCGTCGATCAGCGCCAGACGCACACCGGAGACCGGACCCGCGAACGGCAGACCGGAGATCATGGTGGAGGCGGAGGCGGCGTTCAGCGCGATCACATCGTAGGCGTCCTCAGGGTTCACGGCGAGGACGGTTTCCACGACCTGCACCTCGTTGCGCAGCGTGTGCGGGAACAGCGGGCGCAGCGGGCGGTCGATGATGCGGCAGGCCAGAATGGCCTCGGACGAGGGACGACCCTCGCGACGGAAGAACGAGCCGGGGATCTTGCCGGCGGCGTACATCTTCTCTTCCACGTCGACGGTCAGCGGGAAGAAGTCGTAGTTCTCCTTCGGGCTGGAGCCGGCGGTGGTGGTGCTCAGCACCATGGAATCGTCGTCAAGATAGGCGGCGACGGCACCGTCGGCCTGCTGGGCGAGGCGTCCGGTCTCGAAGCGCAGCGTGCGCTTGCCGAATGATCCATTGTCGATTACGGCCTCAACGGCCTTGATTTCGGGACCCTCCATAGGGTTCCTCCTTCTGTTTTCTTATTCCTTAGCTATCGATGTCCTCTTCAGCGGACGTCACATGTCTGCGCGGCCCCTTGGCCGTTGTTCCTCCGTCAAACCCTCTGTCTGATCCCTGCCGGCCGTCGTTCTGGCCGTTCCTCTCGCGAGTGGCATCGGCCTCTCGCCTCATGCTCGCAGAGCCATCGTCCTGTCTTCATTCGGATCACATGCGACATGCACCTGACGTGCGTTTACGGGACACCCGGCCGCGGCCGGTATGGTCCCGTCATCTTCAGTTGTGGATTCAGTTATGTAAAACGCCCGAGCGCCAATCGCGGCACTCGGGCGGAAGATTACTAGCGGCGCAGACCCAGCTTCTCGATGAGCGCACGGTAACGCTCGATGTCGTTCTTCTTGAGGTAGTCAAGCAGACGACGGCGGGAACCGATCATGAGCTGCATGCCACGACGGGAGTGGTGGTCGTGCTTGTGCTCCTTCAGGTGCTCGGTCAGGTCGGAGATTCGCTTGGACAGCAGCGCGACCTGGACCTCCGGGGAGCCGGTGTCGCCTTCGTGCGTCGCGTACTTGGTAATGATTTCGTTCTTTTCCTCAGCCGTCAGTGCCACGGCATCCTCCTTATGGTCGTTGCGCGGTGCTCCGAGCACGGTGCTCGTAGCGCTCTCTATCCGCGGGCGAAATTACGCCAAAGGGAGACTATACGCGAGGGCCGGGACTTGGGGCGGGTGCCGCGCTCACACCGTGTTGAGCAGGCCGCCGAACAGCACGATCAGCAGCGCCGCGAATTCCAGCACGAAAAAGAGGATGAACGACGACCAGCTGCGTGTGAGCACGTTGAACGGCGAATCCTTCTTGATCACCACCAGCAGGCCCACCCATAGGACGGCGAATACGGCCACTCCCGCGCCGGCGGCGAGGATGCCCAGATTGGCGGCGTTCGCAAGGCCCGAATGCTCGCCGTAGACCACATAGGTGGAATACCAGAAGTTGGTTTTGAGAATGCATAGGCCGGCCACGAACTGTTCGCATGCGAGCCCGACCACGAACACGATCAGCCATGGCCAGGAGGGCGAGACGACCACCGCCATCGCCAATCCCACGAAGGTCACCACGGTGACGGCCCAACTCACCAAGGCGATGCCGCGCGGGTCGATGCCGCTCAGATGCGCCACCAGCCAGGCGGTGTTGTTCACGGCGAGCGTGCGGCCCAGCCAGTAGGGACCGATGATGGCGGCCAGCACCGTCAGGATGTAGGCCGCCCAACGCGCGGGATGCGCGCGGCGACGGCCGATATCCGCCAATGACAGGTCGGATTCGGGGATCGAGGACGCACTGACTTTCGCTTTGATGGCTCTAGGTTCCGCGGTTTTCGCCACGTCGGTCGGCGATTCGGCGGTTGCGGCCAAGACGTTCGCGTCCGAAACGCTCGTGTCCGCATTGGTCGAAGCCACATCGGTCGGCGTTCCGGCAGCCGATGCCGCTCCGATCGCATTCGTGGTCTCGTTCATGCCGTCCACCATGGAAACCCCTTGCCGCGCGTTCCGTTCGTTGTGCTGTGACTACGATACCCCGCCCATCGGGAAAATCAATCGCCCCGCAGGATGAGTCGCGGCGGCCCCAATCGCGAGCCGTCGTTGCCACTCCGTACAGGGAAGCATACGAGCAGTCCCATTGTTCCTCGGAACATTAAATCACCCGAACAACGAACAATACCCACACTCTATTGTTCCTTTTGCCGCAAAAGGAACAATAGAGCACCGAACAAGCTTATAGAATAGGTTCTTAAGGTGCGGAAGGAACAATAGGAAATGGACTACAAGACCATAAGACAGACGATCCACGTCGGCAATTCCACGGAACGCCCGCAGGACGCCGCCGAACGCGAGTACGAAGAGCGGCTCCGCGGATGGAGCACGTTCCGCTCCGGCATCACGCTGCGCGGACACGAGGCGTTCGTCGTCAACTTCCGCGAGCTCGCCACCATAGCCGACGCGATCCGCGAACGGGAGCACGACGTCGAATCACTGTGGGACGGCCTGCCGCCGATCGCGAAGCACGCCTATCTCATGGACCTGATAGGCAACGAGATGGAAAGCACGAACGACATCGAGGGCGTGCGCTCCACCCGCAAGGAGATCAGCGAGGCGCTCGAGGCGGCGCTGAACGACGGACCGAACAAACGGTTCAGCGAGTTCGCGAAGCTGTTCCTCACTCTGAACTCCGAAGATCCGAAAGACTACGCGCCGCCCGAGACCCTCGAGGACATCAGAGACATCTACGACCGCGTCGTGGCCGGAGAGCTTTCCGATGAGGACAGGCCGGACGGCGAGCTCTTCCGCTCCGGGCCCGTGTACATCGACGACCCGTCCTCGAACCGGCGCATACACGCCGGCATCACACCGGAATCGGAGATCAAGGTGCTGCTCACGCAATGGCTGGCCCTGCTGCGGAACCGGAGCGTGCCGCCGCTCGTCAGGGCCGCGATGTGCCATTTCGCGTTCGAGTACATCCACCCGTTCTACGACGGCAACGGCAGGACGGGACGATTCCTGTTCGCCCTGCAGCTCAGACAGCATCTGAGCGTGCCCACCGCCATCAGCCTCAGTCCGGTCATCTCGGACGGCAAGGACCGCTACTACAAGGCGTTCGAGGATGCGCAGCATCCGTTGAACTGCCGCGATGCGAGCCTGTTCGCCTACCGGATGCTGAAATTCGTGGCCGACGCGCAGAAACGCATCATCGACGACCTGTCCGAGAAACAGGCAAGACTCGCGGCGGCGGCCACGATGTACGAGCCGCTGCGCACGGACGCCGGACACAACGACACCGAATCGAATATCGTGTTCTTCCTCATACAGGAGGAGCTGTTCGGGGAATCCCCGCACCGCATCACCAGAGGACAGGTGGAGCAGACCCTGCACGCCGGACGCAAACGCGTCAACAACGCTCTGGAACGACTCGAAAGAGACGGATTAATCACGCACACCGGGCAACGCCCCGCCTATTATTCCCTCACCGACGAATATCGGGACCTGCTGCTGCCTGGCACGGACACCGAAGATGCCGGCAGCCGCTAGAATCACACCAGCGACCGAGCCGATGACCTTGGCGGTCACGATTCGAGCGTTATCCTTAGGCCTCCTTCGCGGGGTTTACGGGGTGCGATAGAGGTCACCTTATAGGTCACCTTAATGTGGTGTAAATAGGCGCTAAACGGCAAAAACTCGCATGCGCGATTGCGCCGCGGTCTGCTGGTGGGGTGCCGAAAACCGTTGGAATCATTGGGGTTTCGGAAGGAAAAAAGTGGAGCGGATGACGGGAATCGAACCCGCGTAATCAGTTTGGAAGACTGAGGCTCTACCATTGAGCTACATCCGCAAGGTGTCGCTTTTGGCGACTTGGCTATTATACATAAGTCCGGACGCCACGCAACCGGCGCGCCCGCATATCGTTCGAACGTGTGTCGTGAGGACACGGATTGGAAGCGCCGCCCAGCACACGGTGGCAAACGGAGCATAACGCACTCCCAACGCCGCCGGCCGCTAAAACAACATATGCCGCTCCGCCCGCGACACCCCAGCAGCCGCACATCGGGTTCCGTCCGAGATACGCAGAAAAGCTTGGCCCACAACGGCCGCGATCACCGGGGCAGCACGCCCACGTCCGCGGTGCGCACCACATGCTCCACTCCGTCGTCGGTACGCACGGTGAGCGACGCGTCGGCGTTCAGCGCGATCGCCTCGCCCTCCAACGTGCCGCCGTCCACGAAATGCGCCTCGACCCTGCGTCCCAGCGTCCAGCTCTTCGCGGCGGCCTCGTCGCGCAGGGCGGCGCTTTGGCCCTGCGGATCTTCGATGAACATGGTGATGCGACGCTTGAGCGATGAGACGATGCCCGCGGCGATCATATCGCGCATCACCGCCCCGTCGGGCAGTCCCGCCACATGCAACTGCAGCGAGGTGGACTGCGGCGTGGGCAGGTTGGATGCCGAAAGGTTGAGATTGAGGCCGATACCGAAGATGATCGCGACACGCTCACCGTCGGCCGCGCTTTCGCCCGACATGTTCCGGTCAGTCATATTATCCGCGCCGCCCGCGCCGCCCACACCACTCGCGCCGTCCATGACACTCGCATCGTCCGCGCCACTCGCATCGGACGCGTCGTCTGCCTGAGACAGCGACAGCGGCACCAGTTCGGCGAGGATGCCGCCGAGTTTGAGCCCGTGCACGAAGATGTCGTTCGGCCATTTGAGCGTGCGCGAGCAGTCGGGTTGGTTCGGCCGCGCGCCGCATTGGCTGATCGCCTTGTCCAATCCGTCGAGCACGGCAAGTCCGGCGATCATCTGCAGCCATCCGTTCACCGATTCGTCCGTGGCGATCGCACGCGGCGCCACAGTGGCGAAGGAGACGGTGAAAGACTCCCCCGGGCGGCTCACCCAGGTGTGGTCGAGCCGGCCACGCCCGGCGGTCTGCATATCGGCGGCCACCACGGCCACCGGAACTCCGCCGTGTCCGCCGTCCGTCAAGCCGAGCGCGTCGGCATCCACGAGGTTGCGCGCCAACGAATTCGTGGATTCGGTCTGCGTCATCGCCACCATATGGTCGGCCACATGTTCGGTCCGGGGCATGCGGGGCGTCATTGCCTTCAACATTGTCATCATGGTTGACACAGTAGTCGAAGTCGTCTGATTTGACGACATCGACGGCGATGTCTAGCTCATCATCCGCTCGAGTGGCGATTCGTCGGCGGAGCTTTTGTCGTTCGGGTCACGCCGCACCAGAATCACCACGGCACCGGCGATAAGGCCGTCATGGCTCAGGGAGATCAGCCAGCCGGGCTCGCCGTCGCTCCACGCCAGTGACGTGCGCAATGTCTCCTCCACGTCCTCGCTCAACACCACGCGGGGTCGCCCGCGCTGGTCGTCGAGGATTTCGATGCTCTTCCACGGGAAGTCATCAAGCGTGTATGGGCTGGGCCGCTCCCCCAGCGCTTCCTCCCACGCTTTGAGCACCGCCTCCTTGCCGGCCCACTTGGCGGCGAGGTGCACGGTCGCGCCATCGCCTTTGACCGACGCAAGACGTAGCGCCTGATGCATCTCACGCGCGGAAAACAGCTTGCGCATGCGGGTGCCGGGTTCGGCCAACTGCTCATCCAATGCCGCGACATCCACCACGTCGTACCCAAGCCCCATGCAATTCGACACCATGCGACTAAGCATAGCGGCAAGAAACGCCCACTTCCGTAAAACAGCCGATAACATACATTATCGGCTGTTTTACGGAAACACGAATTCAGCCGCGCAAGGCCAGCTGCCAGACCCATTCGAGAAACGATTGCGACGCAGCCGGACCCCCTACTGGCGCAGAATCAGCGCCTCGTAGGGGGCCAGATCGGCGCTGGGCTGCAGCACCACGCCGGCGGCGCTGTCAAGCCAGGCGGTCTGGGGCGCGTTCGAGAAGTTGAACAGGCCCAGCAGCGTGCCGGAGTCCGTCTTGCGCACCACGGCCAGCACGGAATCGTTATGCGCGTCCCATGTGGTCACCCACGCGTCGGCCGCGAAACAAGGATCGGAGCGCATCGCGCGCAGATCGGCCATCCCCTCCCACAACCGGTTCTGCAGGGTGCCGGGCTGCGAGCGCAACGCGGCTTTCTCCCAGTCGAACTTGCTGCGGTGCAGGTTGCGGCTGTCTTCGATGCGGTCGGGATCCTCCTTGTAGTCCCAGCCGTTGAGCTGGGCGATCTCGTCGCCGCAGCTGAGCATCGGGAAGCCGCGCAGGAACGCCATCGCCTTGTGCATGAGCAGGTCGCGGTTCACGGCCACGTCGAGCGCGGGCCTGTCGTGCGTGATCAGGGCGCGTTCGATGCCGCACAGGCTGGCCGTGGTGCCGCAGCTGCGCGCGTCTCCGCTGGCTTCGTCGTAGTTGTAGAGCTCGCCCATGGCCCAGCTGCCGGGCACCGCGCCCTCGTAGAAATGGTAGAGGAATTTCTTGTGCTTGAGCGGGTCGATGCCGAGGCGCTCCTCCTCGGGTTCGTCGAGGCCCCAGCCGATGTCGTCGTGGCAGCGCAGATAGTTGACGAACCAGCAGTTTTCGGGCAGGGCGTTGAGCTTGTCGATCTGCGTTTTGAGCAGGCGGGTGTCGCCGTTGGCGAGCGCGCTCCACAGGTTCACCATGATGGAGACGTTGTAGAGCATATGGCATTCGGGGTGTTCGGGGGTGCCGAAGTAGGCGGCGAGCTCCTTGGGCGCCATCACCACCTCGCCTTTGAGCACCACGGCCGGGCAGACGCATTCGAGGGCGATGCGCAGCATGCGCACGATGGTGTGCACCTGCGGCAGGTTGCGGCTGTTGGTGCCGAGCTGCTTCCAGATGTAGGGCACGGCGTCGATGCGCAGCACCTCCACGCCGAGGTTGGCGAGATTCAGCGCGCTGGCGAGCATGGCGACGAGCACCTTGGGATTGCGGTAGTTCAGGTCCCACTGGAAGGGGTAGAACTGGGTCATCACCCACTTGTTCATACGCTCGTTCCACGTGAAGTTGCCGGGCGCGGAGTTGGGGAAGACCTGCGGGACGACCGCGTCGTACTGGTCGGGGATGGTGCGGTCGTCATAGCAGAAGTAGTAGTCCTGATATTCAGGGTCGCCGTTCTGCGCGGCTTCCGCCCAGCGGTGGGATGAGGCGGTGTGGTTCATCACGAAGTCGAGACACAGGCTGATGCCGGCTTTGCGTAGTTTCGCGGTGAGGTTGGCGAGGTCTTCGTTGGTTCCGAGCGTGGGGTCGACGTTGTTGAAGTCCTCCACCGCGTAGCCGCCGTCGTTGGCGGGATGGGGCATCTGCAGCAGCGGCATGAGATGCAGGTAGGTGAGCTTCTGCTCTTCGAGATAGTCGATTTTGTCGGCGAGTTTTTTCAGGTCTCCGGCGAAGAGGTCGGTGTATAGGGTCATGCCGAACATGTCGCCGCGCTTGTACCATTCGGGGTCGGATTCGCGGGCTTCATCCAGCGCTTTGAGGTCGGCGGGGCGGGCGGCGTAGGTCTGCGCCATCATCGTTTCGAGGTCGTCGAGCGCGGTGGGGTCGTCGTATAGCTCCATGAACAGCTGCTCGAGCTCGTCGTGATGGCGGGCGAGGCGAGCGCGGAAGATCTCGTCGGCGGTTTCGACTGCGGGTGCGGACGGCTGCATGCGATAACTCCTTTGTTGCGTATGGTGCGGACGCATACGTCGGCGTATGCGATCTGAGGGATAGTGTAACTCGCCCCGCAAGCGCTGTTCAACCGGTTCGAGACGTGTCGCAGGACTCTTCGCCGCAACGCGGATTCTCGGATTCCCGTGCGTGAATACGCAGTGACCACTCCAATTTCTTCCATACAAGAAATTGGGGCGTATTTCGACACGAATTTCTTGTATAGAAGAAATTAGGTGCCAAAATGGGGATTTCTTCTTGTATGGAAGAAATAAGCGGCGCTAAGAAAGCAACGATTTAACCACCGCAACGAGAAGGCTCCCGGTTTTCCGCGGAAAATCGGGAGCCGAACTCGTCAAGTGGTTAAATCGTTGTCAAACGCCTACCGCTCAGGCTTCGAAGAAGCCGCTCGCGCCCAAACGGGCGTCAGCATTCAGCAGCATGGCCTTCTCCACTTCGTGCGCGTCGTAGCCGCGGCCGTTCTCGCGGAATCGACGGTTGTCGATCGGCTCGTAGAGCGCGGCGTGGCCCATCATGCCTTCCTCGAGGCGGCGCTGACCGGCGGCGAGACGCGCGTTCGCACGCCCGCGCCAAGCCTCCAAAGCCTCAAGGCCGGCGGTGTTGGCCACGGCGGCTTCGAAGGCGCCCGGGTTCACAATCGCGGCGAAACCGCTCACGTGTCCGAAGCCGAGGGAGGTCGCCAGACCGGCCTTGACCGGGCCAGCCGCGCCGATGTTGAGCGGCTTGGTGACCCACACCATATGGTCGTCGCGCTCCAGTTTCGGATCGACGCAGTCGAGCGCCGCGTTGGCCGGCACCACGCCGGAGCCGAACAGCTGGGTCAGGCCGTTGACCTGGAAGATGCAGGCACCGCCCTTCGCATGGCCCGTGACCGTCTTCTGCGAGATGACGAACAGCGGGTTGCCCTCCGTGCGCCCGATGGCGTGGGCGAGCGTGTTGTGCAGCTCGGATTCGTTCGGGTCGTTCGCGTTGGTGGAGGTGTCGTGCTTGGACACCACGGCGATGTCGTCCGGGGTGACGCCCAGCTTGGCCAGGTCGCGCGCCAGCTTGGAGTCGCGTCCGCCGAGGCCCGCAGCCAGAGCGCCCAGTCCCGGCGCGGGGATGGAGGTGTGCGCGCCGTCCGCGAAGGAGTGGATGTATCCGACCACGCCGGCCACCGGCAGTCCCATCCTCAGGGCGATGTCGCCGCGCGTGAGCAGCACGGTGCCGCCGCCCTGGGATTCCAGGAAGCCGCCGCGGCGACGGTCGTTCGCGCGCGAGAAGAAGCGCGCGTCGATGCCCTTGCCGTACATTTCGGCGGAGTTGGCGGTGGCGTTCATGTTGCCGAAGCCGATCACGGATTCCACGCCGATGTCGTCGATCGCGCCGGTGACCACGAAGTCGGCCTTGCCGAGGGCGATCTTGTCGAAGCCCTCCTCCAGCGAGACCGCGGCGGTGGCGCAGGCGGAAACCGGCTGGATCATGTTGCCGTAGCCGCCGATGTAGCTTTGCATCACATGCGCGGCCACGACGTTCGGCAGGGCCTCCTGCAGGATGTCGGTCGGGATTTCGTGGTTGAGGAACCGGTCGAGGTAGAGCTTGCGCATGGAGTGCATGCCGCCGAAACCGGTGCCCTGCGTGCTGGCGACCATCGACGGATGCACGGCCTGCAGCACCTCGGTGGGCGTGAAGCCCGCGGAGAGGTAGGCGTCCACGGTGGTGACGATGTTCCACAGCGCGATCGGATCCACGGCACCGACCATGGAGGCGGGGATGCCCCACTTGACCGGGTCGAAACCGGTCGGGAACTGGCCGCCGACCGTGCGGGTCATGGTGGCGCGGCGCGGCACGCGGATCATCGAACCGGCGTGACGGGTCACGCTCCATTCGCCGGATTCCGCGTCCGGCGCGATGGTGGTGTGCGCCTCGTCCAGCTTGACGTATTCCTTGGCGATGGCCTCGGTGGGCACGGCGAAGGTCACGTCGTGGTCGAGGAAGACCTCGGCCTCCTCCTCGTCGGCGCCGTCCTTGTAGTCGGATCCCATGCCCTCTTCGAAGGGGCGGATGCCGGAGCGGGCCACGACCTCGTCGTGGTAGCGCTCGTGGATGTCCTCTTCGGGCACGAGGGTGCCGTCGGCGTCATACCAGCCGGGCGTGGGCGAATCCTGCCAGGAGAGCAGGCCCATATTCCACGCGAGTTCCAGCACCGCTCCCGCGGACAGCTCGACCGTGCCGTCGGAGTGGATGCCGAGTTCCGCTTCGAAGCGCGTACGTCCGGAACCCCACGGTCCCAGCTCGCCCACGGAGACGATGACGATCTGGTCTTCGGGACGCGCGGTCACGCCCTGCCAGTCGGCCAGGTCCACCTTCGGCTGGATCGGGACGTGCGGACTCGGCAGCGCCTTGATCAGCACGCCGGACTGCTTGGCGTCGGGGCCAACCTCGTCCTTCCGCCCACTCTCCTTCGATGCCATATCCTGCATCGCTTCGGCACGCAACGCCTTGATGTCGATCGGCTCGTTGCCCAGTCCGCCGGTCAGGTCGGCGTCGATCGGGGCGAGCGCCGCCTGTTCGCGGGATTCCAGGGAGGCCAGGTCGAGCAGCTTCACCGAGATCTCCTCGGTGGAGTAGGTCTTGAGGCCGTGACGCTCCACCACCTCGACCAGCGGGTCGTTGCCGCCCATGAGTCCGGTGCCGCGCACCCAGCCGATGCGCGGGTGGGCGAAGGTCACGCGCTCGCTCCATATCTTTTCGGCGCGGGCGCGGTTGACGATCGCGTCGAACGCGCTTTTGACCTCGCCGTACGCGCCGTCGCCGCCGAAGATGCCGCGGTTCGGGGAGCCGGGCAGGATGACATGCAGCTTGTGCTGCACGTTGGTGTCGGCGCCGATGGCCGAGAATCCGGCGATCGCGCGTTCCACGCCCCACAGCATCAGGCGCGCCTGCGATTCGAACAGTTCGCCCGAATCGGCCAGGGTGCCGTGCACCGGCGGGGCCGCGAACGGGAAGAACAGGCTCGGCTCGTAGGCTTCCTTGAGGATGGTGGTGGTCGCGCCGGAGGTCTTCTTCTGCACGTTGCCCACCCAGTTCACCAGGGCGTCCACATCGCGGTAGCTCGAGAGGTTCGCGGGCACGAGCCACAGCTTGGCCTCACCGGTGGCGTGCTCGCGGTAGGCCTGCTTGGCCCATGCTTTGACGCTCGGCTTGAAGCTGTGCGAGGTGGCGATGACGGTCGCGCCGCCGGCCAGCAGTCCCACGACCACCTGCGCGGCGATCGAGTTGGGGGCCACGCCGGTGACCACGGCGATGTCGCCTGCGAACCGCGTCTGCGAGCCCTCGGCGGAGCGCAGCGGGGTCAGCGCCTCGTTGGCCACGCGGTCGAAAGCGTCGGCCAGCTCGCGCTTTCCGGCGGACTGCGCCTTGGCGGCGAACCACTTGGCTTCGTCGACCACGGCTTTGCCGAGTCCGGCGAAGCTGCCGGACAGCGCGGAGGCGTCGTCGTTGTAGAACGCGCGGGCGAGATCCTCGCGGGCGGAGGCCCAGCGGTCATCGAAGAGAATGGCCTTGTCGGCGTCGAAACGCGGTTCGACCTGCTTGGGCCAGTCGGAGCCGAGTTCGGCTTCGACGGCGGCCACCACCGCGGCGTTCTCGTCGAATTCGGTTTCGGCCACGGGAGCGCTCACGCCCAGCTCGCCCAGGATGAAACGGGCGGTGGAGGCGAGCACGCCGTTGGGGCCGGTCACCTGTTCGGCGAAGGCGTTCAGCGCGGCGGAGTCGACCACGGCACCGCCAGCCGCGCCACCGGCGCTCGGCAGGGCCACGTTCACGCCGTTGGCGGCGGCGACCTTCTGCACGGCCGCGTCGATCAGCTCGTTCGCGGCGGAGGCGTTGGACGCGGCCGCGGTCGGCAGGCCGGCCAGCTCGCCGCCGCGGGAGCTCGCACCCTCACGCGTTTCGAGCACCAAGGCGGCGACCACATGCGAGGCCCAGCCGGAGCCCAGCTGCCAGACGTCGGTGACGCGCTTCTCCACGCCGGCGACCTTGATGCCGGCCGCGCCGAGCAGACCGCGCACGCGGTCGCGCACGATGTCGCTCAACACCGGACCGAAGGCCTTGTAGTTGGGGGCCACCTTGTTGACCAGCGCGCTCAACGCGTCGATGCTCGCCTCGGCGGCACCGTCGACGCTGGCCACGCCCAGCTCGGAGCTGATGTCCATAAGCAGCTGGTTGCGACGGCTGGAGACGCCGTTGGTCAGGGTGTCGGTGGTGTCGTTGCCGCCGATCTGGTCGGGGCGCACCTTGGCCGAGTAGGCCAGCAGCGTGGCGATGGCGTCGGAAGCCTTGAAGGGGATGTCAACAATGGACGACCCTAAAACGGCACCGGATGCCGGAGCGGAGGGCTCGGCGACGGGAACCGCAGCGGCAGGCACGGCCTGAGCGACCGGAGCCGGGGCATCGGCGGCCACGGAAGCCGCAGCGGCAGCCACAGCAACCTCCTCAACCTCATCCTCCACCTCAGCGGCCAGAGAATCGGTGTCGGTCATGTACACGCGGCCCTCGTCGCGGCCCACGTTGTACACGGTCACGTCACGGCCGGCGAATTCCGGCAACGCCAGCGTCTTGGATGCGAGGTTGGCGAGCGTCGGCGAGTTGCCGAGGCCGACCTCGACGTATTCCTCGACGCCCAGTCCGCCCTGCGTCTCGCTGCCGAACAGCAGCGCCTGGGTTTCGATCCAGCGCACCGGGGAGGCGAACTGCCAGGAGAGCAGTTCGGTGAGCAGCAAGCGGCCGAGCTTCTGGTCGTCGGCGGCGTAGGAGTCCCACACGGCCGGGTCGGCCAGCGCGGCCTGGATGCGCTCGGAGGGCACGACCTCGAGGATCTTCGCGGCGAATTCGCGGGTCATCTCGAACGGCGCGGCCACGAGGTTCGGAATATAGCGCCCTTCAAGGCGGCCGCGGTAGTCGATATACGCCGGCAGCAGCGCGTCGAGCTTGTCGCGGAATTCCGGCACGCCCTTGCGCAGCAGCGTGGAGTGGAACGGCACGTCGATGCCGGGCACCAGCATGAACGCCTTCCTGCCGCCGTATTCGGCCACACGGCGCGCGGAGTCGGCCTGCAACGCCTTGAGTCCGGCGATGGTGCCCGCCACCGCGTACTGCTGGCCGGCGAGGTTGTAGTTCACGATTTCAAGGAATTCGCCGCTGGCTTCGGCCACGGAGGCGACGTATTCCTTGACGTGCGCGTCGTCCACGCCGAACTGGTTGGGTCGCAGCGCGCCCATGCGGTAGTTGGAGCGGCCCTGCGCGTCGCGTTCGATGAGATGGTGCATGGTGGAGCCGCGGTGGAACACGAGTTCCAGCACGGTTTCCAGCGGGATCACGTCGGCGAAGGAGCTCAGCGCGTTGTATTCGCCCAGCGAATGGCCGGCGAAGTAGGCGGGCCAGATGTCGGCGCCGGCTTCGCGCAGACGCGCGGTCTGGGCGAAGGCCACGGTGGCGAGCGCCACCTGCGTGAACTGGGTGAGGTTGAGCAGGCCTTCGGGGTGACGGTAGGTGACGCCGTTGGCGGTCAGTTCCTTGGGATTGTCGCGCACGAGGCCGAGGATCGAGAATCCGAGACGGGTGCGGGTGAGCTGGTCGGCGCGCTCCCACACGTCGCGTGCGGCCGGGGACTTGGCGCGCTCGTCGAGCACCATGCCCTGCGACTGGATGCCCTGGCCGGGGTATACGAAGGCGGACTTGGGGGCGCGGGCGATGGCGGTGGCGCGCGAGACGAGCTGTCCGTCGATACGGCAGGTCACTTCGAGGGCGAGACCGCCGTGGCGCACCTTGCCGACGCGTTCGACGCTGATCTCCACTTCGTCGTCGAGCTGGACCATGCCGTACATGTTGTAGGTCCAGCCGGCGATCTCGTAGTGCGCGCCTTTCTCGTCCACGGCCTGGGCCACGTGCTGGGCGGTGGCGGACAGCCACATGCCGTGCACGAGCGGGGCCGCGAGGCCGGAGATTCGCGAGCCGCGCACGGAGGTGTGGATCGGGTTGAAGTCGCCCGAGGTGCGCGCGAACGCGGTCATCTCGTGCGGCGCCTTCACCTTGACGCGGCGCAGCATACGCCTCGGCGTGGGTTCGACCGTCTCAAAGCGGATGTCTCCGTCATGCCGGACGGAACTCGCCCCCTCCTGCCGGACGGAACGCTCCCCCTCCTCGTCACGCTGAGCAGAACTCGTCTCTTTCCCAGCATGCCGGACGGAACTCGCATCCTCCCCGTCATGCCGGGCGGAACTCGCCCCCTCCTCGTCATGCTGAGCGGAGCGCAGCGCAGTCGAAGCATCCCCCGCGCCCATCACACGCAGCAGGTCGCCATACTCCGGCGCCTCGCTCGGCAGCGCGTCGGAGAAGACGCGTCCGCGGATGGCGAAGCGTTCGGTTTCGCGCGCGAGCACGGCACCGTCGGCGGCGGTGTGGACCACATGGATGGTGACGACGCGTCCGGAGGCGGATTCGAAATAGTCCTCGGCCCATGAGGTCAGCGCGATGGTTTCGCCCACATGCTCCAGCAGCTCATCCTCGCTTACCTCGAGTTCGATGAGATGGTCGAGATGCACCGCGTTAAGCAGGCCTTCGATCACCGGATAGCCCTTGACATACACGGAGCCGAGCGCCGCGTAGATCGCCGGCCAGGCCGGTCCGACCAGCGCGTCGGGGGCGATGCGGGAGGTGACAAGTCCCGGCAGGGTGCCGGCGGTGGCGGCCTCATGGTCGAAGCCGAGGTTGGCGGACAACGTGTAGGACGCGCGCGCCACTCCAAACACCGCGTCGGCATCCGCCCCTTCGATCACGGGCATGGCTTCGAGCTTGTCGCCGGTGATGGCGGTGTTGCCGATGCCGGCGGTGGCGGCGAGCATGTCGTACACGTGGCCGACGAGTCGCTCGCGGTTGACGACCGGCAGCAGGCCGGTTTCGCCGGAGCGCACGGTCAGGGGGATGACGATGTCGCGCACGGCGTGCTTGGATGCGCCGCCGTCGGGATCGCCGTCCCAGAAGGTGTCGAGGTGGATGTCGAGGTCGTATTCGCCGTTCTTCCCGTCGACGGCGCGGATTTCGTAATGCTCGTCGCCCGCTTCGGTGCCGAAGGCGGGGTTGGAGGTCAGGTGCCCCACCCAGGAGATGTTCGGGGATTTGCGGATGAACTCCTCGACGCTTGCGGCGGCGCCCAGCTCGGATTCGGCCGCTGTCGCCTCACCGATCATGCCGCGCACGCGTTCCAGCGCGGCCGTCTCGAAGCGGCCGAGGATGTCGGCGACGGGCTCGTCTTTGGTGGTGATGCCGGCCACGGCGATCGGGCCGGGGATGATGCGCACGGAGTCGGCGGAATAGCGCGGATCCTCGGACTGCCACAGCTGGTCCTGGCCCCACCAGCGCAGCAGGTCGTTGTCGATGACCGGCACGAAGGGCATGGGCTTGGGGCATTCGCGCACGAGCACCGGGAACCAAGCCACGTCGGCGGCGGTCACGGTGATCTCGTCGGCCTGCGGATAGGCGGCGGCGAGACGTTCGAGGGCGGCGAACGGGTCGGCCTCCACGTCGGCGCGCGAGGCGAACAGCGAGGCGAATTCGCCGCTGTCCTGCGCGCTCACGCGGGCTTCGATGCGCTGCAGCAGGTGCAGGAATCGGTCGGCGTAGGTCTCGTCGGCCCACGGGAACGACAGTTCGGCGAAGCGGCGCGCCCACGCCAGATAGGTCATGGCGGCAAGGTCGCCGAAATACGGCTTGGCGGTGGCGTTCAGCGCGTCGATGATCTCGTCGCGGCGTGATTCCAGCTCTTCGGGATGCTTCATGACGTGCACGAGCAGTCGTCCGCACGCTGCGGAGGCGTTCTCCACCTCGTAGATGTCGGCGTGCAGGTGGCTCAGGCCCGAGGCCACGCCGCCGACGGAGCCTCCGGCCGGCACCCACTGTTCGCCGCGGGGCGCGAACGGGTCGGGATTCTTCTCAAAGGAGGTGATGCCCGGCGTGTTGACGAGCAGCTCCTTGACCTGCGGGCTGGTGTGCGCCTCTTTGGCGGTCATCACGGCGGTGCCGACGAGCACGCCGTCCACGGGCATGTCGGGCAGGTCGTAGGCGCGGGCCCACTGGCCGGAGATGTAGTCGGCGGCGCGTTCCGGCGTGCCGATGCCGCCGCCGGCCACGAGCACGAGATTCTCGCAGGCGCGCACTTCGGCGTAGGTGTTGATGAGCAGGTCGTCGAGAGACTCCCAGCTGTGGTGGCCGCCGGCGGAGCCGCCTTCGACCTGAACGAGGATGGTGGTGGGGGCCACGGCCTTGGCGATGCGCACCACCTGGCGGATCTGGTCGACCGTGCCGGGCTTGAAGCTCACGTAGGGCAGTCCGTCCGCCTGCAGCGACCTGACGAGCTCCACGGCCTCATCCAACTCGGGGATGCCGGCGGAGACGACCACGCCGTCGATCGGAGCGCCCGAAGCGCGCTTCTTGGTGACGATATGCGAGGAGCCGAATTGCAGGTTCCACAGGTAGCGGTCCATGAACATCGCGTTGAATTCGACCGTGCGCCCCTCTTCGAGCAGTTCCTCGAGACGGGCGATATGGCGGTCGAACACTTCGGCGGTCACCTGGCCGCCGCCGGCGAGTTCGGCCCAGTAGCCGGCGTTCGCCGCGGCCGCGACGAGTTCCGGCTCGACGGTGGTGGGCGTCATGCCGGGCAGCAGCACCGGCGGCTTGCCGGTCAGCTCGGAGAATTTGGTGAGGATTTTGTCGCCGGCAGGCGTGCTGAGCACACGCGGGGCGAAGTCATGCCAGTTCTGGGTGCGTTCGGGTTCGCCGTCCAGTGTGGCGAGGCCGGCGCGCGCGGCGATGGTGTCGGCTTCGACCACGCCCACGCCGGTGCCCTGCACCAGGTTGGAGACAAGCTTGCCGAGCGTGACGCCCGGGCCCATGTCCACGATCCACAGGGAGGCCGGGTCGGTGGATTCGAGTAGCGCGCGCACGCGGCCCGCCCAATCCACATGGTTGACGAGCACCTCTTCGGCGAGGGTGCGGGCGCGGGATTCGTCGAGTCCGGCGGCACCGGCCCAGGCGACGGCCTGTTCGACGGCGTCGGCCATCAGCGGCGAGTGGAACGGCAGGGTCACGTCGAGGTATTCGAGCACGGGGTCGAACACGGAGCCGCCGCGCACCTTCTCGTCGCGCAGCTTGGCCTGATGCTTGTGCTCCTTCCCGGCTTCGACGGCAAAGGCGGCGAGGTCCTCGGGGTGGCCGGAAAGCACCATGTGGTCGGCGGCGTTGGTCACGGCGATGGAGATCGGACCGCGGGCGCGGCTTACGCGGGCGATCAGCGTTTCGGCCTGTTCGCGGCTCACGCCCTTGGCCGACAGCATCGGGGTGGCGTCGCCGCGTTTGGCGGCCAATCCCAGCGCGCGGGCCTGGCGGGTGCCGGCCACGCCGATCAGCCGGGCGATGGCGAGAATCGCGACGATTTCGTCGCGCGTGGCTTCGATCGAACCGGCGGCGCGAATCGCGTCGACGATATGCGCGGCGAGGATGCCCTGCGAGTGTCCGAGCACGGCCACCGGCCGGGCGGAGGCGACGTCGTAGCCGAGGTTGGCGGCGTCGGCCATCGCGCCCAGCTGGGTCAGGGCGATGCCTTCGACCGAGACGCTGGCGTCGGCGGCCGCGCCGAGACGCGCGGAGTCGGGCGTAAAGCCGAACAGGTCGACCGGGCGGCCCGTGGTGGCGAGCAGGTCGGCGGCCACGGGGGCGAGCAGACGGTCCGCCGCGGCGGCGTGGTCGCGCAGCGTCTCGTCGAGCGTGGGGTCGGACGTCAGGTCGGCGAGCGCGGCGGTCCACGGCGTGGACTGGCCGGCGAAGGCGAGCGCGTGCGGCTCGGCGGCGAGACGGCTGAGGAAGAAGGTGTCTGTCATTGCTTGTCCTTGCTGGTTGTGTGTTTTGGTCTTACGTATGCGGGGTATTCACCCGTCATGCTGAGCGGAACGGCTCCCCCACCCGTCATGCTGAGCGGAACGAAGTGGAGTCGAAGCATCTCACTGGGATCCTTCGACTCCGCCCTGCGGGCTCCGCTCAGGATGACGGAGAAATGGAACGGGCTCCGCTCAGGATGACGAGGGAGGACGGATGCGCGGGGTCATAATGGTTGGTTGCCGTGGTGTTTGGTGGTGCGTTTGCGCCGTCGTTTGCCGGCGAGGGTGCGCAGCGATTCGGCGATGGCCTCGCGCGTCTGTTCGGGGTCGATCATCGCGTCGATGGCGCCGAGTTCGAGGGAGAGGTTCGCGTTGACGGTGCTCTCCTCGTATTCGGCGATGTACTTGGCGCGCAAAGCCTCCACGTCGCGTCCTTGGTCGCGCGCTTTGGCCAGGTCGTGGCGGTGGATGATGTTCACCGCGCCGGCCGCGCCGAGCACCGCGATCTGCGAGCTGGGCCAGGCGAAGTTCATGTCGGCGCCGATGGCCTTGGATCCCATGACGATGTACGCGCCGCCGAAGGCCTTGCGCAGCACCACGGTGACCATGGGCACCTGCGCGTTGGCGTAGGCGTAGATGACCTTCGCGCCGCGGCGAATGATGCCCGCATGCTCCTGGTCGGAGCCGGGCTTGTATCCGGGCACGTCCACGAGGGTGACGACGGGCAGGTTGAACGCGTCGCATAGGCGCACGAATCGGGCGACTTTTTCGGAGCTGTCCACGTCGAGGATGCCGGCGCGCACGTTGGGCTGGTTCGCCACGATGCCGACCGGACGGCCTTCGATGCAGGCGAATCCGACGAGCGCGGAGGCGCCGAACAGCTCCTGTACCTGCACGAATTCGCCATAGTCTGTGATGCAACGCACCACGTCGAGCATGTCGTAGGGCTGGCGTTCGTTGTCGGGCACGATGCCGGCCAGTCGTTTGGCGGTGTCGCGGTCGGCGCGGGTGGCGGCGTAGGCGTAGACGGGCGGTTTCTCGTCGGAGCAGCCGGGCAGGTAGGCGAGCACGGTGCGCGCGTAGTCGATGGCGTCGGATTCGTCCTCGCCGAGGTAGTGGGCCACGCCGGAGACGGTGTTGTGCACGAGTCCGCCGCCGAGGTCGGCCATGGAGATGGTCTCGCCGGTGGCGGCTTTGACCACGTCGGGCCCGGTGACGAACATGTTCGAGTTCTCGCGGGTCATGATGATCAGGTCGGTCAGGGCCGGGCAGTAGACGGCGCCGCCCGCGCAGGGTCCGAGGATCAGCGAGATCTGGGGGATGTATCCGCTGGCCTCGCAGGTTTTCTTGAAGATGCGCCCGTATTGGTTGAGCGCGGCGACGCCCTCCTGGATGCGCGCGCCGCCCGAGTCGATCAGGGCCACGACGGGCACGCGCAGGTCGAGCGCCATGTCCATGAGATGGCAGATCTTCTCGCCTTCCGCGGTGCCGAGCGTGCCGCCGCGCACGGAGAAGTCCTGCGCGTAGACGGCGACTTTGCGCCCGTAGATCTGGCCGAAGCCGGTGATGACGGCCGCGCCGGCCTTGCCGTCGTTGATGTCGCCGCCTTGGAAGCGGCCGATCTCCTCGAAGGAGCCGGTGTCGAACAGCAGGTCGAGGCGTTCGCGCGCGGTTTTCTTGTTTTTGGCGTGCTGACGCGTGCGGGCGTTGGCTTCGGCGTCGCGCGCGAGTTCGGCGGCTTTGACGACGGCCGTGCGCAGCGGCTGCCGTTCGCCCGCGCCGGTCCCGGCCCCTCCGCCGGGACCGGCTTCGCCGCCGGCCAGGGATCCGCCCTGCGCCACCGCGCCCCGCACGGCGGGCATATCCATGATGTCGGTCATCGTTCGCCTCCTTCGCCATGGCTTGAGTGAGCTTGGCTCGACTGGTCTTGGCTCGACTGATCGGGCTGGTTCGACTGATCGGGCTGGTCGGATTGGTCAAGCTGGTCGGGCTGACTCGACTGGTTCGACCGTCCCGCCGCCCCCGGCTGACCAGCAGCCCCCGGCTGGCCGCCGCCGGCCACGTCCAGCGTGACGAGGGTGTCGCCGGCTTCGACGCCGTCGGCCGGCCCGACGAAGATCTTGGTCACCTCGCCGGCGGCGGGCGCGTACACGTAGTTCTCCATCTTCATGGATTCGAGCACCACGAGCAGGTCGCCCTTGCCCACCCGTTGCCCTTCGGCCACGGCGATGCGTGTGACGACCGCCTGCATGGGCGAGGCGATCACGCCGGAGCGAGCGCCGTCGTCGCGTCGTTCGGCGGCCGCGGCCACGTTGTGCAGGCTCTGTCCGCGCAGCGGCTGGATGGGGCGCTTGCTGCCGCGGGCGCGTGCGGAGCCGGTGATGTTCTCGACGATGTCGAGCGGCACGGTGAGTTTCACGCGCCGGTCGTTCACCTCGATCATGAAGGTTTCGGTCGGCGTGGCCGCCGTCTCCCCCGCCCCGCCGGCGGCCAGCGACGCGGGCTGTCCGGAGCGGGCCGCATCGGGTTCGCGGTTGAGGTACGTGCGTTCGAGCCATTTGGTGCTTACGGCGAAGTCGTGGCCGTGTTCGGCGGTGAACTCGTCGTTGCGGAAGATCTCCTTGTACAGGGCGACCGGCGTGGGCACGCCTTCGATCACCAGCTCGTCAAGCGCGCGGCGCACGCGGGCCACGGCGGCCTCGCGGCTTTGCGCGGTGACGATGACCTTGCCCATCATGGAGTCGAATTTCGGCGAGACGGTGTCTCCTTCCACCACGCCGGTGTCGATGCGCACGCCCGCGCCGGAGGGCCAGACGATGCGTTCCAGCGTGCCGGCGCCGGGGGTCAGGTTGGTGGCCGGATCCTCGCTGGTGATGCGCAGTTCGAAGCTGTGCCCGCGCGGTTCGCCCGCTTCGGTGAGTTCGCCGCCGGCGGCGATGGTGAGCTGTTCGCGCACCAGGTCGAGTCCGCACACCTCTTCGCTGACCGTGTGTTCGACCTGCAGGCGCGGGTTGACTTCGAGGAAGTACACCTTGCCGTTGGGGGTGACCATGAACTCGCAGGTGCCCAGGCCCACATAGCCGACCGTTTCGAACAGGCGGCGCGAGTATTCCTTGAGCGTGGCCGTCACGCTTTCGGGCAGGAAGGGCGCGGGGGCCTCTTCGACGAGTTTCTGGTTGCGCCGCTGCAGCGAGCAGTCGCGCGTGGAGTAGACGGTGAAGTTGCCGTGGGAGTCGCGGCCGGACTGCGTCTCGACGTGGCGGGCCTGGTCCACGAATTTCTCGATGAAGTAGCTGTCGAGGTCGCCGCCCTGCAGCGCGTCGTGGTTCATGTAGAAGCGGCGCAGCTCCTCGTCCGAACGCACGACGGTGATGCCGTGTCCGCCGCCGCCGTCGGTGCGTTTCATCATGATCGGGTAGCCGTGCGTGTGGGCGAAGTCGAGCAGCGCGCGGATGTCGCGCACGGCGTCGGAGATGCCCGGCACGGGCGGCACTTTGGCGCGCACGGCCACGCGGCGCGCGGTGATCTTGTCGCCCAGTTCGGTCAGTGCGCTACTGCTCGGCCCGACCCAGACCGCGCCGGCGGCCGTCACTTTGGAGGCGAAGCTCGGGGTTTCGGAGAGGAATCCGTAGCCCGGATGCACGGCCTGCGCGCCGGAGCGCGTGAGGATGTCGATGAGCAGGTCCTCGTTGAGATAGGTGTCTTTGTAGGTGTCGCCGGAGAGCAGGTACGCCTCGTCGGCCATGTCCACATACTGGCTGTCGCGGTCCTGTTCGGCGTAGACGGCCACGGTGGAGATGCCCATCTCCTTGGCGGTGCGCACCACGCGCAGCGCGATCTCGCCGCGGTTCGCGACCAAAAGTTTCTTGACGATTTGAGCCATAACGTCAAATCATCCTCGGATTTCGCACACAATGGAACATCCGAATCACACAAAACGCACGAACATGTTTTGTCGGGTTCCACAAACGTCACCGTAATGCGGACTCCCTAGGATTGCGGGCGAGGGGAACGCCCGTTTCGGCACCATCCGACATCAACCGACTGATTCCAAGGCCCCCAAGAAACCAAAACCCGGGAACAAGGCCCCTAAAAAACCCAAGAACACCCAAGGAGACGCCATCATGCATCTGACTTCGGCCCGCTTCGCCACACTGCTCGCATTCGCCCGCCGCGGCCTCATCGCCGCTTGGAAACCCGTGCTGTTCGCCGCGCTGCTGTGGATGGCCACCGCCGCCGGCGCGGTCCCCATCCCCGGCACGCCGGTGCCGATCACCCTGCAGACCTTCGTGGTCATGCTCGCCGGCCTGATGCTGCCCTGGCGGCAGGCCGGCGCCGCCGTGGCCACCTATCTGGCCGCCGGCGCGCTCGGCCTGCCCGTGTTCGCGGGCGGCGCCTCCACAATGGCGCTGGTCGGCCCGAGCGCCGGCTTCCTGATCGGATTCCTGCCGGGCGTGATCCTCACCGCCCTACTGCGCGGCCAGGCCCGCACCGACTCCCCCATCTCGGCGGCCCTCACCGCCGGTAGATATCTGCTCGCCGCCGTGATCGGCTGCGTCGTGGTGGTCTACGTCTTCGGCATCGGCGCGCAGTCGCTACTGACCGGCGTGGATCCCCTCGCCGTCGCGCTCGCCTCCACGGGCTTCATCGCCGGCGATGCCGTCAAAGCGTGCGTCGCCGCCGCTTTCGCCGCCGGTCTGATGCGCCGCTGACCCGTCGTTGTGCTCCATCAGCGAGACGATGGTCTGCTCCAGCTGATGGATGAGCAGGGCCTGCCGTGCGATCACGGCATCGCGCGAGTCCTCTCCCTCATCGACCGCCAGAGACGGAGCCATGGGCAGCATCGCGGAGCGACGCAACTCATTCACCGCCTTCGTCATCGCAGGAACGACGTAGGCGGTTTCGTCATGCTTGGGATTCTTGCGGTTGAGACGGTGCATCTCCTTGTATTCCTGCGGCACCCAGCGGGCGGTGCACCGTTCGATGCGTTTGCCGCCGATCAACGACGATTCCAATCCGACGCTGCGGAAAATCGCCGTGGATGATTCGCCGTTCGCGTACCGGCGCACGAATTCATCGCGGAACCGCTGGGTGTACTGAATGCGTGACGACGAGACGTTGAGCACGGCGGGCAGCGTTAGCAGATACTCCCGCTCCTGCTTGGTGAACGACGATTGGGCCATAACCTCTCCCTGATATGTTGATTCGGCGGTGCGCGCGTAGCATACGCGCACCGCCGAATTATTCATGATTGCCGAGACCGTTCGTCTCGTGGGACGGCGGACCCGCGCCCGGCATCAGCCGTGCGGGAGCCCGCCGTCATGTCCGCCATGGCCGTCACTGGCGACGCCTGCGGACCGCGAAGAACGCTCCACCAGCGGCGAGCAGCAGCATCGCCGTCAGTCCGATCAGCGCCACGCTGGAACCCGTGTTCGAGATCGGACCCTCCGGCTTGGCGGGCTGCTCGGGCGTTTCCGGCGGCACGTAGGCGTTGGCGAAGACCGGTGCGGCATCACCCTCGTAGCTGACGGTGGCCACCAGCTGGCCCTGCAGGTCGTCCGTGACGGTGACCGCGACCTGATGCGCGGTCTCGTCGTAGGTCACGCCCTCGGCGTCGCCCTTCACCTCGGTGATGGTGTAGACGTGCTCGCCGACCTCGGTGTAGGTGATCGGATCGAAGACGATCCGTCCGTCGGCGTCGTTCGTGGCCGTGGACACGACGTTGCCGTCGGCGTCCTTCAGCTCGAACGTGAACTCGCCGTCTTCCAGGTCGCGTCCCTCGAGGGTCTTGCCCGCACCGATGGTCACGCTGGTGGGATCGGCCGTGTAGGTGTTCGAGAACGTCGCCTGCTCGGCGTTGACCAGCGTATGGGCCACCTTCAGCGTGCCGTCCTTCGCGTCCGTGACGGTGGTGTGCACCTGGTAGGTGGTGGCGTCGTACGTCACGCCGCCCGCGTTGCCTGCGGCCTCGCGGATGACGTAGTCGTGCTCGCCGGCCTTGGTGTAGGTGATCTTGTCGAAGGTCACCGTGCCGTCGGCCGCGTTCGTGCCTTCGGCCACGACCTTCGCGTCGTCGCCCGTGCCCTCGACGAGTTCGAAGCCGAACTCGCCTTCGGTCATGTCACGGCCGGTCAGCGTCTTGTTCACCGCGATCTGGTCGGTGATGGCGCTGGGCTGGTCGTCCACACCATAGGTGTTGGTGAAGGTGAACTTCGCACCCTGGGCCGGATCGGAGGCCACGTTGATCGTGCCGTCGCCGTTGTCCGTCACCGTGACGGTGAAGGTCTTGGAGGTGTCGGCGTCGTTGGTCACGCCCGCCACCTCGCCGGACTCGCTCACCGTGTAGGTGAAGGTCTTGGTGCGCTGGGCGCTGGTGGCGTCGGCCTCGTCCGCGGAGCTGCCGGTATCGCCGAAGACGTTCTCCATCGTGTAGGTGATGGTGCCGAAGCTCACGTTGCCCGTGGCGTCGTTCTTGGCCGTCGTTTCGGCGGGCATGGGCGCGCCTTCGGATCCGGAGAGCGTGAAGGTGTACTTGCCGTCGATGTCGCCCAGCGTGAGCGCCAGGCTCGGATCGTCGAGCGCGAGCACCTTCGTGCCGCTGACCGCGAGGTCGGCCTTGGCATCCGCACCATACGTGTTGGTGAACGCCAGCGTGCCGTCGGAGCCTTCGGGGTAGCCCACCTCGATGGCAAGGTCGCCCTCGCCGTTGTCCGTCACGGTGACGGTGACGGTGAAGCTGGTGGCCACACCGTTCACACCCGCCGCCAGCGAGTCGGTGTTCTCGGAGACGAGGTACTGGTACCCGTAGGCGTAGCTGCCGTCAGGCGCCTCGGTGCGGGTGGCAAGACCCGCCTTGGCGTCCGCTTCCAGCTTCTCGGTGGTGTAGGTGATGCCGTCGAAGCTCACGTTGCCGTCCGCGTCATTGGTACCGTTGACCACCGTGGTATCGGCATCCTTCGTGTTCACCACGGTGAACGTGAATTCGCCGGCTTCCATCGGACGATTCGTCAGGCTCTTGGTGGCGTTGATCTTCACCGTTCCTTCGCCGCCCAGCGTGGCCGGAGTGGCTTTGTAGCTGTTGACGAAGTCGACCGTGGCCGCAGGCTGGCCGGTGTCGCCGGTGGTGTAAGTGAACACCTGATTCTCATCACCGGGCTTACTCACCGTGGTGGTCGCGGTCAACGTGGCGTTGTCCGCATCACTACTGATGGCGATGCTCACGGTGCGCACGGCGGTGTCGTTGTCGTAGCCTTCGCCACCCGCCTTGGTTTCTGCGACAGTATAGACGTAGGTCTTGCCCGCGTCGGCCTGCGAGAAGGTGGTGGATTCGCCCAGCTTCTTCACCAGCGACTCGTCGCCGTTATCGGCGGCTTGGCTGGCGTAGGTCGCGCCGGTCTCGGCGATGTCGAGCTTGCCGGCCGCGTCGGCCGCGGTGGTGCCCGTGGCGTCATCGGCCTGCGGAGTCACAGTGAACTCGAACTGGCCTGCCGTCATATCGCGTCCGGTGAGCGTCTTGGTGATCCTCAGTCCGCCCGCCGCACTGTAGTTCAGCTCCAGATAGGTGTTGGTGAAGGTGGGGCTGCCGGTCGCGTTCTGCGTATCCGCGTTGGCGACCAGCGTGCCGTTCTCGTCGGTGACGGTCACGGTATAGCTGTAGGTGTGATCGTCGTACGTCATGAACGGATCGGCCTCGGCGGGCACCTGCTCCTTGATGGTCACCGTGTAGGTGCCCACCTTGGTAAAGGTGACCGAGGGGAACGAAACCGCACCATCCGCATTGTTGGTGGCGGTGGTCAGATCGTTACCTTCGGCGTCCTTACTGTAGGAGACGCCGTCGGTGGAGCCATCCTGCGCCGCGACCGTCATCTCGAACGTGAATTCATCATCCTGCAGATCGGTCGTACGGTTGCCGGCAAGAACCTTGGTCACCGTAGGCGTATGTGTAACGAACCCCGGCGTATAGGTGTTGGTGAACGGCACGGAGACCGCACCCGCATCATCACCGGTGGCACCAGTGGTCACGGACTTCGAAGCGACCGTGGTTGTGGTGCCGTTGTCGCCCGGCTTGGTGACGGTCGTCGTGGCCGTCAGCGTGCCGTTGCCGTTGTCCTCGATTCCGATGGTGACCGTGTACACCGTGCTGTCGTACTTGTATCCGGTCTTTCCTTCGGTGGGCTCGTTCTCCTGCACCGTGTAGGTGTAGGTCTTGCCCGCGTCGGCTTCGGTGAAGGTGATGTTGCTGCCCATGATGGAGGAGGCATTGATGGTCGCCTTGGCCTCGGTCTGGCTTCCGTTCAGCTCCAGTTCGCCGGTGTTCACCGACTTGCCGTTGGTGATCTGGTCGTCAGTGAAGCCGAGCTTCGCGCCCGCTTCCTCGGCGGTGGTCACCGTGGTCGTGATGCCGGACTGGTCCGTGCTCGTCGTGGCCTGCGGCGTCACCGTGAAGGTGAAGTCGCTTGCCGTCGAGCCGACCGTGTCACCGGTGGTGAAGGTCTTGTCGATCTGGAAGCCGCCAAGCGCATCGTAGTCCAACGACGCCGAGTAGGTGTTCACGAACGGAACCGTGGGCCGGTCTGCGTTCGCGTCACGACTGTCGATGGTCTGGATGTAGTCACCCTTAGTGATGGTCGTCACCGTGTAGAGCTGGCTCTTGTCGTCTTCACGGGCCAAGACCGCGATGGACACTGTGGCGGTTTCCGCGTCATACTGATAGCCATCATTGGGCGCGGTACCCGTCTCCTGCACGCGGAACGTGTAGGTGTTCCCCACATTGTCCTGATCCAGATTGAACTGGAGCTTGCCCGCCATGGTGGTGGTCTCACTAGAAGCGACGGCTTCCGTATTGCGGAATGAGGAGTCGGCACTCGTCACCGGCAGCTCGGCATCACCGATGGGGTTGCTCCTGTCGGGAGTGATGGTGAAGCTGAATTGGCCACTGGTCATATTGTGACCGTTCAGCGTCTTCGTCACGTCGATGCCGGTGTAGGTTCCGCTCGCACGGTACCGGTTGGTGAACGCGGCGGCATCGGTCACGTTACGATCCTCGGTATTCACGGTGGCGGCCGAGTTGTTGTAGACGATGGAGTCGACCCTCAACGCTCCGACATGGTTGCCAGAGGCATCCGTGTCGACCACCGTGACCGTGACCGTCGAGGTATGGCGGTCGTAGGTCATGCCGTTGCCGTCGGTCAGACCGTCCGTGTTCTCACTCACGTTGAACGTGTAGACGCCAGCCTTGGTGAAGGTGAGTTTGTCGAAGGAGAACGGAACTGCCGTGCCCTTGTAGCCCTCGGTCACCTGAGCGGTCAACGTCGCTCCGGCAGAAACCGCAGTGCCGTTGTCGTCTCGGGTGATGGTGCCATCGGTCATTGCCGTACGGGTGGCCTCATCCGCTCCAGTCAGTGCGAACTTAAACGGATTGTCGTTCGTCGTCAGAGCGAAGCCGTCCAACGTCTTCTGGCCGTCGATGGTGGCCGTAGTAGACGTCACCTCGTAGGTGTTGGAGAACGAGATTCCAGGCGAAGGGCTAGTGCCTAGGTAATACACCACACTTGAGTCAAGGGTGCCGCCGTTATCGGTAACGGTGACCTTGGCATAGTAGACCTTCGTGTCATAGGTCATACCACTCGTCGTGCTCGTATCCGAGCCGCCGACCTCGGTCACCTTGTAGATGTAGGTCTTTCCCTTGTCGTTGTCGACAAACTGGATTTCCGTTGTCGTGTCTCCGGCAGCGCTGTTGCTGATTTGGCAGGTGGCGGAATCCGCAGTCGGCTCGCACGTTCCCTCTGTCGGCATCGGCGTGCTGGCAGCATCGTAGGTGTAATTGAGATTCTCAAAATTGACAGCATCGCCATCTAGCTGAGGATCGTCATTATCCACACCACCAAGGGCCGTCACAGAGAAACGGAACTTGTCTGCGGTCAGACCATTCGCGCCCGATTGATCGCTATATTGCTTATTGATGATAAGCGAAGCCGACGAATCGCCGTAGGTGTTCGCGATGGCGGCAGTCGGGTTTTCTCCCGACACCGTGCCGGAACCTTGCGTACCATTATCGGCAGCTACCTGGCTCATCGTCACGCTACGAGTCAGCGCGCCGTTCCCGTCATCCACAACGGTGACCACCACTTGATACAGCGCATCAGAGTAACGAAGACCCTCTATCTGGGCCGAAGCTTCAGGAGTGACCTCACTGATGAAATAGGTGTATTTGCCGGGCTGGGAGTAGGTAATCGCACCAAAGCCGAAAGGTTCACCATCGGTAACCGGCTTGGACAGCACAGTCCACTCAGCACCCACTTCGGCCCCAGAGGGCATAGGAGTGCCGTTTTCCGCAGCCAAGATGAAATCGAACGACTCACCGTTCCATGCTCGACTATCCAGACTGCCTTCCGAGTCAACCTCCTGCAGCAGCTTTTGTGCCTGGAATTCGCCGTCGGTCAGCGTGGTTGCCTCGGGTTCGTAGGTGTTCACGAACTCAAGCTGGTTGGTGGACGAAATCGTACCGTCAGTGGTCAGATCGATTGCGCCACTGATGGAAGCGCCGGGAGTGCCCTCCTGATATTGATTACCACCGACCAGTCGACTGGTCAGCGTGTATCCCGTACGCGCATTATCGCCTTCGGTCAGCTCGGTGACGGTGTACTCAGCGCCATCGGCCAGTCCGTAGATGCGAATGGTTTCGCCGTCCTTGATGGAATGCGTGTCGCCATTGCCGATGCGGAAAGTGTCGCCCTGCAGCACACCAGCCGCGTTGTACACGGCGGCGTCGTACTTTCCGTCGCTATCACTGGAGGCAGGCAGCGTGAACTGGAACGCGAACGAGGTGTCCGCAGACGGCTTATACGACGAGTCTGCGGCAGTCACCGTCTTGGTGACTTCGAGACTGGGCACACGCTCGTCGCTCACATGCACGAACATGCTGCCGGAGAACAACGCAGTGAGATTTCTGTCGCCCAAATCCGTCTTGGAGGGACGCCCCGCGATTTCGGTATCATTGTTCTGCGTCGCCGTGAACCAGAGCCATCCTTCATTGGTGGTGAAGCCCGCCGAATTGGTGCCCTCCTGTCCTGGAGTCGGACCATAGTCCAGTCCGTTGCCGGACTCGCCATATGTCAGCTTGATGGGCTGATCCGTGGAGTCCGTCCAAGTCAACGTGCCATTGGTCAAGGTGCCCGTACGGCGCGTGGCATAGATGTCGGTCAACGTGCTGTCCAGCTCGTCATTGGGGTTGGCGTAGATCAGCATCGACTTGGCGACGCGGCCGACGCCCACGGTGGTGGAGATGCCATCGTTCGCGTCGCCGGCATCGGCATGCACGCCGTTCGCGTCGACGATGACCATCACCGCGGTGTCGTTCTTCTTATATCCTGCCGGAGCTTCGGTTTCGAAAAGGTAGTAGGTTCCCTCTTCCAAGGATCCATTTCCCGTCGGGAACAGAGCGCCGCCTTGCAGGTCAATGCCGTCCGCCTCTTGGGTGAGGTTCTTTGTGGTGTTCGTCAGCACCGCAGTGGCACCGGCAGTGGGGCGACGCTCGCCGGAGGGTTCATCCACATACGTGTCACGGACACGATACAGTGCGAAGGTGGCACCTGTGAGGTAATGCCCCTGGCCGTCGTCCTTTTGCACCACCAGACGGTTCTGCATATCGGTCACATACAGTCGGGTGGAGAAGTTACGGCCGAAATCGTCCGTCACCAGACGATGCACCGTGCGGCCATCGTTTTCAAGATAGTAGTAACCGACAGAGAACCTGCAGTCCGGATCGGATCCCGCCTGCGTGGTGTAAAGCGAAATGTCGCCCGGCAGTTCCTCGAAGCTGTACGAGTACTTGCCGTCCGTTCCCTTGGTGAAGGTACGCACAGCGTCGGTGCCTAACAAGCGCTCAATGTCGTCGATAGAGTCGACGGTCTCGCCCAGCGTCCACCCGCTCGTCTCATTGCCGCTCACGACCTTCCAGTCGTCACCAAGTGCTGGCGCATGATCCCCCACACCGGTCACACGAGCCATAAGAACCGCGAACACCGATCCGCCGTCCGTATCGACGTTGTATGTGCTCTGATCGTTATAATCCGTCACCCTCTCCGGTGCCGTCACGATGGCCTTCGCGCCGACGTTGACGCCGGTCTCCCATGTGTTGTCGCATGCCAAGGTACCGGTTACGGATAGTTCTCGCTTCTCATATCGCAAATGGGCGTCCCCCGATGTTCGGAAGCCGCTTGGCGTGCGCGTCTCTCGCAGCACGTAATACGTCGTACCATTACCGTTGTCGTACAGTTCGCTGAAATTGATCGGAGCTCCGGTGGTGCGGTCCACAAGGGTCAGCATGCCATCGGTGCCCGTCGTACCGGTCGCGATGGGATTGGCATTGTCGGCCACGGTATAGTCGGCATCCGACGCATACAACGCGAATTCGGCGCCGCTGACCGGATTTCCCTCCTGATCGACCTTCTGGATCTCGCTTTCAGGCACGGAGACAAGGTTCGTGGTCAGGCGCAGGTTGGAATCGGTGTTGCCGCGTTCCAGATAGAACAGATCCATCGTGTGGTAGGTGCCATCCGCGAATGTGTCGTTTGCGAGACCGAACAGCTGTTTCAGAGTGGTGTTTTGAGAGCCGTTGACCAGCACGGCACCGGTGGCGAAGTTGATGGACAGCGTCGACATATCGTGGATGCCGCCGAGATCGCCCACCAGCTTGTTGTCGATATACAGCCACACGTCGTCATCGCCGGAGAAGTTGAACACCATCGGCGTGCCCGTCGAGACGTAACCGCCTTCGGGCTGCACGAACGTGGCGCTCATATGCAGACCGAACAGATGGTTGATGGACGGATTCAGTGAGACCGAATTGACGCCGTTCCTTTGGGTGATGGTATTCCCCTGCTCGGTGAACACATCCTCGGCGGAATTGAAGGGGAAGAACTGACCGGCATCACTGCGTCCCCCAGCGGCCACACCCCACGTGTTGTACAGGTCGAAACTGTTGGTATCGGAATTGTAGGAGGCGAAGTTCTTCGTGCTGTCGTAATAGTAGTTGCCGTTAGCGTCGAGCTGCAGCAGCCCTCCGACATTACTGTACGACGCCTTGCCGGTCACCGTCGATTCGTCGAACAGGTACGCCAGCGACTCCGTGCCGCCCGACAGCACGGGATAGCCGTCGCTGCCCAACGTGTCGGACACGATGCCGGTACGGGGACTGGTGGTACCGGTCCACGTGTTCCAGCCTCTTCCTGTGTTATCCGTTCCCGGATTGAACTTCAGAGTATGGCCGGCATTGATACCCCTGTCGTTGCCCGTGATGGTGACGTTGTAGCCTCCCGACACCTGACGGTCGGGATCATTCTGCCCAGTCAGCCAGTAATCGAATAGATTCATCGTGATGCCGTCCGGCGACAGGCCCGCGACCTTGTAACGGTCATCGGTCACGGCGGCCGCCGCGGTGCCGGCCACCACGCCTACGGTCAGCACCATTGCCGCCGAGGCGACAATCGCCCACAATTGCTTCACACGATCCTTCATGGGAATCGCTGAGGCGTGTTTGGGGTTATCGGCTAAATTGGGTAGCCCCCCCCTGCTGGATTCTGTTAAAGAACGACATCTTCTTTGCTCCTTGCTTCTCCGACCAATCTGTCGGATCGTTTCCGCGCTCCTCAGGTGCGCTAATACCACATGCATCTGGAAACACTCTGCGGACCATCTTACACGGGGGTATGACCCCTTAACCCCGTACCGCCACGATCACGGACACATCGTCATTTTTGAACACCAAAACGTCACAAACGACTCCCCAACGCACCGATATATGGACGTTCCGGCATGACCCACACCAAACCAAGCCATCCACGGTAGAATCGACCATTATGCCTTCACAACCCAGTCCCAAAGCCGCCGCATCATCCGGTGCCACCGCCCTGGCCGGCATCGCCGGCGCGCACGGCCCGCGCCATCCCATGCTCGCGCGGGTGGGCGGCATCGCCCGCTGGGCCCTGGCGGTAGCGGCCTGCCTATGGCTGTCGCTATGCACCGCGGTGGGCCCGCTGTACTGGCAGGAAGGCTCGATCGCGGACGCCACCTGGGTGAACGGACTGTACTTCATCCTCACCTTCGCCGCAACGCTCGGCATCATCGTCACGCTCGTGCGATGGTCCGCCCACAAACCGGTGTTCGGCACCACGGCCGACCCCGCCGACCCAAACGGCCATCGCATCCCACGGCGACTGCGGCACCTCATCCCCACGGCGACCCGCGCCCGCATCGCCGCACGACTCGCCACTCTCCGGCACAGCCAATTCGGCCACACGATGCGCCGAACCGCGGCCACCTGCTCCCGCTGGATCATGCGCGCCACCGACCGCCGCTGGAAAATCGCGCTGATCCTGTTCATCGGCTGGCTGTGGGTGCCCACCACCCTGCTCGCGGCCTTCGGCGCGGACGTGCGTTCGCAGATCCGCGAATTCAGCTGGGCATGGAACCAGTGGACGGGCCTGGAACAGCCATACATCGGCTTCTTCTCCTTCGTTCCGATGGACATCTACCCCACCGCGCACTACATGTGGCCGGAGAATCCCACCTATCTGACCGACCAGCACAATATCGTGCTCACCCTGCTCTACGGCGCGGTGGCCACCTTCTCGCGCTCGGTCACCGGCTCGAACGACGCGGGTCTCGTCGCGCTCGCCGCGGGGCAGATGCTGTTCGCCGTCGGATGCTGCACAGCCGCCGCGCACCGCTTCCTCAACATGCCGTGGCTGAACGCGCGCCGCGCCTTCCCGTTCACGCCACGCTGCGCCATCGACTATGCGCGGCCCGAGCAGGGCGCGCGGTTCGAGGCGCGCCGATTCGACAGGCCCGAACTCGGCATGCGCGTGATGCTCTCCCCGGCCGCGGCTCACGCGCCCGCGCGCTTCGCGATCCTTATCTTCTTCCTTATCTGCCCGCTGCCCGTGTTCGCGACGATTTCGCTGACCAAGTCGCCGCTGTTCGCGTTCGCGTTCGTCTGGTGGTTCGGCATCTGGTACGAGCTGCGCGCCACGCACCGCCCGGCGCGCGAGGGGGCGCGGGCCGTCGTGCATCTGCCGCGCCGCACCATCGTCGCGTTCATCCTCTCCACCTGCGTGATGCTGGTGGCCGCGAAATACGCGTGGTATATCGTCGCGGCGCAGATCGTGCTGGCCATCATCGCCGACCGGCGGCGCTGGGCCACCTATGTGGTCGCGCTGCTGCTGCCCACCGTGATCATCCACGGCGGCATCGCCATGGCCATCAACTCGGGGGCGATCATCGGCGGCGACCCGATCGAAAGCCGCGGCATCCAACTGCAGCAGATCGCGCGCGTCGCCAAACTCAACCCGGACGGCATCTCACAGGAGGCGAAAGACAACCTCGCCCCCGTGTTCAACCTCGACCAAATGGCCGAAGCCTACTCGCAGAACGACGCCGACCCGGTCAAATCCTCCGGCATCCAGTCGAAGAAGGTGAGCTACAAGTGGCGCTCCGTCACCGAAGAGGATATGGAGGGATTCAACAAGGCGTGGCTTGAAATCGTGCTGGACAATCCGGTGATCGCGCTCGACGCGTTCCTGGCGAAATGCTACGGCTACTTCGACGTGGCCGCCTCTCCGTACGTGTCCATGGATTATTACGTGAACAGCGCGTACGTGCAGGAGAACTCCACCTGGATCAAGTACTACAACCACGACTGGCGCGACCAGGTGGCGCAGTTCGCCAAGGATTGGGGCGCGATCCCCGTGCTGGGCTGGTTCACGCACGGCAATTTGTACGTGGTGTGCACGCTGCTGATCGGCGCGGCCGAGGTGATACGGCGGCGCTGGCTCACGCTGGTCACGCATTTCCCGCTGCTGCTGCTTATGGGCGTGATGGTCACCGCGCCGGCGAACAATTTCGAACGCCATATGCTGCCCGTCGCCTTCGTGTTCGGCTTCGTGTGCCTCACCTTCTGGCGCGACGCCAGAGAGGAGCGCCGCGCGGTCGGCGGCTAGCCGTCGCATAACCGCCTGCGCGCACAACCAGCCATATGGCCGTCATACAATCGGCGCATCAGTAGTCACCAGGCGACGATTATCCTATTCGCCGATTGCCTCCGTCCTCTCCGGTTCCTCGATCGCTCCCAAATCCGCGCCCGCATCAGGAGCGAAATCCTCCTCGCCGGAGGGACGGAACATCGTGCCGACCATCCATAAAGGAATATTGGTCAGCCAATCCTGCTCCTTGTACCCCCGCATGGAAGCGCGCCACCCGTGCAGCCCATACTCGGCGCACAATCCCTGCAAACTACGCTTGGTGCGCCCTTCTCCGGCTTTCACTTCCAAAGGAGTCACACCGCGACTGCTGGAAAACACAAAGTCGACTTCAGCGGTGGAACTGTCGTTGTTCCAATACGACGGCGCAAAACCGGCGGCCACCAATTCCTGGCAGACGAATTGTTCCGCCATCACTCCTTTATATTCGACCAAGCCCCTATCGTTGGTGACGATATCCGCCGGGCTTACGGCAAGAGCGGCGCCCAGCAATCCCACATCATGCATATACAGTTTGAACGACGACTGATCCTCATACAGCCGCAACGGTTTACGCGGCACTTTCACCTTGTGCACACGCAGCGCAAGGCCGGAATCGACGATCGTCTGCACAGCCGACTCATACTGCGAGGCGCGCGCCCCTTTGCCTATGTGGCTGAACATGAATTTATGGTTGTTCTCCTGCGCCAGATGCGAAGGAATGGCCTGGGAAAACACCAGACGGATACGTTCGACATCCACGCCTTTGGACGGATGCTTCGAGAAATCCATGTCGTAATTCGAAAGCAACACGTTTTGGATTCGCCGCGCCTGCGCATATCCCGATTCGATAAAGCCTTCGACAACCGCCGGCATACCGCCGATCACGCAATATTGACGGAAGCGTTGCTCCAAACGCGAGGTAAGGGCCGTCAGCGTCTCGATGTTCTGCGCCTCAAGCGCGTCCGCCAATATACCGTCGCCAACGGCACGAAGGAACTCGGCGTAGGTCATCGGAGTCATAGTGACGATATCCACATTGCCCACGGGGAACGACACGCCACTGTGCATCGCCAACCCAAGATACGAGCCTGCCAAAGCGAGGTGCATGTCCGGATACGTCTCGTTGAACGTTTTGATCTGTTCGTACAAGGCGGGAACTTCCTGGACCTCATCGATAACGAGCAGCGTGTTTCCGGGTTCCGCGCGCACACCGGTGTACGCCTCCATGTTGTCGAGCAGCATGGAAGGCGATTTGACCTGCTCCATCGCCTCTTTGGCATCCTGGTTGAACAAGGTGACATACGAAAGCGATTGGTACTCCTGAGCGCCCAAAGTACGCAGCATATGGGTTTTGCCGACCTGTCTCGCGCCTCGAAGCAGCAAAGGCTTGCGATGAGGAGAGTTTCGCCATGCGAGCAATTCGTCATACACGTTACGTTTGAAGTCCATTGCCGCCCACCCCATATGTCTATCGGAATCCAAGCATACAGCGCCTCCGCAGCCGTTCGGATTCATGTACGCCTGTCTTATTCTACAATTTTCATTGTTAAGAAACGCGATTTCTTACAATTTTCAAGATTAGGAAACATGGTTTTTTACAATTTTCAAGCTTAAGAATATGTGATATCTGCAATTTTCGAGCTTAAGAATTGATAACCGCTCCGACAGCCACTACTTATCGACGGTCGACGAGTTCGCGCTAGAGCTGGACTCCCCCATAACAGGCCCCAGCCATCACTCAGACATCCCGCGTCGTATTGAACACTGGATTCGACACTGATAGCGAAACCGTCAGGATTGGGCGGCTATGCTGGAGGATATGAGCAAGGACTTCCTCGAATTGTTGGCCGACGGGCCGGATGCCGCCGACGAACGCGTGCGGCTGACGGCGTTCGAGTGTCTGTTCAACGGTCTTGACGACGAACGCGTCGCCTCGCTGTTCACCCTGCTGGGCTGGTCCGGCGACTTCACCTGTTACGCAATCGCGGGCACGCCCGCCGTCGCCCCCGCATTGGCGGCCGGTGCCGCCAAGGGTGCCGCCAGCTCCGCCGGCGGGCACGCTGGTTCCGCAGCCGGTTCCGCAGGATCCGCTGGTACCACTGGCGCAGCAGCAGGTTCCGCTGGGTACGCCGGTGCCGTGGGCACCAAGGGTGCCAAGGGTGCCGCTACGCCCACACCCACACCCATACCCGCAAGCGGACCCGCCGTCGCCACGGCGGCCACAGCCGCACGCATGTCGATCACCCGCACCATAGCGGGGCTTGGCGGCGACAGTCTAATCGGGGAACATGACGGACTGGTCATCGCATTGGTCCGCCAATCCGGCGCGGCCACCCCCGAAGTGACCTGCACGCACACACTGCCGGCCTTCGCCGCCGACCGACCGGTATGCCTCGGTCCGTCGCGGCAGGGCGTCTCCGGCGCGATGCACACCGTACGCGCCGTACTGTTCGCGCTCAAAGCCGCGCCCGCCGTCTCCCCACACGATGTGCCGCGCCCGATGCGCGCCGACGACGTGCTGCCCGAACGCGCGCTTATCGGCGACGAAGACGCGCGCCGCGAACTCGTCTCATCCGTATACGGCAGCCTCACCGCGGGCGGACCCGACGACCCGACCCTGCTGACGGTATCCACCTTCCTGCAATGCGGCGGCTCGCTGGAAACCGTGGCCAAGGAACTCAACGTGCACCCCAACACCGTGCGCTACCGCCTCAAGCGCGCCGCCGAATCCACCGGCTGGGACGCCACCGACCCCCGCGAAGCCTACGTCCTCACCACCGCCATCGCCCTAGGCCGCATCCATACCGCCCACTAAGCGCGCCCCGTCGCCATCCCAAGTACTCCCTCGTCATCCCGAGCGGAGTCGAGGGATCTCGAGATGCTTCAGGCCCCACTTCGCTTGGCATGACGGAAGTTGTCGCGGATATGCGAAGACCCCGACACCGGGAGGGTATCGGGGTCTTGGTTTACGCGATCTATGCGACACTCACCGTGTCCGCACGACGGGACAGATAGCGCCTGATGGTCAGCACTTCAAATCCCACGACCAGCACTGCGATTACGCCGATGGCCACATAAGTGATGGTCTTCCACACCGGAGTGACCGTTTCGGGCTCGCCTTCCGCGTACATCCAGCTGTTGGCGGTGGTGTACAGGATGTTGTGGGCGGCGGTGCGCATCGCCTGGACCGAGGTGGCCGAGGTGTCAGACACGTGATTACTGGTGTCCATCGTCGACAGCATCGCGTCGTTGCCGTTGCGGATGGCTTGATCGGCGTTCTGGTAGACATCGAAGTTGCCGAAGTAATCCGTCTCAACGAAGCCTCGGAATCCCCATTCATCGCGAAGCACCGTATTCAGCAGCGGAGCGTATCCACCCGCATACGTGGTGCCGATGTAATTAAAGGAACTCATGGCGGCCGTGGCGCCACCGTCCTTGACGCTCATCTCGAAAGGTTTGAGGTAGATCTCACGAATCGCCTGCTCGTTGGACCAGGTGCACAACATGCTGTTGCGATTCGTCTCCTGGTCATTGAGCGCGAAGTGCTTCATAAAGGCATACACGCCCTCCTTCTGCACGGCGGCAATCTCGCTGGAGGCCATCACGCCGGAAAGCAAAGCGTCCTCGGAGAAGTACTCGAAGTTGCGGCCGCCAAACGCGCTGCGGTGAATATTCATGGCCGGCGCATACCAACCGGAGATGTGCATGTCCTGGGCCATACGCGCGATCATCTCTCCGAATCGCGTTGCCAAGTCCACATTCCAAGTGCAGGCGAACGCGGTCGACGACGGGAAGCCGATGGAACCCACGCCGGTGAAGTTGTTGTTCAGCGCCGCAGGACCGTCTGCATCCGTAAGCTGGATCTTACCGATGGAGTCGATGGCCGCATTGCCGAAGCCAGCGTTGGCGATGAGGTTGTCCATATCGTCGAAGGTCAGCTGGTCAAGCAGGTCGTCCCACAGTGGATCGTCGTAGTCTTTGCCGGTCAGGTCGGCCAGACGCACGCCATTGTCGGCACCGGTGGTCGGCATCTCATCCGAATCGTCGTTGTAATCGGCCGGATCGTAGTTGCCGTTGTTGATGAAGGTGGTCTTCTGCTCGTCGGACATGCTGTAGTTGGTCGGGGCGGCGGTGGCCTCGGCGTAGTTCGCGAAGCCGTCGGCGCGGGACAGATAGGTCAGATCGCCCTCGGCGTACTCGAACTGGTTGGTCGCCACGGTCTGGTCGCCGTCGTGCGTGTTGCTTTCGGTGTCGTAGGTGATGGTCTCGGCCACGTTGACGGTCTGCTCGTCGATCACCGTGTGGGAGTCCGAATTGATGGACACCACGTAGTCTCCGGCCTCGAGCACATACGCCTCGGCGTTCTCGTAGTCGTAGGAGGCCATGTCGTCGTCCTCGAACTCGATCGAGATGGTCTGGGATTCGCCCGGGGCGAGCTCGTCGGTTTTGGCGAATTCGACGAGGTTGGCGGTGGTCTTCTCGATGCCGCCGTTGGTGTACGGCGGGTTGTAGTAGACCTCGACCACATCCTTGCCCGCGGTGTCGCCCGTGTTGGTGACGGTCACGTCGAAGGAGACCGTGCCGTCCGCGTAGGTCACATCGCCCATCCCCTGGGAGAAGGTGGTGTAGCTCAGACCGTAACCGAACGGATACTGCACCACCGCGTCGTAGTCGATCGCGCCTTCGTCGGCGGCCGTCTCATAGAACTTGTAACCCACATAGATACCCTCCGTGTAATTTACGAAGCTTGGAGTCACATCAGCACCGCTGAAACTGCTAGTACGTACGAATTCGTCGACATTGTCGTAGAAGAATGAGCCGAAGTTGTTCCAAGTCGGCGTCTGCTTGAGATTCCTCACAAATGTATCGGAAGTCTTGCCTGATGGATTAACAGCTCCCGTCAGCACTTCACCCAACGCAGAGAATCCGGTTTGACCTGTCGGAGGACACCACAGCACGGATTGAATCTGCGGGTACTGATCGAGAAAATCAAATTGGAAGGCGTTCGCGCCGTTGTAAATCAGCGTCACGTCATCGAAGTTTGACGTGACCAGATCAATCAGGTCCTGCTCGGTCTGGCTCAACTGCAAATAATGCTCACCGGCCTCGAAATCCGCATATTCCTCGGAGTTGTTGGTGTAGGTGATACCTTCGGCGGTCATATCCGTCGGCAAATCGACACCCTCGCCACCGACGCGCGCGATAACGATGACAGCTTTGTCGGAGAAAGCCTTGGCATCCTCAATCAGAGAATCGGAGTACTGGGCAGCCGGCACTTCAGGCAACGTCCAATCCACACTCCAAATCTGAGAGACCGGCCTATCGGCACGATAATCCGTATACAGCTCGCTCAATTCCGTATTGGTCTCGATACCTGCCTGCTCCAGGCCCTGCAGCAATGAGACCTTCTCATACTGGTCGCTGATGGATCCTGATCCGGTGCCTCCATACACCGGATTCGTCGACCCCCAACCAAACACGTTGACGGCATCGTCCCCAAGCGGGAGGCTCTCGTCGTCGTTCTTCAACAGCGTGATCGCTTCCGACTGAACATCCTCGGCCAGAACGTTCGCGTCCGCGACAGTGTCTTGCGACAGTTGATATCTGGTGATGGACGCATTGTTCAGCAGCGTCGCCAGCGGACCGAACAACATCATGCAGACGGCTATGGTCGAGGCGACCAACACCATCAGCCAAGACTGCGAGTGGACTAGCTTACGCACCGCAACATTACGAACGCTCCTGCGATTCACTGCCAGTGTGACGATAGTCGCCAATATAATTGCGACGCCGATGGCAATCAGTTGCGGCATGACCGATTGCAACACCGAAATGACATCGCTGATATTGATGCCAATCATTGTGAGACCTTTCTCTGTTAAAACATTGCGGCGCTTCTTTGAAAGCCGTATCTCGATTTCAACAAAGACAAGTCATCCACGAGAGCCAACAACATATCCGGCATAATTCGCAACATATCTCGCCGGTGTAAACAAACAACAGAATGCAACATGCAATACGGTCGAGAAACGCGGACTAACAGTACAATCATGAACAAGCAAGGAGGGACATGCTGCGCATCGCCGTCATCGAAGACACACCGCTCGACCGCAATCAGCTACTGACAGTGTTGCAGTCATATGCCGAATCTCACGCAATGGAATATCAGGTCAGCGAATTCGCAAATGCCGATATGTTCCTCGACCGCTACCGGCCTATCTGGGATTTGATTTTCATGGATATCGAAATGCCCGGCAGCAATGGTATGCAGGCAGCTCATCTTCTACGACAAATGGATGCCGATGTTCCGCTGGTGTTCCTCACCAAAGTGGCCAGCCTGGCAACAGACGGATACGACGTCAATGCACTGGCTTACATCATCAAGCCAGTGACACCGGAAGTGTTCTCTTTGAAGATGCGCCATGTGCTTGCGCATATCGGCAAACGCACCGAAGCCTCACTCACCATTAGCGGGCGCAACAGCACCACACGTGTCTCAATATCCTCCATAGCCTATGTGGAAGTGAACAGGCACACCATCATCTTTCATACCAATAAAGGCAACGTCACCTCCTACGGCACGCTCAGAACCATCGAAGAACAACTGTCTCCATACGGATTCCTCCGCTGCAGCCAGAGTTTTCTCGTCAATCCGCAATACGTAAGTGGCGTACAGGGCGATAACGTGCTTATCCATGATGAACGGCTGCCAATCAGTCGGTCACGCAAGCGCGAGTTCCTTCAGTCCTTAGCCGCTTATCTTGGTGCAATGCAGTGATCTTCTTTGGACGACGACAGCCATAACAAGGATATGCGATGGATCCACAAACCCTTCTTCCTCCATCATTCGCCGCAATCAACAGTTTCCCTTTGGAAATATTGTTCGTAGAGGCACTACTGCTGTATAAGAAACCTCGCAAGACATTGTTTGTCGCTCGTGCGCTGATAACCGTTGTGGCTTGTTTCCTTCTCAATATTGGTCTTTACATGCTCCAGCTGCCCGACTGGCTCGCTTTGTCACGGTTCGTCATTGTTTTTCTGCTTACTCTGGCCGGCATACGCTGGTGTTTCCACATCTCCGTGCAAGAAGTCTTGTTCCAAGGCGTTGCCGCATACGCGCTTCAATACTGTTCCGAAAGCATCATCTATTTAGTGAACATCGCGCTAGGCGTCGATTTGTTCAGCCAATACCCCGCAGCGGTGTCCGCTGAATTTCCAATCAGCGCATTGCCTCTCGGACTGTTGTTCTCATGGCTGTTCCGCCGTCATGAGGGCGAGCGAATTAGCGACACGGCGCTGCTCTGCGTCTCGGCCACAGTACTCGCCATCACCATGGTTATCAGCTTCGCGCAATGGATGTATCTGCCGCTGGACAATCGCGCGACCCGCATCATCTGTCTTGTCTATGCAATCCTCTGCTCGCTACTTTCCTTAGTGATTCAATCTGGATTGCTAGTACAGTCACGGTGGCGTCATGAAGCTGAACTAGCCGATCGCATGCTGCGCCTCAACCAGCAGCAGTACGAACTCAGCCGCAACACCATCGACCTGATCAATGTCAAAAGCCACGATCTCAAGAAACAAATCAACCTGTTGAGGAACAGCTCCGCGACCATGCCCACCAGTCAGGCGTTGGATTCCATCGAGCAGGCTGTGGATCATTACGATTCGCTGGCCAAAACCGGAAATCCCGCCTTGGATACCATACTCACGGACAAACTGCTCTCGGCGCAACATCAGAATGTCACATTGCATTATCTGGTGGACGGCAAGGCGTTCGGCCAGCTTGACGCCATTGATTTGTATGCGATATTCGGCAACATCCTCGACAACGCGTTCGAGGCCGTCGCACCGTTGGATTCCCGGCTGCGGGTCATCGACCTCAAAGCCACCCGTTCCGGCAGCATGGCGGTGATTCGATGCAGCAACTACCGCGCTCCCTCCCCGTCCGTCTTATCGACGAGCATCTGCCGACGACCACCAAACCGGACAAGGACTGGCACGGATTCGGTCTCGCCAGCATTCGCATGACCGCGGAACGCCACGGCGGCAGCATGGCGACGGATATCGACGAAGACATGTTCACCATCACCGTGATGATTCCCCTCAACCAATAATCCGTCCACCGCGCCCATCACCCCGTATACAAAACTATTCTTAATTTGGAATAGTTTTGTATACATTAGGACTGTCGTCATCCTAGCGTTGCCCGCCATTCCAGCGTTGCCTGCCATCCGGTGGAGATGCTTCGACTTCGCTGCGCTCCGCTCAGCATGACGAATAACCATTATCAACGGCACCCCGAGTTCCCTGCTCCTGTCATCCAGAGCTTCTTCTCCTGTCATCCCGAGCGGAGTCGAGGGATCTCGAGATGCCTTGGCCACGCCCCACTTCGCCCAGCACGACGAAAGCGGTCGCGGATATGCGAAGACCCCGACACCGGAAGGGTATCGGGGTCTTGGTTTACGTCATCGATGCGACGCGAACCGCTCTCAGGCGAGAGTGTTCGGATCGACCGGAACGCCCGGGTTCATCGTGGAGGTGATCGTCGCCTTGGTCAGGTAACGGCCCTTCACGGTGGACGGCTTGAGACGCTTGACTTCGTCGGCCACGGCCTTGAAGTTCTCGTCCAGAGCGGACTCATCGAAGCTCAGCTTGCCGATGAGGAAGCTCAGGTTGCCGTTCTTGTCCACGCGGAACTCGATCTTGCCGCCCTTGATGTCGGCGACGGCCTTGGCCACATCCATGGTCACGGTGCCGGTCTTCGGGTTCGGCATGAGGCCACGGGGGCCGAGCACGCGGCCGAGACGGCCGACCTTGCCCATCATGTCCGGGGTGGCGACGACGGCATCGAAGTCGAGGAAGCCGCCGGCGACCTTGGTGATCAGGTCGTCATCGCCGACGATGTCGGCGCCGGCCTCGATGGCCTCGGTGGCCTTCGGGCCGCGGGCGAACACGAGGACCTTGGCGGTCTTACCGGTGCCGTGGGGCAGGTTGACCGTGCCACGCACCAGCTGATCGGCCTTGCGCGGGTCCACGTTCAGACGGAACACCGCTTCGACGGTCTGGTCGAAGTTGTAGGCGGGCATGCTCTTGATCAGAGCGATGGCCTCATTGGCGGTGTAGAGGTTGTTGCGATCGATGCGCTCGGCAGCTTCGCGGTACTTCTTGGAACGCTTTACCATCTGTCCTTCTCCTTATCAGTCCGTGACCGTGATGCCCATCGAGCGGGCGGTGCCCTCGATGATCTTCATGCCGGCCTCGACGTCGCGGGCGGACAGGTCGGGCATCTTGATCTCGGCGATCTCGCGGACCTGGGCCTTGGTGACGGAGCCGACCTTGTGGGTCAGCGGGTTCTCGGTGCCCTTCTCAACACCGGCGGCCTTGAGCAGCAGAGCCGCGGCCGGCGGGGTCTTGAGGACGAAGGTGAAGGAGCGGTCTTCGTAGACGGTGATCTCAACCGGCACGACCTGGCCCATCTTGTCCTTCGTGGCGTCGTTGTACGCCTTGCAGAAGTCCATGATGTTCACGCCATGGGAGCCGAGGGCCGGACCCAGCGGCGGGGCCGGGTTGGCCTTGCCAGCCTGAATCTGGAGCTTGATCAGCGCCGAGACTTTCTTCTTGGGAGCCATAGTATGGTTCTTCTTTCTATAACGCGGTGCAATCGGTCGCCGTTCGCGCCTTGCCAGCCTCCCGCGCGACGCTTGACTCGTTTCTCGTCGCCGTGGGCTTGCAGAGCGCGGGCGGTCTCCTCCCGCAACTTATATTGCTGTGCTGTGATGGCGGGTCTCCCCTCCAGACACAAGCTTTCCCATTATGCCGATTCCAGTGGACATCTCCGCGCTCTCACCTCACGTCCGAGCCCTCATCCCGTCACGTCGGGCGGAGCCGCCTCGAAGAAGAGCCTCAGACTGAGGCCAGTTCGCTCAAACGCCCGGCGAAGGCGATAAGTTCGACATCGCTGCCCGCAGGCCCCACGGCGCATACGCCGCAAGGCAATCCGTCGGCCGTACGCAATGGAATATTCACGGCTGGCAAGCCGGACAATCCCGCAATGCAGGTCAAACGCATGGTGGCAGTACGGCTGCGTTCGATGGATTCGCCGCCGATGGAGGCGTCGGCAATGCTCGGCGCGACGCCGGACGCGCTGGGGACCAGCAGCACGTCGCTGCCCAGCGCCAGCCGCACATCTTCGCGGTAGCGCGATTTGCGAGCGCACGCCGCATCATAATCGTCCCGTCCCAGCTTAGACGCGACGCGAAAACGCGATGCCACGTCGTCGCCCAGCGTCGGCCAATGCTTCGACACCCACTCGCCATGGTTGCACCAAGCTTCATACCCTTGGACCACTTTGAACGTGTTCAGCCAGCCGTCCAAACGATCGGCGGCGTCGCCGCCATGATCCGGCCCGAGCATGTCGCCCAGCGTCCTATGCTCGATATGCACGTCGGCCTGCGCAAGATCGGGGCTGCCGCGCAGCCCATCGAACCATCGCCCCAACGCCTGGGCCATGTCATCGCTGACAAGATCCAGCAATTCATCCGCCCAAACCACATGGCCGGACAATCGCGGCTGCGGAACATGGCGACCGTCGCCCTTCGGAATCATGGCCTCAGCCACCCGCTCAAGCAGCCGCCAGTCGCGGGTCATCCACCCCACGGTGTCGAAAGACTGGGCCAGAGGCAGCACGCCTTCCATGGGGATCAGCCCGTGCGTGGTGCGGATGCCCCACAGATGCTGGTAGGACGAGGGCACCCTCACCGAGCCGCCCGTATCGCTGCCGAGACCGATGTCGACCTGCCCCATGGCAACGGCCGAAGCGGATCCGGATGAGGAGCCGCCCGAAATGCGGCCCGACGCCTGCGGATTGGGTGGCGTGCCGTAATGCACATTGGTGCCGGCGATCGAATAGGCGAACTCGTCCGTCCGTGCGATGCCCAACACGTCCGCGCCGGCATCCAGCAGGCGTTGCACCGGCCAGGAGTTGCGCTGCTGCGGTGCGCCTTCCTCAAGGTACGCCTCACTGCCCGCGCCGATGATCTGCCCTTCCACTCCGTAAAGGTCCTTGACCGCCACGCTGAGCCCGGCCAAAGGCAGTCCGGTGTCATGTTGTTCCGTCCCGCGTTCATACTTCCCCGCGACAAGGGGCGAACCGGCAACGCGCCAGACGCGCGTATCCACGGCAGGGCGAGGATAAGTCAAATGCGCCGAGACGATCTTCCAATCGTCGTCAAGCAGCTGCCAGACCTGCGTCTGCAGGACGATGCCGCCGGTGGTCTTCTCGAATTCGCTGACCACCACGGCCGCGGCGGCACCCAGCATGCGATAGGTACGCCGAAGCAGCGTGCGGGAGGGGGCGGCCGCCCTCGCCTTGCGGAACCCTGCGATGGACCGCCGCCCGTACAGCACGCCCGCATCATCGGCGCGTGTGACGGGCGCGCCGTCCGAATCGTCGGCGAACATCACCGACAAACGCGCGGCATCATTGGCCATCAACGCCTGTTCATATGCTTCGACCGCTACGACGAGATCTCGTGGGATTCGCGGTCCGGCTGTGCTTTCTCCACTCATTCGCTCGCCGCTCCCTTCGCCGTTTACCGTGAATCAATTCGGAGATGTCCCTGCGGTAGCGATTGAACTCCACGGAGGTGGTGTCACGCGGCCCATCAAGCGAAATCGTTTCAATCTTCTTGATATTGCCCGCCACGCCGCTGGCCGCGCCATCTCCCATCACCACCACACGATCTGCCAGATACACAGCCTCCTCGATGCTGTGGGTGACGAACACCACGGTGATGCCGAGGTCCTTCTGGATATAGGAAAGCTGGTTCTGCAGCTGTTCGCGGGTCAACGCATCCAGCGCGCCAAACGGCTCGTCCATCAGCATCACCGAAGGCGTGTTGGCCAGCACGCGCGCTATGGCCACGCGCTGCTGCATGCCGCCGGAAAGCTCGTGGGGGAACTTCTTGGCGAAGAGTTTCAATCCCACCAAATCGATGTACTTATCCACCAGCTCCTTCACTTGGCTGCGCGGGTAGCCCGCCTCCTTGGGGCCGTACGCGATGTTCTCCTCCACGGTGAGCCAGGGGAACAGACCGTAGTCCTGGAACACCACGCCACGGTCGGGACCCGGCCCGCTGACCGGCCGCGTCTCGACCAGAATCTGGCCTTCGGTGATGCTTTCGAATCCGGCGATCATACGCAGTAGAGTGCTTTTGCCGCATCCAGAAGGCCCTACGATGGCAAGGAACTCACCTGAGTCGATGTGGAGATTGACGTCTTTGACGGCATACGTTCCATTGCCATACTGCTTGCCGACGCCCTGAACATCGATCATACCGGCGTGACGTTGAATTGCCCCTATACGCATTGCTGCTCTCCTTCAAATCACTTACTGGCCGGAAGCACCGGACGACGATGCGCCACGATTTTGACGATCCATACGATGAGCCGATCGCTCAGAAAACCGAGAATGCCGATGATGAACATGCCAGCCACGATCAGGTCGGTTTTGGAGACTTCCTTGGCCTCGGTGATCATGGCGCCAAGGCCGACGGTGATGCCGGTCATCTCGCCGACGACGAGCAGCGCCCATGCTAGGCCGATCGCCACGCGCAGTCCGCCAATGATGCCAGGTAACGCGGCCGGGAACACGACCTTCCACAACGCCTTGGCTCTGGATGTGCCCAACATGGCGGAGGCCTCCAGCAGACGCTCCGGCACCTGTTCCACTGCGGTGACCGTGTTGAGGATGATGGGGAACAGCGCCGCGAGGAACACCAAGAAGATGGTGGAGCGGTCGCCGATGCCGATCATGATAAGGGTCAGCGGCACCCAGGCCGTGACGGGGATTGGACGGATCAGATTCAACGTCGGTTCCAGCATCGACGAGGCGACTTTCGACCGACCCATCAGCACACCCAACGGCACGCCGATGACGGCGGCAAGACCGAAGCCACTGAACACGCGGACCAACGAAGCGTACATATGCTTCCACAACGTGGCGGAATACGGATCGTTGAGATAACCGCCGACCGCGAGATCGGCGATGCGCTTGACAACCGACGAGGGCGAGGGCACCCGCGCCAAGCGGATGTCAAAAGGAAGCGTCCAACCGTACTTCACACCCTGATTCCACAAAACCACTAGAAGAATCGGTACCGGCAACGCCAACAACACCTTTGGAACGATTTTCTTGACGCGGTGCATAATCCTCGAATCCCTTCCTCTCGATTCCCAAATTCGATGCGTTACGTGACAATGGCTTGCTTGCCGGCGGATTACTTGACGAATTGATCGTCAAGATACGCCGACGACTCCGGCGCGGTTTGGATCGAACCGATGTCGACCATCTGCTTGGCCAGCTCCTCGCACTGCTTCTGGTATTCGTCATTCAGGTCCCAGTGGAGCCACATATTGTCGAGGGCCTTGTCGAGCGCATCGGAGTCGAAGGTGAATTGCTTCATCACGCCGTCCTTCCAAGCGGCCTTATCCGCGGACAGCGCCTCGGTGGACTTCTTATGCGCGGCGATCGCGATTTTGACCAGATCGGGATTGCCGCTGATGACCTTGTCGCTGGCCGCCAGCGCGATGTTCACCTTGCCGATCTGAGTGTTGTAGATCGAGTCGATTTCGTTGGCTCCCGCGAGTTTCGCGAGGGAGACGCCCATTTCGGCACCGGCGAAGGCATCGATATCCCCTCGCGCGAGCGCTTCGGACATCTCCGAATAGCCGATGTTGATCATCTGCACGTCGGAATCCGGATTCAGCCCAGCGGACTTCAGCAGCAATCGAAGCGCCATCTCCTGCGAGGAGTTCGGCACATAACCGATCTTCTTGCCTTTCAGCTGGTCCACCGTGGTGATGGACGAGGAGACCATCAGGCCGGATCCTCCATCCGCGCCGCCGGCGATGACCTTGATGCCGCCATCTTGAGAGGCCTGAGAGATAACCGTCGGCACGCCCATCAGAGCGAAGTCTACATCACCGGAAAGCAATGCGTCCTTCTCATCGTTGGAGTTGGCCATCGGCACCACTTCGACCGAATAGCCCTCGGGCACGTACTTGGACCATTCATAGGCGGCGAACAGATGCGGCTGACGCTGCGTGGCCACACGAATCGTTGTGGAATCGGGATTATCCGCGGCGGAGCTATGATCCGGCTCACCCGTGCTGCAACCCGCAAGCGTCATCGTGCCTGCGACCGCGAGCATAACCGTGGCGGCCACGGCTACTGTTTTTCTCACCATATTCCTGTTCATTGTTGTTTCCTTTCTGTTCCTCTCATAGTTAGTTTTCGAAGGAAAGTCGTGTATCAGCCGTTCGCGGATCGCATCGCGCGGGCGATGCGATTGAGAAAGCCACCGGCGCCGCCGGGTAGCCTCGCGACGAAATCATCCAGCGGAATGCGAGCATGCACGCCGCTGACCAAATCCACAGCCTGCGAGACATCGAAATCAGCGGCCGCGGAAAGATAAAGGTAAATGACTCGCTCCGGCAGGTGGAACATCGAGGCGAGCATCTCGATTGCACGGCGCACGCTGTGCCGCAGCGCCTCGTCGAGGTCCTTATCCAAGCCGAGCACCAGCAGTTTGCCCCGCGCATAGGCGAAGGGGACCGAGCATTCGCCGAAGAGTTCGTTGGCAATCCGCCGGGGGATCACGGTGAGTGTGAGCGTGGCGCGCAGCGGCGCTTCGAGTGCGGTCAGCGCCACCTCGCCATCCCCTTGCGCGAAATGCGGGTCGCCGACGTAGAATTTGGCGTCGTCCACCTGTACGGGCAGGAACAGCACGCTGCCCTCAGTCATGTCGTTGACATCGATATTGCCGCCGAAACGATACGGCGGAATGGAGCATGGACGCTCGGGCAGGTCGGGGGCGACGCCCATAATGCCCAAGAAAGGATGCAGTGCGAAACGCGGGTAGCCGCTTGCGGCAAGCGCCGCATCGTCGTGGAAATCCACACCGTCGGGCACCATCTGTCCGTATTCGGTTCCGTCCGATTCCACGACTTTGCAGAGGGCACCGTAATCGCCCTCCCACTGGGAGCCGACCATGACGCCGCGGCCGTGGCGCGTGGAGATGACGCCGTAGTGTGTACGACGTTCGAGACAGTCGACGGATACCATAAGCACATCCCCCGGTTTGGCACCACGGACAGCGATGGGGCCCGTGATGATATGTGAACCGTCCCCTTCGCGGTGGGTTTTGTATTCCGGAACGGCGATCGTGTCGTCGAGTATCTCATCGCGTCGGATGCCTTTCGCACCGAAATACCGCACCGGGTCCGCCCCCTGATCCGGCATGATGCCTTCATGGCTGATGGTGTCGATCACCACGGTCTGCCCCGATGCCACCGAAGCGATGGGTTGGTCCTTGCCGATTGGCAGCACGCCCCATAACGTGTTCTCCACGGATGCGGGAACGTGAACCATCTGTTCCTGCATCTCGACCGTATCCGTTACGCAGCCCATGATCACAACCACCTTTTTGGTCATACCAATCGTTGAATGCCTGCAAGAATAGGCGGCTCACATATCGGTTTTCGTTACATCCGCCAGCGGTTACCCACTTGTTACTGGCGGGAAACAAAGGGAAGACCAATCAGCGATTCTGGCTTGTAATTGGTATGGCCATCATGCCAATATGAGAGTATGTCTGAATCCTCCGGTAACACGTTCATCCCTCCAATCGACCTGACCAGCCGCAGCATCAGCGCCCAATTCGCCAGTCATCTGGAGCAGGCCATTATGAACGGCGTGGTGAAGCCCGGTTCGAGGCTGCCTTCGGAGCGACAGTTGGCCGCCGATTTCAACATTTCGCGCACGTCGGTGCGTGAGGCCCTTTCCGAATTGGAATCCAAGCATCTGATCGAACGTGTGCAAGGGCGGGGCAGCACCGTGCTCGATCCGATGTCGAACACACGGCGTCTCGCCTCCATGCTCGAATCCGTGGATACGGAATTGAACAACGCCTTCGAGCTTCGCGAATCCGTCGAACCGCAAATCGCCGCTCTGGCGGCGAAACGCGCGCGTCCCACCCATCTTGCGGCCTTGCGGGAGATCATCCAGCAGGAGGAGAACGAACGGTTAAGCCAGAAGGAATCCATGCGCCTCGATATACGCTTCCATCTCCTTCTGGCGCACGCCACCGGCAATCCGCTGTTGCTGACCGTGCTGCAATTCACTTTCAAATGCACGGAGCACGTACGCGAACGGTCGCATCATACGCCCACCGGACGGCGCATCTCGCATATGGGGCATCAGCTCATCTTCGAAGCCATCACCTTGCATGACAGCGATAATGCCGAACACACCATGAAACGGCATCTGGCAGACGTGCGCGATGTCAGCGCCTTGTCACGTTGAGAAAACGATTCGGTCGGGCATATACACGAAAACCCAGCCGGAGTGGCTGGGTTTTCATAACGGGTTTGGTATGGGCTTAGGCTCAGGCGAGTTTTTCGACCTGGTTGAAGCCCAGCTCCACCGGCGTATCGCGGCCGAAGATGGACACGAGCACGGTGAGCTTCTGGGTGGTCGGCTCCACATCGGAGATGACGGCGGCCATCGTGGCGAAAGGACCATCGGTGACGGTGACCTGGTCGCCCACGGCGTAGGAGACCTCGACCGCGCGCTTCTTGGCGGCGGCGGGCTTGTCACCGGCGGCCTTGAGCGCCTCGGAGGCGATCATCGGCGCCATCATGGCCACGACTTCCTTGCGGCTGAGCGGCGCCGGATCCTTGGACGGGCCGACGAAGCCGGTCACGCCTTCGGTTTCGCGCACGATGCGGCGGGCGTTCTCGTCCGGCCACATGCGGATGAGCACATAGCCCGGCACGCGAACGCGGGTGATGACCTTCTTGCCCTTGTCGGTGTGCTTCTCGACCTCTTCCATCGGCACCTCGATCTGGAAGATCTGGTCCTCCATGCCGAAGGAGGCGACGCGGGACTCGATGTTGGCCTTCACGCGCTTCTCATAGCCGGAATAGGTGTGCAGCACATACCACTTGCCTTCCAAGGCCCGCAGGCTCTTGGAGAAATCGTCGATGGCCTTCTGGCCGGCGTCGACGGGTTCGTCGTCATCGGCGATCTCGCCGGTCTCCTCGTCGACGACGGGAGCGGCGTCCTCATCCTCATCGGATTCAGATTCGATTTCCGCGAACTCGACGGCCCCCTCAACCGTCTCGGCTTCAGCGGACTCATCAACGGGAGCTTCGGCGTCAATAGCCTCAAAATTCACGTCGGGAACCTCGACGGACTCCTCCTCGACAACCGGGGGGAGATCCAGATTCTCAAGATTCACTTCATCACTCATGCGTTTTATTCACCTTTTGTTGGGGTGGGTTCAGGGTTATTCGATCAGCCGAACACCCACAGCACGAGCTTGCCCAGACCGAAGTCCATGCCCGTGACGAGGGCCATCAGCAGCAGCACGAAAATAAACACGGCCAGCGACCAGAAGAACAGCTCCTTGGCGGTCGGGGTCACGACCTTGCGGAGCTCGTCGATGATCTGCTTGATGAACATGCCGACGCGCATGAAGACATTCGGCTTGACTGCTTTGGTGCTGCTCTTCTTAGCCATATCCGTCCTTCATGGTGCTCTGGGTTATCAAACTTGGCAGGGAAGGCGGGACTCGAACCCACAACCTACGGTTTTGGAGACCGTTGCGCTACCAATTGCGCCACTTCCCTAGGTGAACTCTGCCCATGCTACACGATGCGTGGAACGTACGCGTTCGCATGGGGCAAAACCGCCAAGGAGTTACCTTAGCAGTACATCACGATTTCAGCAACCCGTGTGTCGCTACGCTTCGACGTAGGCCTTGAAACGGCGCATGCCCTCGGCCAGCTGGTCGTCGGCGAGCGCGTAGGAGAAGCGCAGATATCCGGGCGCGCCGAAGGCCTCGCCGGGCACGGCGGCCACATGGGCCTCATCGAGCAGGGCGGCGGCGAATTCGGCGGAAGTTTCGGACACGGTGCCGTTGGGGCCGAGCGGCTTGCCGAGCAGGCCGTGGATGTCGGCGAAGGCGTAGAACGCGCCGGTCGGCGTCGGGCAGACCACGCCGGGGATGTCGTTGAGCGCGGCGACGATGGCCTTGCGGCGCACGTCGAAGGCCTCGCGCATCGCATACACCGCGTCCAGAGTGCCGGCCACGGCGGCCAGAGCGGCGCGCTGCGACACGTTGGCCACGTTGGAGGTCATATGTCCCTGCAGTTTGTTGGCCGCTTTGGCCACCTCGAGCGGGGCCACCATCCAGCCGACGCGCCAGCCGGGCATCGCGTAGGTTTTGGCCACGCCGTTGAGCACCACCAGCTGGTCGCGGCATTCGGGCACGGCCGCGCCGATGTACGTGGTGTGCGCGTCGTCGTAGTTCAGGTGCTCGTAGATCTCGTCGGAGATGATCCAGATGTGGTGTTCGACGGCCCATTCGCCGATGCGTTTGATGGTTTCGGGGCTCCACACGGCACCGGTCGGATTGTTGGGCGAGGTGACGATGATCGCCTTGGTGCGTTCGGTGCGCGCCGCCTCCAGCGCGTCCATGTCGGGCTCGAATCCGCGTTCGGCGCCGACGAACACTTCGACGGGCACGCCGCCGGCCAGTTTCACGGCCTCCGGATAGCTGGTCCAGTACGGCGCGGGGATGATCACCTCGTCGCCCTCGTTGAGCAGCACTTGGAAGATGGAATACACGGCCTGCTTGCCGCCGTTGGTCACCACCACCTGGGCGGGGTCGACCTCGTAGCCGGAGTCGCGCAGCGTTTTGGCGGCGATCGCCTCACGCAGCTCGGGCAGGCCGGGGGTGGGCGTGTAGCGGTAGTTCTTCGGATCGCGCACGGCCTCGGCCGCGGCGTCCACCACGTAGTCGGGGGTGGGGAAATTCGGCTCGCCCGCGCCGAATCCGACGACGTCGATACCGGCGGCCTTCATCGCCTTGGCTTTGGAATCGACGGCCAGCGTCGCGCTGGGAGCCACTTGGTTGATACGGTCGGAAAGGGTCTGCCACTGAGCCATAGTCATGCGCACCATGCTAACCCCTGACCCCAACCAGAGGGAACCCCATGCCCGACATGCGACACCCCTCGCATGGCCATGCCATATCGACGGGGGTGATGCAATAATTAAGGGCGAGAGAAGAACGCGTCGAAGCGGAATACCAGGGGGAGCTATGGCCGCGAAAGGTTCACATCGCGCATCAAACGGACGTCGCGCAACGGGCGGGGATCACACGACGGACAAGAATCGCACGACGGGCGGGAATCGCACAACGGACGGGCGTCGGCGTTCCGGAGAACACCGCTATGCGGGCGCGCACCGGCATTCGTCCGATTCGCGCGCCTACAGCCATGGCGGCCACGTCAGCCGCAGATCCGCACGGGCGGCCGTCAGACAGGCCCGCACCCAACGTCTGGCGGCGCTGGCCGTCGTCGTCGCGTGCGCGCTGGCGGCGCTGACTCTGGTAATCGCGCCTTTCGCCGCACCGACGCTGATGCGAGGCCGCGACACGACGACCGGAACCGGCTCGCCAAATCCGCCCACCGTCACGCATGCCACGCTGGAACGCACGGCAGCCCCGGAGCTCAGCCCCGGCGGCATCGTCATCGGAGTGAACGGCAGCCCCACCACCATCATGCTCAAAGGCGAGGAGTATGTGGAGGGCGGCGCGCATGCCATCGATCCGGACGACGGCGTGCTCACCGCCGCCATCCAAACCTCCGGCACGGTGGATGCCGACACGGCGGGCGACTACACCGTGACGTACTCGGTGCGCAATTCCAAGGGCAATCTGGCCACGGCGACCCGCACCGTGCGCGTGGTCGACTCGATGGAGACGCAAAACGGCGGAATCCCGGTGTTGATGTACCACTATGTGTACGACGACGCGACCCCGCCCGCGGACCTCAACAACAACTACATCGCCGCAAGCGCGCTGGAACAGCAGCTACGGTATCTGACCGACAACGGCTTCTACTATCCGTCCTGGCATGAGGTGCGCGCGTTCATCGACGGCACGCACAGTCTGCCGAAACGCAGCGTCGTGCTCACCTTCGACGACGGCGAGCCCGGATTCATGAGCGTGGGCGGCGCGCTGCTGGCGCGTTACCAAGTGCCGGCCACGTCGTTCATCATCGCGAACGACGGCAATGCGCCGCAGCGCATGAAGGATTACGCCACGCCGTATCTGGAATACCAGTCGCATTCCTACGCCATGCATCAGGCCGGCGGCAATGTGGGGCACGGCGGGCGGATCAGCGCGATGACCAAGCAGGAGATCATCGACGATCTCAAGCAGTCCGCGGCGGTCACGGGCGCGCTCGACGCGCTGGCATACCCCTTCGGAGACACCACGCCCGACGCGATCGAGGCCGTGCGCGAGGCCGGCGTGCTGTGCGCGTTCACCACGCAGTACGGTTGGGCGAACATCGGCGACGATCCGATGGTGCTCGACCGTGTGCGCATCCAAGGCACCGGGTCGTTGGAGACGTTCATCGGGGCGATTCAGTAGGGCGGGTTGTCGATTACAACGCTTTAACCATAGGGGGCATAACGCTACCGCCGTTAAGCCATTTTGAGTGCGGAGTGGTTAAATCGTTGTAAAACGAGTACGACGAACGCGAGCGCGGGACGAGCGAGAGCGTCACAACACGACGAGATTGTCGCGATGCACCAGCGGATGCGCGTACTGGTCGCCCAAGAACCGCTTGAGCTGGGCGGTGTTGCGCCCCAGCATCTGCGGAATCTCCTCGGAATCGTATCCGGCCAGCCCTCGCGCCAGATGCGCGCCGGCCTCGTCGTCGACCCACACGGGATCGCCCGCGGAGAACGCGCCCCTGACCTCCACCGCGCCGGCGGCGAGCAGCGAGGCCCGTCCCCCACGCACGGCCTGGGCCGCGCCGGAATCCACCACGATCGTGCCGCGCGGCTCAGCGGCGAACCCGATCCACAGTCGCCTCGACGAACCCCGCTGCTTGACCGGCGCGAACACGGTGCCGACGGGATCGCCCATCAACGCCGGTCCCGCATTGGCGGCGCAGGTGAGCACGGCGGGGATGCCGGAGACGGCGGCCACACGCGCGGCCTCAAGTTTGGTGACCATGCCGCCGGTGCCGACCTTCGACCCGGCACCGGAGACCCGGATGTCGCCCAGCGCGTCGATCACGTTCGGCACGTAGGCGATGCGCCGCGAATCCGGCTGCGAGGGCGGAGCGGTGTAGAGCGCGTCCACGTCGGTGAGCAGCACCAGCGCGTCCGCGCGCACCAGATTGGCGATGAGCGCGGAAAGCCGGTCGTTGTCGCCGAAGCGGATCTCGTTGGACGCCAGCGAATCGTTCTCGTTGACGATCGGCACCACACCGAGGTCGAGCAGTCGTTCCAGCGTGCGCTGCACATTGCGGTATTGGGTGGCGCGGATCGTGTCTTCCGCGGTGATGAGGATTTGCCCCACACGAATGCCGTAGCGCGCGAACGACGTCTCATAACGTGCCATGAGCAGGCCTTGGCCCACGGCCGCGGTGGCCTGCTGCGTGGCCACGTCGGCGGGGCGCGAGTCGAAACCGAGCAGGCCGAAACCGGCGGCGATGGCGCCGGACGAGACGAGCACGACGCGCGCGCCCATCAGCCGCACCTGCGCCAAAGCCGTCACCAGCGAGTCCAGACGCTCCGGATCCAAATGGCCGCTGGGGCCGGTCAGCGAGCTGGATCCGACCTTGACGACCACGGTCTGCGCGGCGGCGATGGCGCGGCGCACGTCGGCCTGCGATGGTGTGGACATTCGCGTTCTCCTCTTACGATCCTCCGCCGCGCGTCCGGCGATCGGCTACTCGGTCACACTGTACGCCGACTTCGCTGCGTAAGCACCGCGGCATTCCACCCTCTGACTGCACGGTCCACGGGACGGGACGGCCTGGCCGCGGGCGGACCAGCGGCGCTAGGCCTGCGCGGACCGGCGGCGCGAGCAGGTGCGGCTACGCCGGAATCACTCCTCCGTGTCTTCGCCGCGGCCGAACAGGCTGTGCTCGTCGTGGCGGTCGTCGTCGATGGAGGGGTCGGCCCAATGGCCGGCCTTGCGTTCGGCCATCATCGCCTCGCGCACGGCGGCGCGCGCGTCCATCATCTCGTGATATTCGCGGCGGCGTTCCGCGTTGGTGCGGCGGTGGGCGCGCGTGTCCTGCTCCTCAAGGCGCAGGTCCTTGCCGCGCGCGCCGAGCTGCGTGCCGTCGAGCATTTCGGCGCCGGCGGAGATCGTCGGATCCCAGTCGAAGGCGACGGCACGGTTGCCGCGGCCGATGCGCACCTCGTCGCCGGGATGCGCGCCCTTGCGGCGCAGCTCGTCCTCGACGCCGAGCTTGGCGAGCCTGTCGGCCAGGTAGCCGACCGCCTCGTCGTTGTCGAAGTTGGTCTGCATCACCCAACGCTCCGGCTTGGCACCCAGCACCTCGTACCAGAATTCGCCGTTGGCGTTCTCCTTGCGTTCCACGGTGAAGTCGAGCGCGTTGCCGCCCTCGTCCGCGCGGCGGCGTCGGCGGCCCTCCTGCTCGAGCGGCTTGATGACCACGCGGGCCTCCTCTTCGGCCTGCTCGCGCTTGGCCACTTCCTCGCGCATCTTCGCCACCATTTCGGACAGGGCGAAGTTCAATTCCTTCAGGCCCTTATGGCTGGCGGTGGAGATCACGAACACGGGGAAGCCCTTGGCTTCGAATTCAGGCTTGACGAATTCGGCGAGCTCCTCGGCCTCGGGCATGTCGGCCTTGTTGAGGATGATCACGCGCGGGCGTTCGGGAATCGGAATCGCACCCAACGGCAGGTCCAGCGAGCCGGCGTATTCGGCGAGCTCGTGCTCCAACGCCTCGTAGTCGCTGATCGGGTCGCGGTCCGGTTCCAGCGTGGCACAGTCGATCACATGGGCGATGATCTCCGTGCGCTCGATATGGCGCAGGAATTCAAGACCCAGACCCTTGCCTTGGCTGGCACCGGGGATCAGGCCGGGAACGTCGGCGATGGTGTAGCGGCGGTCGCCGGCGATGACCACGCCGAGGTTCGGCACCAGCGTGGTGAAGGGGTAGTCGGCGATTTTCGGCTTGGCGGCGCTGATCGCGGCGATCAGACTCGACTTGCCGGCGGAGGGGAAGCCCACCAGCGCCACGTCGGCGATGGATTTGAGTTCCAGAACCACGTCGCGCTCCTCACCCAGCTCGCCCAACAGCGCGAAGCCGGGGGCGCGGCGGGTGCGGTTGGCCAGGGCGATGTTGCCCAGTCCGCCGGAACCGCCCGCGGCCACGACGAAACGGTCGCCCTCATGGCGCAAATCGGCGAGCTGGTCACCGGGACGGCGTTCACCGCCTTGCGCGCCCTTCGCGCTGAACACCACGGTGCCGCAGGGCACGGGCAGGATCAGATCCTCGCCTTTGGAACCGTCTTTGTTGTCGCCCAAGCCCATGGTGCCGTTGCCGGCCACGCGGTGCGGCATGAAACGGTAGTCGAGCAGGCTGGTGGCGTTGCGGTCGGCCACGAAGATCACGGAGCCGCCGTCACCGCCGTTGCCGCCGTTCGGGCCGGCCAGCGGCTTGTACTTCTCGCGGCGGATGCCCGCCGAACCATTGCCGCCGTCGCCGCCCTTGACATGGACGGTCACTCTATCCACAAAATCACTCATAACGCTCTACCTTACATGCCGGGGTTGCCGGGTTCGCCGCGATGCGCCCTACGCGCGACCCGCAGACCGGATGTGGATCGTCGGCCAGTTATCCACAATTCGTCGGCGTTCCGTCGCTGGATGCACATTCACCATTCGCGCTGGACATGGGGCTTTGTGTCTTTCTACCGTTGTGCATAGCGGTCAGCACACGAAAGGATGATGCCATGCATGAACAGGGTTCGGCGTATGACAATAGTCATACAGGCGGTTATACTGGACATGTCGTGGACGTTCATCCGCACGCGATGAAAGCCCACGGCATCACCAGACAGCAGATCGAGTCAGCTATCGTCAGCCGCATCGGAGTGGCGAAGATTCGCAGCCGCGATGCGCAGGCGGAGCCGGCACGGTGGGCCGCGGTTGGATTCGACGCGCAACTCCGCCCCATCGAGTTGGTGTATGTGCAGACCTCCGACGCGCCGCCTCTGGTGATACACGCCAATTATCTGACGAAAGGGTTCTACGAGGAATGGAGGAAAGCATGAGCAAGCAATACCTGGCCAAAGACGGCACGCCGATCACCGAGGAACAGATCGCCGCATGGGCGAAGCAGGCCGAAGAAGGATTCAGCTCACCAGACGTCACCCTGCACCGCGAACCCGATCCTTTCGTCATCCGCCGCAACGACATGCGCGCGCATACCATTCGCGTTCCCGAATCGCTTTGGCGCATGGTTGAACGGGTCGCGCAGGAACGGAACATCACCGCCAGCGAATTCACCAGACAGGCGTTGGACCAAAGCCTCGCACGCACGCCACTCACACGCGACCAGAAAATCGACCTTTACGCCGAAGCGCACGGGCTCTCCCGCGAAGAGGCCATCAACCGTCTGCTTGACTCCGCCTTATCGTAAAGCCATTCATAGATGTTCACGGCCAAACACAAACCGCATCCCAACGTGGCGAAGAACACCGTGTCATCACTGCGGATGCTTATATCCCGCCTGCCAGTTATCCACAACTCGCCGACGGCCCATCGTTGGATGCACATTCGCCGTTCTCTCTGGACACAGCGATTTGACACTCCTTACCGTGTGTTCAACAGACACGCAGGAAAGGAGACATCATGAACGGCAAGTTTTCCCCGAAATACCTGCCGCCCCTCACAGGGCAATCAATCTGTTCACGGCATGGCAGTAAGAACCATATGTTCTGGTATCCGCAACCCGACGTGGAAACTTTGGAGAAAGCGTTTCTGCGATATGTCGCGCCCCAGTTCTTCAGCAAATACCAGGCGGCACAGGCGACGGAGGATTTCATCGAAACTTTAAACAGGGCCAAACAAGGCGACCTTGAGCCCGTTTATGAAATTCGGCTGATCAACCCGGCCACAACGAAGCCGGAACGTATCTTTGAGATTAAAAACCATTGGAACAATGCAAAACGCTCTTCCAAAACCGCCGGATATGTGGGCTCACGATTGTTTCATGGCGAACCTTATGAGATTCCGAATGGCATAGTCGCCACATGGTTGATGTGCAAGGTCAGGGACCCGGACGCGGACTCCACGTGGAACAAACAAAGCGCGGCAGCGAAACAGGCCGCTTTCCGATTGGACGAATGTCGTCGGCACAACTGGAAGGGTCTTGTCGAGATGTGACTCGTTTCCTGCGCCGATCTTACGCCAGACACAAAATATAAGCTATAGTTTATATAAACCTAGGTTTATAAGGAGTTGGGGATGGAACAGGCAAACGACATGGACTATGAGTCGTTGCGCGCACAGGCGCGATGGCAGATTCAGGAAAACAAAAGGCTCATACAGTCGCTGAAAGAGTTGCGCCGCCGGTCAAACGTCAGCCAGGAGGAACTCGCGTTCCGTATGGGCATCACCCAACCCGCCGTGTCCGCCATCGAAAAGGGAAACGCCGATTCCAGCCTCGGCACCATCCGCCGCTACGCCAACGCATTGGGCTATGTAATCTCCTACGAGATACTGCCTTCGACAACCGTCATGTCTTCCAATCCCTCAGCGCACGCCACCGTAACCGAAGAGCACGCCTCCATGGCCCAATAAGACATTCCCGCATCTCACCGCGGCCAGCGGGAGGCGTGGCGGATCTGACGCCAGGGGGCGGTGCGGCGGCGGTTGAACACCACGGCGAAGATCAGGCCGGGAACGGCGACGATGGCCACGGCCCACACCACCAGAGTGCGCACGTCGGGCGGCGCGTCCTGCGGATCCGGAATCGGCATCGGAATCTCCTGCCGCACGCCCGACACGAGCAGCCGCTGCGTGTTCACGCCGTATGGCGTGCACGTCATCAGCGTGACGCGGTCCTCCCCCTCGACGACCTTGAGTTGGCTCGTGTCGTCGGGATCGATCACGGTGATGCGGTCCACGCGGTAGCCCAGCGTCTCCCCCATCACCTCGATGTAGAAGAAGTCCCCCACCTCCATCTCGTCGAGCCGCGTGAACATCAGCGCCTCGACCAGGCCGCGATGCCCGGTCAGCACCGCGTGCGTGTTCTCGCCGCCCACCGGCAGGCTCGAACCGTACAGATGCCCCGCGCCGGACGCCAGCGCGCTTTCCGATGTGCCGTGGTAGATCGGCAGGTCCACGGAGATGCTGGGGATGAGGATGGAGCCCATCACCCCGCCGCCCGTATCCAGCAGGCCTTGGTATTCCTCGTCTTTCGACGCCTCCGAATCCTCTTCGTTCGAGGCGCGCGAGCCGCCCTGCACCTGCGCGAACGGGTCGACGGCCTCGCCCATCACCGGCTGCCCCGACTGGGCGAGCCGCTCGTTGTATGCGCGCGCCGCCGCCAGTGATTCCTCCGCTTGCGGATACGGCCATTCCGCCACGGTCTGCGCCGCCTGCGACGCCGTGGATTCCAGCTGACGGTCCGACCGGTATTGCAGAACCAGCGGATATCCGCCGATGCATAGCGCCGCCGCCAGCAGCACCGCCACCACCGCCCGCATCGCCAGCAGTTGGCGCGCCATGTTCCGCCGTCTGCGCATCAGATCCGCGACGTCGGTGGCTTCCTCGAATGGGATGGGAGCCCATTGGGAGGGCGTATCCGACTGGGGTAGCCGTTCTAGTTGGTCCGACTGGAGGGGCTGAGCTGCCGGCTGGGATGGCTGTTGCGCCGGGCGTATGTGATGCGCCCGGTACGGCCGACGTATCCGGAGCGATAAAGGCGACAGGGACGATAAAAACGGCAGGGACCGCAAGGAATGTAAGGATGGCAGGAATGGCAGGCGTTTCATGAGTTCACTGCTGCTGTTGCTGCCGCAGTCCGTCCGCCTCGGCGGTGAGCCGCTTGACGGTTTCGCGCAGCTTGGTGTTTTCCTGTTGCAGGACTTGGGTGTAGTTCGACTGCTGCATCAGCAGTTGCAGCAGCATGCGATTGTCATCGACGGGGTCGCGGCGCATGTTGAAGATTTCGTCGCCTTCGTCGCCGTCTTCGCCGTCGGACAGATGGTCGAGCTGCTTCCAGCGCGCGATGCACCGTTCGATACGCTTATGTCCGATGATTTGGGGGCTTAGGCCCGCGTCGCGGAAGATTTTGGAGGGACGCTCCCCTTGCGCGTACCGGCGCATGCATTCTTTTTGGAACTGCGATGAATAATAGATATGCGAGCCGTTCACACTTTTCACGGCCGGCAGCATGCGAAGATATTCGAGCTGTTCAGGGGTGAATGAAGTGTCTGTCATGAGCGTTGACCTTCCTATAAGCTGATGACGCGGTGCGGGCGGAGTGGGGTGGAGATGGCGTCGACCGCATTGTGCCGTTCGACGGTTCGGAGAACTCTCCAGATGTGCGAAAAGATTGGGCCCTTCCTATGAATGAAGAGCCCAATCTTCATGTGTCACTGACGAAGTGCGTCAGCAATCACGCTCAGGCCATCATGGCCTTGGCGGTCTTGCGGGACTTCGCGTAGACCGTGACGGCGGCGCCCGCGACGAGCAGCGCGATCACAGTGAACAGCGCCGTGCCGGCCGCACCGGTCAACGGCAGCTGGGTGATGGACTTGACGTTCTTGACCGTCTTGTCCGTGGTGTTAACCAGACCGAAGGTGTCCGCACCGAAAGCGATTGTGCCATTGGCATAGATGGTCACGGTGAAGCTCGGCTTCACGGACTGCAGGAAGCCTTCGGGCACCTCGGTTTCTTCAACGGTGTATTCACCGGCAGCCAAACCTTCGAAAACAACCTTACCGGTGTCTTGAGCGGAGGTAAATGACGTCGCATCGGCGACATTGGTAACCTCTGACCAAGCCTTAGTGTCTTCATCTTGCTTGAGGTACTTATTACCAGACCTGATGACGAATTTGGCACCAGCCAAAGCGCCACCATCAGCGTTCTGCTTGGTGAAGTCGAAGGTGAAGGTCTTCACAGTCACTTTACCTTCACCGGACGTCTTGCCATCATGCTTGGCGATAACACTGTTTGTCACGCCAGAGTTGTCCGCCTTGATAGCATCCTTAGTGACAGTGGCATCATAGGTGACAGTAATATCGGCACCAATCGTCAGTTTGGTCACATCATTGAAGGCCACGGTCAACTTGCCATTATCAACAGTCGCTGTGTAGTCAGTGAAGGAATTAACGCCGGATACAGCAACGGTCACCGAAGACTGATCAATGGTCAACCCCGCGGAAGGAGTATCCTCAATCTGCCAGTCATAAGTGTTAAAGCCAGTGTAATTCGGCACAGCGGAGGTCACTTTGAACCTAACAGTGGAGCCAACCAAAGCACTCGGATCATCAACTTTGTGACCCTCAGCGTCAATTACTTCTTTTACCGGGGTCGGAATCGTGGTCGGCTTGGCGACAGCGGTACCCAAAGTGGTGTCATTCAGCTTGTCGAAGACCCCACCTTGAGGATTCGCAATCTTGGTACCCACCAGAATCGGAGCACCCGTGGAGTCGGTCACGAGATACCAGCCCTCAGTCGGCACATCCAGAACGGCCTGAGTATCAGTATCGCGAGTAGTGACTGTAGTCGGAGGTTCAGGCTTATCAGTTGCGGTGGCCAATGTCTCAGCGAACTTACGAAGCTCTTCACCATCCATAGTCTGGTTCAGGGTTGCGATATACGCCAACTCATTACCGGTGTACTCAGCAGGAACGTCACCGACAGCTGCCTTCGCAGCGTCAGCGATTGTTGGATTCCAGGCCGTATTCTGAGTGAAGTCCACAGAAGTGGCTTTCGTGCCATCATTCACCACATTCGTGTACGTGCCCAGCAGATACGCGGTGAATGTACGATTCGCGACATCGCCGGTGATGGTGATCGTCGAAGCGTCACCCTCGATTGCATTGGCGGTGGTGACGCCTAGGGCGAGACCACCGAGCATCGTCGCGGCGGCGGCGATACCCGCAAAAAGTTTCCTCATCTTCATGAGAACCCTTCCTTTCGTTTTCTTCTTGATACTTTTCTTGCAATCGCGGAGGGGGAGAAGGAAACACATCCTCCGCGATCCGCAAATCTGTGGGTGGTGTTGCGGAAGCGACCGTCATCGGCCGCGTTCCGCAACATCGTTGGGCTCCTTATGGAGCGGGGGCTACTGCACCACGTGACGGTTGCGCCACCGGTTCACGCTCAGCCAGCCGAGCACACCGATACCGGCGATGCACAGGGCGAGCCATGTGTAGTTCATCGAGGACGGACCACCAGTCAACGGCAACGAAGACACCGCCACATAGTGATTGGTGAATGCAGCGACCTTGTCCTTCACATCTGAGGAAGGATCGAGCTTTTCGCCATTGAAGTCCTTGGTCTTCTGGACCGAATCCACCGATGCGGACCATGTGCCGTCTGAGCCTTTGGACAATTTGACCGTCACCGTATATTCGGATTGGTCATATTTCCAACCTGATGGCGGAGATGAAGCTCCTTCTTCTGCGACCGTGAAAGTGTATGTCACTGCGTCGCCGCTAGTCGGCACTTTGAACTTCAATGCCCCAAATGATGCTTCCTTGGAGGTACCAACTTGCTGCAAATCAGTCTTCGCGATCTGAATCTGCGCCTTTTTATCCGTCAATCCGCTGATAATGTTCTCGGCGGCATTCTCGTCAGCAGTCAGCGTGAAGCTGAAGTCCCCGGCTGCCGCAGCACCCTTCACGGTCTTGCTGACCTTGATGGAGTCTCCCGCCAAGGTAACGCCTTCATGCTCATTGGTCACCTGCACCATCACCGAACCGGTAACGATGGATGACAACACCTGATCAGATTCCAGAGGAGTACGCGATTCCGCCTCCGTTGCACCGCTCGGGCGTCCGGCCTGATACGTTCGGATAATCGGCCAATCCGTATCCGAAATGAACATGTAATCACCACTCTCAAAGCGAGCACCATACTGCAGAGCCGCGCCGGAGCCGCCATACGTGAGTTCCAACGAATCGGCTGCAGTGTTTGAGACCTTAAGTTTGCCGTCAATGGCTTTCGCAGTGTTGAGGGCAGTCTTGAAGCCTGCAGACGGCGCCGTCAAAGCCGCATTACATTTAGAAGCGTTGCACGACGCGTCAAGCGCCACGTCAGTCGCCGAGCCAGCAACAGATTCTACATAACGCAACGTGTCATCAAACGAACCAGTGGAACCAAACGTGGACATGGTCGCTACCAGCTGTCCAACGCCTCGCACGACTTTGATACCATCGTCAGCTTCACCAGCGTCTGCGAAGATGCCATCGTCCGACACCACAATCTTGCTTACATTGGATGTTTTCTGATATCCAGCAGGGGCTTCCATCTCGACAAGGTAGTAGACGCCGTTTGTCAATGCTGTGCCACTGATACCTTGCGCCTTAGACTTAATCTGGTCAGCACTCTTTATAGCGAACATCGCCGCGCCCTTAAAAGAAGGCGTTGCAGGATCGTTATCGTCTATCCAGCTGTTCGTCGTCATCACCTGCCCGCCAGCAGGATTAACAGGATTATTTTCAGCATCCTTCTTCACGGTTACCGTGTCGTTGCCGCTCACCTCGACTTGATCTGCCTTATACAGACCAAAAGTCGCGCCGGCAACAGGATCGCCGTTCTCGTCCACCTTCTGCACGAACAGTTCGTTCTTGATGTTGGGCACGTTGAGGCGAGAGGCGAACGTACGTTCGAAGCCACTGTCAGTAACGCGGTATGTGTTATCCGTGGACACATCCTTTGGGTCTTTCGCAGTGGAGTAGTACACTGACACAACGTATCTGGCAGCTGACTTTTTATCGTTATCCAGCATGTAGTAGTAGTCACCGGCATATCCCGGCAACTCTTCGATTGTCGCCTTCCATTTGCCTCCCTCATCTTTAGTGAACTTATGAGAACTGGATTTGGATTGGATGGCTTCAACAACGCCTTCCATGGCCGTGCCCTGCGTGATGCTCCACCCATCAGCAGTGCTTCCGGTGACCGCATGCCAAGCATTTTCATCTGTTGCGGTTGTATTACCCACGCGTCGCAGCACCACGGCATACATCGTTCCCGTTCCTGTTGTCGTATCCAATGCGCTGTCGGTCGTGCAAGTATTCCCGGTGTAACAGTCCGGAATTTGATTCACACCACTGAATGTGGATGGAGCGGTGATCGACTCCTTGCTTCGCGCTATGGCACCGGTATCCCACACTGAACTATCCGACTCATACGTCGATGGCCAAGAAACCAGTGTGCCGGAAGGCGTTCCAGAAGCGCTCGGACGTATATATTTCAGTTTCATGTAATTCAACATGCGACTGTAACCGTCAGGAGCCTTGGTCTCCTTTAACGCATAGTACGTGCTGTTATTGTGGTTGTCCGAAGTGTCGTTGCTCCAGAGTTTATCAAAATTGATAATGGACTGATCTTCCACCGAAGTCAGCACCAGTTTCCCATCGACGCTGCTTCCCGTCGCCAGTCGCTTGCTTGAAGTAGGCAAGTCAGTGGCGTTCTTGAAATTGTCCTCAGTGTAACCATCGCTAAGTGGGACCTGATACAGTTCAAACTCCGCACCGTCTAGTGACTCACCATTCTGATCAACCTTGATGATTTCGCTGCTCATCGGCTGCACCAGGTTGTACTGCAGCTTCATATTGGAGTTGCCGGCGCCACGTTCCAGATAGAAGAAGTCCAGCGTGTGATAGGTGCCGTCAGCGAAGGTGTCGCCCTTGAAAACGCCCGACACCTTGGCATCATCAAATGCTCTCTTGATAGTCGTAGTTTTTTTGTAACCAGAGATGCCTGACTGAGGATCGTAAGAGGCACCGCTTTGCACCGTGACTTGACCCGTCGCAAAGTTGATGCTGAGCTCCAAACGATCATGCAGACCACCTGCGTCACCAACAAGTACGCCATCGATGAACACCCACACATCGTCATCCCCGGAGAACTCAAAGGTCATGTCCTGATTCTCGTTGACCTTGCCATTATTGGGCTGCACAAACGTGGACTGTGAATGGACACCGAAGAAATGATTCAGAACCTCATTGTCTTGGCTTACCTTGCTCTGCAAAGTTCCGTTATTTTCCGTAAACACATCACTAGCTGTGTTAAAGGGATAGAACTGTCCATTCTGGACATCAGCCACAGAAATGCTGTTTGCAGTCACTGCGCTCGCATTATAAAGAACGAAACTGTTGCTGTTCTCATCGTATGAGGCAAAATTCTTTTGGCTGTCGTATTCGTAATAGCCATTGTCATTAAGCTGGAAAAGCCCACCGACATTCAAATGAGATTCTTTGTAAGCCCCGGAATCCGCATTGAACAAATAATCAAGGCTTTGGCGGTTCGTAGTTTCAGACGTATCTGTCGACAGAGTATTGTCTCCGGTGCTAGCAGTTCCCGTGTAATAATTTCCACTTGCCACCACCGGATAGCCGTTTTCAAGCGTGTTCTCCACAATGCCGGTAAAGGCACCACCGTTCACATTGGCAACCATTTGATTATTGCGTTTAACCGCCGTTCTTCCCGTCCAAGCGTTTATACTGCCGCCAGTGATTCCAGGACGATTGCCTAATTCCGCTCCAATACTTCCCGGGGTGAATTTCAAATACTTTCCGTCATTGATGCCAGCACTTTTAAGTTCCTCACCTTTCTTGATGCTGTCATTAACACCAGTCTGTGACTCCAGCCAATAATCGAACAGGTCCAAGGTGCTACCCGAGGTTCGTCATTAATAAGTGAGCGCGTAATCGTTGTTCGTTTGTCGTAATGGGTGAGCGCGAAACGGTGCCTGCGATCTATTTGTCGTTTTGTCCGGCGTCGGCGCGCATGCGTTCGATCGCCTTTCCCAAGTATCCCATGTCCAGGCCGGCGCGGCGGGCCATCGCCTCGGTGCGGTCCCGGCTGACGCGTTCGAGTTCGTCCTGGATGACGGCGATCTCGCGGTTGAGGCGGGCGGGGTTGGTGGCGGCGATGATCCCCTCGATGCGGCGGCGGGCGTCGTCGACGACGTATCCGCCGCCCCCGGCGGCGCGGTCGGCGGCGTCGTGCTCCAGCACGCGCGCCCACGGGGTGCGGGGCTCGTCGTACACGGTCTTCCTGCGCCCGTCGCGCCCCTGGTCGACGCGCACGGGCTTGCGGGTGGGCGTGAACAGGTTCAGCAGCACGTAGGTCTTCGCCCACAGCCGGTTGAGCAGCTCGCGCTGCTGCGCGGTGTCGTAGCGCCAGTGGAACGCGTATTTCCTGACGACGTGGTTGTTGCGCGACTCGACGGTGGCCTGGTCGTTCTTCCTGTACGGGCGGCTGCGGGTCTGTTCGATGTCCTGTTCGAGCAGCCAGTCGACGAGCTCGTCGTTGATGAACTCGACGCCGTTGTCGGAGTCGAAGCAGGTGACGGGAAACGGGAAGAGCGGCAGGGCGGTGGCGACCGCTGCCTTGATGTTGGATTTGGCATTGTTGCGGGCGGTGACGTTCACGGTCCAGTTCGTCGCGTAGTCCACCATCGTCAGGGTGCGGGCGAACTCGCCCTTCATGCTGGGCCCGCAGTGGGCCACGGTGTCTGCCTCGGCCAGGCCGGGAACGCGGATTGTCTCGTCGGTGCATTTGCGGATCCTGATCGAGTTGCGCATGTGCTCCGCGGCCGGCCGGGTCAGCGACGCGCCCTTCGGCATGGCGGCCTGTTTGAGCGGTCTGAGCCGCCGGTCGATGGTCGACGGACTCATCGCCAGCACCTGGTCCAGCGCGTCGCCGTCGATGCCGTCGAGCTCGCCGTTCGCCAGGAGCGCGGGAATCCACTGGTCGAACATGGCCTTCATGTACGGGCCGCACGGCATGCCCATGAGCAGCCACAGGCGCTCCAGCAGCCGCTGCGCGCCCGCGTCGTACTTCGGCCGCCTGCCCCGCGCCGCGCCTTTCACGGGTTTCTCCCTCTCCGCCTGCGTGAGCAGCCGCCGGGCGGTGGACCTGCCCATCCCGACGGCCTCGAGGCGGTCGAGGATCTCGCCCTTCTGTTTCTTGTCGCCCTTGGCGTACTCCGCCTTGAACCTGTTCGTCAGCCGTTTTCTCGTGGCCATGTCCAGTCTGCCTTCCATAAGGCAAGCATCCCCGCGAACGACGCGGGCCGCGCGGGATTTCGCGCTCATTATTTATGACGAACGGAATCCAATTTCGCGCTCAAACATTACGACGAACGTCGCTACCGGCAGGGGTCAGACCTTTGACTGTATAATTCGAGTATGCGGCGGTGCTGATGCCGTCGTCGGCATTTTGGGCGGCGATATCGTCGGTTTGGTCGTCGATGTTTTGGGCGTCCGTGTTTTGGGTATCGACGTCCGTGCCTTGCGAAGCGTCCATGCTTTGCGTGGTGTCTGTGCTCTGATCGGAGTCGTCGGTGTTCTGCACCAGCTGCACGCTTTGGGAGGCATCGGCATCGCCCTGGGAAGAGGGATCGGCGATGGCGATGTTCGTCACCGCAAGCGACCCCAGCGTCGCGACGGCAACTGTTGCGGCGATCAGCCTAAATAGGGAGCCCCCCCCCCCGTTTCGGAGTATTCAACATTTTCCACCTCTGTTTTTGTCTCTTCGTTTCAGTCAACCGCAAAGAATACACCCATCATTCTTCCCTTTACGGTTTCCATCACCTCGCCGCCCGCGGAATCTCAGGGGACACGCCGAAAAAGCTTACCCCCTTCATAGAGCTTTTTCATTGGAATTTCAGCCTATAACAACAAAAATAGAGGTTTTGACGATACGCCCCCTGTCCCCCGTTTATGCTTTGGAGTCTTGGGGATGAGATCCTTCGACTGCGCACTTCGTGCTCCGCTCAGGATGACGAAAAAGAAACAAGTCCGCTCAGGATGACGTTGATAATGGTTATTCGTCATGTTGAGCGGAGTGCAACGAAATCAAAACATCTCCACAGGATGACGAGGAAAGGCAACAGAAAGACCGCATCGGCGCGGGTGCGCACGATGCGGTCTGAAAGCAGTTAAGCTCGGGTGGTTCAGGCGGTGACCACGTCGACAACCTTGCGGTCACGACGCACGCCGAACTTCACATTGCCGTCCGCGAGGGCGAACAGGGTGTGGTCCTTGCCGACGCCCACGTTCTGGCCCGGGTGGAACTTGGTGCCACGCTGGCGAACGATGATGTTGCCGGCCACGACGGCCTCGCCGCCGAACTTCTTCACACCAAGGTACTGAGGCGATGAATCGCGACCGTTGCGCGAGCTGGATGCGCCCTTCTTATGTGCCATTTCTGGTCCTTTCGGTTCTGACTAACGTTTATGGAAAGCTCAGGCGATCGCCGTGACCTTGACGGCGGTCAGCGGCTGACGGTGGCCCTTGCGGCGGGCGACGCCAGTCTTGTTCTTGTACTTCTGGATGTTGATCTTCGGGCCCTTGGCCTCGTCGTCGACGACTTCGGCCTTGACGGACACCTTCGCCAAATCGGCGGCGGCCATGGTCACCTTGGCACCATCGACCACGAGCGCGACCGGGAACTCCACGGTCTCACCCTTCTTCGCCTCGAGACGGTTGACGAGGATGACGTCGCCGACCTCGACCTTTTCCTGATGGCCACCGGCCTTCACAATCGCGTACATAATCCTACCTTGCTACTGTTTGGTAAAGCTTTCTCGTCCGGCATGGCAGAACCACGTGTCCAGACACCGACTATCAAAGATACACCCACCCGTGTACTTACGCAACTGCGTGTCAAGCTCGACACGCAGTCGCCTACTTCTCCTCGCTCTCACCGTCCTCGTCGTCCGCGTTGTTCGCGGCGATGGCGGCGGCCGCGACCTGCGCGAGCTTGGCCTTCACGTCCGGCGAAGAGCCCTGCGGGGCGGAGACGTCCGATCCGCGGCCATGCTTGTTCGTCTTGACGAACGGGTCGCCGCCGCGCAGCGCGTACGGATCGTCGTAGTCGGCCGAGACGGTGGGATGGTCGTGCAGGATGAAGCCGCGGCCTTTGCAGGTCGGGCATTCCTCGGAGAACGCCTCGACCAGGCCCTGACCGATGCGCTTGCGCGTCATCTGCACCAGACCCAGCGAGGTGACCTCGGCCACCTGATGCTTGGTGCGGTCGCGCGCCAGGCATTCCACCAAGCGGCGCAGCACGAGGTCGCGGTTGGCGGGCATGACCATATCCACATAGTCGATCATCACCATGCCGCCGATGTCGCGCAGCCGCAGCTGGCGCGCGATCTCCTCGGAAGCCTCGAGATTGCATCGGGTGACCGTCTCCTCCAACGACTTGCCCTTGCCGATGAAACGGCCGGTGTTCACGTCGATGGTGGTCATCGCCTCGGTGCGGTCGATCACGATCGAACCGCCCGACGGCAGGTAGACCTGGCGTTCCATGCCCTTGCGCAGCTGAGAGTCGATCTGCCAGCGGTCGAACACGTCCTTGCCCTCATGTTCGGCCGGATCCCAACGCTCCAGCTTGTCCTTCAGATCCGGGGCCATGGTGTCGAGGTACTCCTCGATACGCTCGTACACCTTCGAGCCCTCGACGATGAGCTTGTTGAAATCGTCATTGAAGATGTCGCGCACCACGCGGATCGCCACATCCGGCTCGCCCTGCAGCAGCTTGGGGCGCTTGCCGTGCCAGAACTCCTCACGCTTGGCGTTGATGCGCTCCCACTGGCGCACCAGGCTTTCGAGGTCCTTGACGATGGCCTCCTCGGAGGCGCCCTCGGCGGCGGTGCGGATGATCACGCCCATATCCTTCGGCGCGATCTTCGAGACGATGTTCTTCAGGCGGCTGCGTTCGCGCTCGCTCAGCTTGCGGCTCACGCCGGTCATGCCGCCGGAGGGCACCAGCACGAGGAAGCGGCCGGCCAGCGTGACCTGCGAGGTCAGACGGGCGCCCTTATGCCCGATCGGGTCCTTGGTGACCTGCACCAGCACCGGGTCGCCGCTTTTGAACGCGAGTTCGATGCGGCGCGGCTGGCCCTCGAGACGCGCGGCGTCCCAGTTCACCTCGCCCGCGTACAGCACGCCGTTGCGCGCCTGGCCGATGTCGACGAAGGCGGCCTCCATGCTGGGCAGCACGTTCTGCACGCGGCCCAGATAGATGTTGCCCACCGTCTGCACCTCCTGGATGTCGGAGACGTAATGCTCGACGAGCACATTGTCTTCGACCACGGAGATCTGCGTGTGGCGTTCGCGTTCGCGCACCACCATCAGGCGGTCCACGTTCTCGCGGCGTGCGAGGAAATCCTGCTCCATGAGCTGGCTCTGACGGCTGCGTTCGCGGCGGTTGTCGCGGCGGCGCTGCTTCTTGGCCTCAAGTCGGGTCGAGCCTTCGACGTCGGTGATCTCGTCGATGTACTGCTGCTTGCGCGAACGGCGCACCAGCGGCTGCTCCTGATCGTCGGAATCGGCCTTGGAGCGGCGGCGACGGCGGCGACGGGTGACGGTTTCGGCCTCATCGTCCGCGTCGTCATGATCGTCGCGCTCATCGCGGGAATCACGGGACTCGCGGGAGTCGCGCGATTCGCGGGCCTCCTGCGACTGGTCGGACTTGGAGCGGGAACGGCGGCGACGGCGCGAACGCGAACGCGGCTCGTCGATCTCCGGCTCCTCCTCGTCGATCGGCGTGTAGGAGATGTCGTCGAGCTCGAGGTCCTCCTCGATCTGCTCGACCTCGGCGGCGGCGCGGCGCTCCTGCGCGTTCAGACGGCGGTTGCGGCGCGAACGCGAACGGGAACCGCCTTCCAGCAGCTCGTCATCGTCACGCTCGTCGCGATTATCGCGATCATCACGGTCGGCACGATTGTCCCGGCCATCCCGGCCGTCACGGCCACCGCGCTCGTCCCTCTCGTCGCGGTCGTCACGATCATCGCGACGCGAGCCGCGGGAGGCGCGACCGGCGCGCTCGTCATCGCGGAAATCCTCATCGTCGTTCGCTTTGCCACGGCGGCGGCGCGAACGCGAACGGGTGGGACGATCCTCATCATCCTCGTCATCATCCCGCGAAGCGCGGCGGGACGGGCGGTCATCGTCGGCATCATCGAAAGGAATCACCGGCTCCTGGAACAGCAGCGACGTCATCGGACGCGAGCGGCGGGGCGTCTCATGGCCCTCCGGCAGCTCGTCGACCACCTCAAACGCGCGCTCGATGAACGAATCATCCTCAACGCGGACGCGCGAACGCGAACGGGAGCGGCGGACCGGACGCTCGTCGGCATCCTCGTCGTCATCACGGGAATCAACAACCGGCGGCGCGGGCGGATCCAGCGGATCCAACTCGGCGGGCGCGGCGGCCGTGCGACGGCGCGTGCGGCGGACCGGACGATCCTGCTTGGCGTCGTCATCCTCAACAGGCGACGCGGCGACCTCGACGGACTCGACGGGCTCGGCCTCGGCCTTCGCGGCCTTGGCCTGCCTCGTGCGGCCGGCGGTCCTCGTCGTCTTGGCGGCGGGCTCGGGCAGCACCGGCTCCTCGAACAGCGGCGTGGAATGGTCCTCCACCTTCAGTTCCACCGAAGCGCCGGCGGCACCGGTGCCACGCACCACGCGACGGCCGCCGCGGCGGCGACGGGGCGCGGGCGAGGCGGCGGGCTGGGCCGATGCGTCGGCAGGCTCGCCCGAAACGGACGCGGATGATACGGATACGTTGGTCTCAGGGGTTGCGACCTCGTCGGCCCCATCATGATTCACAGTGGGCACAATGCTCCTTACGACACGCTGCATCGCGTCGTATCTCAGGCCTGCGGCGATGCTCACACCACGCTCTCACCGTGGCCGCGCAACGACTGCGCTCGCGCAGGAAACTCATCAAAGTCCATGTGTGCAGACGGCGGACACCAGCGCTCGCGTTGTCAAGTCGAAGAACCGCGAGGGGATCGACGCCATCAGGCACGTCGGCGGTTTTGCAGAACCACCGTCTCTCAGTATGCCACACTTTTACCGGCAAAGCCACGTCTGCAGCAGGTCGGCCATCAGCGCAAGGTCGCTTTCGGGCACCTGCTCGTCGTGTTTGTGGGCGAGCAGCGGGTCTCCTGCGCCAAGATTGACGGCCGGAATTCCCAGGATCGCGAAGCGCGCCACGTCGGTCCAACCGAGTTTGGCCAGCGGGTCGCGGCCGGTACGCTCCTTGACCAGCGCGGCCAGCGAGGCGGCCAGCGGCGAACTCAGGCCGGGGCGGGCGGAAGGGCTTTCGTCCTTCATCTCGATGCCGTAGCCTTCGAACACGCCGCCGGTGGCCACATGCTCGCCGTTGCCGAGCTGGGCGCCCGCGTCCGCGCCCATCATCAGCGCCTTGGCCTCGGGCAGCGACTTGTCCGGCGCGAAACGGTAGTTCACATGCACGCGGCATTCGTCGGGGATCACGTTCGTGCCCTTGCCTCCGGAGATCAGCGTGGCGTTGAGGCCCTCGCGGTAGACCAGGCCGTCCACCTCGATATCCTGCGGCTCGTAGGCGTTCAGGCGGGTCAGGATGTCGGCGGCCGCGTGGATGGCGTTCCTGCCCATCCACGCGCGGGCGGAATGCGCGGCCACGCCGTGCGCCACCACGTCGAAGCGCATCGTGCCGTTGCAGCCGCCCTCGATGCCGCAGTTCGTCGGCTCGCCGATGATGGCGAAATCGCCTTCGATCCAGTCGGGGTGGGCCTCGACCACCTTGCGCAGGCCGTTCTTCTCGGCCACGACCTCCTCATGGTCGTAGAACACGTAGGTCAGGTCCGCCTTGGCGTTGGCTTGCGTGAGGGTGGCGGCGAGGTAGAGCATCACCGCGTCGGAGGCCTTCATGTCGGTGGCGCCGCGCCCCCACATCACGCGGGCGCCCGGCGCGGTCTTGGCGGCGACGTCATGGCGCACCTTGGCCACGCCGGGCTCGACCTCGCCGGACGTTTCGGCCAGGTCCGCGGCCGGGTCGAGCCAGCGCGGCGGGAAGTTGTCAATCACGGGCACGGTGTCGAGATGCCCGGCGAGAATCACGCGCTGCCCGCGGCCGAAATCGGTGGAGGCCACCAGCGTGTCGCCGTGGCGGCACACGGTCAGATGCGGCTGTTTGGTGAGGAACGCCTCGACCATATCGGTAAGCGGCTTCTCCTCGTCGCTCACCGAATACACACCCATGATCTGCTCGAGCAGCGCGGCGAGCGCCGTCTCGCGGGGAGACGTGGAATCGAAAAAGAGCTCGGAAGCAGCGGGGATGATGGTCCGTTCATTCGTCATATAGTTCATCCTAACGCCCGCATCATCCAGAGGCGAGCCGATTGCCCGCTCACGAACGGCGAATAGGAAAAGCCGGTGGTCGCCACGTATTCGTTTCGTGACGGCCACCGGCCTTATTCGCTCCGCTTTTGACAGTCCTTTATATGTCTTCAGTCATTCTCGGCGGAGAATCGTCGTACGCGCTCAGGCGACGCGACGCTTGAGAATGACACCAGTCACGGCAGCAGCAACCGCCACCATGACGACGAAGGACACGGCGATACCAGTCTGCGCAAGGCTGGCACCACCGGACTGAGTGGTGTCGGACTTGGAATCGGTCTTGTTGGTATCGACCGGGTCGTCGACACCCATGTTGTCCTGGTCGGAACCGTCACCCGAGGTGGAATCGGCCTCCCACACGGCCTCCAGCACCATATTCTTCACCAACGGGGCATCCTTTTCATCGCCCACGAAGGTGCCGTTGTAGCTGTAGCCCTTGAACACATAGCCGGCCTTGGCGGCGGGCTCGATGGTCTTAAGCCAGATCTGGGACAGGGTGTACTTCTGGAAGGTGGCCTCGCCGATGATCTTGCCATCGGACTTGTAGGTCACGGTGAAGTATTGCGTGACCGGGTCGTCGACACCCATGTTGTCCTGGTCGGAACCGTCACCCGAGGTGGAATCGGCCTCCCACACGGCCTCCAGCACCATATCCTTCATCAACGGGGCGTTCTCTTCGTTGCCCACGAAGGTGCCGTTGTAGCTGTAGCCCTTGAACACATAGCCGGCCTTGGCGGCGGGCTCGATGGTCTTAAGCCAGACCTGGGACAGGGTGCCCTTCTGGAAGGTGGCCTCGCCGATTGTGGCACCGTCGGACTTGTAGGTCACGGTGAAGTATTGCGTGACCGGGTCGTCGACACCCATGTTGTCCTGGTCGGAACCGTCACCCGAGGTGGAATCGGCCTCCCACACGGCCTCCAGCACCATATCCATCCTCAACGGGGCGTTCTCTTCGTCGCCCACGAAGGTGCCGTTGTAGCTGTAGCCCTTGAACACATAGCCGGCCTTGGCGGCGGGCTCGACACCCTTGAGCCAGACCTGGGACAGAGTGCCCTGCTGGTAGGTCGCCGTACCGATGACGACGCCATCGGACTTGTAGGTCACGGTGAAGAACTTAGTTTCCTGAATGACCTGAGCGGAGCCGTCTCCGTCGGTCGGAGCGGCCACGGCGGTTCCCGGCATGAAGGTGAGCAACATCGCCGCTGCAAGAACGCCTCCGCCAAGCACTTTCTTGAGATCTCTCTTCATGAGATCCAACCTTTCTCTAGAAACGCTTACGCGCACTAGTTCCTTATTGCACAATATGAATTCCTTGAAAACCCCTGGAATCCATACTTGAAAATACCCCCCCCCCGGGACGAGAATGGCGCGGGCGGATTCTAGTGATCGTTGCAACGCCCGGCCTACCGCGAGGAGGATTGAATGGCGGACAACCATGGCGACGGCGAAAAAACAGGAACAACTTAAACCAACAACATAAACGCCAGACGCCACAACCACCACTAGAATCCGCCGGCTCCGTCATTTTCAAGGATTTTAAGCACTGAAATCAAACCGGTTCGACAAGCCTGTCGCATGAACGATTCATTCCGCCGGCCGTCTGATGAGAATCGTTCGACGTAGAAGCGTCCTCTATGCCACACTGGTGGGGTTGCAAAGGAATGAGTGAGGATTATGCCAGGTTTGGTCAGTGCGATGCAGGGCTTCTGCGTGATCGGCATCGTCATCGCGGTGGGCTATGTGGCCGCGCGTATGCGCATCGGCGGCGCGAGCGCGCAGATGGTGCTCAACCGCTTCTCCTTCTTCGTCTCCAGCCCCTGCCTGATGTTCGCGATCCTCTCCAAAGAGCCACTGTTCGACATCTTCCATCCGTCGATCGTGGTCGCGTTCCTCTCCGCCGTGCTGGTCGGCGTGGTGTTCCTGGTGCTCAACCGCCTGTTCTTCCATCTCAAAGCGGCCGACGCGATCATCGGCGCGCTGAACTCGCTGTATCTCAACTCGAACAACATCGGTCTGCCGATCGCCACCTACATCCTCGGCAATCCCGCCCTGGTCGCGCCGATCCTCGTCATGCAGCAGGCGTTGTTCACACCGGTGGCGCTCACCGCGCTCGACGTGACCGCCAAAGGCAAGGTCTCATTGAAGGAGATCGTCAAGCAGCCGCTGCATCAGCCGCTGCTGATCGCCTCCCTCGCCGGCATTCTCGTCTCTCTGGTCTCGCAGCTCACGGGAACGTTCATCATCCCCAATTTCATCTTCGACCCCATCGACATGATCGGCGACTCGGCCGTGCCGATGATCCTCATGGCGTTCGGCATGTCCCTGTACGGCACCCGCCCCATGCAGGAGAAGGGCGACCGCCCGGCCGTGATCACCGTGGCCGTGCTGAAGAACGTGGTGATGCCGGCGATCGCCTTCCTGGTGGCCTACTTCCTGATGGGATTCCGCGGCGCGGAGCTCTACGCCTGCGTGGTGCTCGCCGCCCTGCCCACCGGCCAGAACGTCTACAACTACGCGGCCCGCTACAACGTGGGCCTCACCTTCGCCCGCGACGGCATCCTGCTGAGCACCATGACCTCGCCGATCTTCATCGCCATCATCGCCGTCCTGCTCGGCTGAGACCAACGGCCGGTTGGAACCGACGGTCAGCTGGGACCAACAGTCGGATGAAACCAACAGTCGGATGAAACCAACAGTCGGATGAAACCAACGGTCGGATGAAACCAACGGCTGGTTGGGGCCGACAGCCGGACGGGGCCGCCGGCCCACTGGAGCCGACGACCGAATGAAGCCAACGGTCGGCTGGAACCGACGGTCAGCTGAGGCCGACGGTCGGTTGGGACTGACGGTCGGCTGGGACCACCGACCCAAACGTCGTGCCTTTCGCACTTCGACGGACCTTGTGCGAAAAATACGACGTCTGTCTTATCCCAAACGTCGTCGTTTTCGCACATCCTTCGTCGAAGTGCGAAATGCACGACGTTTGGGGTACAGGCATCCCCGCACCTCAGTCGTCGGCGCGATAGTCTGTGAGGTTGAGGCTGGCAGCCACGCGGTTCGAGGCGAACGCACCAATCGAGACCAACGCGAAACACAGGGCGACGCCGCCCGCGAAACTGATCAACGTGGCCGGCGCGGTCATCGACTGCGAGAACAGCGGCAGCATCAGCGCGAAGGAGCAGCCCGCGGCCACGACCACCACGACGGTCAGCGGGGTCAGCACCTCGATGAACCGCGCGCGATTCAGGGTGCGCACATCCGTACCCTCCAACACCAGCAGACGGTACTCGTTCGCCTGGTCGTAGACGCTGCCGGCCTGCATCACACCGCAGCTGACCGCCGCAAGCACGGCCGCGAAGGCGAGCGTGAGCAGTCCGCCGGTGCCGATATCGCGCGCGAACAGCAGATTGGGGTCGTTGGGGTCGGCACCCATCGGCGTCGCGGAATCGCCGAACAGCGAGGCCACCGACGTGATGCCAGCGATGAACACCGCCAGCGCGATGCCGCTCACATTGCGCCAGGCGCGCTTGGGATTGTCGAGAATGCGACGCATCGCGATCATCGTGGCCGCATCCTTCGGCCGACGCGCCTTGGCTCGGGCACGGGCCGCGACCACCCATGATCCAATCAGATTGACCAGCGCGAACGGCAGGGCAATCATCGCGAAAATCATCGCATACAGCACGCCCGCGCCCAGTCCGGAGAACAGCTGCATATTCCCCAGCACAGCCAGCGCGCCCACGAACACCACAACGAAAATCACCACGCGCCAACCCGTCGGCAACGGCTGCGACTGGCGGGCGGTCACCCCCAGCGGAGTGATGGCCACACGGCGCAGGGTGATCAGCGAGGAGACCAGCGCGAGCGCGATCACGCCCACAATCACGGCCGCCAACGCCGGCGACCCCACCCACAGTTGCTCGAAGGTGAAATGCTGGTTTTGGAAATTGAGCAGCATCACCACCGGCATCAGCGCGAAATAGCCGACCACTCCGGCCAACGCGCCGACCAGGGCCTGACCGGCGGCGTCGAGCGCGGTGAGCCGCATCACCTGCGCCTGCGAGACGCCGATCAGACGCAGCGCCGCCAACCGTGCGTCGCGGCGCGAGGCGGCGAGGCGGGCGGCGGATCCGGCGAGCGCGACGAACGGCACGATCAGCAGAATGCAGGCGAAAACGGCGAGCACCACGTAACTGGAGGCGTATTGGGCGGGATCGTTCGAGTCGGTCAGCCGCCTCATCCAAACCTCGTAGGTGCCGGGCGCGCAGGAGGCGGAGTCGAACATGCAGGCGAAGGTGTGGTCGGCGGAGGCGCGCCAGACGAATCCGTGTACGCCGCCGAGCACGGTGAGGAAAATCGCGGTGGCCGCGGCGAAGGCGATGATGGCGAGCATCGAGGTGTGGCCGGCCGTGCCGCGGGTGCCGGGGCGGTGGAAGAGGCGCCATAGCGCGAAGGTGCTCATCGTGCGGCCTCCTGCGTCATATGAGGCGCGGCGGGTGTGCCCGCGGCCATGCCTGCCGCACCGGCCGTGCCGATCGTGCCAGGCATACCAGCAGCCGTGCCGGTCACGCCAGCCGCACCTGTGGTCGTGCTCATATCACCGGCCATGACGGCAGCGCTGGGTATGCCGGCCGCGCCGACCACACCAGCCGCGCCGGGAGCACCGGTCCCCCTAGTCGCACCGGCCGCTCTGACCGCACCAACCGCACCGCCGGCGGCACCTTGCGGCGCGGTCAGCACGCCATCCTGCATGGTCACGGTGCGCCCGCAGAAGGCGGCCACATTCGGATCATGGGTGACGACCACCACGGACGAGCCGTTGTCGCGGGCGGCCTGGGTGAGGATGCCCATCACCTCGCGGCCTGTGGTCTGATCGAGCGCGCCGGTGGGTTCGTCGGCGAACACGACGGCCGGGCGCATGGCGAGCGCTCGGGCGATGGCGATGCGCTGCATCTGGCCGCCGCTCATCTCGCCGGGGCGTTGCGTGGCGAGCGCGCGCAAGCCGAGCCGCTCCAGCCACAGAATCGCCGTGTCGGTGGCCTGCCGGTAGTCGACGCCGCTGAGCATCATCGGCAAGGCGATGTTCTCCACCGCCGGCAGTTCGGGCAGCAGTTGGCCGGACTGGAAGACGAAGCCGAAGGCGGTGCGGCGCAGCGCGGTGCGATCGGCGTCGTTCATGCGGGTGATGTCGGCGCCGCGGAACACCACACTGCCCGAGGTCGGCTGGATGACGCCGGCGAGCGCGTGCAGCAGTGTGGATTTGCCGGAGCCGGAGGGGCCCATCACGGCCACGGATTCGCCGGCGTTCAGCTGGAAGTTCACGTGGTTGAGAGCGAGCGTGTGGAAGCTCGGAGCGGGCACGGCGACGACCGGCTCGCGGTTGGTCGGCGCGGCGGAGGAGCGTGCGGAGTAGTCCATCACCAGATCGGTGGCAGTGAGTACGGGAATCATTGTGTTCATACCCGTAACGCTACGGTCCGCGCGCGGCGGCGGCCATCAGGCATAGGGACGATTCGCGCCGGCCCTGCGTCTCATTCCTGCGGAGGACATATCGTCCCGGAGAATACGCGGGCCAGCAACGCGCGCCAATGTCACGTGTCAGCGTCACGGGTTCGCGCACGGGACAACGACACGAGCCAGTGGCACGAGCCGCCAACCCGCCTGCCGCGCCAAACCTCACCATACCGAGTGTCTCGACCCGCCATACCGCGCGTCATCAACCCGTCATGCCGAGCGAAGTCGAGGCATCTCCGCCGGAACCCGACCGCACAAGCCCCAGCCGCGAACCGCGCCTTGAGGGACGGGGTGTCTCCCGCCCTTACGGAACGGGAATCCGGCCGCCAGCGGCTCACCGCGCCTGCGCGGCTAGCTCACGCAGACGGGCGGCGAAATTCGGCCAGTCGGTGCGCATGGCGGTCAGCAGTTTGCGGTTGGGCACGTCGTCGACCGGCACCCATTCGATCTCCATGCTTTCATCGTCGTTGGCCTTAGGCTCCACGCGGTGACCGGGCTTTTCGAACGCGAACACCGTGGTGTAGGCCCACGGGCCGTGGTCCTCGCGGTATGCGCCCACCACTTCGATGTCTTCCGGGGTGATGTTCGCCTCTTCGTAGGATTCGCGCAGCGCGCCTTCGATCGGATTCTCCCCGTCGGCGGTCGCGCCGCCCGGAATGCCCCAAGTGCCGCCTTCGGCGCTCCACATCGCGCGATGCTGCATCACCACATGGGTCACCTCGCCGCTGGCCTCGTCGCGGCGGGCCAACAGGATGCCGGACGCGCCGTTGGTTCCCCAATGCTTGCGGCCGCACGCGCACTCGATCCATCCGTCGCCGGGCTGGTGCACGTTCTCCTTCGGAGGGATGATGACGGCGTTTTTGGGGGTGCCGCCCAGTCCGTTTTGTTGCGCCGATTCGGCATGCGCCACGCCGCTGGCCTTGTCTTCGGGCTCTTTGACGCCGCGGCCCACATTCCACAGATCGGTCCAGGAGACGCCGAGTTCGGCGCACAGCCTGCGCGCCAACGGCAAGCTCAGGCCGATGATGCCGTGCGGGTCGCCTTCGATGCCGTCGATGAACGCGCCGCCGAAGCCTTCCAACGTAAAGGATCCGGCCACTTCCAACGGCTCGCCGGTGGCGATGTAGCGTTCGATGTCGTCATCCGTGTAGTCGCAGAAATGCACCTTCGCGTGACTGGTGCCGCGCGCCACACGGCCGGTGGCGAAGTCGATCAGGCAGTGGCCGGTCCACAATTCGCCGGTATGGCCGCGCATCGCGCGCAGACGTTCGCGGGCCACCTCCACGCTGTGCGGCTTGCCGTAGCATTCGCCGTTCATCAGGAACATCGAATCGCAGCCAAGAATCAGCGGACCGACCGCGCTACGCGACAATCCGGCCTGTTCTCCGACGATCACGCTGATCGGCTCGGTTTCGGTGGGGATGCTCACACCGGAGAAATCGCGTGTGGTGGCCACGGAGGCCTTCGAGTAATCGAGCTGCGGGCCGGCGAGGATGCTGGAAGGTTCAGCGTTCTTGGAGATGCCACCATCGGTATCGGTACCCGCACCCGCACCCGCATTGCCGCCGGCGTGCGCGACGTGCTCAGCGCCCTTGGAGTCATCGCCGTCGGCGGACATGCCGGCTTCGGCGACTTCCGCCGCCCGCAGCGGATATCCGGTCACACGCTCGCCATGGGCCGCGGCCGCGGTGGCGGCGACGTCCCGATATGCCTGATGCACGGCCTGCGCCTTGGCTTCGGCGAGAATCATCACACGCTGGTCGACGCTCAGATCAGCGACTGCGACGCCCGCCTCGCGCGCGGCGCGCTCCAATGCGGCCGGCTCGTCGACATGCGAGACCCGAATCGTCGGGCATACGCCGGCCGAGTTGAGCACATTGCGGCGCGGAACGGATTTCGAGGCAAGAATCAGCGGAACACTCATATCCGACACCTTATCAGCAGCCCACCGCTCATGTCGATGACAACCAGTTGGCACTTGGGGCCTCCAGTTGGCACCCGGATCGCTTGACCTTGCAGATGGCCGGTGGTGGGAATCTTGATTTCTCAAGCTTCTTCGCCGCCGGCCATTGCCGTGGCTCCAAGAGCGGGTGCCAACTGGAGGCCCCAAGTGCCAACTGGTTGCGGAGACGCTGAACGACGTCCTTCGTCATACCAAGCGATGACTGCGTCATACCGAGCGTAGTCGAGGCATCTCAGTCACGTCCCGCACGCGCAACAGTAACGCACGCCAAGCATTGGCTCCCGTCGAACGCCGATTCACGTCTCACACGCTCAACAGCACCGTCTAGGCACGCTCCACTTCGACGCCGCGGGCGTTGATGGGCAGGTGCAGCACGCGCCAGTGACCTGACGCAAGCTGTTCGGCGGCCACCTCGTCGATGGCCTCACGCGCGTCGCCGTAATGCAGCACCAGCACGCACGGCCCCGCGCCGGAGACGGCGGCCGCGTAGCCCTTGGCGCGGAAGGTTTCGATCAGTTCCCACGAGGGGGCCATCAACGGCGCGCGATACGGCTGGTGCAGCTTGTCCTGCGTGGCGCTGAACAGCAGCGCGTTCGCCTCGCGCGCGGCCCGCTCCAACGCTTCGGCGTTCTCGCCGTCGCCTGAGGTCTGGGCGAGCACGCGCGGATTCATCGCGGCCGGCAGCAAACCCACACGCGAGACGTTGTAGATCGCGTCACGGTAAGGCAGCTGCCCAGGCAGCGCCTGCCGCGCCTTTTCCGTGGAGAGTTCGTAGTCGGGCACGAACACGGCGGCCGTAACGGCTCCATCCACCGGATAGTTCACGGTGTGGAATCCGCCGTGCAGCGGCTCACCGCCGGGAATCGGCACGGAGCCGACGCCTTCGCCGGTTTCGAAATCCCACGAGACGGTGAGTCCTCCGTACACGGCCGGCGCCACATTGTCGGGGTGGCCCTCGATATTCGCGGCCAGCTCGAAAATGGCGTCGCGGTTGAGCTCACCGCTTTGCGCGAAGGCGGCCGCCGCCGCGATGCCCGCGACGATCGCCTCGGCGGACGATCCCATGCCGCGCGCCTGCGGAATATTGTTGGTCGCCTCCAACGTGAAGCCGAAACGACCAAGCCCGAAGGTGGAGCAGGCGCGCCGGAAGGTGGAGACCACCAGATGCGTCTCGTCGCGCGGCAGCGTGTCCTCGCCCTCGCCGTGGATGATCACATGCGCGCTCGTGTCGGCCGGGTCGTCGGACACCGTGAACACGAGTTCGTCGTGGTAGTCGAGCGCCAGACCGACGGTGTCGAAACCGGAGCCGAGGTTGGCGCTGGTGGCGGGCACGCGCACGGTGACGCGGTTGGTTACAGGTCGCATGGTTTCCTCACAGACATTGTTATGGCGGCGTTTTATTCCCATGGGACGCCCACTGGGGCGTTGTCGGTCACGGTTCGGTTTCATTCCCGCCGGGCGTTGACGAACACAATTCACAGCATTGCGCTCACGGAACGCCCACCGGGTCGGGGTCACGGTTCGCGGCTTCATTCCCACGGAACGCCCCACCGGAGCGTTCCGTCGGTCACGGCTCGCGGTTTGCCCGTCAGTCCATCACGCGCAGGATCGACGGCTCGCCGGTCACGCAGTCGAGCTGGCAGACGGCCTGCACGGTCTCGCGCAGCGTCACCTCGTCGGTCAGATGGGTCACCAGACGCAGCTGCTGAATCTCGCCGTCATAGCCCGGATCGGTCATGGTGGGCTTCAAATCCTGGTTCACGCCGTTAATGGACACGCCGTGGTCGGCGAATTCCTTGGCGATCGCGGCGAGCACGCCCGGCTTGTCGTGGATGAGGAAGCGCACGGCGAAGGCCGCCTTGGAGGCGTTGATCGGCGCCTTGGGCAGGTCCTTGTACAGCGGGATGGACGGGCCGGTGGTGCCGGCGGCGATGTGGCGCGCCACGGTGACCACGTCGCCCACCACGGCGGAGGCGGTGGGCGCGCCGCCCGCGCCGCGTCCGTAGAACATCAGGTCGTCGGCGGCCTCGGCCTTGACGAACACGGCGTTGAACGAGCCGCGCACGGAGGCGAGCGGATGCGATTCGTCGATCAGCGCCGGGTAGACGCGCGCGGAGACGCCGGCCTCGCCGTTCTCGACCACGGCGAGCAGCTTGATGACCTTGCCTTCGGCGGTGGCGGCGGCGATGTCGTCGGCGGTGATCTTGGTGATGCCCTCGACGGTCACGTCGTCGATGCCCACAGCGGTGTGGAAGCCGAGCGTGGCCATGATGGCGGCCTTGTTGGCGGCATCATAGCCTTCGATGTCGCCGGTCGGATCGGCTTCGGCGTACCCCTTGGCCTGGGCGTCCTTGAGCACGTCGTCGAATTGCAGGCCCTTGGTGGTCATCTCGTCGAGGATGTAGTTGGTGGTGCCGTTGACGATGCCGAGCATGCTGGTCACCTTGTCGCCCACAAGGGATTCGCGCAGGGGGCGCAGGAACGGGATCGCGCCGCCCACGGACGCCTCGAAGTAGATGTCGACGCCCTTGGCTTCGGCCGCGGCGTAGATCTCCGGGCCGTACTTGGCGAGCAGCGCCTTGTTGGCGGTCACGACGGACGCGCCGGATTCGATGGCGGCGAGCACGAAGGCGCGAGCCACGTTGGTGCCGCCGATGAGCTCGATGACGATGTCGGAATTGGTCGCCACATGCATGGTGTCGGTGGTGACGATGGACTTGTCGATCCACGGGAAGGGATCGGTTTCGGCCGGATCGAGGCAGGCGACGCCGGTCAGTTCGATCGGGCGTCCGACGCGGGCCGCGAGCTCGTCGCGCTGTTCGACGATAAGGCGGGCGGTCTGCGAGCCGACGGTGCCGGCGCCGAGCAGTCCTACACGGATCGGGGTTTCGTTCTCAAATGCCACAAGGGGTCCTTCCTTCGCATCCGGCGTTTACCTGGGCCATTCTACGGTCCGAATCCGACACGCCGTATATATAAGAACTCTAACAAAAATACAGCGCACCCCCATAACCCCCCGGAACCCAACTGCCCGTTACGTTAAGCGGCTCAAGGGATGTCTCGCCTCCAACACAAATCGGAAAGAATCTTAACGAATTGGATGACACGAGCCTTTCGGTGCCGTACCATTGTCAATTGAAGCGGTGCTGCTTGGCACGCCCGTCCGTTGAATCCAAAGGCGGAGGAGACGCGACGGACAGAGAGAAAGGTCATGCGAGAACAATTCACCGCTCATAACCCTCAAGAGGGAGGATTAGGAATGAAAGCATACGTTCAGCGGCTTGGTCGCGCGCTTATGCTGCCCGTTGCGTGCCTGCCTGCGGCTGCACTCTTCCTGGGCATCGGTTACTGGATCGACCCGAGCGGATGGGGCGGCAATAACGTCGTCGCCGCGTATCTGTGCAAGACGGGCTCCGCGATCCTCGACAACCTGGGTCTGCTGTTCGCCGTTGGCGTCGCCATCGGCATGGCCCGCGACAAGGACGGCGCCTCCGCGCTTTCCGGTCTCGTCGGCTTTATGACCGTCACCACGATCATGGGCTCCGCGAGCATGTTCCTCGGCTTCGACGCCGAAACCGTCGCCACTGAGAACCCGGCCTTCGCCGCCGGCGCCATCGGCAACAAGAACGTGTTCTTCGGCATCATGGTCGGCTGCGTGGCCGGCGCGCTCTACAACAGGTTCGGCAAGACGAAACTGCCCGACTTCCTGGCGTTCTTCTCCGGCCGCCGCTGCGTGCCGATCCTGACCGCCGCGATCATGTCGGTCATCTCGCTCATCCTGCTGTTCGTGTGGCCGGTCGTCTACAACGGCCTGGTCTGGTTCGGCGAGTCCCTGATGGGCATGGGTGCCGTGGGCGCCGCCATCTACGCGTTCTTCAACCGCCTGCTCATCCCGACCGGCCTGCACCACGCGCTGAACAACGTGTTCTGGTTCAACCTGGCCGGCATCGACGACATCACCAAGTTCTGGAACGGCGTCGGCGGCCTTGACGGCACCACCCCGGCGGCCCTCGCCACCGGCGGATTCCATCCGTGGGGCGTGTACGTCACCGGTATGTACCAGGCCGGCTTCTTCCCGATCATGATGTTCGGTCTGCCCGCGGGCGCGTTCGCCATCTACCGCTGCGCCAAGCCCGAGAACAAGAAGGCCGTCGGCTCCCTGATGCTGGCCGGTGGTCTCGCCGCCTTCCTCACCGGCGTGACCGAGCCGCTCGAGTTCTCCTTCATGTTCGCCGCCTTCCCGCTGTACGTGGTGCACGCGCTGCTCACCGCCCTGTCGGTGTTCATCGCCGCCGCCTTCCAGTGGATCGCAGGCTTCAACTTCTCCGCAGGCTTCATCGACTGGTTCCTGTCCCTGCGCGTGCCGCAGGCGAATATGCCGTGGATGCTGATCCTGCAGGGCATCGTCTTCGCCTTCATCTACTACTTCCTGTTCACCTTCCTGATCAAGAAGTTCGATATGAAGACCCCGGGCCGTGGCGATGACGACGACGCGGCGACCGCCGCCGTGGCCGGCATCATGGACACCGGCGCCGAGGAGAAGAAGCCCGCCGCCGCTCCCGCCGGCGACAAGTACGCCTCGCTCGCCAGCACGCTCTACAACGCGCTCGGCGGCAAGGAGAACGTCGTGGACATCGAGAACTGTGTGACCCGTCTGCGCATGGGCGTGCACGACACCTCGAAGGTCGATCTCGACGCCATCCGCAAGGCCGGTGTTCCGGGCGTCAAGGTGCTTGACGCGAAGAACATCCAGGTCGTGGTCGGCACCCAGGTGCAGGCCGTGGCCGACGCCATGGAGGAGATCCATCAGAAAGCCTGAGTGAGATAGGTTCAGTTCTCCGCGGCCGGGCCGAACGGATTTCGTATCCGATCCGCCCGGCCGTGGAATATCCCATCCCACCATCCGTACGCACACAGCCGAAAGGACCCATTCATGGCCGGCTTATTCTCTTCCCTGTTCCACCGCGACGACACGCCCGAAACCCCGGCGGCTCCCGCCGGCGAACCGGTCGTCGCCCCCGTAGACGGCGCGCTCAAGCCCGTCACCGAAGTGCCCGATGAGACCTTCGCCGCCAAGATCCTCGGCGATGGTTTCGCCGTCGTGCCGACCTCGGGCACGGTGCTCGCGCCGGTCGCCGGCACGGTGACCACCGTGGCGGACGCCAAGCACGCCGTGGGCATCACCACCCCCAGCGGAGTCGAAGTGCTGGTGCATATCGGCGTCGACACCGTGCAGCTGGGCGGCGCGCCGTTCGAGATGCTGGTCTCCCAAGGGCAGACGGTCACCGCCGGAGAGCCCGTCGAGAAGGTCGACCTCGAGGCGGTGAAGGCCGCCGGCAAGCCCACCGACGTGATCGTGGTGTTCACCAATCCGGACACCATCGCCGCGCTCGACCTCACCACGTCCGGCGATACCACCGCCGGCGCCGCGCTAGGCACGATGACCACCAAGTAGCCGCGTCTCGCTGCGAGACTACTCCCAGCGAAAGCCTGCTTCCATACGAAACGGGGTTCCTTCTCAGTTGAGAAGGAACCCCGTTTCGTCATCACGGACGGAGACCATCAGACCGCTTCACCCGTCATCCCGAGCGGAGCGCTCCTTTTTCTTGTCATCCTGAGCGGAGGGCGTAGCCCGTAGTCGAAGGATCTCACGCTTTTTGCTGGGGCCAAGGGCGTGAGATCCTTCGACTACGCTGCGCTCCGCTCAGGATGACGGAAGACGGAAACGCGCGTCTATTCGCTGACATCCAAAGCGAGCAGGTCGTCGACGGTCTGGCGGCGCAGCATGACATGCGCGTCGGCGTGCGAGACGGCGACGACGGCGGGGATCAGCGCCTGGTTGTAGTTGCTGGCCATCGTGCGGCCGTACGCGCCGGTGACCGGCACGGCGAGGATGTCGCCGCGCGTCACGTCGGCAGGCAGCCGCACCTCATGCACGACGATGTCGCCGGATTCGCAGTGCATGCCGACCACGCGCGCCAGCATCGTCTCGGCCGCCCCACGCCGGTTCGCGAGCCGCGCGGTGTAGTCGGCGCCGTACAGGGCCGGGCGGATGTTGTCGCTCATGCCGCCGTCGACGGAGACGTACACGCGCTCGTCGATCGGCTCGCCGGCGGCGTCGCGCGCGTCGGCCAGATGCACGTGCTTGACGGTGCCGACGCGGTACAGCGTCACGCCCGCGGGCGCGACGATCCAACGTCCCGGCTCGAAGCTGACGGCCGGCATGGGCATGCCGAGCGCGCGGTTCGTCGCCAGCACGGCCTCGGCCAGACGTTTGAGCTCGGCCTCGACGTCCATACGGTCCTCGCCGTCCGTGTAGGCCACGGAGTAGCCGCCGCCGAGATCCACCTCGGGCAGCGTGTAGGCGTCGGTCGCGTAGAAGGTTTTGCGCAGCAGCATCATGCGCTTGGCGGCTTGGATGAACGCGTCGGCCTCGTGGATATTGGAGCCGATATGCGAGTGGATGCCCACAAGCTCCAGATCGGCCTGCCGCGCGAGGATGTCCTTGAGCACGGCGAGCGCCGGTCCGTCGGCCACGGTCTCCATGGCGGCGGCGAGGGCGCGGTCGGACTCGGGGATCTCCTCATGGCTCAGGTCGTACGGGTATTTCACGTCGTACTGCAGTTCGCGCGCGCCGGAATCCCGCGAGGTCGAATCTCCCTGTCGGGCGGCGTGCGCGGAGTCGGACGATTCGGCGGACTGCCCGGCGGCGGAACCATCCGCTTCTCCGCTCGCGACCCCACTCGCGACGACACCCGTGGTCTGGGCAAGCCGCGCATTGGCCACGGCGGGCGTGATTCCCGCCAGATCGTCGAGCACGTCGAGCACGCCCGCGTCGGCACCGGCGGCCAGCAGCGGCACGCCGAATTTCTGGTCCTCATGCGCGGTGGAGATGTATTCGTGTCCGCCCGCGTGGATGCCGGCGGTGACGCGCAGCATCACGCGCGCGCGTCTGCCGAGCGAACGGGCGATGCGGGCGATGCGTTCGGGCTCGTCGGGCTCGTCGACCACGATTTTCGCGAATCCCTCTTCGATGGCGAGCGCGATCTCCTCGTCGGATTTGTTGTTGCCGTGCAGCACGAGACGGCGGCCGGGCACACCGGCGGCGAGGGCGATGCGCATCTCGCCCATGGTGCAGGTGTCGACGAGCATGCCCGCTTCGGTGACGATGCGCGCGATCTCTTTGCTCAGGAACGCTTTGCCGGCGAAGCTCACATGCGTGGTCGAGGTGGTGAAGGCGTCAGCCGCGGCGCGCACGAAGCGGCGGGCGCGGACGGCTACCTCGTCGGTGTCGATGAGGTAGAGCGGCGAGCCGAATTCATCAAGCAGGCTGGAGGCTGTGCGGCCATGGAAAGTCAGTTCGCCGGTTTCATTCACGGCCGTGGCTTCGGGCCAGATGGGGGTGATGGGCATGTCTTCGGTCCTTCCTGCGTTCTCTTGCGCTCTTCAGTGGGACGATTACGGCATCGCCGCGGACGGTTGGGACCGTTGCCCGCGGCGACGTTCGAAGGTTGTTGGCTGGCGGTGGTCCGCCGTCACATCTTTTCCGGCGCTTCGACGCCGAGCAGATCAAGCCCGGCCGCGATGACGGTCTGGACCGCGTCGTTGAGCTTGAGTCGGGCGGCGGCGCGGGCCGGTTCGGGATTCTTGGCGATGCGCAGCGCCTCACGTTCGGCCTCGGCCAGGCGTTCCTCGGGTTCGGTCAGGGCCATCGGCACGACGCGCTCGACGTTGTACCACTTGTGGTAGGCGGCGGCCAGATCCTCGAGGTAGTGGGCCACGCGGTGCGGGGCGCGCTTGTCGCCGGCTTCGCGCAGCACGGCGGGCCATTGGGCGAGCGCGGCGAGCACCTCGCCGTCGGCTTCGGTGTCGAGCAGGGACAGGTCGGCCACGTCGGCGCTCACGCCGGCGGCGGCCGCGTTGCGGTCCACGTTGCAGGAGCGGGCGTGCGCGTACTGCACGTAGTACACCGGGTTTTCGTTGGTGTGGCTGGCGAGCAGGTTCAGGTCGATGTCGACCGGCGAATTGTAGTCGGTGCGGGCCAGCGAGTAGCGGGCGGCGTCCACGCCGACGGCCTCGACGAGGTCGTCCAGGGTCACGACGTTGCCGGCGCGCTTGGACATGCGCACGGCCTTGCCGTCCTTCATCACGTTGACGAGCTGGCCGATGAGGATCTGCATGTTCTTGCCCGGCTCGTCGCCGAAGGCGGCGCACATGGCCATCATGCGGCCGATGTAGCCGTGGTGGTCGGCGCCGAGCATGTAGATCGCCACGTCGGCCGGATCGTTCTCGCGCTTGCGCTTGTTGCGGTAGTAGGCGATGTCGGCGGCGAAGTAGGCGTATTCGCCGTTGGATTTCAGAATCACGCGGTCCTTGTCGTCGCCGTGCTTGGTGGATTCGAACCAGGTGGCGCCGTCCTTCTCGTAGATGTCGCCGCGCTCGCGCAGGTCGTCGATGGCGCGCTCCACCTCGCCGGCCTCGTACAGGCTGTTCTCATGGAACCACACGTCGAAGCGCACGCGGAAGTCCTTCATGGACTTGCGGATCTCGTCGAACATCATCGGCACGGCGCGTTTGCGGAACTCCTCACGCAGGGCGGAGTCGCCCTCGCCGACGGGCAGGCCGTCGTCGTCCAGGCCGCCGTCGCTGTGTTCGAGCGCGGTGAGTTCCACGCCGTCGGCCTTGGCCTCCTCCTGCACGCGGGCGGCGATCTCGTTGATGTAGGCGCCCTTGTAGCCGTCGCCGGGGGTTTCGGTGTTGTAGCCGAGCGCGCCGAGGTCGTTGTCGTGCGCCCAGGCGGCGACCAGCGACTTGGCGAAGCGGTTGATCTGCTCGCCGTGGTCGTTGAAGTAGTATTCGCGCACGACCTTGGCGCCGTTGGCCTCGAGCACGCGGGCCATCGAATCGCCGACGGCCGCCCAGCGGGTGCCGCCGATGTGGATCGGGCCGGTGGGGTTGGCGGAGACGAACTCGAGATTGAGCGTCTCGCCTCCCAGATGGTCGTTCTTGCCGAAGGCCTGGCCGGCCTCGAGCACGGAATCCACCACGGCGGCGGCCGAGGCGGAGTCGAGGGTGATGTTGATGAAGCCGGGACCGGCCACCTCGACGGACTTGATGCCGGGGTCGGCGGTCAGTTCGGCGGCGAAAAGCTCGGCCAGATCATGGGGCTTCATGCCGGCTTTTTTGGCCAGCTGCATGGCGATGTTGGAGGCCCAGTCGCCGTGCGCGCGATCCTTGGGGCGCATGACGGCGAGCTTGTCGACCGGGGGGATGAGGTCGTCGGTGAGCTGGCCGGCCTGTCCGGCGGCGACCAGGTTGTGGGCAATCGTGGAAATCAGTGCACTTAACGCTTCAGGACTCATTCTCCCCAGTCTACCGAGACAAGCGACACCGCCGCTCCGACCGCCCGCCCGTTGTGCCCGCCAACCCAACCCATCACAGCCAGCGTCACAAATTACGCGGCAAAAGGCGGATTTCCACAAATTCCGCCGCTGAGTTTCAGTCAACGGCATGTTTTACGCGGCAAACAGGGGACTTCCGTAATTTGCGACACTGACGAATGCCCAGCGTCGCATTTTACGGAAGTTCCCCATCTGCCATGTAATTTACGACGCTGAGCATTCGTCAGCGTCGTAAATTACACGACATACCGACCGTCGGTATGTATAATGAGATCAAACGTCAACAAAAACGAAGCGCATCCATAGGAGCGAGGAACATGGCACGCAACGCGCATCCCGAAGTCACACGACGCCGCATTCTCGACGCCGCGCAGAAGCTGTTCTTCACCAAGGGCTACGAGCACACCACCATGCGCGACATCCTCGATGAGCTTGGCGACCTTTCCAAAGGCGCGATCTACCACCATTTCGCCTCCAAAGAGACGATCCTCGACGCCTTGTGCGAGGAGGACGGCCAGCGCATGAAGGCCTCCCCCATCCGCAATGACGACTCGCTGGACGGCCTGCACAAAATGCGCGCGCTGATCGCCAACTCGGTGGCGAACATGCCGCATATGCGACTGATGGGCGAGGCCTACCCCACTCTGGAGGACCCCACGACACTGGCCGCCAACCTCAGGGCATGGCGCACCACCGTGGCCGACATGTTCCTCGAACTGATCGACGCGGGAATCGAGGACGGCTCGATCACCACCGATTATCCGCGCGAGGCGGCGGAGATCATCTCGTTGCTCACCAACTACTGGCTGGCGCCGACGTTCTACCCGGGCACGCAGGCTGAACTGCGGCATCGCGTCAAAGCGCTCGCCCTGATGTGCGATTCGCTTGGCGTGCCGCTGCTCACCGACGAACTCTCCGACCAGCTCGCCGACGGCTACGCGGCGTTCCTCAGCGTGGACGAATCACACACCGGCGAAGCAACGCAGCGGTCTGGCGATGACGGATCGGCGGCGCAATAAACGTCCCACGTCCCGACCGCACCCATACAGATAACCCGCAGCCGATAATCCACAACCGATACCACCATCACGATCACCCGGCCATAACCATGGCCATTATTCATACCGTCGGTCGGTATGTAAGGAGGCAGCCATGAACCGCGATTCCGCACATCCCACAGAAAGTCGTAATATCCGCGACAGCCTTAACAGGTATGCAGCCCACAGCACCCGCATCTGTCACGACGGTCACGACAATCGCAACCATCGCAACAGCAATCGAAACAACACCAGCCCGCTGCGCTCGCGCGATTTCGTGCTGCTGGTCGCGGGCCAAGGCATCTCGTTGTTCGGCAATATGACGCTGCGATTCGCCATGTCGATGTGGGTGCTCGACGAAACCGGCTCGGCCACCGCCTTCGCCACCGTGCTGGCCGTCTCCATCGTGCCGACGATTCTGCTCTCCCCTCTCGGCGGCGTGCTCGCCGACCGCGTCAACCGACGCACCATCATGGTGGCGCTCGACGCGGCCTCCGGCGCGCTGGTGCTGGCGTGCGCGCTGGTGTTCGCGGCGCTCGGCTTCAACATCGCCGCCGTGGCCGCCATGCAGATATTGCTCGCGGTGCTCGGCGCGTTCGAAACCCCGACCGTGCAGGCCGCGCTCCCCCAACTGCTACGTGGACAAGACTCCGGCACGCTGCGCCAAGGCATGGCCGTCGTCAACCAGGTGCAGCAGCTCGCCTCGCTGCTGCCCAGCTTTCTCGGCGGCGTGCTGTATTCATTCTTCGGCATCCACCTGATGATGTGCATCGCCGTCGCGAGCTTCGTCCTCGCCGCCGCGCTCGAATGCTTCATCCGCCTCGGCAACCCGCGCGGCGCCGCCGATGCGGCAGTCACGGACGCGACAACCACGCACATGACAGCCACAGGCACCGCGGCCGAAGCCGCCAACCATGCCGAATCCGCCAATCTCCTCAATCAGACCAATCTCCCTGTTCAGCCCGACCAAACCGACCAAACCATTCCAGACGGAACTGCTCCAAACGTCACCGTCATGAACACCCCACTGCCCTCGGTGCTTGACGACCTCAAGGCCGGCGTGCGCTTCCTCATATACGAACGACCGAACATCCTCAAACTCATGATGTTCGCCGCCATACTCAACTTCGTCGTCGCTGGCTATTCGGCGGTCGGATTCCCTTACATCATCCGCACCGTGCTCGGCTTCGACGCCACCGTCTACGGATTCAGCGACGGAATACTCGGCGTGGCGGGCGTGGCAGGCGCGTTCATCGCCGGCACTGTCGCGGCCAGACTCACCATCGACCATATGGCCCCGTCGCTGTACGCGCTGGCCCTCGCCCTGATCCCGCAGGGCATCGCCTTCGTGCTGCCGATCGGCAACTGGGCGAAACTCGCGGTTCTGGTCGCATTCAGCTGCGCCGTGGTGATCGCCTGCAGCTTCACCAATCTCATCGCCATCCCCGCCATCCAACTGCGCACACCGCAGGAGATGACCGGCAAGGTGATGTCGCTGGCCAGTTCGCTAGCCATGTGCGCGCAGCCACTCGGCCAGATGCTGTACGGCTGGGCCTACGACCGGTTCCCGGTCGCGGCCGTGCTGCTCGTCTCCGGTCTGGCCATGATCGCGCTGACCCTCATCGGCACCCCGATCTTCCACCATTTCGACGACTGAGTCGGGAGAACGTTTCAACCCCGCCACATCGCCTCGCGTAAAACCTATCGCTGACGCACACTCAGTGAATGTTTTTACACGGCAAACGGCGGACTTCCGTAAAAAACGCCGCTGATTGCGAGTCAGCGGCGTTTTTTACGGAGGTCGGGCGATGTCCGCGTAATTTGCGTCGCTGACTAAAACTCAGCGACAGCTTTTACGCGAGCGACTTCAAGACCCAAGAATCAGTCGACTTCGGCACCGAGGGCGGCGAGCTTGCCGCGGAAGTCGGCGTAGCCGCGGTCGATCAGGGAGATGCCGCGCACATTCGACGGGCCGGAGGCCGTCAGCGCCGCGATCAGATGGCTGAAGCCGCCGCGCAGATCCGGCACCTCGATATCGCGTCCGGTCAGCGGCGTGGGGCCGAAGATCACCGCGGAATGCTTGTAGTTGCGCTGTTGGAAGCGGCAGGGCAGGGATCCCAGGCATTCGCGGTACAGCTGGATCGTCGCGCCCATCTGCACCAGCGGCTTGGTGAATCCGAATCGGTTCTCGTACACGGTTTCATGCACGATCGACAGGCCGTTCGCCTGGGTGAGCGCCACCACCAGCGGCTGCTGCCAATCGGTCATGAAGCCGGGATGCACGTCGGTTTCGATGGCCACGGGCTTCAGGTCGCCGCCCGGATGCCAGAATCGGATGCCCTTGTCCGTGATGTCGAATTCGCCGCCGATTTTGCGGAACACGTTCAGGAAGGTCATCATCTCGGGCTGCGTGGCACCCTTGACGAAGATGTCGCCATGCGTGGCCAGCGCCGCCGAAGCCCAGGACGCGGCCTCGATGCGGTCGGTGAGCGCGGTGTGCGTGTAGCCCTTGAGCTCCTTGACGCCTTCGATACGGAAGGTGCGGTCCACGTCCACGGAGATGATCGCGCCCATCTTCTGCAGCACGGCCACCAGATCCATGATCTCCGGCTCGGTCGCGGCACCGGACAGTTCGGTTTTGCCTTTGGCGAGCACCGCGGCGAGCAGCGTCTGCTCGGTCGCGCCCACGGAGGGGTACGGCAGGTGGATCTTCGCGCCGGTCAAGCCGTTCGGCGCGGTGATGTGGATGCCGTCCTTATGCTCCTTGTCCACGTTCGCGCCCAGCTTGCGCAGCGTCTCCAGATGGAAGTCGATCGGTCGGCCGCCGATGTTGCAGCCGCCCAACGCCGGAATGAACGCCTCGCCCAAACGGTGCAGCAGCGGTCCGGAGAACAGGATCGGAATGCGGGAGGAGCCCGAGAGCGTATCCACGTCGGCGACATCGGCCAACTGCACGTTCGTCGCGTTGATGGTGACGATGCCCTTGTCTCCGTTCACGTCCACGTCAACGCCGTGCAGGCGCAGCAGGTCCGACACCACATGCACGTCGCGGATCTCCGGCACGTTCTTCAACACCGATGTGCCCGGAGCCAGCAACGCGGCCACCATCGCCTTGCTCACGAAATTCTTCGCGCCACGCACCTTGATCTTGCCGTTCAGCGGCTTGCCGCCCACCACATGCAGCACGTCATTTTCGTTCTCGACCACAGCTACCTCTTTCGACTCTCGGGCTTTCGCGAAAACACTGGTTCTCAGTTTGCCATATCGCATGTGTTAGCCCCGTGAAATGCGCCATCGGATGAACCTTTTGAGGATATTCCGGGCGTTTCGAGCCGCCACCCGCAGTGGAACATCCCTCCTTTCATCGCCCCAAGCGCAGCACCTGCCGTCATCCAGAGCGGAGCGAAGCGGAGACGCAAGAATCTCAGTGCGGCAAAGGCTCTCAGATCCCTCGACTGCGCTCGGGATGACGATGGGGACGGAAAAGGGATGACGATGGGGAAACGGAAAAGGAACGACAAGGATGCGAAATAGCCCACAACGTCGGTGGGAGGGATGATCCGCTCGGAATAAGAACGGGAACCGGACGGCGGGGCGTCGGACTAGCGGGAGGCTTTGATGCGGCGGGCGAGCGTCGCATCCCACATGGCGCCGGTTGCGGACATGACGGCGTTCGCGCCGACCTTCCGATAGGCGTCGTAGTCTTCGGGTTCGATGACTCCGCCCACGCCGACGATCGCGAAGTCCAGTCCGAGACGTTCGCGGATCGCGGCGAGACGCCCCACCATGTCGAGTCCGGCGCCGCGGATCGCGTTGCCGCACACGCCGGAACGCTCACGTCCCGCGCCGGGCAGCGCCTGATTGCCGTCGGCGTCGACCAGACGCGCGGAGATGGTGTTGATCGTCGAGAACCCCTGCACACGGCCACGCGCGGCGGTTTCGCACACCATGGTCTCCAAAGCGCCGTCGTCGGGGATGTAGGCGAGTTTGATGACCAACGGCCGCTCGCCGATTTCATTCTTCACGGCTTCGGTGATGCGCCCGACCAGTTGCGGATCATGGCACAGCAACCGGTTGTGCCCTTCGTTCGGACAGCTCGTGTTCATCTCCATCAGTCCCGCGCCGGTCTCGCACACCAGCCGGGCGGTCGTGACATGGTCGGCGATGTACGCGGCCTCATCCATCCCCTCGACGCGCGATCCCTGGAAGCTCGGCACCAGCAGTTGCCCCGTCCCGGCGGCGGCGATGGCCTTGCGCATATCCGGCTGCCATTCGTCGGGATCGCGGCTGGGCACGCCGAAGGAGTTCGAAATGGAGATCGGCAGCTCGTAATTGGTGTCGGCGAGCACGCCTTCGTCCAATTCCGCCGACCCCGGCGTCAGCGAGCCATCGGCCGAACGCGGATGCACGGCCAGCACGTTCGGAAAGGCGTTGCAGCCCCACGCCCGCGAGCGCACGGTTTTGTAGACGGCCAGATCGAAGCCCATGAGAAACGCGGCCGTGGTGAACTTCTCGTTGAGCAGGGGCCCCGCGGGGATGCCGAACGGCAGGTTCACGGGGAAGCCGAGGAACGATTCGGCGGGCATGCCAACTGCATCCGCGTCACCGCCCTGCGTTTCAGAAACCTGCGTTTCCAAAACTGGCATGACGGCCGAAACGTTGGAACCGTCGGTATCGGCGGATGCTCCGGATCCGGCCCGGATTCCCGCCTCTTCCCCTTGTCCGGCGAGCGCTTCGGCGAACGCGCCGAACGGCCCGCGCCGGTAGTTGTCCTCATAGGTCAGATTGACGTCATAAAACGGCTGAAAATCGCTCATAGTGGTGTCCCAAAGTCAGTCGGTTCCGTTGCTTCCACGATACGTCAGCCACGCAACAAACCGACCCGTGACGCGCCCCGCGTCAGCCCGCCCGCATGGGTGGCGATCCGGCGCTCATGCCGCCACCGCTCCGGCAAACGGAAACAGCACGACCGCGCGTATGGCACGGTGGCGTTCGCGAAGCGGCAGGAAAAACAAGGATCGGCCAGTGCTCATACCGCCACCATACGTCTCGTTTGCATAAGCTGACGGCGCTTGTGAGCATACGTCGAATCCAACGCGCCGCCAGTACACTGGAGCGTATGAGTGAAGCGAAGGGAGCGACCGCCCTGCCGGTTCCGGTGGCGGCGGTGGACAACGACCGTATGGCGCTGCTGGCGATCAAGGGGATTCTGCCGCAGCTGCTGCCCGGCGCGCAGTGGATGTGGGGCGCGGCCGCCGCGCAGGAGGCCATCGCCAAGGCGCTCGATCCCGACACCCGTCCCCGTCTGCTGATGGTGGATATGTCGCTGGGCGAGTCGACCGGCGTGAGCGTGTGCCGCAAGATCCGCGCCCGCACCAGTCGCGTGCGCCTGCTGGCGATCACCGCTTTCGCAACGAACACCTATGCCGAGCAGGTCGCCGAGGCCGGCGCGCAAGGCATCGCGTCCAAAGCGGATGTTCCGCAGCTCGCCCAAGCGCTGCGTGCGGTCGCGTCAGGAGGCGTCTTCAATCCGGATCCCACGCGTCCGGCCACGTTCCTCACCGCCGAGCGCGCGCACGAGCGGCTGACGCACGGCCCATCCGCAGGGCGGTCCGATTCGGCGGATGCCGGATCGTTCGACGATGCGCGGGAGGCCGCCGCCCCCAAGTTGGGCGCGAAGGAAGCGGAGACGCTGCATCTGCTGTCGCGCGGCATGTCGTACGAGCAGATCGCCGCGCAGTGGGGCGTCGCCACGTCGACCGTGCGTACGCACGCGCACCGTGCGGTGGACAAGCTGGGCGCGAACTCGCTCGCCCACGCCATCGCTATCTGGTTGGAATCCGGGCGTTGAGAATCCACACGCCGTCCTGCACGCCGGTGGCGAGCATGCCGCCCAGCGACTCGACGGCCGTGCGGTGCAGCGACAGCCCCCGACCGTGGCGGATGCCGCGCAATACCGCGGGTTTGCGCGAAATCGGATTGGTCGCGGTGATGCGGATCACGTCGCCATCGAGATCGACGGCGACGCCGTAGCCGTCCCCTCCTTCGACGGGCGGGCAATGGCGCACGATATTCGCATAGGATTCCTCAAGCAGCGCCATCACCGTCTCGCGTAGAGAATCGTCCGTCTCCACGTCGGCGTGCAAGTCGCCCTCGATATGCGACGAGCCGACGAAGCCCAGCATATGCAGCAGTCGGTCCTGCTCATCCATGAGATTCTCGATGGCGACGTCCAACGCGGGCGCTTCGGCGGCGGGGCGCGGCGGATCCAGTTCACGTTTGCCGTTGAGGATGTCGATGACCTCGTGCACGCGGTTGAGCGCGTGATGCGAGCGTTCGTAGATCGCGTCGAGGATCTGCGTGTCGTCTTCGACGCCTTTGGCGCGCCAGGTGAGCATCGCGATGGTGGACATATCATTG